>NZ_LQOY01000094.1 GCF_002101675.1 Mycobacterium gordonae | reverse complement strand
CCACCGGCGGTCACGGCGGCAGCGGCGGCAAGGGCGGGGTCGGGGGAGCCGGCGGCACCGGCGGAACCGGCCAAGTCGGCGCGTCAGGCACTGCGCCGACCGCCGGCATGCAAGGCGGCCAGGGCGGTGCCGGCGGCCAGGGCGGCGACGGCGGTGCCGGCTTCGGTGGCATCGGTGGCGGCCAGGGCGGGCAGGGCGGTGTGGGCGGCCAGGGCGGTACCGGAGGCTCCGGTGGCAGTAACACCGGCACCGGGGTGAACACCACCGGTGCCGCCGGCGGCAAAGGCGGAACCGGCGGCCTGGCCGGCGCCGCGGGGACGGGAACTGATGGTGGCGCTGCCGGGGTGACCGGTAGCGGAGGCAAGGGTGGCACCGGCGGAGCCGGCGGCACCGGCGGCACCGGCCAAGCAGGCGTCTCGAGCCCCGTACCCACCGCGGGCGGTCAGGGTGGTGCCGGCGGGGCAGGAGGACAGGGCGGCGACGGAGGCGCGGGCATCGGCGGCGTCCGGGGCGGGCAGGGCGGTCTGGGCGGTCTGGGCGGCCACGGCGGCACCGGGGGCAGCGGCGGCAGCAACACCCTCAGCACCTCGGCCGATGGCGCCGTCGGCGGTAAGGGCGGTTCGGGCGGCATCGCCGGCGCTGGGGGCGTGGGCGGAGTCGGCGACGGCAGCGGCGGTGTCGGCGGCCAGGGCGGCGCCGGTGGAACCGGTGGCTCCGGCGGCAACGGCAGCGTCAGGGGCGCCGGCGCCACTGGCGGAGCAGGTGGGTCAGCCGGCGTGGGCGGAGTCGGCGGAGCGGGCACCGGCAACGGCGCCGCAGGTAACGGCGGGATCGGTGGCACCGGTGGAGACGGCGGCGTCGGCGGCAACGGGGGTCTGGGTGACGGCACCAAGAACAGCCGCGGTGCCGGCGGCAAAGGCGGCGATGCCGCTGTCGGCGGTATCGGCGGAACCGGCGCCAACTCGGTGTCCGGGACCGGCGGCACGGGTGGGACCGGTGGCAGCGGCGGCAAGGGTGGCACCGGCGGCATCGGCGGCAGCCTGGGCAGCACCGGCACCGGTGGCGGCGCCGGCAGTCCCGGCTCACCCGCGGCAGGCAACACCGGCGGCAAGGGCGGTGCCGGCGGCAGCGCCGGCACGGGTGGAGCAGGCGGCCCGTCCGGCGCCGCGGGACCGGCCGGCGGCGGCGCCCCCGCCGGGTAGCTAACCGGGCGGCGTCTCCCGGTTGACCACCGCCGACCCGACGGCCTCACGCAGCGATGAGAATCCGCCGTCATGCAACCGGCGGGCGATGCCGTCGTGAATCTCCTTGGCCCACAACCCTCCGCCGTAGATGAACCCGGTGTAGCCCTGCAGCAGCGAGGCGCCCGAGGTGATCCGTTCCCAGGCGTCGTCGGCGGTCTCGATGCCGCCCACGCTGATCAGCACCAGTCGATCGCCGACCCGGTCGTAGAGCCGGCGCAGGATCTCCACGGCACGGCGGGCCACCGGCGGCCCCGAGATGCCCCCGGCGCCCAGCGCTTCCACGCCCGGGGTGCGCAGACCGACGCGCGAGACCGTGGTGTTGGTCGCCACGATGCCCGCCAAGCCCAGTTCTACGGCCAGATCAGCGATGTCGTCGACGTCCGAATCGGACAGATCCGGGGCGATCTTGACCAGCACCGGCGTGCTCGAGGCTTCGGCCAGCACCGCGGCCAGGATCGGCCGCAGCGACTCGACCGCCTGCAGGTCGCGCAGTCCCGGGGTATTCGGCGAGCTGACGTTAACCACGAGGTACGACGCCAGAGGCGCCAATAGCCTTGCGCTCCAACGGTAATCGTCGACGGCCTGGTCGGGCGGCGTGTTCTTGGTCTTGCCGATATTGACGCCCAGCGGGACGTCTGGGACGTGTTGTGCAAGCCGTGCCGCCAGTGCGCCGGCGCCGTCGTTGTTGAAGCCCATGCGATTGAGTAATGCCCGATCCTCGGGCAGCCGGAACAACCGCGGCTCCGGGTTGCCCGGCTGGGCGTGCGCGGTGACGGTGCCGATCTCGGCGTATCCGAAACCCATTGCGCCCCAGACCGATAGCCCCGTTCCATCTTTGTCGAACCCGGCGGCCAGGCCCAGCGGCCCCGGAAACCGCACGCCGAACACCGTGCTGGCCAGCACCGGGTCGGCCGGCCCCAGCCACCGGCTCAGACGCCGGCGCACCGGCGCTGCCGCCGTGGCGCCCCGCAGTCCCGCGAACACCAGGGTGTGGACGCGTTCGGCCGGCACCGTGAACAGCAGACCGCGCAGCAGTCCGTACGTCGACGTCACTGTTCCGGCTGTTCGGACAACCGATTTTCCATGCGAGTCTTCTTGCGGCGCAACAAAACTCGCCTGCTACCGTCGGTGTAGAGTCGCACCCTGGTCAACTCCCAGCCGCGGTACTCGGCCTCGATGGACAGTCGGGTGGAGGCGCTGAGGCGCGTCACGTCGGGCGGCAGTCGCAGCGGCACCCACTCGTACTCGTCGGACATGTCGGCTTCCCAGCCGGCGGGCAGCCGGCTCCAGCGTGGCGCGGGCCCCGGGTTCACGGCCTTTTTCCCGCGCGCTCGATGACCTGCACCCCCGCACCCGACCCCGACACCACGTACAAGGTGTCCGACGCGTCGTCGTAGGCCAGGGAGTTCGGTTGCTGCACGGTTGGGTAACGCACCTTTTCCACGGGTATTCCGGTGCTCAGATCGTAACCAATGACGGTGTTGGATCCCGTTTGGGACACCCAGGCCAGATTGCGCGACCCGGCCAGACCGTAAGGGGCCTGACGTACCGGAAATGCCTGGCGCAGGATCAGCGGGTCCACCCCGTACACCAGCAGTTGGCCGCCGCGGGTGTCGGCGACGAGGGCCCGCCCCTGCGGGTCGGCGGCCAGCGTGGTGGCGCCTTCGCCGGCCCGCAGCGATTGCGCAGCGCGCCCGTCGGGTCCGATGGTGGTCACTGACGTCTGACCACGATCCAGCACTACCGTCGTATTGCCCTGAGCGGCAAGGGCGTCCACGCGCGCGAAGATCTTGTTGCGGTTGGCCACCGCGCCGTCGGCGGCCAATGTGTACACCGCGCCGTCGGCGGTACCCAGCACCAGCCGGCCGTCGGCTCGGCGAGCGATAGCGGTGAACTCGTGACCGCCCTCGACGGTCGTCGCGGCACTCTGTCCGTTGCCCAGGTTGAGCGTGACGTAGCCGTCGCGCCCCGACAGATAGACCGTGCCCTGCCCGTCGCTGGTCATGGCGGTGGCCGGGCCAGGCAGCGTGATCACCCGCGCTGCGCCTTGGGTGCCGAGTACCGCGACGCTCGCCGGCCCCGCGGTGTCATCGGCAGGGGACAGCACCACCAGCTGCTGGGAACCGGCGTCGAACAGGGCGCTTTGTGGGCGGCCGCCCAGGGGCCGCACGACGCCGGCGGGATCCTGGGCCGGTGGGGAGACGGCCGGCTGCGCGGGTGCGATGGTAGGCGGCGCGGAGTCGAGCGGATTAGACGAACATCCCGCGACGAATGCGAGCAGGGTCAGCAAACTCGCAAAATAAGCAATTACCTGACCAAGACGGCTCGGCCTCGCTGTTAGCAACCCAAATCTCCCGTAGTTTCAACACGTAATCAAATTCTAAGGAACGTTATCGCGCCCAATTTCGTCATGTTCGACGTGTAAACCGGTGCAGCGGAGGTATTCTCACCGCATGACCGTCACCGCTGACCGGCATACCGCAGACCAGGAGTTTGCTGTCGAGGACATTACCCCTGGCATTTTCGCCAGCGGTTATGGACAAGTCGGAGATGGGCGCAGTTTTTCCTTTCACATCGAACACCGCTCACTCGTCGTAGAAATTTACCGGCCGGGCCTGGTAGCACCGGTTCCGCAGGCTGAGGACGTCGTCGCACGCGCGGTCCGCAGCGTGCTGGACATCGACCTCACCGATGAGCGCAGCCTAGCCGCCGCGGTACGTGACTCGGTGGCTCGCGCGGTGCCCGTCTCGCGTTAGCGTCACCGCGCCCCGGCCGCCCGGCGGCCACACCAGGTACGGTCGTCGTCGTGTCTGCCGTAGCACCGATGTCCTGGGGACAGGTCGTCGTCTTGTCGGTGGTGCAGGGTCTGACGGAGTTTCTGCCGGTGTCCTCCTCCGGGCACCTGAACATCGTCTCGCGCGTTTTCTTCAGCGCCGATGCCGGCGCGTCGTTCACCGCGGTGAGCCAGCTGGGCACCGAGGCCGCCGTTCTGGTCTACTTCGGCCGCGACATCGTGCGCATCCTGCGAGCCTGGTTCAACGGTTTGTTCGTCAAGTCGCACCGCAACGCCGACTACCGGCTGGGCTGGTACGTCATCATCGGCACCATCCCGATCTGCGTCCTCGGGCTGCTGTTCAAGGAGATCATCCGCTCCGAGGTGCGCAACCTGTGGGTGGTGGCGACCGCGATGGTGGGGTTCTCGGCGGTGATCGCGCTCGCCGAGTTCGTCGGACGTCGCAATCGCGACATCGAGCAATTGAATTGGCGGGACGCGATCGTCGTCGGCACCGCCCAATGTCTGGCGCTGGTCCCGGGAGTGTCGCGTTCGGGCTCGACGATCAGCGCAGGGCTGTTCCTCGGACTGGAACGCGAACTGGCCGCACGCTTCGGCTTTCTGCTGGCGATTCCGGCGGTTTTCGCGTCAGGGTTGTTCTCCCTGCCCGACGCGTTCAAACCCGTCACCGAAGGGATGAGCGCTACCGGCCCGCAACTGCTGGTCTCCGTCGTGATCGCCTTCGTCATCGGGTTGGCCGCGGTGACCTGGTTCCTGCGATTTCTGGTGCGTCACAACATGTTCTGGTTCGTCGGCTACCGCGTCATCGTGGGCACCGCGGTGCTGGTCCTGCTGGCGACGGGGACGGTCGCGGCGACATGACCGTCTTGCTGTTGCGTCACGGCCGGTCCACGTCCAACACCGCGGGCACCTTGGCCGGCCGGTCGGAGGGCGTCGACCTCGACGACAAGGGCCGCGAGCAGGCGGCCGGACTGATCGACCGGATCGGTGACCTGCCTATCCGCGCGGTGGTGTCCTCTCCGCTGCTGCGGTGCCGTCGCACCGTGGAACCTTTGGCGCAGGCGCTATGCATCGAGGCCGTCATCGAGGACCAGCTCGCCGAGGTCGACTACGGCGAATGGACCGGGCGCAAGCTCAGCGAGCTGGTCAACGAGCCACTGTGGCGGGTGGTGCAGGCCCACCCGAGCGCCGCGGTGTTTCCCGGCGGTGAGGGCCTGGCGCAGGTGCAGGCCCGCGCCGTCGCGGTCGTTCGCGAGCATGACCGCCGGCTGAGCGAGCAGTACGGCGGGGATGTGTTGTGGGTGGCTTGCACTCACGGCGACGTCATCAAGTCACTGATCGCCGATGCCTACGGCATGCACCTGGACAGCTTCCAGCGCGTCAACGCCGACCCGGCGTCGGTCAGCGTGATCCGCTACACCCCGCTGCGGCCGTTCGTGCTCCATGTCAACCACACCGGGTCGCGGCTGTCGGCGGGCCTGCGTGCCGCGCCCGCGCCCGAGACCAAGGAGCAGCCGTCCGGCGACGCGGTCGTCGGCGGCTCGACGGATTAGCCGGGCCCAAGCTCAGCACGCCGACACGCCCGGCGGTCGGCCCGGAGGGGCGGACGAAGCGCACGGCGGCGGCGCCAGCACGGTATTTTGGAAGTGCCATGGCCCGCGCAATCCACGTCTTCCGTACACCCGACCGCTTCGTGGCCGGGACCGTCGGGCAGCCCGGAAACCGCACGTTCTACATCCAGGCGGTGCATGACGCCCGGGTCGTGTCGGTCGTTCTGGAGAAGCAGCAGGTCGCGGTCCTCGCCGAACGCATCGGCGCGCTGCTGCTCGAAGTCAACCGCCGATTCGGCACCCCGGTACCTCCCGAGCCCACCGAGGTCGACGACCTCAGCCCGCTGATCATGCCGGTCGACGCCGAATTCCGGGTCGGCACGATGGGGCTGGGCTGGGATTCCGAGGCGCAGACCGTGGTGGTGGAACTTCTGGCGGTCACCGACGCTGAATTCGACGCTTCCGTGGTTCTCGACGACACCGACGAGGGGCCCGACGCGGTGCGGGTGTTCCTCACCCCGGAGTCGGCGCGTCAGTTCGCGACCCGGTCCAACCGCGTCATCTCTGCCGGCCGCCCGCCGTGTCCGTTGTGCGAGGAACCGCTGGATCCTGAGGGGCACATCTGCGCACGCACCAACGGCTACCGGCGCGAGGCGCTCTTCGGGTCCAGCGATGACGCCGAAGAATGACCGACGTGAGGTGCTGCACGACGGCGAGCTGACTGTCCTGGGGCGGATCCGTTCGGCGAGCAACGCCACTTTCCTATGTGAGGCAGCGCTGGGTTCCCGAGCCGTGCACTGCGTGTACAAGCCCGTCTCCGGTGAGCAGCCGTTGTGGGACTTTCCCGACGGGACGCTGGCCGGTCGCGAACTGTCGGCTTATCTCGTGTCGGCGCAGCTGGGCTGGAACATTGTGCCGTACACCATCATTCGCGATGGCCCCGCCGGTCCGGGCATGCTGCAGCTGTGGGTGCAGCAACCGGGCGACGCCGCCGACTCCGATCCGCGGCCCGGCCCCGACCTGGTCGATCTGTTCCCCACCGGTACGCCGCAGCCCGGCTACCTGCCGGTGCTGCGTGCCTACGACTACGCCGGCGACGAGGTCGTACTGATGCACGCGGACGACAACCGGCTGCGCCGGATGGCGGTGTTCGACATCCTCGTCAACAACGCCGACCGCAAGGGCGGCCACATCCTCTACGGAATCGACGGCAACGTCTACGGGGTCGACCACGGCGTCAGCCTGCACGTTCAGGACAAGCTGCGCACCGTGCTGTGGGGCTGGGCCGGCAAGCCGATCGACGACTCCACCATGGAGTCGGTGGCCGAGCTCGCCGATGCACTGCGCGGCCCGCTGGCCGCCGAACTCCGGGGCCACATCACCAGCGCCGAAATCGCGGCGCTGATCCGCCGGACGCAGGCGTTGCTCAACGACCCGGTGATGCCCGGACCCGACCGGCATCGCCCCATTCCCTGGCCGGCGTTCTGAGCGGGTGCCCGCCGTCGGCGATACTGGGGCGGTGAACCTGGCCGCGCATGACCTGACGGATGCCGCGCTGGCCGCTGATCTCGCCGCGGAGGCGGGGGAGTTGCTGCTCAAGGTGCGCGACGAGGTCGGGTTCGACTATCCGTGGGAGCTGGGCGATGCCGGCGACCGGCTGGCAAATTCGCTGATCCTGCGCCGTTTGGGCGCCGAGCGGCCGGGGGATGCGGTGCTCAGCGAAGAGGCGCACGACGACCTGGTGCGGCTCAAGTCGGACCGGGTGTGGATCGTCGACCCGCTCGACGGCACCCGCGAGTTCTCCACCCGAGGGCGCGACGACTGGGCGGTGCACATCGCGCTGTGGCAACGATGTGCCAACGGCCGGCCGCAGATCACCGACGCGGCCGTGTCACTGCCGGCCCGCGGCAACATCGTCTACCGCAGCGACACCGTCACCGCGAACGCCGCACCCGTCGGCATCCCCGGCGTCATTAGAATTGCCGCCAGCGCCACCCGGCCGCCCGCCATCCTCTACCGCATCCGGCAGATCCTGGACATCGAACTGGTGCGCATCGGTTCCGCGGGCGCCAAGGCCATGGCGATCATCGACGGTGTCGCCGACGCCTATGTGCACGCCGGTGGCCAGTGGGAATGGGATTCGGCGGCGCCGGCCGGAGTGGTGTCGGCCGCGGGAATGCACGTGTCGCGCCTGGACGGATCGCCGATGATGTACAACCAGCTCGACCCGTACCTGCCCGACTTCGTGATGTGCCGCGCCGAGCTGGCGCCGGTACTGCTGGAGGCCATCCGCGAGTGCTGGTGGTGAGCACCCTCGACGTCGAGTGTGCGTCTACGGTCTCGCGTGCGCGTTCCCGTCGGACAATCAGCCGAATCGCCGCCATACACGCACAGCCAGGGCGGTAGCCGCACACCTGGCGCGGCCTGCGCCTTCGCCTCGCCTAAAGTCGACGCATGCGGTCGTGGTCTTCTCCGCCGGTCCCGGCGTTACCCGGACGCGGCCCCGCATTGCGGCTGTACGACACCGCTGACCGGCAGATCCGTCCGGTCACTCCCGGCAGCAAGGCCACGATGTACGTCTGCGGCATCACGCCGTATGACGCGACGCATCTCGGCCACGCCGCCACCTACCTGACGTTCGATCTGATTCACCGCCTGTGGCTGGATCTTGGCCACGAGGTGCGGTACGTGCAGAACGTCACCGATGTCGACGACCCGCTGTTCGAGCGTGCCGACCGCGACGGCATCGACTGGCGCGACCTGGCCGACCGGGAGGTCGCGCTGTTCCGAGAGGACATGACCGCCCTGCGGGTACTGCCGCCGCACGACTACATCGGGGCCACCGAGGCCATCCCCGAGATGGTCGAGCTCGTCGAGAAAATGGTGGCCTCGGGGGCGGCGTACGTCGTCGAGGGCGAATACCCGGACGTGTACTACCGCGCCGACGCCACCCAGCAATTCGGCTACGAATCGGGCTACGACCGCGAAACCATGCTGGAGCTGTTCGAACAACGTGGCGGTGATCCGCACCGGCCCGGCAAGACCGACGGATTGGACGCCTTGCTGTGGCGCGTCAACCGGCCCGGCGAGCCCAGTTGGCCGTCCCCGTTCGGAGCCGGCCGCCCCGGCTGGCACGTCGAATGCGCCGCCATCGCGCTCAGCCGGATCGGCAGCGAACTCGACATCCAGGGCGGCGGCAGCGACCTGATCTTCCCGCATCACGAGTTCACCGCCGCACACGCCGAATGTGTCACCGGCGAACGCAGATTCGCCCGCCACTACGTGCACGCCGGAATGATCGGCTGGGACGGCCACAAGATGTCCAAGAGCCGGGGCAATTTGGTTCTGGTGTCGCAACTGCGGGCTCAAGGCGTCGACCCGTCGGCGGTCCGGCTGGGTCTGCTCGCCGGGCACTACCGTGCCGACCGCTTCTGGAGCCAGCAAGTGCTCGACGACGCCCACGCCCGCCTGCACCGCTGGCGCACTGCCACCTCGCTACCCGCAGCTCCCGATGCCGCCGACCTCCTGGCCCGGCTCCGCCGCTATCTGGCCGATGACCTCGACACCCCAAAAGCTGTTGCGGCACTTGATGGTTGGACGACCGACGCGCTGGAATACGGCGGTCATGACGAGACGGCGCCCAGGTTGGTGGCGACGGCGGTGGACGCACTGCTGGGGGTTGGCCTGTAGCGGCGCGGTGGTAGCTTGTGCGCAATGACATCGGTGCAGAACAAAGTCGTTTTCATCACTGGCGCCGGGCGCGGTATCGGCGCCGAGGTTGCCCGCCGCCTGCATAACAAGGGCGCCAAGCTCGTCCTGACCGACCTGGGGGAGGCCGAGCTCACTTCCATCGGCGCCGAACTCGGCGGCGACGGCCGGGTACTGACCGCCGTCGCCGACGTGCGTGACCTCAAGGCGATGCAGGCGGCCGCCGATCAGGCGGTGCAGAAATTCGGCGGTATCGACGTGGTGGTCGCCAATGCCGGCATCGCCAGCTACGGCTCGGTGCTCACGGTCGACCCCGAAGCGGCCAAGCGGGTGATCGACGTCAATCTGATGGGCGTCTTCCACACCGTGCGCGCCACGCTGCCGTCGATCATCGACCGCCGCGGCTATGTGCTGATCGTGTCCTCGCTGGCCGCCTTCGCGGCCGCGCCGGGGATGGTGCCCTACGACATGTCCAAGGCCGGCAACGAACATCTGGCCCACGCGCTGCGGTTAGAAGTCGCCCACCTGGGCGTCGCCGTCGGGTCGGCCCACATGTCCTGGATCGACACCGCCCTGGTGCGCGACACCAAGGGTGACTTGCCGGCCTTCAGCGAGCTGCTGTCGAAACTGCCTCCACCGTTGAACAGGACCACCTCGATCAACAAATGCGCGGCGGCGTTCGTCAAGGGCATCGAGGGTCGCAAGACCCGGGTCTACTGCCCCAGCTGGGTGGCCGCCATGCGGTGGCTCAAGCCGGTTCTGTCGACCAGGATCGGCGAGTCCTCGGTTCTCAAGACCGCGGCCGAGATCATGCCGAAGATGGACGCCCAGGTTCTCGCGCTCGGCCGCTCCACCAGCGCATACACCCAGGAGCTGGAGAAGTAGCAGCCGAGCGTGAAAGTAGTCGTTTGCGGCGCGGGAATCGCCGGGCTGGCCACCGCTGAACGCCTGTCGTCCGTGGGCGCCGAAGTGGTGCTTCTCGAACGCGCGCCCGGCCCGCGCGCGCACGGCTATCTGATCGACTTCTTCGGCGCCGGTTACGACGCGGCCGAGGCGATCGGGGTGCTGCCGGCGATCCGGGATGTCGGTTACAACTTCGACGAAGCCGCGCTGGTCGACGAGCGGGGTCGCCGCCGCGCCGCCGTGTCATACGTCAAGATCGACCGGGCGCTGCGCGGCCGCCTGTGCAGCGTGATGCGCCCCGACCTGGAGAAGGTGTTGCGCGACAACCTTCCTGACGATGTCGAGCTGCGATACGGTGCCCCGGTCACCGGCGTCAGTGACTACGACGACGCCGTGACGGTCACCCTGGAGGGCGGGGAGACGCTGGAGGCCGACCTAGTGGTCGGGGCCGACGGAATTCACTCCACCGTGCGCGCCCTGGTTTTCGGCGAGGAAGCGCAGTACCTGCGCTACCTGGGATTCCACACCGCCGCTTTCCTTCTCGACGAGGCCGCCGTCCGTGAGGCGGCCGGAGATGACGTCGCCCTCACCGACACCATCGACCGCCAGATCGGGTTTTACTCCTTGCGCAACGGGAAGGTGGCCGTGTTCGCCGTCCACCGCGCTCCGGAGCGGCAACTCCCCGAGGACACCCGGGCGGCGATACAGGCCAGCTATGCCGACATGGGCTGGGTGGTGCCCGAGGCGCTGCGGCGCTGCCCGCCCCCCGAGCAGATCTACTACGACGAGGTTTCCCAGATCGTCATGCCGGGGTGGCGCAAGAACCGGGTGGTACTGATCGGCGACGCCTGCTCTGCGGTGTCGTTGCTGGCCGGGCAGGGTGCCTCGCTGGCCGTCGGCGCCGCCTATGTGCTGGCCGAGCAGTTCCGCCGGACCTCGTCGGTGGACCGGGCGCTGGACTTCTACGAGCAACTATGGCGCCCGGAAATCGAAGAGAAACAGAAAGCCGGTCGCGAAGCCGCCAACCGGTTCCTGCCCGCGTCGCCGTTTCAGCTGTGGACACGCCGCACCGCGCTGCGGATGGCATGGCTTCCGTCGGTCAACCGGCGGATCACCGCGGCCTTGGTGGGGCCACCCTCACCGGTCGTTGCCATGCTCCGCACCGGCTCAGAGGAGCTTCCGTAGCCGCGAGCGGCCGCAAAATGCCGTCCACACCGGCGTGTCATCGGCAACACGCGGGCGCTCGCATGGCGTCGGGCCCGCGCACCCCACCCGGCCCAGCTCAGCCCGGGAGCCGAGACCCAGCCCTCCTACAGCCCGAATCCCGGTCGGCGGCGCCGCAGATAGCGCTCGAACTCCGCGGCCAGCGCGTCGCCGTCGATCTTGCCGAGTGCTTCGTTGACGTCCACCGCCGCGTCGCCGTGCTGCTCGAGTGACTGCACATACTCGGCCAGCTCTTCGTCGTCGGCGGCCATCTCGGTGATCTCCTGCTCCCACGCCTCGGCCTGGGTCGGCAAGTCACCGAGCGGCACCTCCACGTCGAGCACTTCTTCGACGCGCCGCAACAGCGCCACCGTCGCCTTCGGGTTGGGCGGGTGCGATACGTAGTGCGGCACCGCCGCCCAGAACGTCACCGCCGGTATCCCGGCGGCGACGCACGCGTACTGAAACACGCCGGCAATGCCGGTCGGGCCCTCATACCGCGTCTCTTCCAGGCCGAACACGCGTGCTGACTCCGACGAGTACGCCGCTCCCGAGACCGGCACGGGCCGGGTGTGCGGCGTGTCGGCCAGCAGCGCTCCGAGAATCACCACTGTGTCGACGTTGAGCTTGTCGATGACGGCCAGCAGCTCGTCGCAAAATGTGCGCCAGCGCATGTTGGGTTCGACCCCGTGCATCAACACCACGTCGCGGTCGCTGTCGGGCGGTCTACAGTGCGAGATCCGCATCGCCGGCCACTCCAGCTCGCGGGTGACTCCATCGACCTGCCTGATCACCGGCCGATTCACCTGGTAGTCGTAATAAGCCTCGTCGTCGATCTCCACGATGGGCAGCGCATCCCAGATGGTGCCCAGGTGCGCCACCGCGTCGCTGGCCGCGTCACCGGCGTCGTTCCAGCCCTCAAAAGCCGCCACCACAATGGTGTTCTGCAGCTGGGGCAGCTTCTCGTCTTCCGACCCGGAGCCGCGCCCACCGTCCGGCAAAGTCACCCAGTAAGCCTACGGCGTGGGGCGCGGGCGCTGGACGGCGCGCCGCTGGCATGACCCGCCGAGTGTGCCGCAGCGGTCGTGGTCCGGGCGCCAACCGCGACCCTGGTGGCAATGTCGGCAAGAACCAGGGGCGGGACGAAATTTCCTCGGGCGCAATCCGGTTAACCTGGGTAACTACGACATTGCCGGCAAGATCCGCAGGCTGGCCGCGCCAGGGGACCGTGGTAGGCATGCGGGTCGGGTCAGGCAGGGCGTCCAGACGCCGGGTGACGACGTAAACTCGTCTGGTCGAGAGGCGTTGCAACGGGTCCCGGTCCTCACAAGCCGGTATCCGCCACGCTCGGCAGATCCAAGGACGCCTTCCACTGTGGAAGGAACGTGTGTGAACGCCTCGGAGTCAAACTTCACGCCCAATATCCGCCCGGACTGCACCGATGAGCTGACGACGGCTCTGCGCCAGCGGATCATGGTGATCGACGGCGCGATGGGCACCGCGATCCAGCGGGATCGCCCGGACGAGGCCGGCTACCGCGGCGAGCGGTTCAAAGACTGGGCGAGCGATCTCGTCGGAAACAACGATCTGCTCAGCCTGACACAGCCACACATCATCGAGGGGATCCACCGCGAGTACCTCGAGGCTGGAGCCGACATCCTGGAGACCAACACGTTCAACGCGAACGCGGTCTCCCTCGCCGACTACAACATGCAGGAGCTGGCCTACGAGCTGAACTACACCGGTGCCGCGCTGGCCCGCAAGGTCGCCGACGAGTTCAGCACCGCCGAGAAGCCCCGCTACGTAGCCGGCGCGCTGGGTCCGACGACGCGGACCGCATCGATCTCGCCGGACGTCAACGACCCCGGGGCCCGCAACGTCTCCTACGACCAGCTGGTCGCCGCCTATCTCGAAGCCGCCAACGGCCTCGTCGACGGTGGTGCCGACATCCTCATCATCGAGACGATCTTCGACTCGCTGAACGCCAAGGCGGCGGTGTTCGCCGTCGAGACGCTGTTCGAGGACCGTGGGCGCCGCTGGCCGCTCATCATCTCGGGCACGATCACCGATGCGTCCGGGCGGACGTTGTCCGGTCAGGTCACCGAAGCCTTCTGGAACTCGATCAGGCACGCGAAACCCATCGCGGTGGGGCTCAACTGCGCCCTGGGTGCGCCGGAGATGCGGCCCTACATCGCCGAGGTGGCCCGGATCGCGGACACCTTCGTCTCCTGCTACCCGAACGCCGGCCTGCCCAACGCCTTCGGCGAGTACGACGAGTCCCCGGAGCGTCAGGCCGGCTACATCGCCGACTTCGCCGATGCCGGCCTGGTCAACCTCGTCGGTGGCTGCTGCGGAACGGCGCCGCCCCACATCGCCGAGATCGCCAAGGTCGTCGAGGGCAAGCCGCCACGCGAGCTGCCGCAGATTCCGGTGGCCACCCGGCTGTCGGGGCTCGAGCCGCTGAACATCACCGATGAGTCCCTCTTCGTGAACATCGGCGAGCGCACCAACATCACCGGCTCGGCGCGGTTCCGCAACCTCATCAAGGCCGAGGACTACGACACCGCGCTCTCGGTCGCACTCCAGCAGGTCGAGGTCGGTGCGCAGGTCATCGACATCAACATGGACGAGGGAATGATCGACGGCGTCGCCGCGATGGACCGGTTCACCAAGCTGGTCGCGGCCGAGCCCGACATCAGCCGCGTCCCGGTGATGATCGACTCCTCCAAGTGGGAGGTCATCGAGGCGGGCCTGAAGAACGTGCAGGGCAAGCCGATCGTCAACTCGATCTCGATGAAGGAGGGCGAGGAGAAGTTCGTCCGTGAGGCGCGGCTGTGCCGCAAGTACGGTGCCGCCGTCGTCGTCATGGCCTTCGACGAAAAGGGCCAGGCCGACAACCTGGAGCGCCGCAAGGAGATCTGCGGGCGCGCCTACCGGATCCTGACCGAAGAGGTCGGCTTCCCGCCCGAGGACATCATCTTCGACCCGAACTGCTTCGCCCTGGCGACCGGCATCGAGGAGCACGCGACCTACGGGATCGACTTCATCGAGGCCTGCTCCTGGATCAAGGAGAACCTCCCCGGGGTCCACATCTCCGGCGGCATCTCGAACGTGTCGTTCTCATTCCGGGGCAACAACCCCGTCCGCGAGGCCATCCACGCGGTGTTCCTGTTCCACGCCATCAAGGCCGGCCTGGACATGGGCATCGTCAACGCCGGCGCACTGGTGCCCTACGACTCGATCGACCCCGAGCTGCGGGACCGCATCGAGGACGTGGTGCTGAACCGGCGAGAGGATGCGGCCGAACGGCTGCTGGAGATCGCCGAGCGGTTCAACAAGAACGAGTCGACCAGCGACGCCGCTGTCCAAGAGTGGCGCTCGCTGCCCGTCCGCGAGCGGATCACGCACGCCCTGGTCAAGGGCATCGACGCCCACGTCGACGCCGACACCGAGGAATTGCGGGCCGAGATCGCCGGCGCGGGCGGTCGCCCGATCGAGGTGATCGAGGGTCCGCTGATGGACGGCATGAACGTCGTCGGTGACCTGTTCGGCTCCGGCAAGATGTTCCTGCCGCAGGTCGTGAAGTCGGCCAGGGTGATGAAGAAGGCCGTGGCCTACTTGCTGCCGTTCATCGAGGCGGAAAAAGAAGCATCCGGCACGTCCGCCAACAAGGACACCAACGGCACGATCGTGATGGCGACGGTCAAGGGCGACGTCCACGACATCGGCAAGAACATCGTCGGAGTCGTGTTGCAGTGCAACAACTACGAAGTGATCGACCTCGGCGTGATGGTGCCCGCCAGCAAGATCCTGGATGCGGCCAAGGAGCACAACGCCGACATCATCGGGCTGTCCGGGCTGATCACCCCGTCCCTGGACGAGATGGTCAACTTCGCCGTCGAAATGGAACGCGAGGGGCTGGAGATCCCGCTGCTGATCGGCGGCGCGACCACCTCGCGTGCCCACACGGCCGTGAAGGTGGCGCCGCGCCGCAAAGGACCGGTCGTGTGGGTCAAGGACGCTTCCCGGTCGGTGCCGGTCGCTGCCGCGCTACTCGACGACAAGCAGCGACCCGCACTGCTGGAAGCCACCGAGAAGGATTACGCGTCGCTGCGCGAACGTCACGCGCAGAAGAACGAGCGGCCGATGGTGACGCTGGAGAAGGCCCGCGCGAACCGGACGCCGATCGAGTGGGACGGCTACACGCCGCCGGTGCCCGCCCAGGGACTCGGCGTGCGGGAATTTCTGGACTATGACCTCGCCGAGCTGCGCGAGTACATCGACTGGCAGCCGTTCTTCAACGCCTGGGAGATGAAGGGCCGGTTCCCCGACATCCTCAACAGCCCGGCCTCGGGCGAGGCTGCCCGCAAGCTCTACGACGACGCCCAGCAGATGCTCGACACCCTGATCAAGGAAAAGTGGCTGACCGCCAACGGGGTGATCGGCTTCTTCCCGGCGAACGCGGTCGGTGACGACATCGAGGTCTACACCGATGACTCCCGTACCGAGGTGCTGACCAGGTTGCACAACCTGCGCCAGCAGGGCGAGCACCGGGAGGGAATACCGAACCGATCGCTCGGCGACTACATCGCCCCCAAAGATACGGGTCACCGGGACTACGTCGGCGCGTTCGCCGTCACCTCGGGGCTCGGCAGCCAGGACAAGATCATGGAGTTCAAGGCAGCCCTCGACGACTACAGCGCCATCCTGCTGGAATCGATCGCCGACCGGCTGGCCGAGGCGTTCGCCGAACGGATGCACCAACGGGTCCGCAAGGAGTTCTGGGGATTCCAGCCGGACGAGCAGCTGGACAACGACGAGCTCATCGGCGAGAAGTACCGGGGAATCCGCCCAGCCCCCGGCTACCCGGCCTGCCCGGAGCACACCGAGAAGGTGACGCTCTGGGAGTTGATGGACGTCAAGGAGCGCACCGGCATCGAGCTGACCGAGTCGATGGCGATGTGGCCCGGTGCCGCCGTCAGCGGCTGGTACTTCTCGCACCCGCAGTCGCAGTACTTCGTGGTCGGCCGGCTGGCGCAGGACCAGGTCGCCGACTATGCCAAGCGCAAGGGCTGGACATTGCAGGAAGCCGAGCGCTGGCTCGCCCCCAACCTCGGGTACAACCCGGAGGACTGAGCCCTACCCGAGGCCGGGCACTTCAACGTCTGAAACAATCGCTGGTCGTGAAGACCTTCGAGGAGCTGTTCGCCCAGCTCGGTGAACGTGCCCGCACCAGGCCGGCCGGCAGCGCCACGGTGGCCGCGCTGGACGCGGGCGTGCACACGCTGGGCAAGAAGATCCTGGAAGAGGCCGGCGAGGTGTGGTTGGCCGCCGAACACGAACCCGACGAGGCGCTGGCCGAGGAGATCAGCCAGTTGCTCTACTGGACGCAAGTGTTGATGATCTCCCGCGGGCTGTCCCTCGACGACGTCTACCGGAAGCTGTGAGCATGTTGCGAATCGCGGTGCCCAACAAGGGCGCGCTGAGCGAGCCCGCTTCGGAGATCCTCTCCGAAGCCGGCTACCGCCGTCGCACCGATCCAAAAGACCTCACCGTCATCGATCCGGTCAACAACGTCGAATTTTTCTTCCTGCGCCCGAAAGACATCGCCATCTATGTCGGTTCCGGGGAACTAGACTTCGGGATCACCGGGCGGGACCTGGCGCTGGATTCCGATGCGCCCGTGCGGGAACGGCTGGCGCTGGGCTTCGGCTCGTCCAAGTTCCGTTACGCCGGTCCGGCCGGACCGGACTGGACGGTGGCCGACCTGGCCGGCAAGCGGATCGCCACCGCGTACCCGAACCTGGTACGGAAAGATCTGGGCGCCAAAGGGATTGACGCGACGGTGATCAGGCTCGACGGCGCGGTCGAGATTTCGGTGCAACTCGGGGTCGCCGACGCCATCGCCGATGTCGTCGGTTCGGGCCGCACCTTGAGCCTGCATAATCTGGTGGCTTTCGGTGAGCCGCTGTGTGATTCGGAGGCCGTGTTGATCGAGCGCGCGCAGGCTCAAAGCAGCGCCGCCCGAGATCAATTGGTGGCTCGGGTTCAGGGTGTGGTTTTCGGCCAGCAGTACCTGATGCTGGACTACGACTGCCCGCGGACGGCGCTGGACCAGGCCACCTCGATCACGCCCGGACTCGAATCGCCGACCATCGCTCCGCTCGCCGACCCGGACTGGGTCGCCGTCCGCGCCCTGGTG
Organism: Mycobacterium gordonae; assembly: GCF_002101675.1. GTDB lineage: Bacteria > Actinomycetota > Actinomycetes > Mycobacteriales > Mycobacteriaceae > Mycobacterium > Mycobacterium gordonae. Next base: position 15,220 of record NZ_LQOY01000094.1, on the reverse strand, counting down.
CCCCGGCGCGGCGTCAACGGCATCATGGACGAACTCGCCGCCATCGGAGCCAAAGCGATCCTGGCATCGGACATCAGGTTCTGCCGTTTCTGACCCTGTGGACGAGCTCCACCTGTGTTAGCGTCCCGCTGGGACACCTGTGATCTACAGGGATTCTCCCGATATCGTCGCCAGGCTCTACGTCTGTCCCAGGAGGGATCGCTGTGACGCAGGTTCTCGTTCTTCTTCTCGCGCTCTTGATCGGTGTCGTCGCCGGATTGCGGTCCTTGACGGCGCCCGCCGCGGTCTCCTGGGCGGTCTTCCTCAGCTGGCTCAACCTGCACGGAACCTGGGCATCCTGGGTCGGCAACCTGGTGACGGTGGTGATCCTGAGCCTGCTTGCCGTCGCCGAACTGGTGAACGACAAGCTGCCCAAGACGCCGCCGCGCACCGCTCCACCGGTGTTCGCCGTCCGCCTCATCATGGGCGGGTTCGCCGCCGCGGTCATCGGCACCGCGTGGGGACACAAATGGGCCGCGCTGGGCGCCGGGGTCGTCGGCGCGGTGCTGGGCACGATCGGCGGCTATCAGGCCCGCCGCGCGCTGGTCGCCAAGAACGGTGGCCATGACCTGCCGATCGCGCTGCTGGAAGACGCCGTGGCGGTGCTGGGCGCGTTCGCCATTGTCGCCGCGGCGGCCGCTCTGTGACGGACACTCAGCGATTCGACGCCATCGTCGTCGGAGCCGGCCAGGCCGGGCCGCCGCTGGCCGGCCGGCTCAGCGCGGCGGGGCAGCGCGTCGCGGTCATCGAGCGCCAGCACGTCGGCGGGACCTGCGTCAACTACGGGTGTATCCCCACCAAGACCCTGGTGGCCAGTGCCCACGCCGCGCACTTGGCTCGTCGGGGCGCCGAGTACGGGGTCGCGACCGGGCCGGTCACCGTCGACATGGCGAAAGTTAAGGCGCGCAAAGACGACATCATGCTCAAGGACCGCCACGGCGTCCAGACCTGGTTGGACCGCATGGAGGGCACCACGTTCTTTCGCGGGCACGCCCGCTTCGAGGACCCGCACACCGTCAGAGTCGGTGACCAACTGCTCCGGGGTGACCGCATCTTCCTCAACGTCGGTGGCCGAGCGGTCATACCGGACATCCCCGGCCTTGCCGACGTCGACTACCTGACCAACGTCACCATCATGGATCTCGACACGGTGCCCGAGCATCTCGTCGTCGTCGGCGGAAGCTACATAGCACTGGAGTTTGCGCAGATGTACCGCCGGTTCGGCGCACCGGTCACCATTGTCGAGCGAGGCCCGCGGCTCGCCTCCCGGGAAGACGAAGACGTCTCGGACACCATCCGCGAGATCCTCGAAGAAGAGGGCATCGACGTCATCACCGGCGCCAATGATGTGCGAGTTACCAAGTCAGGCAACGGTTTCCGGCTTACTCCGTATTCTGGGGCGGATCCGGTCGAGGGCAGCCACCTGTTGCTGGCAGTAGGGCGCCAGCCCAACACCGACGACTTGGGGTTGGCGGCGGCCGGTGTGCAGACCGACGCCCGCGGCTACATCGTCGTCGACGATCAGCTCAGAACCAACGTCGACCATATTTGGGCGCTGGGCGACTGCAACGGCAAGGGCGCCTTCACCCACACCTCGTACAACGATTTCGAGATCGTCGCGGCCAATCTGCTCGATGACGACCCCCGCCGGGTCAGCGACCGCATCACCACCTACGCGCTGTACATCGACCCCCCACTGGGGCGGGCCGGCATGACCGTTGACCAGGCCCGCGCGGCCGGCCGCCAGGTGCTAGTGGGCAAGCGGCCGATGACCAGAGTCGGGCGGGCGGTCGAAAAGGGCGAAACACAAGGATTTATGAAGGTTGTCGTCGACGCCGAAACCGACGAGATCCTCGGCGCCGCCATTTTCGGCGTCGGTGGCGACGAGGCCGTGCACTGCGTCCTGGACGTGATGTCGGCCAAGGCGCCCTACACGACGCTGTCGCGTACCATGCACATCCACCCGACCGTGAGTGAGCTGATCCCCACGGTGCTGCAGGAGATGTCGCCGCTCGACTAGCCGTGCCATCGCTTGATGGACATCGCCTGACGAAAACGAAGTGCCCTGCCCGGCAATCGAATTAGAAACGCGCGGGAGGTTTCGGCTGCCCCGTGCGTGGAATCTCTCTCTGCGACACCAAACAACTGTTGAGGGCTAGTTGCCGCAAGGAGATGTTCGATGAGTGAACCAAATCCGGCCAATCAAGCACGAAAGGGCTTGGTGGACTCGGTAAAAGGTAAAGCGAAAGAAGTTGTCGGCGCAATCACAAACAACGATTCGCTCACTGCCGAGGGTCAGCTCGAGCAGACCCAGGCTCAGGAACGCAAGGAAGCCAACACCGTTCAGGCGGTCGCAGACGCCGAAGCTGAACAGGCGCGGGCACAAGAAGCCGAGACCAAAACCAAGGCTGCTCAAGAACGCATCCAAGCGAACGTGCAGACCGCGTCCGCCAAGAACACGATCGCCGCTCAGGAGGCCGAGCAAAAGCGTGCCGCTGAGCACGCCGCCCAGCAGTCCGCCGCCACCCAGCAGACGCAGGCGGAACTGGATGCTCAGCGCGAAGCGCAACGGGCCAAAGCCGAAGAGCGGGAAGAGATGCAAGACGCGGCCGAAGATGTCATCGATGCGGCGGCTGAATATCGAAGCGACGTTCAGGTTGCTTCCAACGACCAATCCGAAGCCGAACGCCTTCGGCGCCATGCCGAGAACGTCTCAGACAACGTCTAGGAGTGAAACCATGACCATTTCTGAAATGCCCTTCGCGCTATTGCGCTTCCAGTACCAGTGCGCCCGTTATCCGTTGCAGTTCGTCGAGGACCGATTTGTCACGCGGATCCGAAGCGAGGCGCCCGCGCGCCTGTTCTATGAGCGCGCGCTGGGCGTGCTCGACACCACCGTCGGCAACGTGCTGCGCGACCCGGAACTGGTCAGACGCGGCACGGCGCTCGTCGAGCGCACCGACGCGCTGGGGCGGGCCGCGGCCCTCGACGCGCGGGCCACGACCCGCAAGGAGCAGGCGGACGCCAAACTCGACGAAGCCCGCGAGCAGGCGGTCGAGGACCAGAAGGAGGCCCGTGCAGCCACGGTGCAGCAGATCGACGAGGCGCGTAGCGCCGCCGACGAGCGGAAACGTGAAGCGACCAAGTCGGCTCGTCAACGCAGCGAGTCAGCCAAGAAGCGCGTCGAATCGATCGCCGCTAACCGCAAGCAGGCCGCGGAGTCGGCCAGGGACCGGGTAGCCGACCGAACCAAGGCCGTGGAGAAGGTCGCTTCGCGCGCTGCGGAATCGAAGTTGCAGGACGCAGGCGAAAAGCGCACCGAGGCTGCGATCAAGCGCAGTCAGGCGGACCGTGTCGAGGACCTGGCGGAGGCCGAGAAGCAGAAGCGGCAGTCCGAGCGGGCCAGCGGGTCCTCCTGAGCCGGACCAGTCACAGGCTCAAGCCGCCGGCTCGTTCGGCCGCTGGGCGGTCTGATGCGCGAACTCAGGCCAGCCCGGGTAGGGCGGGGGCGTGCCGCCGAAGGCAGGGCAGTGTGCCTGATGCGGGCACCAGTCGCATAACCGCGACGGGCTGGGCCGGAAGTCACCGGTCTGGCCGGCCGATTGAATCGCCCGCCAGATGGCCATCAGCGTCTTCTCGAATCGCAACAGTTCGTCATGTTCCGGCGCGTAGTCGAGCACCTGGCCGTCGGCCAGATAGATCAGCCGCAGCCGGGCCGGTAACACGCCTCGGGAGCGAAGCAGCGCCACCGCGTAAAATTTCATCTGGAACATCGCCTTGAACTCGGCCAGAGCCCGTGCGGCCGGGGGTGCCTTGCCGGTTTTGTAGTCCACGACACGCAGCTCGCCGGTGACCGCGACGTCGATGCGGTCGATGTAGCCGCGCAGCAGCGTCCCGTCGGCGAGTTCCACCTCCACCCGCTGTTCGCAGCATTGCGGATCGAACCGCGTCGGGTCCTCCAGCCGGTAGTAGCCGGACAGCAGGGCTCGGGCATCGCTGAGCAGTTCGGCGCGCACGTCGGGGTGTAGCGCTTCGGCCAGCCCCGGCTCGTCGGCCAATATCCGCTGCCAGGCGGCGTCAAGCAGCGCATAGGCGGTGTCGGGGCCTCGCTGCGGCGCGGGCAGCCCGTACAGCTGTTCGAGGGCGGCGTGCACCACCGAGCCGCGCAACTGCGCCGTCGACGGCGCTTCCGGCAACCGGTCGATCGCCCGGAACCGGTACAGCAGCGGGCACTGCTTGAAGTCCGCGGCCCGCGACGGCGACAGCGCCGGCCGAGGGCGTGGCTCCGGCAGGTCCGTCATAGTCGCAGCCTAGGACGGGGTACCGACAACCCCGAGCAGCGGCAGCGGCGCGTCGGCTGGCACGCTGTACGCCGTGTCAGCAACCGGTCCCTTCACCGTCGGCGAGCGGGTCCAGCTCACCGACGCCAAGGGCCGTCACTACACGATCACCCTGACTCCGGGCGCCGAGTTCCACACCCATCGCGGCCGCATTGCGCACGACGGGCTGATCGGCCTCGAGCAGGGCAGTGTCGTCAAGTCCAGCAACGGCGCCCTCTTCCTGGTGCTGAGGCCGCTGCTCGTCGACTACGTGATGTCCATGCCCCGCGGACCGCAGGTGATCTACCCCAAGGACGCCGCGCAGATCATCCACGAGGGCGACATCTTCCCGGGGGCCCGGGTGCTGGAGGCCGGCGCCGGTTCCGGCGCGCTGACGCTGTCGCTGCTGCGGGCGGTCGGGCCGCAGGGTCAGGTGGTCTCCTACGAGGCGCGCGCCGACCACGCCGAACACGCCCGGCGCAACGTGTCGAATTTCTACGGTGAGCTGCCCGTGAACTGGCAGCTGGTCATCAGCGACCTTGCCGATTCGACACTGCCGGACGGCTCCTTCGACCGCGCGGTGCTGGACATGCTGGCGCCGTGGGAGGTGCTGGACTCGGTGTCGCGGTTGGTGGTGGCCGGCGGCGTCCTGCTGATCTACGTCGCCACCGTCACGCAGCTGTCGAAGGTGGTCGAGGCGGTGCGGGCCCAGCAGTGCTGGACCGAGCCGCGGTCCTGGGAGACGATGCAGCGCGGCTGGAACGTCGTCGGCCTGGCCGTGCGGCCCCAGCACACGATGCGGGGGCACACCGCGTTCCTGGTAGCCACCCGCCGGCTGGCCCCCGGTGCGGTCGCGCCGGCCCCGCTCGGCCGCAAGCGCGAGGGACGCGACGGTTAGTCGTCGCTGCGGTTGAGCCCGCGCCGCACCGACAGCAACTCGAACTCTGGATGCGCCGCCACCAGCCGCTCGGCCGCATCGAGCACATCCACCGCGTGGGCCCGGTCTCGCGACACCATGGCGACACCGATGCCCGCCCGCCGGTGCAGATCGTGCGAATCGGTCTCGGCCGCCGAGACGCTGAACTTGCGCTGCAATTCGGCGACGACCGGCCGGATCACCGACCGCTTCTGTTTGAGCGAGCGCACATCACCCAGCAGGATGTCGAATTCGAGCCAACCGATCCACATCTGCTCAGGGCGTCGGCGACGCAGTGGGCGGCGCCGAGCTTGCCGGCGGGGCCGGAGCGGGCGACGACGCCGTCGAACTCCTGGCGTTCTGCAGCGCCAGCAGCATCTCGGCGGTCTTGCGGGACAGCTGCCAGCCGCCCTGGCTCGACGTGAACTCCATCGGGAAGGTGAACTCGCGGCGGTCCGGGTTGGCCGTCGTGACGACGACGGTAGCCGTCACGCATGACGGGTCCGTTGCCGACCATCCGACGTTGTTCGCGACGAACGTCATCGGCAGGTAGCCGCCGTCACGCGCCGCGTTGGTGAACCTGTCCAGCGCCGCAGCCGCCTCCGGCGTCGAACCCTGCACCAGGTTGAGTTTGTTGCTGCCGGGCACGGCAGGGTCGGCGAGGCGGGTCAGCACATCGGTGAGCGCCTCGGGCGGGGGCAGGGGAGCGGTCGGCGGAGCCACGGCGGTGATCGACGAGGGTGGCGGTCCGGGCGGCTGAGCGGAGTCCAGCTGCCGCGCCGTGTTGTGCGAGCAACCAGTCACCAGCATCGCCACCGCAGCGGCGGCGGCGCCCAGTGTTACGCAGACGTTGCCGGACATCTCCGACGGCTCAATTACTGGCGTCGGAGCAGATTGCGTTGCACGTCACATCGGGCCCCGCGATCGCCGCGAAGTTGGGGGTCAGAACGCCTGTGGCTTGGGATTTCACGGTCACAGAAGCCCTTTCGCTCGGCCCGAATAGAAGCCGAGATTACCAGCGTGACCCAACTTGTAACTTTCAAACGGCATTTGACTGCGCACATCAATCGTGGTTGACCGGTAGCGTTGGGGGTATCCGCCACACCTATTCCTGGTGCGGGAAAGGAGCGCAACATGGGTGACTCAGAGCGTTCTGAAGCATTCAAGAACCCCCGCGATATCCCCCTGTCCAGCGACGATGCTGCCGAACTCGAACAACTGCGGCGTGAGGCCGCGGCCCTGCGTGAGCAACTCGACAACGCGGTTGCCCACCCGAGCCCGGCGCGCTCCGCGCGCGACGTCCATCAACTCGAAGCCCGAATCGACTCACTCGCGGCCCGCAATTCCAAATTGATGGAAACCCTTAAAGAGGCTCGCCAACAGCTATTGGCGCTGCGGGAGGAAGTCGATCGGCTAGGGCAACCGCCAAGCGGTTACGGCGTCCTGCTCGGCACTCACGACGACGAAACAGTCGACGTGTTCACCTCCGGTCGCAAGATGCGCCTGACGTGCTCGCCTAACATCGAGACCTCCTTGTTGAAGAAGGGCCAGACGGTCCGGCTCAATGAGGCGCTGACAGTGGTCGAGGCGGGAACCTACGAGTCGGTCGGCGAGATCTCGACGCTGCGCGAGGTGCTGGGCGACGGCCACCGCGCTCTGGTGGTCGGCCACGCCGACGAGGAGCGCATCGTGTGGCTCGCCGAACCGTTGGTCGCCGAGGATCTGCCCGAAGGCCACCCCGACGCGCTCAACGACGACACCCGGCCGCGCCGGCTGCGCCCGGGCGACTCGCTGCTGGTCGACACCAAGGCCGGATATGCCTTCGAGCGCATCCCCAAGGCCGAGGTCGAAGACCTGGTGCTCGAAGAGGTTCCCGACGTCAGCTATGAGGACATCGGCGGCCTGACGCGTCAGATCGAGCAGATCCGCGACGCGGTCGAGTTGCCGTTCCTGCACAAGGAGCTCTATCGCGAGTACGCGCTGCGTCCACCCAAAGGTGTGTTGCTGTACGGCCCGCCCGGTTGCGGTAAGACGCTCATCGCCAAGGCCGTCGCCAACTCGCTGGCCAAGAAGATGGCCGACCTGCGCGGCGACGACGCCCGCGAGGCCAAGTCGTACTTCCTCAACATCAAGGGCCCCGAGCTACTCAACAAGTTCGTCGGAGAGACCGAGCGTCACATCCGGTTGATCTTCCAACGGGCCCGCGAGAAGGCCTCCGAAGGCACGCCGGTGATCGTGTTCTTCGACGAGATGGACTCGATCTTCCGCACCCGTGGCACCGGCGTCTCCTCCGACGTCGAGACCACCGTGGTGCCGCAGCTGCTGTCGGAGATCGACGGGGTGGAAGGGCTCGAGAACGTCATCGTGATCGGCGCCTCCAACCGTGAGGACATGATCGACCCGGCCATCCTGCGGCCTGGGCGTCTGGACGTGAAAATCAAGATCGAGCGGCCGGACGCCGAAGCCGCGCAGGACATCTTCTCGAAGTACCTGGTCGAGACGCTGCCGGTGCACGCCGACGACCTCGCCGAGTTCAACGGCAGCCGCAGCGCCTGCATCAGGGCGATGATCGAGAAGGTCGTCGAGCGGATGTACGCCGAGATCGACGACAACCGGTTCCTGGAAGTCACCTACGCCAACGGCGACAAGGAAGTCATGTACTTCAAGGACTTCAACTCCGGGGCGATGATCCAGAACGTGGTCGACCGCGCGAAGAAGAACGCGATCAAGTCTGTGCTGGAGACGGGCCAGCCCGGCCTGCGCATCCAGCATCTGCTGGACTCGATCGTCGACGAGTTCGCCGAAAACGAGGACCTGCCCAACACTACCAACCCCGATGACTGGGCGCGGATCTCGGGCAAGAAGGGCGAGCGGATCGTCTACATCCGCACCCTGGTCACCGGCAAGTCGTCCAGCGCCTCGCGGGCCATCGACACCGAGTCGAACCTGGGGCAGTACCTGTAATTCGACGCAGCGAACCGCTAACTCACCAACGAATAGCTGTTGGTCAGGTCGTCCTGCAGCACCTCGGCGGCTTGCGTGGTCGTGTCGACGCGCAGGGTCTCCGGAAGCACCCGCGAGTGGTAGGTCCAGCCCGCCGGCAGGTTGAGCCGATCGCCGAGCTTCGCGAGGTCGGCGCGCGACAGGGTGGGGTCAACGACCTGACTCCAGGTCTGCATGATCCATTGCCGGCCGTGCGGGTCCTGCAGTTCGTAGACCTCCTGCCCGGCGTCGAAGACGAACACCGTGTTGCGACTGACCTGATTGACGGTGTACGGGTTCGGGTTCATCGACGCGAGCAGCACGGTGGCCTGCAGAATCATGTCGATGCCGCCGAAGTTTTTAATGATCTGCGGCCCCTGCTGGGTCTTTTCGATGCTGTTCATCAGCCAGTAGCGCGGCCCGTTGAGCAGCGCCGTGGCAGCACCGTGCTCGGATGCGATGGCGTGAGCGTCCAAGGCCGACCACAGGTCGGCGGGGCAGTCGTTCAGCGGAAAACTGTTGTAGACGGTGGCTTGCGGACCCGCCTCGCCGGGCGTTACGAGAAGCACTTCCCCGTAACGTTTTCCGGAAAGGTCACCCGAATGTGGTTGGGCTGAGGAGGGAGATTGAGGGGCTGACACCAGGGTGAACCTAATCACCCAGGTCAGCGGCGTCAACACTGGTCACCGGCGCGTTCACCATCCGGCTGCGGTAGCGGTTGCGCGCGGTCAGAGTGGCGTGCAGATCATCGATCAACGGGTCGACGAAATTGGAGCGGTAATCGTCGTCGCCGGCCGCTCGCGCGCTGATGTACATGAAGGTCAGCGCGCCGAGGAACAGGCACAGATGGATCAGCGCGTCAGGGACGGGCAGCGTCAGCCCCAGCAGGGTCGCATTGTTGTCCGTGGTGCGGGCCCACTCCTGAAGCAGCGCGGGTGTCAGCACAATCAGTCCGAGGGTCACGTAGATGCCGGCCGTCAGTGCGGCGACCACGGCGATTTGCGCCAACTGGGAAGCGGCCAGCACGAAGATCACGTTGATCCGCTCCATCCTGCTCAACGCGGGACTGGACGGCGGGTCCGGCATCGCCTCGAACGGTGTGCCTAACAGGGCTTCGGAGTCTTTCGCTACCGCAGCCGGCGACCGCAGCATCGGTCTGACTCGCTCCGCGGTGGCCGAGACCACGAACGCCGCGGCGATGCTGACGAGAAACAACATCGCCAGGGCCAGCCGCTCACCGCTGATCGTCGCCGACATCAGCCAGACGTTTCCGTTGAAGAACACCAGAGTGGTCAGCAACACCACCGGAAGGGCGCGAACTGCCAGACCGCCGATCGTGGTGAGGTGCGAAAGCGTCATGCGCATCGCCCAGCCGACCACCGATCCCACACCGAAGCCGGTCAAGACCATCAGCACCGCCGCGGTGATGACGGCATTCGGCAGATGGGACGGGTCGCTTTCGACGACGATGACGACCCCGACGACAACCATCGCCACCGTCGCCGCCAGCGCGCGGTCCCGACGATCGGAGATACGCGACACCAACCAACCGACGACCGCCATCGCCACCGGCGCCAGTCCGATGAGTCCGAGCAGCGACCATTCCTCGGCCGTCGGCTTGTCGTCGATGATGACGTCTTTGCCCTCCGTGATGAACAGGATCGGCAAGGTCCAGCAGTGCAGGGTCGCATAGGCCGCCAGCATGGGAGCCGACCGTGACCACAGCCGTCGCCACCTGCCCCGCGTCGTCAGCACCGACGGCAGACCGCGTTGCAGGAACCAGCTTTCAGCCTCGTCGGTAACCGTCGCCCGCCGTGCCAGCGAGCGGAGAGAAGGGCTCATGGCGGCTCACACTAATCGTGGGCAGCCCTGCCGTTTCCGGCGCGAGCTACCCGCTGCTGCTCGGGGGTCACGGCGGGACCGTAGTCTTTAACTCATGCAACGGATTATCGGGACGGAGGTCGAGTACGGCATCTCCTCGCCGTCGGACCCGACTGCCAACCCGATCCTCACTTCCACACAGGCGGTGCTGGCCTACGCCGCCGCCGCCGGCATCCAACGCGCTAAGCGGACCCGCTGGGACTACGAGGTCGAGTCCCCGCTGCGCGACGCCCGCGGCTTCGATCTGAGCCGCTCGGCCGGCCCGCCGCCGGTTGTCGACGCGGACGAGGTCGGCGCGGCCAACATGATTCTGACGAACGGCGCGCGACTCTACGTCGACCACGCGCACCCGGAGTACTCCGCGCCCGAATGCACCGACCCGATGGACGCCGTGATCTGGGACAAGGCGGGCGAGCGCGTGATGGAGGCCGCGGCACGGCATGTCGCCAGCGTGCCCGGGGCGGCTAAACTGCAGCTCTACAAGAACAATGTCGACGGCAAGGGCGCGTCCTACGGCTCGCACGAGAACTACTTGATGTCGCGGCAGACACCGTTTTCGTCGATCATCGCGGGGCTGACGCCCTTCCTGGTGTCGCGGCAGGTGGTGACCGGTTCCGGCCGGGTAGGCATCGGTGCGTCGGGGGACGAGGCCGGTTTCCAGCTGTCGCAGCGCTCGGACTACATCGAGGTCGAGGTCGGACTCGAGACAACCCTCAAGCGCGGCATCATCAACACCCGCGACGAGCCGCACGCCGACGCCGACAGGTACCGCCGGCTGCACGTGATCATCGGCGATGCGAACCTGGCCGAGACGTCGACCTACCTCAAGTTGGGCACCACGGCGTTGGTCCTCGACCTGATCGAAGAAGGCATCGACCTGACCGATCTCGCGCTGGCCCGTCCGGTGCATGCGGTCCACGCGATCAGCCGCGACCCGTCGTTGCGTCAAACCGTGGCCCTGGCCGACGGCCGGGAGCTAACCGGGCTTGCGCTGCAACGGATTTACCTCGATCGAGTGGCCAAGCTGGTCGACAGTCGTGACCCGGACCCGCGCGCGTCGCATGTCGTGGAAACCTGGGCCGAGGCCCTCGATTTGCTCGAACGCGACCCAATGGAGTGCGCAGAGCTGCTGGACTGGCCGGCCAAGTTGCGGCTGCTCGAAGGGTTCCGGCAGCGGGAGAACCTGAACTGGTCGGCTCCCCGGCTGCACCTTGTTGACCTGCAGTACTCCGACGTCCGACTGGACAAGGGTCTGTACAACCGGCTGGTGGCGCGCGGATCGATGAAGCGACTGGTCACCGAACCGCAGGTGCTGGATGCGGTGGACAATCCGCCGACGGACACCCGGGCGTACTTCCGCGGTGAATGCCTGCGCCGGTTCGGGGCCGACATCGCGGCGGCGAGCTGGGACTCGGTGATTTTCGATCTGGGCGGTGACTCGCTGGTGCGGATTCCGACGCTGGAGCCGCTGCGGGGGAGCAAGGCGCACGTCGGTGCGCTGCTCGATTCGGTGGACAGCGCCGTGGAATTGGTGGAACAACTGACCAGCTGAGCCGGGAAACGTCGGTGCTGACCGGTAGGGTAGAGAAAAGCCATCGGGCGACTGGACACACGCCCGCGGCGCATGACGAAGCAGGAGGCGGCGATGGCGCAGGAGCAGACTAAACGTGGCGGTGGTGGCGGCGACGACGACGACATCACCGGCGCGGCAGCCGCGGGCCAGGAGCGTCGCGAGAAGCTGACCGAGGAGACCGACGATCTGCTCGACGAGATTGACGACGTCCTGGAAGAGAACGCCGAGGACTTTGTGCGCGCTTACGTGCAAAAGGGCGGACAGTGACCTGGTCGTTGCCCGATCGCCTGTCCCTCAACTCAGCACAACCCGGATCCGTAGACCTGTCGTCGTTCGCTGACTTTCTGCGCCGCCAGGCACCGGATCTGCTTCCCGCCCGGCTCAGCGGTTCGGCCGTGGGTGACCAGCTGCCGCACGGCACCACCATCGTGGCGCTCAAGTACCCCGGTGGGGTGTTGATCGCAGGCGACCGCCGCTCGACCCAGGGCAACATGATCGCCGGCCGCGATGTCCGCAAGGTCTACATCACCGACGACTACACCGCGACCGGCATCGCCGGCACCGCCGCCATCGCGGTCGAGTTCGCCCGTCTGTACGCAGTCGAACTCGAGCACTACGAGAAGTTGGAAGGCGTACCGCTCACCTTCGCCGGCAAGGTCAACCGGCTGGCCATCATGGTCCGCGGCAACCTGCCGGCCGCGATGCAGGGGCTGGTCGCGCTGCCACTGTTGGTCGGCTACGACATCCACGCCGCTGACCCCGAGTCAGCCGGACGCATCGTCTCCTTCGACGCCGCCGGCGGCTGGAACATCGAGGAAGAGGGATATCAGTCGGTGGGCTCGGGATCGATCTTTGCCAAGTCGTCGATCAAGAAGCTGTACTCCCAAGTCGCCGATGCGGATTCTGCATTGCGGGTCGCCGTAGAGGCGCTCTACGACGCCGCCGACGATGACTCGGCCACCGGCGGACCGGACCTGGTCCGCGGCATCTACCCGACGGCGGTCACCATCGACGCCGACGGCGCGATGGAGCTCCCCGAGCGCAGGATCGCGGAGATTGCCCGCGGCGTCATCGAAAGTCGTTCCCGCGCGGATACTTTCGGCCCTGACGGCGGTGAGAAGTGAGCTTCCCGTATTTCATCTCGCCTGAGCAGGCGATGCGCGAGCGTAGCGAGCTCGCACGCAAGGGCATTGCCCGCGGACGCAGCGTGGTGGTGTTGGCCTACTCCGGTGGCGTGCTGTTCGTGGCGGAGAACCCGTCGCGGTCGCTGCAGAAGATCAGCGAACTCTACGACCGGGTGGGATTCGCCGCGGCCGGGAAATTCAACGAGTTCGACAACCTGCGTCGGGGCGGAATCCAATTCGCCGACACCCGCGGGTACGCCTACGACCGTCGCGACGTCACCGGCCGGCAGCTGGCCAACGTCTATGCCCAGACGCTGGGCAGCATCTTCACCGAACAGGCCAAGCCTTACGAGGTCGAGCTATGTGTGGCCGAGGTCGCGCACTACGGCGAGACCAAAGCGCCTGAGCTGTACCGGATCACCTACGACGGGTCGATCGCCGACGAGCCGCATTACGTGGTGATGGGCGGCACCACCGAGCCGATCATCAACGCGCTCAAGGAGTCCTACGCCGAGAACGCAGACCTGGGCGATGCGCTGAAGGTCGCGGTCAACGCGTTGCGGGCCAACAGCCCTGACAACGCCACGAACGGCCAGCCGACCCTGGGCGAGGCCAGCCTCGAAGTCGCGATCCTGGATGCCAACCGGCCGCGGCGGGCATTCCGCCGGATCAACCGCACCACCTTGGAATCGCTGCTGCAGGAGACTGATTCCGGCGCAGGCGAGACCGAGGCCCCGGAGGGCGCGCAGGAGCCGCAAAGCCCTGACGAGCCTGCAGAATCCGAGGGTGACTCGTCGTCCTAGGCTGGTACGGCTTGACGAATAGTGGAGCGCAGACGCGACAAGCTGCATAACATCTTCGCTGCATCGGTACGACAGCAGGCAACGCCTGCACGGGTACGCAGCAGATGAGGTTGATTTGCATTTCGGCGAGTTGCGAAAGCGCTTGGTGGCGCTCGTTGATGCGCAGATCGCTCGCGAACAAGGCCGTCGCCCCACGGGGAGTTTAGCCAGCCTCGATGACGAGCAGCTCGCTGTTGAGATCAATCGACTCTGCGCGACACTGCGTCTGGGCGCGGAAGAGAGCGTCACACTCGTCGACAATCTGCGTGCGCGAAGCCGCGAAGGTGATCCTTTCGGGATCAAAGACGTGGATCCACATCCAGAGTCCGTTCGGTCGGCGACGTGGCATGCATCCAGGTTCCACGTTCCGCCCTGGCGGTGGAGAATCCGTGACAAATGTGTAGTGCGGTCCTGCGACGTCGTGGGACCGGTGCGCTTCAAAGCGCGCAAGACTGCGGTAGGCGTCTTGTCATTGATCGTGCTGATGTATGCCGTGCCGTTCTTTCTGCTGGTAATTACCGCGGCAGCCACCGGCTACCCGGTGCCGCACGGTGACTATGAGAAATTCCGCGCGACGATGGTGCTACCGCTGTCGCTGCTTGCCGTGGCCTACCTACACGCCCAAGTGCGACAACGGCTGGCCGTTCAACGCGGTGTGGTCGACCGCGACGGGACGATCACGCTGATTCGCTATGGGCGAGAGCGGCCGTTCGACCTCGCCGCTTACCCGTACGTTCGGCTGAAGCGCTTCGTGTGGGGCGCTCCCCGTCGCGTGGTTCGTCATGTGCCAGGCATGTTGATCATGCGGCGCGATAGCCCGGTGACATTCTGGAATGCGCTGAGCACCCACATCTTTCCGCGGTTCAACGACGAGCGCGTCATTGTGTTCTTCCAGAGTTGGTGGACGGCAGACGGAGGTTGGATCGCCCCAGACGCCATGGGGGAGGTTTTTCGCCAAGCCTGCATTCGTGCCGGCCGCAGACCGGTCTTCGATACCGAGTTCGGTCGGAGCGACTGGGAAGTACGCGACTGATTGAAGATCGCCCGCCACAGCGGGCTTGATCATCGCCAGGTGCTCGGCAACATCGGAGTGGTCGGCCCTCCGCCGAAATCGTCGTCGTTGAGGGTCGCCAAACCGGTCGCCTCGGTGACGTTTTCCTTATTGACCGTGCCCGCCAATCCGAGCCGGTGGGCGCCCTGATGCGATGCCGCAGTGCCTGGTGGTTCGTCCCAGTCCGGCTCCACCTCGACTTCCATGTCCATGAACTCGTCGCCGTACTGGCGTTCGGTGATTCGCTTCCGCTGCAACGCTCGCGCCCGCCGGCGGCTTGCCGCCGAAGACTGCGCCGCGGCTGATGCGCTATCCGGCTCGGGTGCCTTCTTCTTCGCGGTGGCGCTGGCGGTGGTCGACATTCCGGAACCGAAACCGATGCCGGGTGGGCCCACCGCATAGGGGGGCGTGAAGCCGGCGCCGACCGTCGGCGACACGGGTCCCGCGGCTGCGGGCGTGGAGGCCGGGGCGGGGGGTGCGGTGGGGGCTGGGG
>NZ_LQOY01000093.1 GCF_002101675.1 Mycobacterium gordonae | reverse complement strand
GGCCGGGGGGCTGTTCGGCGGCGGCGGCGACGGCGGGGCCGGCGGCCTGGCGCTTATGGGTAACAACGGCGGGGCCGGCGGTGACGGTGGTTCCGCCGGACTGTTCGGCTCGGTGGGTGGCTCCGGCGGAGTCGGCGGAGACGGCTCGCTCGGGGGTGCCGGTGGAATCGGTGGCGCCGGAGGCCTGTTCAGCTCTGGCGGCGCCGGCGGCGGCGGCGGTAATGGCGGCAGCGGTGGCAACGGTGGTGCCGGTGGCAACGCCGGCAGCGTGTTCGGCAACGGCGGGGCGGGCGGACGCGGCGGCAGTGGCTTCAGCACGACCGCCGGCTTCGGTGGTGTGGGTGGCACCGGAGGAACCGGTGGTCTGATCGGCAACGGCGGCGACGGCGGCGCCGGGGGGGACTCGATCGGATCGGCTAACGCGGGCAACGGCGGCGCCGGGGGCAGCGCCCGGCTGATCGGCGACGGCGGCAACGGTGGCAATGCCGGGGCAGGACCCAATCCTGGACCGCGCGGCGGCGTCGGCGGTGCCGGCGGGCAGCTACTGGGACAGAACGGAAACCCGGGCATTCCCTAACAGGCATTGCGGCGCAAGCAGGAGCTCTGCCCCGTTTAAGCTGGCCTCGTGACTGGCTGGGTGCCCGACGTCCTGCCGGGCTACTGGCAGTTCACCTTCCCGCTCGGGCCCGACCCCGACGGTGAGGGCGAGATCGTCGCAACGCTTGTTCGCCGTGGCCCGCAAACAGCGGCCGACCACGCCGTGCTTGCCGTGCACGGCTACACCGACTATTTCTTCCACACCGCACTGGCCGACCACTTCGCCGACCGCGGCTTCACCTTCTACGCGCTGGACCTGCGCAAGTGCGGTCGCTCGCACCAACCGGACCAGACGCCGCACTTCACCACCAACCTGGCCCACTACGACGACGAACTCAACCGTGCGGTGGCGCTGATCCGCGAGCAGTCCGACACCAAGGTGCTGATGTACGGCCATTCGGCGGGCGGGCTGATCGTGTCGCTGTGGCTGGACCGGCTGCGGCGGCAAGATGCGATCGCGCGGGCCGGTGTCACCGGTCTGGTGCTCAACAGCCCGTTCCTCGACCTGCACGGCCCCGCGATTCTGCGTCTGGGTGTCACCTCGGCCACCATCGCCGCGCTGTCGCGAATGCGCAGTAAGGGCGTCGCGCGGGCCAGCGGAAGCGGCGGCTACGGGTCCAGCCTGCACCGTGACTACCACGGCGAATTCGACTACAACCTGCAGTGGAAACCGTTGGGCGGCTTCCCGGTAACGTTCGGCTGGCTGCATGCGGTGCGCCGCGGCCAGGCCCGGCTGCACCGGGGGCTGGACGTCGGGGTGCCCAACCTGATCCTGCGTTCGGATCACACCGTGCCCGAGAGCGCCGAACCGGCGGCCCTGCAACACGGCGACGCGGTGCTCGACGTCAGCCAGATCGCCCGGTGGGCCGGCTGTATCGGCAACCGCACCAGCATCATTCCGGTGCCGGACGCCAAACACGATGTGTTTCTGTCCCTTTCCCGACCGCCTCAGCTAGCCTATCGCCATCTCGACCGCTGGCTGGACGACCATCTCAGCAGGCTCAACGACACCGACGCCTCGGTCCCACCCGAGAACCAGTCGGGGAAAGGGTGACGCATCGATGGAGACCTACGACCTCGCGATCATCGGAACCGGTTCGGGCAATAGCATTCTCAACGAGCACTATGCGGCCAAGCGGGTGGCGATCTGTGAGCAGGGCGTCTTCGGCGGCACCTGCCTCAACGTCGGGTGCATCCCGACCAAGATGTTCGTCTACGCCGCCGATGTGGCCAAAACCGTTCGGGGCGCGGCCCGGTACGGCGTCGATGCGCACATCGACGGCGTGCGGTGGACGGACATCGTTTCCCGGGTTTTCGGGCGCATCGATCCGATCGGGCCCAGCGGCGAAGACTACCGCCGGTCCGCCCCCAACATCGACGTGTATCGCAGTCACACGCGTTTCGGACCGACCGCCGCCGACGGGCGTTATCTTCTGCGCACCGACGCCGGGGAGGAGTTCACCGCCGAACAGGTGGTAATCGCCGCGGGGTCGCGGCCCACGGTTCCGCCGGCCATCTCCGCCTGCGGCGTCACCTACCACACCAGCGACACCATCATGCGTATTCCCGAACTGCCCGAGCACTTGGTTATCGTCGGAAGTGGTTTCGTGGCAGCAGAATTCGCCCACGTGTTCGCCGCGCTGGGTTCGCGCGTGACACTGGTGGTGCGGGGCAGTTGCCTGCTGCGTCACTGCGACGACACCATCTGCGAACGGTTCACCCGCGTCGTGGCCGGCAAGTGGGAATTGCGCACGCACCGCAATGTGGTCGGCGGGCATAACCGGGGGTCCGGGGTGTCGCTGCGCCTCGACGACGGCAGCACCCTGGATGCCGACGCGCTGCTGGTGGCAACCGGTCGGATATCCAACGCCGACCTGCTCGACGTGGAGCAGGCCGGGATCGACGTCGAGTTCGGCCGCGTCGTCGTCGACGAGTACCAACGAACTTCGGCGCGTGGGGTTTTCGCGCTCGGCGACGTGTCGTCGCCGTATCAGCTCAAGCATGTCGCCAATCACGAGGCGCGCGTCGTACAGCGTAATCTGCTGTGCGACTGGGACGACACCGCCTCGATGGCCGTCACCGATCACCGGTTCGTCCCGTCCGCGGTGTTCACCGATCCACAGTTGGCCAGCGTCGGACTGACCGAAAACCAAGCCGTGGCACAGGGGTTCGACGTGTCGGTCAAGATCCAGGACTACGGTGACGTCGCCTATGGATGGGCCATGGAGGACACCACCGGAATCCTCAAGCTGATCGCCGAACGCGGCACCGGCCGGCTGCTGGGCGCGCACTTCATGGGCTATCAGGCCTCCTCACTCATCCAGCCGTTGATCCAGGCGATGAGCTTCGGACTGACCGCGCACGAGATGGCCCGCGGCCAGTACTGGATCCACCCCGCGCTGGCCGAAGTGGTGGAGAACGCCCTGCTGGGCCTGAGCTGATTCAGTCCCGCGTGCGTTGCTGGCAGGCGGGGCACAGGCCGTGCAGCGTCAGGCCGGCGCGCTCGGACAGGGCGAAGGAACTGCCCGCCATCGCGTGTTCGAGCGCCGAGCTGAGCTGGCGGGCGGGCACTTCGATGATCGCCCCGCACTGTGTGCAGACGGCGTGGTGATGCGGGGCGGTGGCCATGCCGTAGGTGGTGACTCCGCCGTCGAGGGTCAACGCGTGCAGCACACCCTGGTCGACCAGGGTGGTCACGGTGCGGTAGATGGTCGCGAGGTCGGGCGGCTGCACTCCCGGGGCCAGGCAGGCCGGCAGCCGGTGCTGGATCTCGGCCACCGAGAGGTGCCCGTCGAACGGTTCCAGCACCGCGAGTACCTGGATCCGCGAGGCCATCCGCCGCAGCCCGCGGGCGCGTAGCAGTTCGCCGATCCGTTCGGTAGCCGCCGGGTCCAGGCCCGCCGGTTCAGTCGTCACCCGTTCAGTGTCGCGCCGTGAGGCCGGGATTGCCAGTTCGGACCATCGGCGCGTCCGGCTCCTGCGAATCACTTGCAACCAGCTCGCAGGCGACCCTACAGTTGAGCGCGTCTCTGACGGCGGGAAGGATCTCCGATGGCCAACGCCCAGCTCGACCGGCCCCCACCCTGGTCGCGGCTGCGGGGAGCCCTGTCCCCGGCCGAGTGGGGCCGGCTGGGAATCATGCTGGCGGTGATCACGGCGCTGCACCTAGTGGGTTGGCTTACCCTGATCCTAGTGGTCGAGCCGGCACATCTGAGCCTGGGCCACAAGGCATTCGGCGTCGGCATCGGACTCACGGCCTACACCCTGGGGCTGCGGCACGCGTTCGACGCCGACCATATCGCCGCCATCGACAACACCACTCGCAAGTTGATGAGCGAGGGTCAGCGGCCCCTGGCGGTCGGCTTCTTCTTCTCGCTGGGCCACTCCTCGGTGGTGTTCACCCTGGCGCTGTTGCTGGCACTGGGCCTGCGCGCCGTCGTCGGACCCGTTGCGGACGACTCCTCACGGTTGCACTTCTACACGGGCCTGATCGGCACCACCGTCTCCGGCGGGTTCCTGTACCTGATCGCGCTGCTGAACATCTTCGTGCTGATCGGCATCCTGCGGGTGTTCCGGCGGTTGCGTCAGGGCGATTTCAACGAGGCGGAACTCGAGCAGCAGCTGGACAACCGCGGCCTGATCAACCGATTTCTCGGGCGCCTGACCAAGTCGATCACGAAGTCCTGGCACATGTACCCGCTCGGGCTGCTGTTCGGTCTGGGCTTCGACACCGCCACCGAGATCGCGCTGCTGATGCTGGCCGGCACCAGCGCCGCGTCCGGGCTGCCCTGGTACGCCATCTTGTGTCTGCCGGTCCTGTTCACCGCCGGCATGTGTCTGCTGGACACGATCGACGGCTCATTCATGAATTTCGCCTACGGCTGGGCGTTCTCCAACCCGGTGCGCAAGATCTACTACAACCTCACCGTCACCGGGTTGTCGGTGGCGGTGGCGCTGCTGATCGGCACCGTGGAACTGCTCGGGTTGTTCGCCGATCATCTCGGTTGGCACGGCGGTCTGTGGGACTGGATCGCCGGGCTGGACCTGAACACGGTGGGCTTTGCCGTGGTCGGGATGTTCGTCCT
Organism: Mycobacterium gordonae; assembly: GCF_002101675.1. Lineage (GTDB taxonomy): Bacteria > Actinomycetota > Actinomycetes > Mycobacteriales > Mycobacteriaceae > Mycobacterium > Mycobacterium gordonae. Next base: position 70,271 of record NZ_LQOY01000093.1, on the reverse strand, counting down.
CACCTGGGCCGTCGCGCTCCTGGTGTGGCGGTACGGACGGATCGAGGAGAAGTGGGCGCCGGCCACGGAGCGCGCGAGCTAACCGGATCCGGCACCGCCGGTGCCGGCCGTCCGAGCCACTTGCTCTTTCTCAGACCCGCTGCTGCATAGACGCTCTTGGACCGAGAGTAGAACTGGTGCTTATGGTCCAGGCGACTCACAGTGCATGAGCTGTCGCTGTGTCAGGCGATCGCCGGGGTGGCCAAGTCCCACGCCGCGGGGCGCCACGTGGAGCGGGTGCGGGTCCGGATCGGCGCACTTAGGCAGGTTGTGCCCGAATCTTTGTCGTTTTGTTGGACATTGTTGCGAGATGCCGAAGGCATGCCCGACGCGGAGTTGGAGGTCGAGCACGTCGCGGCCGAGGTGAGCTGCCGCGCCTGCGGCACCCGGTCGGCGATCACTTCACAATGGTCGGTCTGGTGTCCACAATGCGACAGCCCCGACGTCGAGATCTTGCAGGGCAACGAGTTCATGGTGGCATCGTTGGACGTGACGTGAAACTGGCCTCGGGTGATGACATCTCGCGGCAGCAAGTTCATGCGAATGCTCTGCAACACGGAAGTAACGCTGTCGACAATAAGATTCCGTACAGCCAGGGTCGACGGGTCCGGATCAAGTTTAATATTGTTGCGGGCCAACTTATTCCGGGTCGCACATGACTCTAGTCGACGCGTGTACAACCACGTTTCGACGACGAACCGTTGACATTGCCCAGCCGCGCGAGTAGACCCAGATTTAGCGCCGCGCAAGTGGGCCGACGGTCGACTCCGGCGGCGTAGGGGCTTCAGCTCGGCCCCGGAAAGCTGCGTTATGCCAACAGAAGCAGCAGTCAAAGCAGAACAAACATTGATTCACGTTCTGTGGATCAACGCCGGCCTCAGTTGTGACGGCGATTCGGTGGCGTTGACTGCCGCCACCCAACCCAGTGTCGAGGAGATCGCTCTAGGCGCCTTGCCCGGACTTCCTCAAGTCGCCGTGCACTGGCCGCTGATCGATTTCGAATGCGGGCCCACCGGCGGAGCCGACGACTTCCTCGCGTGGTTCTTCAAAGCGGACCGCGGTGAACTGGAACCCTTCGTGCTGGTCGTCGAGGGATCCATTCCCAACGAGCAGATCAAGAGCGAAGGCTATTGGTGCGGCTTCGGCAACGACCCGGCCACGGGTCAGCCGATGACCACCAGCGAATGGCTGGACCGCCTGGCACCCAAGGCAACGGCGATCGTGGCCGTCGGGACCTGCGCCACCTACGGCGGTATCCACGCCATGGCCGGCAATCCGACCGGCGCGATGGGCGTGCCCGATTACCTCGGGTGGGACTGGAAGAGCAAAGCCGGCATACCGATCGTCTGCGTGCCTGGGTGCCCGATCCATCCCGACAACCTGGCCGAGACGCTGACCTACCTGCTCTACATGGCCACCGGCCAGGCGCCGATGATCCCACTCGACGACGCGTTGCGACCCAAGTGGTTGTTCGGCCAGACCGTTCACGAAGGATGTGACCGGGCTGGTTATTACGAGCAGGGTGACTTCGCCACAGAATACGGGTCGCCGAAATGCATTGTGAAGCTTGGTTGTTGGGGCCCTGTGGTGAAGTGCAATGTGCCCAAGCGGGGCTGGATCAACGGCATCGGGGGCTGCCCGAACGTCGGAGGCATCTGCATCGGCTGCACGATGCCCGGCTTCCCGGACAAGTTCATGCCTTTCATGGACGAACCGCCGGGCGGCAAACTCTCCTCCACCGCTTCGGGTCTGTACGGGACCGTGATCCGAAGCCTGCGCCACGTCACCGCAAAGACCGTCGACAAGGAACCACGCTGGCGCCACAAAGGCACCGAACTGGTCACCGGAGCCCGCCGAACCTGGTGAGCGCCCGGACCGGCCTCCGCCGGTCTCTTCCTCCATACAGCCCGCAGGGCGGAGAGCAGTATTCGCTATGACAACCATCATTCCCGAACCGTCAACATCCAAGCGGGAACCGGGCCAGCTCGTCGAAATGGCGTGGGACCCAATCACCCGCATCGTCGGCAGCCTCGGCATCTACACCAAGATTGACTTCGAGAACCGCGAAGTGGTGGAGTGCCACAGCACGTCGTCGATCTTCCGTGGCTACTCGATCTTCATGAAGGGCAAGGACCCTCGCGACGCCCACTTCATCACCAGCCGCATCTGCGGCATCTGCGGCGACAACCACGCCACCTGCTCCTGCTATGCGCAGAACATGGCCTACGGGGTCAAGCCGCCGCATATCGGGGAATGGATCGTCAACCTGGGCGAGGCCGCGGAATACATGTTCGACCACAACATCTTCCAGGAAAACCTCGTCGGCGTGGACTTCTGCGAAAAGATGGTCGCCGAGACCAACCCCGGCGTGCTGGCCCAGGCCGAGCGGACCGCCGCACCGCACGCCGATGCGCACGGATACAAGACCATCGCCGACATCATGCGCTCGCTCAACCCGTTCAGCGGTGAGTTCTACCGCGAGGCGCTGCAGGTGAGCCGCTGGACCCGAGAGATGTTCTGCCTCATGGAAGGTCGCCACGTGCATCCCTCCACGCTGTACCCCGGCGGGGTCGGCACGGTGGCGACCATCCAGCTGATGACCGACTACATGAGCCGGTTGATGCGCTACGTCGAGTTCATGAAGAAGGTCGTGCCGATGCACGACGACCTGTTCGACTTCTTCTATGAGGCACTGCCCGGCTACGAGAAGGTGGGGTTGCGCCGCACCCTGCTGGGTTGCTGGGGCTCGTTCCAGGACCCCGAGGTGTGCAACTTCGAGTACAAGGACATGGAGCGCTGGGGCAACGCCATGTATGTCACCCCCGGCGTGGTGGTGGACGGCAAGCTGGTCACCCACTCGCTGGTGGACATCAACCTGGGTATCCGGATCCTTTTGGGCAGTTCGTATTATGACGACTGGACCGACCAGGAGATGTTCGTCAAGACCGACCCGCTGGGCAATCCGGTGGACCGGCGGCACCCGTGGAACCAGCACACCAACCCCCATCCGCAGAAGCGGGAGATGGACGGCGGCAACTACAGCTGGGTCATGTCGCCACGCTGGTTCGACGGCAAGGACCATCTGGCACTGGACACCGGCGGCGGCCCGCTGGCCCGGTTGTGGTCGACGGCACTGGCCGGCCTGGTCGACATCGGCTACGTCAAGGCCACCGGCAACAGCGTCAAGATCAACCTGCCCAAGACCGCGCTGAAGGGCCCGGTGGAGTTCGAGTGGAAGGTGCCCAAGCACGGCTCCAACACGATCGAACGCAACCGCGCCCGCACCTACTTCCAGGCGTACGCGGCGGCGTGCGGGCTCTACTTCGCCGAGCAGGCGCTCGCCGAGATCCGTGCCGGGCGAACGAAAACGTGGGAGAAGTTCGAGGTTCCCGACGAGGGCATCGGCTGCGGGTTCACCGAGGCGGTGCGTGGCGTGCTCAGCCACCACATGGTGATTCGCGACGGCAAGATCGCCAACTACCACCCTTACCCGCCGACTCCCTGGAACGCCAACCCGCGGGACAGCTACGGCACGCCCGGCCCCTACGAGGACGCCGTACAGGGTCAGCCGATCTTCGAGGAAAACGACCGCGAGAACTTCAAGGGCATCGACGTGATGCGCACGGTGCGCAGCTTCGATCCGTGCCTGCCTTGCGGTGTGCACATGTACCTCGGGAAGGGCAAGACGCTGGAGAGACTGCACACGCCCACCCAGTCGCCTGCCGGGGAGTAAGCGATGGCGGATCGCCCTGAAACCCTGGAACCAGAAGCAGAGTGGCGCACTGCGGGCGATCGGATCCAGACGTTGCTGGATGCGTGCGCCGCGGGCGGACCGGCCGCTCATGAGCGCGCGCAGCAGCTGGTCCGCGAAGTGGTCGGACTGTATGGGGCTGGGCTGCAACGGATCATGGATCAGACGAACCCCGCGTTAGCCGAGCGGCTGGCCACCGACGACCTGGTGGCCAGCCTGCTCCTGGTCCACGGCCTGCATCCGCACGACGTGCGGCGCCGGGTCGCTGACGCCTTGGACCGGGTACGGCCTTACCTTGGTTCGCACGGCGGCGACGTCGAGCTGCTCGAGATCGCCGACGGGACGGTGCGGCTGCGGTTTCAGGGCAGCTGCAAGAGCTGCCCCTCCTCGGCGGTCACATTGGAGCTGGCGGTCGAAGACGCGATAAGGGCCGCCGCGCCGGAGGTCTCGTCGATCGAGGTGGTGGCCGCGGAGCCCACCGACGTCATTCCGGCGCAATCACTTCTCGCGCATCTGCACTCGAACGGCGCCACGGCATGGCACCCGGCGCCGGAGTTGGCCGACCTGGCACCCGGCGAAGTCGCCGGCTTCCTGATCGCCGATGCCACGGTGCTCGCGTGCCGGGTTGACGGGCAGCTACTGGCCTACCGGGACCGCTGCCCAGTGTGTGTCGACTCGCTGGCGGGCGCGCAACTCCGCGGCCGACTGCTCCAATGCCCGCGCTGCGGAACGGACTTCGATGTCGCCCACGCCGGGGCCGCCGCCAACGGACACCTCGAACCGCTGCCGCTGCTGGACCGGGACGGCGTGCTGTCGGTGGCGCTCACGCGCGACATGGTGAGGGCTTCGGCATGAGCAGCCCCTACCACGTGTTGAGCCGCATCAGCAGCCCGCGACGTCCGGAGCCCGCCGGGGAACGGTGCGAGATGTGTGCCGAGTCGATAGCCGACGAGCACCAGCACGTGGTGAATGTGGCTGGCCGACAACTGTTGTGCGTCTGCCGAGGCTGCTACCTGCTGTTCACCGACCCACATGCCGAACTGCGCTACCGCGCGGTGCCTGACCGGTATCTGGCGTTCACCGACTTCCCGCTGGACCGGTGGGCCTGGGAGGCGATGCAGATTCCCGTCGGGGTGGCGTTTTTCTTCACCAACTCGGCGCTGGGGCGCACCGTCGCGTTCTATCCCGGTCCGGCCGGGGCCTGCGAGTCCGAGTTGGACCTCGACATGTGGAACACCATCAGGGCCGCCGATCGCCGCGCCGACATGCTCGCCGACGACGTCGAGGCGCTCCTGGTGCGGGTGCCGGAAACTGGCGCACCACAGACATTTCTGGTCCCGATCGACGCCTGCTACGAGTTCGTCGGCCGGTTGCGCATGCTGTGGCGGGGCTTCGACGGCGGCCAGGAGGCAAGGAAGTTCATCGACGATTTCTTCGCCCAGATCCGCGCGCGAGCCCGCGAGACACCGCCATGACCGAACAGCTGGATGTGTCGTTCGCCGTGCTGGACGTGGCTCCCGAACCGTACGCCGTGACTCCGACGTTGACCGCGCGCATCGACGTCGACGCCAGCCCGTTGGAAGATACAGCTCCGTCGTTGGTGCACGCGATCGCCCTGCGCTGCCAGGTCCGCATCGAACCACTGCGCCGCTCCTACACCGACGCGGAGGCCGCCGGGCTCACCGACCTGTTCGGCAGCCGGGACCGTTGGGCAACCACCCAGCGCACCTTCCTGTGGCAGCACTGCGCGGCGATGGTGCCGGGATTCGCCGGGCACACCACAGTGGCGCTGCCGCTGGAGTGCACCTACGACTTCGAGGTCGCCGCGGCGAAGTATCTGCACGCGCTCGACCAGGGCGCGCTGCCGTTGCAGTTCCTGTTCAGCGGAACCATTTTCGTGAAGTCAGCGCGCGGGTTCTCGGTGCAACAGGTGTCGTGGGACTGTGAGGACCGCTACGACATGCCGGTCAGCGTGTGGCGCGAGCTCATCGCCCTGCACTACCCGAACACCGGATTTGTGCGCATGGGCCACGAAACCGTCAGGGCGCTGGCCGAGTACAAGTCAGCTCGCGGCTTACTGGATTTCGACCATGCGGTCACCGAGCTGTTGGCCGGCGCAGCACAGCAGGAGGTCGCACCATGAGTTGGGACCCCGCCCGCACCGTCGCCGACGCGGTGCTGTACGAGGGATACCTGCTCTACCCGTACCGCGGGACATCCAGCAAGAACCAGTCCCGTTGGCAATTCGGGGTACTCGGGCCGCCGGGGGCGGCCGCCGACGGACTCGGCGAAGACGACTCGCTGGCGGCGCAGTTCCTCGTCCACAACGGCGACTCGATCACCTTGGTGGTGCGCTTCTTACAACTGCAACACCGCCAGGCCCAACGCGCGGTCGCCGGCAGCTTCGAACCCGTGGACACGCTGAGCAACGCGGGGCAATCGTGGCTGACCTGGGACGAAGCGGTCGAATGCGAGATATCTTTGGGGCCGTTGGCCTTCGGCGACGCGCCGTGGGCCCTGCCAGTCGAAGCGCCGGCCGCAACCGACATCGAACCCGTCAGCGGTGGACGCCTGGTCCGCGAGCGCCGTGAGGTACGCGGCCGGCTCACGCTTTCGGCCGAGCCCGACGGCGACCTGTTGCGGTTCTCGCTGCACCTGGCCAACACCGGCGCAGAGCCCACAAGCAAGAACGACGCCCTGGCCCGATCCATGATCGGCACCCACGTGATAGCGGAAGTCGTTGGTGGTGAGTTCGTTTCCCTGCTGGAGCCGCCGGCAACGGCAGCCGACGCCGTGTCCCGGTGCAGTCACCATCGGTGTTTCCCCGTGCTGGCCGGACCGCAGGGCACGCACGACATGCTGCTGATCTCACCGATCATCCTCTACGACCACCCCGAAGTGGCGGAACAGAGCAGCACCGCACTGTTCGACTGCACCGAGATCGACGAGATCCTCACGCTGCGGGTGATGACGATGACCGACGAGGAGAAAGCCCAGGCCCGGGCCACCGATCCGCGAGCGGCACAGATCATCGATCAGTGTGACGCCATGTCGGCCGAGGACATGGGCCGACTGCACGGCGTGCTGCGCGACCCACACCGCGCGGCCGGGCTCGTCCCGGAGATCCCCGACGGCGTCGACTGGTGGGATCCGCTGGCCGACAACGCGGTCCGACCCGATGTGGATGCGGTGCTGGTGCACGGAGTGCGGGTCGCCCGCGGCAGCCGGGTCGTGTTGCGACCGCGACGCAACGCCGACGCACAGGACATCTTCGTAGCCGGCAAGACTGCACGCGTCACCTCCGTCCACGAAGACGTCGAAGGCAACGCGCATGTCGCGGTGGTGGTGGAGGACGACCCGGCGGCCGACCTGCACGACTGGTATGGCCGCTACCTGTACTTCTCCCCCGACGAAATCGAACCGCTCACCGAAAGGAACCCATCATGGACGTCTTAGGTTGGATCTTTGTTGCCCTGATCGCACTGGTCGTGGCGGCCGCGGTAGGCCTGGGTGTTGCCTCGGTGCCGGATGCCAAGCGCTACCTGCGATTACGGCGCATGTAAGGCAGGGCGGCCTATGGCAGCGCGCATTCTGGTAGCCGGCATCGGGAACATCTTCCTCGGCGACGACGGGTTCGGTTCCGAGGTGGCACGACTCGCCGAGATCCAGCGCGACGACGTGCGCGTCGTCGACTACGGCATCGGCGGCATGCACCTGGCGTACGACCTGCTCGAGGAATGGGACGCACTCGTGCTGATCGACGCGATTCCCAGCCGCGGGAGCCCCGGAACGGTGCACGTCTTCCAGGCCGATCACGACAGCGCTTCCGGTGCAACCGGTATCGATGCGCACAGCATGGATCCGCAGACGGTGTTCGCCAACCTGCGGGCGCTGGGCGGCACGCCGCCCTACACCGTGGTCGTCGGCTGCGAGGCCGGCACCGTCGAGGAGAACCTCGGCCTGAGCGCACCGGTCGCCGCGGCAGTGCCCCGCGCGGTGAGTGCCGTGCAGAAACTCGTTGCCGCGCTGCAAACTTCGGCACCCGCAGAGCAGGAATGCTGATGTGCCTCGGAATTCCTGGCCAGGTGATCAGGATGCTGGAAGGGTACGAAGGACAGCTGGCTCTGGTCGACGTCACCGGGCAGCCGCGCAAGGTCAACATCGGAATGCTGCCCGAGGAGACTTTCGAACCCGGAGACTGGGTGATCATCCACATGGGCTTCGCCGTGGAGAAGACCGACCGCGCCGGGGCCGAGCAGGCCATGGCGGGCCTGCAACTGATGGGCCGGGGCCCCAGCCCGGAGGGCGGCTGAGATGACCGCCGCGCCCCTGGTACAGGATGTTCGCCGGCGCATCACGGTGACCGGCGTGGTTCAGGGGGTCGGCTTCCGTCCGTTCGTGCATCGCCTCGCCAGCGAACTCGGCTTGACCGGCTTCGTCGGAAACGACTCGGGCGCGGTATTTCTCGAGGTGCAGGGAGATCCCGAGCTGATAGACGAGTTGGCTCGCCGGTTGCGCGGGCAGGCACCTCCGCTGGCCCGCATCAGCTCGATATCGGTCACCGACATCGCGTTCCACAGCACCGATCCGCCCGCTTTCCGCATCGTGGACAGCCGCGCCGCGAGCGGTCCCGCCACGCCGATCCCACCGGATGTCGCGGTGTGCGACGACTGCCTCACCGAACTGTTCGACCCGCACAACCGCCGCTACCGGCACCCTTTCATCACCTGCACCGACTGCGGCCCGCGGTTCACCATCGTCCGGTCGCTGCCCTATGACCGCCCGGCCACCACCATGGCCGGCTTCGCCATGTGCCGGCGGTGTGCCGGCGAATATCACGACCCGGCCGACCGGCGATTCCACGCCCAGCCCATCGCCTGCCCGGATTGCGGCCCGTCGTTGTGGTTCGACTCGCCCGCCGGGGGCACCGAGGGATCCGACGCGGCCGTCACGGTCGCCCGGCAAGCAATCGCATCGGGCGGCGTCGTCGCCGTCAAGGGCATTGGCGGCTACCACCTGGCCTGCGTCGTCGACGACGAATCGGTGGTCCGTGGGTTGCGGACCCGAAAGTCACGTGGCGCCAAGCCATTCGCCGTCCTGGTGCGCGACCTGTCGGTCGCGCGCCGCTACGCGGTCATCGACGACGCCGAGGCAGCGGTGTTGACCGGCCCGGCGCGGCCGATCGTATTGCTGCGCCGGCGGCCGGACGCTCCGGTGGCCGATGCCGTCGCACCGGGCAACCCGCTGATCGGGCTCCTCCTGCCCTACTCCCCCATTCATCATCTGCTGCTCGACGGGCCGCTCGACTCGCTGGTGCTGACCAGTGCCAACCGGTCGGACGAACCCATCTGTTTCACCGAACAGGATGCCGCCCATCGCCTCCCGCTACTGTGCGACGCGGTGCTGGACCACGACCGGCCGATTCACGTGCCTTGCGACGACTCCGTGGTGCGCGTCATCGACGGTCGGGAACTACCCATCCGCCGTTCGCGCGGCTATGCGCCGCTGCCGGTGGATCTCGGGATCGACGGGCCGGCAGTGCTGGCCGTCGGCGGCGAGTTGAAGAACACGTGCTGTCTCACCGACGGGTCGCGCGCCTACCTGTCGGGACACATCGGAGACCTGGCCGACTACGAGACTCTGCGAGCCTTCGAGCGGGCAGTGGGCCAGCTCAGCGAAATACGCGGTCATCCGGCACGCTTGGCGGCCGATCTGCACCCCGGCTACCACACCCGCGCCTGGGCCGAGCGTCACGCGCAGGACCGGGCGCTGGACCTGGTGCAGCACCACCACGCGCACATTGTCTCCCTGTTGGCCGAGCATGGGCGACTCGGTGAGCCGATCGTCGGGGTGACTTTCGACGGCACCGGTTACGGATGTGACCAGACCATATGGGGCGGGGAGATTCTCACCTTGGGCCACGACAGTCACCGGTTCCGGCGGGCCGGGCACCTGCGGCCCGTTCCGCTGCCCGGCGGTGACGCGGCCGTGCGCAATCCGTGGCGGATGGCCCTGTCCCAGTTGGGGCAGGCCGGGCTCAGCTGGGATTCGGACCTGCCCCCGGTAGCCGCCGCCACGTCTGCCGAATTGCGAATGTTGCGTGCACTTCTGGACAGCGGCACGGCCTGTGTTGCGTGCACGAGCATGGGCCGACTTTTCGATGCGGTCGCCTCGCTACTGGGGGTGCGGCACCGGATCGACTACGAAGGGCAGGCCGCAACCGAATTGGAGGCACTGGCGCAGACGGCAGCGGCACCTCAACCGCTGCACTTCGCGGTGGGTGCGGACGCGGTGATCGACCCGGCGCCGATGGTGCGCGCGATGGTGTCGGCGCTGCGCGACGGGGCCCGACCGGCCGCGCTGGCCGCGGGCTTTCACCAGGCGGTAGCCGACGCGGTCGCCGAGGTGGTGTGCCGGGTGGCCGGGCCTACCCGATTGGTAGGTCTGACCGGAGGTGTCTTCCAGAACGTGCTGCTGCTGCAGCACTGCCGTACCCGGCTGCGCAACAAAGGATTTGACGTCTTGACCCACCATGTCGTGCCGCCGAACGACGGCGGGCTGTCGCTCGGCCAGGCGGCCATCAGCATGCTGATCGCGCGAGAGGAGGAACATCGATGAATACGGTCATGGATCACGATCTCGGCGCCGATCTGGCTGCTGATCTGGCCGGAGCCGCATTCACCGCGGCCAAGCGGTTCGCGGCGGGCGCCACCATGTGGTCGATCGCGCCGTCGTGGGAACCGCATGCCAGACATATCGCAGTCGAATTCGTGCATCCGGTGATCGTGGGCAAGCGGGCGCTGCCGGCGGTCGCCCTCGCAGGACCGGACGTGGTGGACTTGGTCCGGATTTCGGTTCGCCCGGGGGACATGGTGATCGCGGTCGCCGGCGCTGACGATCTGGCGGTGCGATCGGTGATGCGCCGCTGCCCGGCGTGGGGTGCCACCACGTTCTGGATCGGCAGCGGTGCGCGCCCGGAGCCCGGTGCCGCCGATCATGTGCTGTGGTTGGACGATCCGGATCCTCGGGTCGCCGCCACCGGCGGCTTCGTGCTGTTCTACCACCTGCTCTGGGAACTGACTCACGTGTGCTTCGAACACCCGGGGCTGCTGAAAACCCAATATTCCGAGCATGTTTGCGTCACCTGTAGTGACGAAGGCCGACTCGCTGAGGTGCTCACCGCCTACGACGATGACCATGCCAGCGTACGCACCGCGCGAGGCACCGAATCGGTGCTCACCACCCTGATCGGACGGGTGACTGCCGGTGACCTTGTGCTGGTCCACGCGGGCACGGCGATCGCGCGCGCCGGGCAGGAGGCCTGATGATGCAACAGGAGCCCACCAACTTCCTCTACCCGTTCATCGACGCGGAGGAAGACAACCCCGACTCCCTGCTGGCCGACCTGGCCGCATCCGCGCAGGCCAAGGCCGCCGAAAGCATCGCGGTGCGGCGCGCCACCCTGACCGCCAATGCCGACCTGCTGGATCGGGCCGCAGCCGAACTGGCCCGGCGATTCGGTGCGGGCGGACGGATGTTCACCTTCGGCAACGGCGGCAGCAGCACCGACTGCACCACGCTGGCCGCACTGTTCGCCCGACCCCCCGTCGGAAACCCCTTGCCGGCCTGGTCTTTGACCACCGACCAGGCAATCGTCACCGCCCTGGGCAACGACGTCGGATTCGAGTTGGTTTTCGCCCGCCAGCTGATCGCCCGCGCCGCCTCCGGCGACATCGCGGTCGCCATGTCCACCAGCGGCAACTCCCCCAACCTACTCACTGCGCTCGCCGAAGCCCGCCAACGCGGGTTGTACACCATCGGATTCGCCGGTTATGAAGGCGGCGCGTTCGCGCGCAACCCGAATGTGGACGCCTGCTTCACAGTCAGGTCCCAGAGCGTGCACCGGATCCAGGAAGCCCAGGCTCTGCTGGGTTATCGGCTCTGGCTGGCAGTACAGGAGAAGTCTGATCAGAGGATGGGGGCGGCATGAGCGATCCGGCGGCACGCGACTATCTCTTGTCGGGGCCACGATTCGGCGAAGGTCAGGTGATCGAACGCATCGAGTCGTTCCGCAGACGCCGTCCCCGGTTGCTCGACGACCACATCACGCTGGCGCACGGCGCCGGCGGCAAAGCCTCCGCCGCGCTGGTGGACGCCGTGTTCGTCGAGGCTTTTCGCAACCCGCTGCTCGAGTCGCTCGGTGACGCCGCGGTGCTCACTCTCCCCGGCGGCGAGCGGATCGCGATGTCCACCGACTCGTTCGTGGTGCAGCCCAGACGTTTTCCGGGTGGGTCGATCGGAACGCTGGCCGTGCACGGCACCTGCAACGACCTCGCCATGGCCGGCGCGGTGCCCTCGTGGATCTCGGCGGCCTTCGTGCTCGAAGAAGGCTTCCCGATAGCCGAGCTGAAGGAGATCGTGGCAGACATGGCGGCGGCGGCCGCCGAAGCCGGTGTGCAGATCGTCACCGGTGACACCAAGGTGGTGCCCAACGGCGCGGCCGACGGCGTCTTCATCAGCACCACCGGCACCGGCGTGATACCCGCCGACCGCTCGCTGGCGGCCGGCGCGGTACAACCGGGTGACCGGGTGCTGCTGTCGGGCTCGATGGGCGATCACGGCATGGCCGTGCTGCTCGCCCGCGGCGATCTGGCCATCGAGGCTGACATCGCTTCGGACACGGCATCTTTGAGCCCGCTCGTCGAACTGCTGATGGCCGCCGCGCCGTCCACCCGGTGGCTGCGTGATGCCACCCGGGGTGGGGTGGGCACCGTCTGCAATGAACTGGCACAGGCCTGCGGGCTCGGCGTGTTGCTCGAGGAGGAGCACCTGCCGGTGCGGCCGATGGTCAACGGGGCGTGTGAACTGCTCGGAATCGACCCGTTGTATGTCGCCAATGAAGGAAAGTTCATCGCCGTGGTCGCGGCCGGGGAAGCCGAGGCGGGGCTGGCCGCGCTGCGCTCGCACCCGCTGGGTGCCGATGCCGCCGACGTCGGGGAGATTGTGACCGCGCCACGCGAAAGCGTGCTGCTCCGAACCGGATTCGGCGGCACCCGAATCGTCGACATGTTGGTCGGCGACCCGTTGCCCCGGATCTGCTGACACCAGAGAGGAGACCGCCGATGTGCCTGGGCATTCCGGGACGGATCGTCGCCGTCACCGATCCCGCTAACCATCTGGCCAAAGTCGACGTCAGCGGCGTGCAACGCACCATCAGCGTGCGATTGCTCGAAGGTGACCCACCCCAACCCGACGACTGGGTGCTGGTCCACGTCGGATTCGCGATGGCCAAGATCGACGAGACCGAAGCGCTGCTGACCCTGGCGGCCATCAAGAAGCTCGGCGAGGCATACACCACCGAACTCGAAGCCTTCGACTCTTCCGCGATCGTTTAGGAGGCGACATGAAATTCGTCGACGAATTCCGGGATCCGGCGGCGGCCCGCACACTGCTGACCGCGATCGAGCACCTCGCGGGAACCGGCCCCGAGCACTTCAAATTCATGGAGGTGTGCGGCGGGCACACGCACACCATCTACCGGCACGGCATCGAACACCTGCTGCCCGACAACGTCGAACTCGTGCATGGCCCCGGCTGCCCGGTGTGTGTGATCCCGATGGGGCGCATCGACGACGCGATGTGGCTGGCCGGCCAACCCGGGGTGATCTTCACCTGTTTCGGCGACATGATGCGGGTGCCCGGATCGGCGGGCAGTCTGCTGGACGCGAAAGCGCGCGGCGCCGATGTCCGGTTCGTGTACTCCCCCTTGGATGCGCTGAAGATCGCCCTGGACAACCCGGACCGGCAGGTGGTGTTCTTCGCCATCGGCTTCGAAACCACCGCACCGTCCACCGCGGTGACGCTGGTGCGCGCCCGCGAACTGCACTTACCCAACTTCAGCGTGTTCTGCAACCACGTCACCATCGTGCCGCCGATCAAGGCGATCCTGGAATCACCGGACCTGCGGCTGTCCGGGTTCATCGGTCCCGGGCATGTATCCACGGTGGTGGGCAACCGCCCGTACCGGTTCGTTCCGGATGTTTACCGAAAGCCTTTGGTAGTGGCCGGTTTTGAGCCGTTGGACATCCTGGCGTCGGTGGCGATGCTGCTGCGGCAGATTCGTGAAGGCCGGTGCGAGGTGGAGAATCAGTACAAGCGGGTGGTCCCGGAGAATGGCAATCCCGCCGCACTCAGGCTGATGGGTACGGTGTTCGCGTTGCGCCCGCACTTCGAGTGGCGCGGGCTCGGGTTCATCTCGCAGAGCGCGCTGCGCCTGCACGACGATTTCGCGGATTTCGATGCCGAACAACGCTTCTCGATGCCCGGCGTGCGCGTCGCCGACCCGAAGGCGTGCCAGTGCGGCGAGGTGCTCAAGGGCGTCCTCAAGCCCTGGGAATGCAAGGTTTTCGGCACTGCATGCACGCCGGAGACGCCGATCGGCACCTGCATGGTCTCGCCCGAGGGAGCGTGCGCCGCCTACTACAACTTCGGCCGCATGCACCGTGACGCCGCCAAGCTGGTGGGTTCGTCTGGACGAGGGTGACGTGACGGACGCCGCCGGCGCCGAGATGTTCGCCCGATACGCCTATGCCCCCAACGCCCTCGGCTATTGCGGTCCGCCGCTGGGCGCCACCCTGCGCGACGGCACCGTGGACGACGTGCTGCGCGCGGCTCGCAGGTTCTCCGGGGCGTGGCCGTATCTGCAGGTGCTGTCGCGGCTGACCGGCATCACCGATCCGCTGGACCGCCGGCTGGTCGAATCCTATTGGCTCGGCGGTGGTGTCGGCGCCGAAGTGCCCGGCACCCGCTTCTTCGACGAGTTGCTGGCCATCATCGGCCCCCAGGCCGGCCGCTACTGGTCACATCTCACCCCCGATCTGGCCGGCGAGGCGGCCGGCAACCACTGCTTTCACGTCTTCGGCGTGTACCCCTGGACGCGATTTCTCGGGCGCGGCATGGATCAGCATCCGCTGCATGTGCTGGACAGCTGCCGGATCAGCTGGGGCACCGTCATCTCCCGCCGCGCCGGCGACGATGCAGAGCGCAGCGATGCGGAGGAGCGGCGCCAGATTCCCCGCGGTGATGAGATTGAGGTGCGCTGCCGGCGGCTGGTGTGGGACGGCCGGGCGCTCGCATTGTCCGAGCCCGCCACCCGGGTGCTCGACGTCTGGGCCGACGGGTACTGCGCGGTGCCGGACGTAGCGGTCGGCGACGAGGTCGCGGTGCACTGGGGGCGGCTGTGCGGGCGGCTGCAGCCAGACCAGGTGGGCGCGCTTGCCGACAGCACCCGCCGGCAGATGCGGGTGACCAACGAACGCCTCAACGCCTAGATTCGTGCCACACTGGCCCCCGTGCCCGGTTCGATTTGCGACCTGCTGCCCAGTACTGCGGCTCTGCTCGGGGTACCCGGCGCACTGGACACCCTGGGTTTGACCGAGTCGGTCGGGGACGTCGACCGCATCATGGTCGTGCTCGTCGACGGGTTGGGCTGGCATCTGTTGCCGGACGTGGTGGACGACGCTCCGTTGCTGGCCTCGGTGCTGACCGGTGGCACCGGGCGGCTGCGACAACTGCGGTGCACCTTCCCCTCCACCACACCGACGAGCCTGGTATCGCTGGGCACCGGCGCCCAGCCCGGACAACACGGAATCCTCGGCTTCACCCTCAACATCCCGGGCACCGGCCGCGTGCTCAACCACATCCGGTGGCGCGACGAACCGCCGGTCGACGAATGGCAGCCTCTCCCAACGTGGTTCGACCGTCTGGCGCATGCGGGCGTCAAAGCCCGCGCCCTGCTGCCGGAATGGTTCATCGGTAGTGGACTGACCGAAGCCGCCTACCACGGCGCGCTCTTCGTGCCCACGCACGCCGACGACGACTACGCACAGCGGATGATCGACGAACTGCGCGCGACACCCGGTCTGGTCTACGGCTACACCGCCGACCTCGACACGATGGCGCACGTGTTCGGCGTCGGGTCACCCGAATGGCACGAGGCCGCGGCGCGGATCGATGCACTGCTGACCAGGCTGGCCGAGTCGCTGCCCGCCAACGCTGCGCTGCTGGTCACCGCCGACCACGGCGGCTTCAACGTCGCCGCGGACGCCCGCATCGACATGGACGCCGACCCGCGGCTGGCCGCCGGTGTTCGGGTGGTCGCCGGCGAGCCGCGAGTGCGTTACCTGCACACCCAGCCCGGGGCCACCGCCGATGTGGTGGCCACCTGGTCGGAACTCCTCGCCGGTTGCGCGGATGTCCACACCCGCGAGCAGGCCGTCGCGGCGGGTCTGTTCGGGCCGGTCAGCCCCGCTCTTCTGCCCCGGATCGGTGACGTCGTGGTGGTCTGCACCGGCGGCTGGGCGGTGTTGGCGACCGGTCACGAGCCACCGGAATCGGCAAGGCTGGTCGGCTTTCACGGTGCGTCGAGCGCGGCAGAGATGGACATCCCGCTCATCGAAATCCTCTGACCACACTCAAATCTCGTTTACGTGGTTGACCGATCTGCGGCTCGGCCGTCGCCCGACAGGCCCGGACCGGCCTCGGGGATGACATCGTGAGCGGTGAGCTCCGCGTCGCACTTGTCGCAGGACAGCTGGACATGGGCCGCGCCGCCGCAGTCGCGGTGGCGGTAGTAGACAGGTGGGCCACCGGGTGCCATGTACCGGTCGCCCCAGTCACGCAGCGCCAGCAGAACCGGGTAGAGGGCAAGACCCTTGTCCGTCAGCCGGTAGGCCGCGTGGGTTCGGCTGTTGCCTTCCCGGTACGGCTCGCGCCGCAGGATCTCCTCTGCGACGAGGCGGTCGAGCCGGTCAGCGAGCCGGCCTCGAGGGATGCCCAGCGTCGTCAGAAAGTCCTCGAACCGCGTGGTGCCCGCGAACGCTTGTTTCACCAGCAAAAACGTCCACCGGTCCCCGAGGACGACGAGCGGCCGGGTAATCGAGCAGGGGATATCGGCGAGGTCCTCATACCGCATACCTGCACAGTATCAGTTTGGGACTTTGCGTTGAATTGCAGCGTACTTTTCTGATACCTTGCCTAGATATCATTTCGATATCTAGGCGGAGGGCCCAATGCGCGCAATACAGGTGATCGAAGAATGCGGGCCCGCGTCCGTCGTGCTCGCCGATGTCGAGGAACCCGATGGGGACCTGGTGGTCCAGGTCCGCGCCGCCGGGGTGTCGTTCCCAGACTTGCTGATGACCCACGGCAAATACCAGGTGCGCCAGAAGCTTCCATTCATCCTCGGATGGGAAGCGGCTGGCGATGTCATCAAAGCGCCGCCAGGCGGGGAGTTCAGCGTCGGCGACCGGGTGATGACGCTGACATTCGGGGCGCACGCCGAAAGGGTGGCGGCCGTGGCGGAGACCACCTTTCGCTTGCCCGATGGGTTGGATTACATTCGCGGCGCTGCGCTCCCGTTGAACTACCTCACCGCCTTGGCCGCTGTGCAGCGGCGCGGAGCGCTGCAACCCGGAGAGACGGTGTTGGTGCACGGTGCTGCCGGCGGGGTCGGCAGCGCGTGCATCCAGATCGCCAAGGCACTCGGCGGCCGGGTCATCGGCTGCGTTTCGACCGACGAGAAGGCCCGTGTTGCTACCACTCTGGGCGCTGACACGGTGCTGGTAGGCGACGACTGGTACGACCGGTTGGACACTCCGGTGGCGATGATCGTCGACCCGGTCGGTGGCGAGAAACGCTTTCGGGACAGCCTGCGGTCCCTGGCTCCGGAGGGCCGAATCGTTGTCGTGGGCTTCGCCGCCGGCCAGATACCGACCGTGTCGGTCAACCGGCTGCTGATGCGCAACGTCGATGTACGGGGCTGCTCGTTCGGCGTGCTCGCCGTCGACCCCGCGGTCCGGGCGGCGGCCCTGGCTCAGCTGGAGGATCTGACCACCCGCGGGGCGATCAGTCCCCTGATCGGCGCCGTCTATTCCCTCGACGACGTCGACCAGGCCCTGCAGGATCTCGCCGAGCGCCGCTCCACCGGCAAAGTGATCGTCGAAATGGTCTGAGCCGGGCGACTCTGAGGCGTTTGAATCCGAAACTTTCCCAAAATTGCACTTGCGAATCGATTGCATCTACGGACCAACTGGAGTTACCTAGTTGTCGTAGGAATTTGCTAGCAGTTGGGACGCAAGATGGACAGTCGCCGACACTCTTCGCAGCTCCCGTGCCGCGCAGCTGACGTCAACCCGCGATCGCCGCCTCGGCGTGAAAAATCCGCTTAACACATTGGCCCATTGTCTGACAACACTTTTCGGCTACGGATAACCGGTCTCCGCGCGCCTATCGGCCAAAGCTGCCCACATTAACCATCTTTCACGCGGGCGCCAGGACGCTGTCGTGCGCCGGACTGCCGCGCCCTGCTCTCAACCTGAAGGAGCACCACCATGTCTTACGTGCGCATCCTACCTGAATCACTCATCGCCGCAACGGATAACCTGTCCACTGTCGGTGCGGCCGTGAGCACCGCCAACGCTTCTGCAGTCGCATCGACCAGCGGTGTGACGCCCGCTGCCGCCGACGAGGTGTCCGCCTTGACCGCGGCGCAATTCGCCGCGCACGCGCAGATGTATCACGCGGTGAGCGCCCGTGCCGCCGAGATTCACCAGGCTTTCGTCGCGGTTCTGGCGGCCAGCGCCGGCTCGTACTCCGCCACCGAGGCAATCAACGCCGCCAGTGCGGGCTGACCATCATGGACTACGCAGCCCTTGCACCCGAAGTGAACTCCGCCAGGATTTACGCCGGCCCCGGTTCCGGCCCGATGCTGACGGCCGGGCTGGCCTGGAACACGCTGGCATCCGAATTAGCCCGCGCAGCAGCGGGTTACAGCGCGGCGATCGCCGAAATGACCACGGGGAAATGGCGGGGACCGGCGTCCATGGCAATGGCGGCGGCCGCCATCCCGTACGCGACGTGGATGGGAACCACAGCTACCCAGGCGTTGCAGGCCGCCGGACAGGCCGGGGCCGCCGCCGCAGCCTACGAGGCGGCGTTCGCCATGACCGTGCCGCCGCCCGTCATAGCAGCCAACCGAACACAATTAGCGAGCCTGGTCGCCACCAACCTCCTCGGGCAGAACACCCCGGCGATCGCTGCCACTGAGACGCTCTACGCCGAGATGTGGGCGCAGGACGCCACGGCGATGTATGGCTACGCGGCCTCGTCGGCGGTGGCCTCGCAGCTGACTCCCTTCACCGAACCACCGGCCACCACCAGCGTCGAAGCCGGCCTCACTCAGGGCGTCACCACCGTCGACGCGGGCACCCAAGGCACGCTCTCGCAACTCGTGTCGGCGATTCCCTCCGCGCTACAAGGACTCGCCACTCCGCTGGGGGCCGAGTCGACGGTGGATTGGCTGGGCCTGGCCGGGACGGACTTGTCCACCCCGGCGGGAATCTTGAATTTCCTTACCGGATCGGATGGTTCGGCCCTCGGCATGGCGCTCAGCAGCGTCGGCCTAAGTACCCTGTCTTCCGGGTTCTACACGCCGGGGAGCTTCTTGGGCACGCTGGCCGATGCGGTGGGTATGGCCGGCGTCGGAGGGGCGGTGGAAGCGGGCGGCGAAGCCGTCGAGGCGGCGGCAGGGGAGGTCGGAGCCTCGGTCGAGAGCCTCGGCAGCACGATGACGGCCGGTGCGGGCAATGCGGCCGCCATCGGATCTTTATCGGTGCCGCCGAGCTGGACCGCCACGACGTCGCCGCTCGGTTCGGCGCTCTCGGCGCTACCAAGCGCCGGTGCCGCCGCGCCCAGCGCGGGTGGGCCGGCCAACATGCTCGGCGGTATGCCGCTGAGCGGCCTGACCGGGCGCAGCTTCAGCGAAACGCCCCGCTACGGGTTCCGGCCGACCGTGGTGATGCACCCGCCGGCCGCCGGCTGAGCGGTTAGAGCGGTTAGAGCGGCGTCACGTACGCCGAACTGATGCCGCCGTCCACCAGGAACGTCGACGCCGTGATAAACGAGGCGTCATCACTGGCCAGAAACGCGACAGCGGCGGCGATTTCGTCGGGGTCGGCAAAGCGGCCCAGCGGCACGTGCACCAGCCGTCGGGCAGCCCGCTCCGGGTCCGCGGCGAACAACTCTTGCAGCAGCGGCGTGTTCACCGGTCCCGGACACAGGGCGTTGACCCGGATGCCCTGCCGGGCGAACTGCACACCGAGTTCCCGCGACATGGCCAGCACGCCGCCCTTGGAGGCGGTGTAGGAGATCTGCGAGGTCGCCGAACCCATCACCGCGACGAACGAGGCGGTGTTGATGATCGACCCCTTGCCGGCGGGCACCATGTGCCGCAGCGCCGCCCGGCAGCACAGGTACACCGATTTCAGGTTGACATCCTGAACATGTTGCCACGCAGGCAATTCGGTGGTCTCGATCAGATCGTCCTCCGGCGGCGAGATGCCGGCGTTGTTGAACGCGATGTCGATCGATCCGCAGGCGTGCGCGGCACCGTCGAACAGCTTGTTCACCGACTCCTCGTCGGAAACATCGACTGCCACATACAGTCCGGAGAGCTCCTCGGCAGCGGCACCACCGGCCTCCGCATCGATGTCGCCGATGACCACCGTCGCGCCCTCGGCGTGCATGCGCCGCGCCGCGGCCAGGCCGATACCGCTGCCTCCGCCGGTGATGACCGCCACCCGGCCCGCCAGTCGCCGACTCAGGTCGATCACTGCTCCTCCTCGATGGCGATGAACACGTTCTTGGTCTCGGTGAAATGCAGCGGGGCATCGGGCCCGAGTTCACGGCCCACACCCGATTGTTTGAACCCGCCGAACGGGGTGCTGTAGCGCACCGAGGAATGCGAATTCACCGACAGGTTGCCGGATTCCACCGCGCGCGAGACGCGCAGGGCGCGGGACAGGTCGTCGGTCCAGATGGAACCGGACAGACCGTACTCGGTGTCGTTGGCCAGTGTGATGGCATCGTGTTCGTCCTCAAATGCCAAGACGGTGACTACCGGCCCGAAAATCTCCTCGGTGACACTGCGATCATCGCGCTGCGGGGTGAGAACCGTTGGGGGAAACCAGAACCCCGGGCCCGTGGGCGCTGTGCCGCGAAAAGCAATGGGCGCGTTCGCGGGCACGTAGGAGGCCACCTTGTCCCAGTGCACGCGCGACACCAGCGGGCCCATCTCGGTCTCTGCCGCTGCGGGGTCGCCGACCACCACGGCGCGCACGGCCGGTTCGAGCAGCTCCATGAACCGTTCGTAAACACTGCGCTGCACCAGGATTCGGCTGCGGGCGCAGCAGTCCTGACCAGCATTGTCGAACACCCCGCCCGGCGCGGTCGCGGCGGCACGCTCGAGATCGCAGTCGGCGAACACGATGTTGGCGCTCTTTCCGCCCAGTTCGAGCGTCACCCGTTTGACGTGGGCCGCCGCGCCGGCCATCACCTTCTTGCCCACCGCGGTCGACCCGGTGAACACGAGCTTGCGGACTCCCGGGTGGGTGACCAAGCGTTCCCCCACCACCGCACCCCTGCCCGGCAGGACCTGCAATAGATCTGCGTCGAGTCCCGCCTCGACGGCGAGCTCAGCGAGGCGCATGGTGGTCAGCGGCGTCCACTCGGCAGGTTTGACCAATACCGCGTTGCCCGCGGCCAGCGCCGGCGCGATGCCCCACGTCGCGATCACCATCGGGAAGTTCCACGGCGTGATCACCCCCACCACGCCCATGGGCTCGTGGAAGGTGAGGTCGATGCCGCCGGCGACCGGAATCTGCCTGCCGGACAACCGTTCCGGGCTGGCGGCATAGTACTGCAGGACGTCACGGACGTTGCCGGCCTCCCACCGCGCCGAACCGATCGGGTGCCCCGAGTTGGCCACTTCCAGCGCGGCCAATTCGTCCAGGTGCGCATCGACGGTTGCCGCGAACGCGCGCAGTGCGGCGGCGCGTTCAGCCGGCGCCAGCCGCGCCCAGCGCATCTGGGCGGCGGTGGCGCGAGCCACCGCGTCGTCGACAGCAGCGACGTCGGCATGCTCGACCGAGCGCAGCACCTCTTCGGTGGCGGGATTGACCAGCTGGGTGGAAGTCATGCCGCGGCGTAGGATCGCGCGGCCTCGACCAAGGCGGTGAACAGCCGCAGATCGTCCAGCGACTTCTCCGGATGCCATTGCACCGCAAGGGCGAACGCGTCTCCGGGCACCTCGACCGCCTCGACCACCCCGTCGACGTCCCAGGCGCCCACGACCAGCCCGTCGCCGACTTTGTCGATGGCCTGATGGTGGTAGCACGGCACATCGGCGGTCTCGCCGATCACCGCCGCCACCTTGGTGCCGGGCACCGTGCGCACCGGCAGTCTGCTGAACACGCCGTTGCCGGCGCGATGCCCGGAGTGGCCGATCACCTCGGGCAGGTGCTGATGCAGGGTGCCGCCGAATGCAACGTTGAGCAGTTGCGCGCCGCGACAGATGCCCAGCACCGGCAACCGCCGGTGCAGCGCGGCGCGCAACAACGCGAACTCCCAGGCGTCGCGGTCGGTGCGCGGCTCGTCGGTGGTCTCGTGCGGGTGCTGACCATAGGCGGCAGGGTCCAGGTCGTAGCCCCCGGTGATCACCAAAGCATCCAGGCTGTCGAGCAACCGGTCGACCGTGCCCTCATCCACCGCCTGCGGCGGTAGCAGCACCGGTATCCCACCGGCCAGCATCACGCCTTCGAAGTAGTCGGCAGGCAGGTAGGCCGCAGGGATGTCCCAGACGCCGGTGCGCACCCGCTCGAGGTACATCGACAAGCCCATCACCGGCGACTCCCGTGGCGATCGCAAGCGCGGCGGAGCTGGGCGCAGCGGGTCGTCACCATCAGACCGTGGCGATCGCAAGCGCGGCGGAGCCGGGCGCAGCGGGTCGCCACCATCAGACCGTGGCGATCGCAAGCGCGGCGGAGCCGGGCGCAGCGGGTCGTCACCATCAGACCGTGGCGATCGCAAGCGCGGCGGAGCCGGGCGCAGCGGGTCGTCACCATCGAATCTAGAGCCGTTCAAAACCACGAATCCTCTCCCAGTCGGTGACCGCCGCGTTGAACGCGCTGAGTTCGACACGCGCGTTGTTCAGGTAGTGCCTGACCACGTCGTCGCCGAAGGCCTCGCGTGCCAGGGCGGATTCACCGAACAGCGCGGCCGCCTCGCCCAAAGTGCCGGGTAGCCGCTCGACATCCTGCGCATCGTAGGCGTTGCCGGCATAGGGCTCGCCGAGCTCGAGGTCCTGATCGATACCGTACAGCCCGCCCGCGATCAGCGCGGCGACCGCGAGGTACTGGTTGACGTCGCCACCGGGTATTCGGCATTCCACCCGGATGCTGCGCCCGCGTCCGACCACCCGCAGTGCGCAGGTGCGGTTGTCCAGCCCCCAGGCCACCGCCGTCGGGGCAAAGCTGCCATCGGCGAAACGCTTGTAGGAGTTGATGTTCGGTGCGAAGAACAGGGTGAGTTCGCGCACCGTGGCAAGCAGGCCGGCGACGAAGTTGCGGAACGTCGGCGACATTCCGCCGCTGCCGTCGGCGAATGTAGCGCTGTCGTCCGTGCCGCGCAGCGACAGGTGGATGTGACAGCTGTTGCCTTCGCGTTCATCGTATTTCGCCATGAACGTGAGGCTCTTGCCGTGTTGGTCGGCGATCTCCTTTGCGCCGTTTTTGTAAATGGCGTGGTTGTCGCAGGTGACCAGCGCCTCGTCGTAGCGGAAGCCGATCTCCTGCTGGCCGTTGTTGCATTCGCCCTTGACGGACTCGACCCGCAGGCCCGCGCCCTGCATGCCCAACCGGATATCGCGCAGCAGCGGCTCCATCCGCGACGAGGCCATGACCGCGTAGTCGATGTTGTAGTCGCTGGCCGGTGTCAGCTCGCGGTAACCGCCCGCCCACGCCGCACGGTAGGACTGGTCGAACATGATGAACTCCAGCTCGGTCGCGACGTCGGCGATCAGCCCGCGCTGCGCCAGCCGGTCGAGCTGACGGCGCAGGATGGCGCGTGGCGACACGGCCACCGGGCTGCCGTCGGCCCATGACAGATCCGCGATCACCAGCGCCGTCCCGGGAAGCCACGGCACCAGCCGCAACGTGGAAAGGTCGGGCATCATCACCATGTCGCCGTAGCCGGTCTCCCAGTTCGACATGGCGTAGCCGGGCACGGTGTTCAACTCGACGTCGACGGCCACCAGATAGCTGCAGCATTCGGCGCCGTGGACTGCCACCTCGTCGACGAAAAATCGGCCGGCCACCCGTTTGCCGGCCAGCCGACCCTGCATATCGGTGAACGCGATGATCACCGTGTGGATGTCACCGGTGCCCACCAGGTGGGCCAGTTCCGGCAACGGCAAATGCGACGAATCCTGTTGCAACACTTGAGCACAACTCCGCCCACTACCAGGCGCTGGTACGCAGCACTATCTCGGTGGCCAACTGCGCTGTCGACTCGTGTGCATTGCGGCGCCCGGCCAGATCCACGACGCGGTAGTCGGAGAAAACCAGTCGCTGACTGTCGCGTGCCGCATTTCGCGTGGCGGGCGAACTCACCAATACGGTGGTGCCGATCTCCACCGGTGGACATTGGTCGTCCAGAACCGCACCGTCGGCGTCGGCCACGGCTGGGTGTCCGCGGTCGATGGCCACCAGGCCGGCGAACCGGCCCAATCTCGTGGCCGCCAATTCCCAGGCGAGTTCAGCCCCGTCGCGATCACCCACGACCACGGCCCAGCCGACGCCGAGCGCGTCGAGGATGCCGATCACCGATTTGGCGGTCAGGCGCGGGTCCGCACCGATCACGACGGTTCTCAGCGAAGCCGTGTGCAGGCGCTCGCAGATCGCGTCGTAGGCCGCCACCGCCCGTTGCTCGGCGCCCAGTATCACCACGACGACACCCTTCTCCGGACCGGCGACCGCAACCTGCGCCGAAAACCCGTCGATCGTGGTCATCATCCTGGGCACCCCGTCAAACTACGCCGAATGGGCCGGGTTTACACGCCGGAGAGCAGACCCGTCAGCCGCCGCTGCACGAAGTTGATGGCCTGAAGAGCGAAATTGCCGATGCCCCGTGCCTTCGGCATTGCGGCCTTTTCACCCGTCTTACCGGCGCAACTCGCTGCAAAGATGCGGTCGCCGCGCCGGCGGACCGGTCAGCAAATCCAGCACCGCGTTCACGTCGAGGTGCTCGTCGAGCAGGTCGGCGACAACGTCGAGTTGACGGTCGCGGCGAGCGGAGACATTCACGTCGCCGGCCACCACGAACCCGTCCCGGCCGGCCGCACCGGCGACGCTGGTGAGGAATGCCCGCCGAAAATCGTCGTTGTCGAGCAGTCCGTGCCAGTGCGTGCCGAAGACCGCTCCGCGCCGGATGCCGGCCGCCTCGCAGCCGGGATCGAACCACGCCGGCTCGGCACACCGGGTCACCCGTCCGTAATGAATCTCGTAGCCCGACAACGGCTCTCGCCACCGACGCAGCGTTTTAGCCGCAGCGAAGCCGATGTCGGCGTCCAGCAACCCCAATCCGTGCACCGCCCCGGCGCGCGACTCCACCGTGTCGTCGATGCCGCGGCAGAGCATCTGGAAGCCGCCGCAGATTCCGAGCACCGGCTTACCCGCCGCGGCATGATCGACGATGCCCGCGGCCAGGCCGCGTTCCCGCAGCCAGGACAGGTCGGCAACGGTGGCCTTGCTGCCCGGCAGCACGATCAGGTCGGCGTCGACCACGTCGGCTGGATCGGTGACCCAACGCACCAAGAGACCGGGTTCACAGGCCAGCGCCTCGATATCGGTCGAATTCGATATGCGTGGCAGGCGAATCGCCGCCACTCGCAACCACTGCTCACCCTGCGGCGGCTCGGGCGTGCCGACCACCCGGTGCGCCACCACTGACAGGGAATCTTCGGCGTCGAGCCACAGTTGCTCGCAATACGGCAGCACTCCGTAGGTGGGCCGACCGGTCAGTTCGGCGAGCTGCGTCAGGCCCGGTTCCAGCAGCGCACGGTCACCGCGAAACTTGTTGACGACGAAGCCCGCGATGAGCGCCTGGTCCTCGCGGTCGAGCACCGCGACGGTCCCGAACAGATGGGCCAGCAAGCCGCCGCGGTCGATGTCACCGACCAGCACCACCGGCAGCTCGGCGGCCCGGGCCAGACCCATGTTCGCGATATCGGTTGACCGTAAATTGATTTCGGCGGGAGATCCGGCTCCTTCGCAGATCACTGCGTCGAATTCCGCACGCAGACTCGCCAATTCGCTGTGAACGACTTCGGCAACCTGATCGCGGTGCTGGAAATAGCTTGCTGCGCTGACGTACTCAGTGGCCTGCCCACGCAGGACCAACTGCGAAGTCCCGTCGCTGCTTGGTTTGAGTAGGACAGGGTTGAATCGCACGCTGGGTTCCAGACCCGCCGCCCGCGCCTGAATCGCCTGGGCGCGGCCGATCTCGCCGCCTTCGACGGTGACAGCGGAATTGTTCGACATGTTCTGCGCCTTGAACGGCGCGACGCGGACTCCGCGGCGCGCCAGCAGGCGGCACAGACCGGCGACCACCATGGATTTCCCGGCGTCCGAGCTGGTGCCCGCCACCAGCAGCGCCCCACTCACCTTGTTGCGGCGAGCAGTGCGGCGAGCAGTGCGGCGAGCAGACACAAAGGCGCCCATTTTCGCCCCGAAAAAGGTGCCTTTGCGTCTGCTCGCGCCACCAAACTCACGGCAGGGTCAGGATTTCGGCACCGGTGTCGGTGACCAGCAGGGTGTGCTCGAACTGGGCGGTCCACTTGCGGTCCCTGGCGACCACGGTCCAGCCGTCGTCCCAGATCTCGTAGTCCAGTGAGCCCAGATTGATCATCGGCTCGATGGTGAAGGTCATCCCCGGCTGAATGACCGTCTCGACCGCGGGCTGGTCGTAGTGCAGCACCACCAGACCATTGTGGAAAGTCGTGCCGATGCCATGACCGGTGAAGTCGCGAACCACGTTGTAGCCGAACCGATTTGCATACGATTCGATGACGCGGCCGACCACCGAGAGCTGCCGTCCCGGTTTCACGGCCTTGATCGCCCGCATGGTCGCCTCGTGGGTCCGCTCCACCAGCAGCCGGTGTTCCGCGGAGACGTCGCCGGCCAGGAATGTCGCGTTGGTGTCGCCGTGCACCCCGTTGATGTAGGCGGTGACGTCGATGTTGACGATGTCGCCGTCCTCGATCACCGTCGAGTCGGGGATGCCGTGGCAGATCACCTCATTGAGCGAGGTGCAGCACGACTTGGGGAAGTTCTTGTAGCCCAGCGTCGACGGGTAGGCACCGTTGTCGACCATGTACTCGTGCGCGATGCGGTCGAGTTGGTCGGTCGTGACACCCGGCGCGACGGCCTTACCCGCTTCCTGGAGCGCGCGCGCCGCAATCTGGCCGGCCACCCGCATCTTCTCGATGACCTCGGGATCCTGCACCCAGGGCTCAGAGCCCTCCTTAGCGGTGGGCTTGCCGACGTACTCCGGGCGCGCGATCCACTTGGGCACCGGCAGCGTCGGGGACAGCACGCCGGGGGACAGCGCAGTTCGAACAGGCATGGCAGCTAGCTTAACGATGCCGCGCCCGTGGTGCCGCCGAGCGCCCGCACCGCACCGACCCTGAAGATCTGCAGGGCCTTGCTCGCACTTTCGCTGCACATCTTCAGGCTGGGCACGCCCCACCTCAGGATCGGGGCCGGCGCAAAAGGTTGCGTCGCGGCCCTCGAATGATCACGGAGCCGAACACCACCTGGCCGCTCAATACGACGTGCGGATTGCCTTCGGCCGGCGGATCCTTGCGCCGATCCGACGCGCTGCCCACATACGCCTCGACGTTGTCGATCGACGCGCTGGCGCCTTCGGGCAGCCAGAGATTCAGCGAGCCGAATTTCATGTCGAGTTCGATGACCACCACCGGACCCGCAAACCGCGCCTTGGTCAGGTCCAGGTCGATCGACCCGAACCGGCGCACCAGCGAAAGCCGGGTGGGCACCATCCACTCACCGTGGCGCTTCAAGGAGCCGGCCCAGCCCCGCAGTTCCACCCGGTCGGTCGCCGAGGTGACGATCGCCCCCGGCGCGGGCAGGTCGCCCACCAGCGAGTCCAACTCGTCGCGGGTGCGCGCATACGACACCTGGCGGGTGCGCTGTTCGAACTCGTCGATGTCGATCAGTCCGAGCGCCAGGGCATTCTGCAGCCGGCGCGTGGTGCCGTTGCGGTCGGCGTCCGACACCCGCATCGCCGCCATGTCCCCACCCGGCCCGGTCGTGCTCACCTTCGCAACTTACCGCTGTTGCGGGTCGGCAATCCTGTTAGGCCAGGTAGCCCGGCGGCAGCGAGTCGAACATCACTTTGGTCATCCGGACGGCGTATTCCGAGCTGCCGCCCCCGACGATCAGCGCCGCGAACGCCAGGTCGCCGCGGTACCCGGCGAACCAGGAATGCGAGCCGCCCGCGAACTCGGCTTCCCCGGTCTTGCCGTACACCTCCCCGCAGCCCGCGATCTCCTTCGCGGTGCCATTGGTGACGACCAGCCGCATCATCGGACGCAGCGCCTCGACCATCTTCGGGCTGATCGGAGTGTTGTCGCCGGCGACAGTGGTCGGGCGGCCCGCGATCAACTGCGGCACCGGTGTCTTGCCGGCGGCAACTGTGGCTGCCACCAGCGCCATGCCGAAGGGGCTGGCCAGCACCCGACCCTGGCCGAATCCGTCCTCGGTGCGTTCGGTCAGATCGACGGTCGGGGGCACCGACCCGGTCACGGTCGTGATGCCCTCCACCTGATAGTCCAGCCCGATGCCGTAACGGGTGGCCGCCTGCGTCAGACCGCGCGGCGGCAGTTTGGAACTCAGTTCGGCGAAGGTGGTGTTGCACGAACTGGCGAAGGCGCGCGACATGGGCACCACGCCGAGATCGAAGCCGCCGTAATTCGGGATGGTGCGGTGGCCGATGTCGATGTGGCCCGGGCAGCCGACCATCGTGTTGGGGGTCGCCATGTCGCGATCGACGGCGGCGCCGGCGGTGACCATCTTGAAGGTCGACCCGGGCGGGTAGAGGCCGGTCGTAGCCAGCAGGCCCTCGGCGTTCGCTCCGGCGTTCTGCGCGACGGCCAGGATCTCCCCGGTCGACGGCTTGAGCACGACCAGCATCGCTTTGCCACCGCGGGTGTCCACCGCATGCTGGGCGGCGTTCTGCACGGCCCGGTCCAGCGTGATCGACACCGACGGCGCCGGCGAGCCTTCCACCTCGTGCAGCACCGCGACGTCGACACCGTTCTGGTTGGTGCTGACGATTCGCCATCCGGCCTGGCCGTCAAGTTGGTCGACGACGGCCTTCTTGACCTCGGCCATGACCGCGGGCGCGAAATTCGGATCGGTGGGCAGCAGCTCGGGGTGCGGGGTGATGACGACCCCGGGCAATTGGCCGATGGCCGGGAACACCCGGTTGCTGTCGTCGGGCAGCAGCGTGGCCAGATCGATCGGCTGGGTGGCCGAGCTGGCCATCTCGGCCAGCAGCTGGGGATCGTTGAGCGTGTCGTTGAAAGGATGCAAGGTGTCCACAATGGCGTGCGCGGTCCCGATCAGGTCCGGCCCGGCCTTGGTGGCGTCAAGCGAGTAGTTGTAGATGTAGCCGGGCGCCAGTACGTCCGAGCCGCCCAGTTCGTTCACCGAGGCGCGCCGCGGTTGGTCAGCCCGCAGCGCAAACGTCTGGTGCTCCCCCAGCTTCGGGTGCAGCCCGGTGGTCGCCCAACGGACCTGCCAGTGCCCCTCGTCGCGGGCCATCTTCAGCTGGCCGTCGTAGCTCCAGGTCCGGTTCTTGGGCAGGTGCCAGGTGAACCGGTACACGACGGTGCCGGTGTCCTCGGCGTACTTCGAGCTCAGCACCTGCGCATCCAGGTGGACGGCCTGCAGGCCGGCCCAGGCGGCGTTGAGCGCCTCGCGGGCTTCGTTCGGGTTGTCGCTGAGCTGGGCGGCGGTCGCGGTGTCACCGACCGACAGTGCTGCCAGGAACCTCTCGGCGGCCGGGCCGGGCCCTTCGGGCTTGGGCGTGCAGCCGGGCAACACGGTCAGCGCCACCAGCAACCCTGCGACCGATGTTGCCAATGTTGTTCGTGAGAAAATTGTGACCATCGGTACTGATGTTATGGACCGTGGCCGCCGCGCCGACGCAGACACACCGAGACCCGACCGTTATCCGCGGCGGGGAATTGCGAGCGGAACGAGGCTGCGATTTCGAGCGCCGATTTACGCAGTACGGTTCCACTCGCGGAAACGGCTACTAATCGAGCAGCACCGTGGCGAAGGTGCCGACCTCTTTGAACCCGACACGGGCATACGCAGCGCGGGCGACCGTGTTGAAGTCGTTGACGTACAGGCTGGCGACGCGTCCACTGCCGACGATCACGGCGGCCAGCGTGGCGGTGCCGGTGGTGCCCAGCCCCTGGCCACGGCACTCGGGATGCACCCAGACTCCCTGGATCTGTCCGACCGACGGCGACTGCGAACCCACCTCGGCCTTGAACACGACCTGGCCGTGCTCGAACCGGGCCCAGGCCCGTCCGGCCGCGATCAGGCTGGCCACGCGCCGTCGGTAACCACGGCCGCCGTCGCCCATCCGCGGGTCGACCCCGACTTCGCCGATGAACATGTCCACGGCCGCGACCAGGTAGGCGTCGAGTTCTTCGGGCCGGACCTGGCGCACTTCGGTGTCCAGCGTGCAGTTGGGGTGGCTGTTGAGCGCCATCAGCGGCTGGCGGTCGCGCACGTCACGGGCCGGGCCCCAGGCCGACTCGAGCCGCCGCCACATGGGCAGCACCAGGTCGGCGCGGCCCACCAGCGACGAGCACCGGCGGGCCGTGCTCTTGGCCTCGTCGGCGAACGCATTGAGATCGATCAGATTTCCGCGCAGCGGGATCAGGTTGGCACCGGCGAAACACAGCGACTCCTCCGGAGCGCGCCGGGTCCACAATTCTCCGCCAATCGAATTGGGTTCGACGCCGTAGTCGGCCACCCGCGCGGCGACCATGCAGGACTCGACCGGATTGTCCCCGAGTACCCGCCAGACGGCGGCGGCGTCGCGCACCACCGAAACCCGCCTCTCGCCGACGAGGCGCAAGATGGGCGGAGCCGACATCTCATAACCTTCTGTGATGCGTACTGTGGGCCACCGAAAAGCTACGCGCGTGGCCCTTCTCAGCTTACGGTCACAATAGGCGAACCGCTCGCTGCCGTCCCGGGATCGTTCTCGGTTTCCAGACCCATTTGCTCGGCGAGCCGCATCGCTTCCTCGATCAGCGTTTCGACGATCTGGGCTTCGGGCACGGTTTTGATGACTTCGCCCTTGACGAAGATCTGGCCCTTGCCGTTGCCCGAGGCCACGCCGAGGTCGGCCTCGCGCGCCTCCCCCGGCCCGTTCACGACGCAGCCCATCACCGCCACCCGCAGCGGCACTTCCAGGCCATCCAGGCCGGCGCTGACTTCGTTGGCCAGGGTGTAGACGTCGACCTGCGCGCGCCCGCACGACGGACACGACACGATCTCCAACTTGCGCGGCCGCAGGTTCAGCGACTCCAGGATCTGAGTGCCGACCTTGACTTCCTCGACCGGCGGCGCCGACAACGACACCCGGATGGTGTCCCCGATGCCGCGCGAGAGCAGTGCACCGAAGGCGACCGCGGACTTGATGGTGCCCTGAAACGCCGGGCCGGCCTCGGTCACTCCGAGGTGCAGCGGGTAGTCGCACTGCGCGGCCAGCTGCTCGTAGGCGGCGACCATGACCACCGGGTCGTTGTGCTTGACGCTGATCTTGATGTTGCCGAAGCCGTGCTCCTCGAACAGCGAGGCCTCCCACAGCGCCGACTCGACGAGCGCCTCGGGGGTGGCCTTGCCGTACTTGGCCATGAACCGCTTGTCGAGTGAGCCCGCGTTGACGCCGATGCGGATCGGGACGCCCGCGGCTCCGGCCGCCTTGGCGACTTCGCCGACCCGGCCGTCGAACTCCTTGATATTGCCCGGGTTGACGCGCACCGCGGCGCAGCCGGCGTCGATCGCGGCGAAGATGTACTTCGGCTGGAAATGGATGTCGGCGATCACCGGGATCTGGCTGTGCCGGGCGATCTCGGCGAGCGCGTCGGCGTCCTCCTGCCGCGGGCAGGCCACTCGGACAATGTCACAGCCCGCCGCAGTCAATTCCGCAATCTGCTGCAGGGTCGAGTTGACGTCGTGGGTCTTGGTCGTGCACATCGACTGCACGGAGATCGGGTAGTCGCTGCCGACACCGACGTCGCGGACCATGAGCTGACGGGTGGGACGCCGGGGGGCGAGCGTGGGCGCCGGGGGTTGCGGCATGCCCAGGCCAATGGTCACAGTGTGTTCACCTTCTCTGTCGTTACTGGAAGAGCCGGATCGGGTTGACCAGGTCAGCGGTGACGGTCAACAGCATGTAGCCGACCACGAAGATCAGCACCACATAGGTCGCCGGCATCAGCTTCAAATAGTTCACCGGCGCGGCCGCCACCTTGCCGCGAGCGGTGCGGATCGAGTTGCGGATCTTCTCGAACAGCGCAACCGCGATGTGGCCGCCGTCAAAAGGCAACAAGGGCAGCAAGTTGATCGCGCCCAGCACCAGGTTCAGCTGAGCCAGGAAGAACCAGAACGCCACCCACAGCCCGTGGTCGACGGTGTCGCCGCCGACGATGCTGGCACCGACGACGCTCATCGGCGTCTGCGGGTCGCGTTGGCCGCCGCCGATCGCGTGGAAGAGCGCGCCGACCTTGGTCGGTATGGCAGCCAGTGACTTGCCGACCTCGACGGTCAACTGCCCGGCGAAGGCTACGGTGGCCGGCGCGGCGGTCAGCACGTTGTAGCGGGTGGGCTCGTTGCGAGGAGCGCCGACGCCGATGGCGCCGACGTTGGCCGGCTCGAGCTGATTGTTCTGTCCGCTGGGGACATACCGACGGGTGGATTCGACGGTGACGTTGGTGGTGATCGTCTTGCCGTCGCGCTCGACGACGATCGGCACGGTGCCGTGCAGCTTGCGCACCGCGTTGGCCATGTCCTCGAACGTGTTCACCGGGGTGTCGCCGACCTTGACGACGACGTCTCCGGGGCGCATACCCGCCTGTGCCGCGGGGCCCGGGCCGTTACACTTGTCCAGCTTGCCTTGGCTGACTTCCTGTGCGACACAACCCGTTTCGCCGACGATGGCCTTGTCGGACGGGTGCAGGTTGGGCAGGCCCCAGACCAACGCGATGGCGTAGAGCAACACCAGGCAGATGACGAAGTTCATGCCCGGGCCGGCGAAGAGCACCGCCACCCGCTTCCAGGTGGCCTGCTTGTACATCGCGCGGTCCTGCTCATCGGGAGCGAGTTCCTCGACCGGCGTCATGCCGGCGATGTCGCAGAAACCGCCCGCCGGGATGGCCTTGATGCCGTACTGCGTCTCGCCGCGCCGGGTGGACCACAGCGTGGGGCCGAAGCCGACGAAGTAGCGGCGCACCTTCATGCCGGTGGCGCGGGCGGCCCACATGTGTCCGCACTCGTGCAGAGCGACCGAGATGAGGATGGCGAGTGCGAACAGCACAATGCCGATAACGAACATCATTTGTCTGTTACGACCTTTCTCACGCCATGCCCGAGACTCTGACCGACGCCGGTGTCGCCATCGCGCTTTGAGCCCGCTCGCGGGCCCAGCGCTGCGCCTCGAGTACGTCATCCACGGTAGCGGGTGACGCGGCCCATTGGTCGGCAGCGTGCAGCACGTCGGCGATGGTGGCGACGATGGCAGGAAAACCGATCCGTCCTTTGAGAAACGCTTCGGCCGCCTCTTCGTTAGCCGCGTTGTAAACGGCTGTCATGCAGCCTCCGGTTCCCCCGGCCTGACGCGCCAGCTCGACGGCCGGGAACACAGCGGCATCCAGAGGCTCGAATTCCCAGGTAGAAGCGGTGGAGAAGTCGCAGCAGGTGGCCGCTCCCGGTACCCGGTGTGGCCAGCCCAGGGCCAGCGAAATGGGCAGCTTCATGTCCGGTGGGCTGGCCTGGGCGATGGTCGAGCCGTCGATGAAAGTCACCATCGAGTGGATGATCGATTGCGGGTGGACCACCACCTCGATGCGGTCGTAGGGGATGCCGAACAACAGGTGGGTTTCGATGAGTTCGAGCCCCTTGTTGACCAGCGACGCCGAGTTCAGCGTATTCATCGGGCCCATCGACCAGGTGGGGTGCGCGCCGGCCTGTTCGGGCGTCACGCCCTCGAGGTCGGCGGCCGACCAGCCGCGGAACGGCCCCCCGGAGGCGGTCAGAATCAGCTTCGCGACCTCGTCGGGGGTGCCGCCGCGCAGGCACTGTGCCAGTGCGGAGTGTTCGGAGTCGACCGGCACGATTTGGCCCGGCCGGGCCGCACGCAGCACCAACGGGCCGCCGGCGACCAGGGACTCCTTGTTGGCCAGCGCCAGGCGGGCGCCCGATTCCAGCGCGGCCAGCGTGGGACGCAGGCCGAGCGCCCCGACCAGAGCATTGAGGACCACGTCGGCCTCGGTCTCCTGCACGAGACGGGTGACGGCGTCGGGGCCTTGGAACCGGATGTCACCGGCCCGCGCGGCGGCGTCGGCGTCGGCGACGGCGATGTTGGTGACCCCGGTCTCGGCACGTTGGCGCAGCAGCGTGTCCAGGTTGGCGCCGCCGGCGGCCAGGCCGACGATCTCGAACCGGTCCGGGTTGGCGGCGATGACCTCCAGCGCCTGGGTGCCGATGGACCCGGTGCTGCCCAGCACCAGTACGCGCAGCCGCTCGCCGGCAGCCTGCCCATCCTGGCCGTCGCCCGAGAAAGTCACCCACCCATTGTGCCGCCTTTTCAAACTCGCACCCATCCCTGATCGGCCTCACTCCGAATGACTTGGTGTACGGCACTTAGGGCGGCGCTGGCCGTCGCCTGGAAACTGTTCTCCAGCAAAGGAATTGACACGTGATGAATACTCAGGCCAAGTCAGTGGCAGCGGCGGCTCTGGCGGCGATCGCGATCGCGGGACTCGCCGGATGTTCCAACAGCAAGCCCGCCTCCCAGGGCACCAGCAGCGCCACCACCGCGAGCGTCTCGGCGACCCCCAGCGCCGCGCCGTCATCTGCTAATCCCGCGGCCGACCTGATCGGACCCGGCTGCTCGGAGTACGCGGCGCAAAACCCCACCGGTCCCGGATCGGTAGCCGGTATGGCCCAGGACCCGGTCGCGACGGCGGCGTCGAACAACCCGATGCTGAGCACCCTGACCTCGGCGTTGTCCGGCAAGCTCAACCCGCAGGTGAACCTGGTGGACACGCTGAACAGCGGCCAGTACACCGTCTTCGCGCCCACCAACGCGGCCTTCGAGAAGCTGCCGGCAGCCACCATCGACCAGCTCAAGACCGACGCGAAGCTGCTGAACAGCATCTTGACCTACCACGTGGTGAACGGGCAGGCGAGCCCGGCCAAGGTGGCCGGCACCCACAAGACGCTGCAAGGCGCCGATGTGACGGTGACCGGGGCCGGCAACGATCTGAAGGTCAACGCCGCGGGCCTGGTGTGCGGCGGAGTGCACACCGCCAACGCGACGGTCTACATGATCGACACGGTGCTGATGCCCCCGGCACAGTGACGTCTGCAGCCGTCGGACCAAGGCAGCCCACCTCAGGTGGGCTGCCTTTTTCCTTGCCAGTTTCGTTGGCTTTGAACCAATCCAGCATGGTCGCCGTGACGAATAGCTGACATGTGGACTCTCGCGCTGATCGGCTTTCTCGGTGGTCTGATCACCGGCATCTCACCATGCATCCTTCCGGTGCTGCCGGTGCTCTTCTTCTCCGGTGCGAACAGCGCAGCTGCTCAAGCGCCCTCGGACGGCGCGGTAGCGGTCAAGCCCAAGGTGGCCCGGTCGGAAGCGTCGCGCCCCTACCGGGTGATCGGCGGCCTGGTGCTCAGTTTCAGCGTCGTAACCTTGCTCGGCTCGGCGTTGCTCTCCGCGCTGCATCTGCCGCAGGACGCCATCCGGTGGATCGCGCTGGTGGCGTTGGTCGCGATCGGCGTCGGTCTGATCTTCCCGCGTTTCGAGCAGCTGCTCGAACGGCCCTTTTCCCGCATCCCGCAGCGCCAGATCGCGATGCGCGGCAACGGTTTCGGGCTCGGATTGGCGCTCGGGGTGCTGTACGTGCCGTGCGCGGGTCCGGTGCTGGCCGCGATCGTGGTGGCCGGGGCGACCGCGCAGATCGGCACGGGCACCGTGGTGCTCACCGCCGCGTTCGCCGTCGGTGCGGCGTTGCCGTTGTTGTTCTTCGCGTTGGCCGGCCAACGAATAGCACAGCGGGTGAGTGCATTTCGGCGTCGCCAGCGCGAGATCCGGATCGGCGCCGGTATCGTGACGATCCTGCTGGCGGTGGCTCTGGTGTTCGACCTTCCGGCCGTGCTGCAGCGCGCCATTCCTGACTACACCGCATCGCTGCAGGAAAGGGTGGCCGGCTCCAAGCAGGTGCAGGAGAAGCTCGGCGGCATCGTCACCGATCAGAATGTGGCGTTGGCAAACTGCACGCAGGGCGGCGCCAGGCTCGAAAATTGCGGGACTGCACCGGATTTGCGGGGAATCACCAATTGGCTGAACACGCCGGCCAATGGGCCGATTTCGTTGAAGTCGTTGCGCGGCAAGGTCGTGCTGATCGACTTCTGGGCCTACTCCTGCATCAACTGTCAACGGGCCATCCCGCACGTCGTCGGCTGGTATCAGGCCTATAAGCATGCCGGCTTGGAGGTCATCGGCGTCCACACCCCGGAGTACGCCTTCGAAAAAGTGCCGGAGAACGTCGCCAAGGGCGCGGCCGATCTGGACATCAGATACCCGGTGGCGCTGGACAACAACTACTCGACGTGGACCAATTACCGCAACCGCTACTGGCCGGCCGAGTACCTGATCGACGCCAACGGGACCGTGCGCCATCTCAAATTCGGCGAGGGTGGCTATGACGACACCGAGCAGCTGATCCGGCAATTACTCAGCGACGCCCGCCCGGGTGTCGCGCTCCCCGCGCCGGTGGGTGCGCCCGACCTCACGCCCAAAGCGATCACTACGGCCGAAACCTATTTCGCCGTCGGCAAAGCCGTGAACTACGGCGGCGGCGGCGACTACGACGAGGGCGCGCAGACGTTCCGCTATCCGCCCAACCTGGCCGCCGACAGCTTCGCCCTGAGCGGCCCGTGGGCGCTGGACTACCAGGGCGCCACGGCAACTGGCGACGACTCGGCCATCAAGCTCAACTACCACGCCAAGGACATCTACGTCGTCGTCGGCGGTACCGGCACACTCACCGTGACGCGCAACGGTAAGTCCACCACCGTGGCCATCGACGGGCCGCCCACGTCGCACCAGATCGTTGCCGACCCCCGTCAGTCAGCGGGGATCATCGAGGTGCGACCCAGCAAGGGATTGCAGGTTTTCTCCTTAACTTACGGGTAACACCCATCCAGGTGGCGCGTGGCTCCGAATCCTTGATGTCAGGGGTCTCTCGGCACTCAACTACGAGGAGCGAACTAATGATGAAGACGAAAACCTCAATGGCAGCAGCCGGTTTCGCGGTCGCACTGATGTCGGGCGGCCTAGCGCTGGCGCCGACCGCAGCGGCCAGCGACCTGGTCGGTCCGGGATGTGCGGACTACGCGGCGGCCAACCCCACCGGCCCCGCGTCGGTACAGGGCATGTCAACGGTACCGGTCACCGAGGCCGCGGCGGCCAACCCGATGCTCACCACGCTGACGTCGGCGTTGTCCGGGCAGCTCAACCCGCAGGTGAACCTGGTCGACACCCTCAACAGCGGTCAGTACACCGTCTTCGCGCCGACGGACGCCGCGTTCGGCAAGCTGCCGCCTGCCACCATCGAGCAGCTCAAGACTGACTCGAATCTGTTGACCAGCATCCTGACCTATCACGTGGTCAACGGGCAGGCCAGCCCGAACCGGGTGATCGGCACCCACAAGACGCTGCAGGGCGCGAGCGTGACCGTCACCGGCATGGGCAACAACATCCGGGTCAACAATGCGGGCGTGGTCTGCGGCGGCGTCTCGACGGCCAACGCGCAGGTCTACCTGATCGACACGGTGCTGATGCCCCCGGCGTAAGCGCTGAAGCTGCGTTGCGGCGATCCCTCCGGCCTGTGCCAGAATGTTCAGGCAGTGTCAGTCCGAGTGACAACCGGAGGGATCGCCGTGGCCAGTACTGAGGTGGAGCCGTATGCCGGCGTCGACGAGGCCGAGGTGCCGTCCGCGCGCTGGGGATGGAGCAGGATCAACTACCGCACGTGGCACGTCACGGGACTGATCATCGTCATTTTCCTGCTGGCCATGCTGCGCGGTAACCACGTCGGTCACGTCGAGGACTGGTTCCTGATCGGGTTCGCCGCGCTGGCGTTGTTCGTGCTGGTGCGCGACATCTGGGGTCGCAAGCGCGGCTGGCTCAGGTAGCCGGCGCGGCCACCGGGTCCCGGTGAATATGGACGTCGCCGGAGCCACTGCGGACATGTAGGACAAGGGTCTCGTCATCGCCTTCGGGCCCGTTAGCCGGCTGCAGCCGGTTGGTGACGACGCCGGAGCCGGTGGTGATGTCGAATTTCACGGCGGTGCCTTCGGGGACGCCGACGGCGACCTCACCGCTGCCGGTATGCGCGTCGACAACGCCTCGGACACCGGCCTCGAGGATCACCGAACCGGACGCGGTGCGCGACTTGACCGTGCCTCGCAAGGTGTCGATGGACAGCGAGCCACTGGCAGCCTTGAACCTGAGCTCTCCCTCGAGCGTTTCGACGCGCACCGACCCAGACGACGTGGCGATCCCGGCGTACCCCTGCACCGTCTGCACCGCGATCGAGCCAGAACCGCTGGCGGCCTTTAGTTTTCCGATCACTGCGTCGATCGCGGCATCGCCGCCGGCGACCGCGAGCCGCACGTCGCCGTACTCCCCTTCCGCGCGTAGGTCGGCCGATCCCAGGGTTGCGTGCAACCGCGACCGGGAGGGCAGTGCGATATCGATCTGTACCGACCCACCCCGATGTCGCGAGCGCTTGGGAGTTGAAACGGTCAACCTTCCGTCGCGGAAGTCGACGCGCACATGCTCGGCGGCCCAGACGTCGGCATCGCATGTTGCGTCGTCTGGGCGCACCTGAACTGCGGTGTCGGTGCGCTCGGTCGCGCTGAGGCGGACCGAGCCCGCGCCGGCCTCAACACGAACGCTGATCGGCTCGGGGGTGGTGAATAAAGACATGGTGGTTTCTCCTTGATGAGTGTTCAGCGCGCCCAGCCCGTGAGGCGGTGCGCCGTGTGGTGTGACGGCCGGGCGGTCTTGTGGCCGCCCGCCGCCGCGGTGCCCGCGACCCGTACCAGCCAGCTGTTCAGCGACGCACCGTCGCGGCGAGCGGCCGCCTCAACCGAAGCCCGAAGCCGCTCGGGCAACCGAAGGGTGACCCGCCAGGTGGCTCCGTCGTCCTCGAATGGCGCGACGAATGCTGTCTCGTCGGCGTCGTCGAAGGTGTTTTCCTCGGGTGGTGGGCTCACGACGAAGTCCGGGTCCCGCCCACGCAGCCGCAGTTCGACCGACCCCGGTGCCAACTCACCGGTGATTTCTTCGGTGGCCGCCGACAGGGCTTCCAGCAGCGCCAGCCGCAGCGCGGATTCCAGCGGTGCGGTTAGACGTTCGGCCAAATCCTGGGCCTCTGCGCCGGCCGCCGAAGCGGCAACGGTCAGCTCGTGCCGGACGGAGTCGATGTACGGCTGCAGATCCACAGTGTCATCATGACACCATTATGGTGTCATTTACAACGGGGCGTGGTGTCGCGCACGCCGGCGCCGGTACCAGGACACGCCGAGCGCGACGGCCAGCACTACCGCCCACGGCCAGGCGCCATGTTCGTGCACCCAGGCGGCGAGAGTGCCCTGCAGGCGGCCGGCCGCGGCGATCACCGCATCTTCGGGACTGCCGTTGGCGCCGAACAGCCGAATCTCATACACGCCGTAGTAGCCGACATAGGCCCCTACCAGGATGAGGAGCACACCGCCGATTCGATTGACGAACGGCAGGATCGCCCGCATCCGGGCGACCAGCGTCGACTGAGCGGTTGCCGCGGCAATCGCCAAAGCCCCCACCACCAGCGTCAGCCCGGCGAGGTAGGCGCCGTAGACCGTGATGCCGCCGAGCACCGAGCCGCTGCGCAGTCCGGCGCCGGTGACCGCCAAAAACGGCCCGACCGTGCACGACAGCGAGGCGATCGCATAGCTCACGCCGTATGCGTAGAGGGAACCCAGCCGCGCGGTCGGCGCCCACCGCGGACCGAACGACAACAGCCTCATCTCACGGCCCGACAGCAACCAGGCGCCGAGCACGATCAGCGCGCCCCCTATCGCCACTGTCACATACGGCAGGTAGCGCTGCACCGTGGACGCCGCCGAGATGGTCAGCGCGCCGAACAACCCAAAGACGGTCAGGAATCCGAGCGCCATTACCAGCGTGGCGGCCAGTGCCCGGCCGACGGCCGCGATGGGGCTCACTGATTGCCGCTCGCCCACCACCAACAGCAGGTACGCCGGAAGCATGGCAAATCCGCACGGATTCAGGGCGGCCACCAGCCCGGCGGCGAAGGCCAAGCCGATCAGGGCTTGGTTCACCCTGATGTCAGGGCGGAGACCCGGCCCTGCAAATCCTGCTGCGACATGGCCGAGGTGGTGTTGTTGACGAAAGTCGAGGATCCGTCGGCGCGGTAGAACACCCAGGCGGGCTGCCAGGGCACGTTATAGCGCGCCCAGATCGCGCCGTCGGCGTCGTTGAGGTTAGTGAAGTTCAGGCCGTACTTGGAGACGAAACCCTGCATCTGCCCGACGTCCGAGTGAGCGGCGACCCCGACGAAGGTGACGCCCGGGTTGGCGGCCGCGACCTGGCTCAGTGCGGGAGCTTCGGCATTGCAGAACGGGCAGAACGGCGTCCAGAACCACAACACCGCGGGCTTGCCCTGCAGGGTCGCTCCGTTGAACGGGGCGCCGCTGAGGGTGGTGGCGGTGAAATTCAGGCGGTCGTCGGCGGCGGTTGCGCGTGGCGCGGCAGCCAGCCCGAGTACTAGCACTGCGACAGCTATAGCAAGAGAAAACTTGAGCAGGGAAAGCAATTTCATCGCACACCTCTGTTCGCTGGCTTTACTTTGACGACGTATTGACGCCGGGGAAGGGTTCAACACCTCGCTCGGTGGGTTGTCGAGTTGCCGGTGGCGCCGCGTCGCACGGACCCTGCTTTTTACAGGCCCTACTCGCATTTCCGCTGCAGCTTTACCGGCTCGGTGATGACGCTGGACACCACGGGTGGGCGCGCGCTTCACCGAGCCTGAAGATTTGCAGGTCCCTACTCGCATTTCCGCTGCAAATTTTCAGGGTGGGCGGCGTGGCGTCCGGCGCGCGCTCCAGCTACCCGCCCCCGGCGGCCAGCTGTCCGCACGCCCGGGCTGAATGGCGCGCGCTCCAGCTACCCGCCCCCGGCGGCCAGCTGTCCGCACGCCCGGGCTGAATGGCGTGCGCTCCAGCTACCCGCCCCCGGCGGCCAGCTGTCCGCACGCCGCTGCTATCTCGCGGCCGCGGGTATCCCGCACCGTGCACGAAACCCCTTGCGCGCGAACACGTCTGACAAACTCGAGCTCGACCGGCTTGGGGCTGGCGTCCCAGTCGCTGCCCGGGGTCGGATTCAGCGGAATCAAATTCACATGCGCCAACGCCCCCAGCGCGCGGTGCAGCTTCTTGCCCAGCATGTCTGCCCGCCACGGCTGGTCGTTGACGTCGCGGATCAGCGCGTACTCGATGGACACCCGCCGACCGGTGACGTCAGCGTAGTAACGCGCCGCGTCCAGCACCTCGCTGACCTTCCACCGATTGTTGACCGGCACCAGCGTGTCACGCAGCTCGTCGTCGGGGGTATGCAGCGACAACGCGAGCGTCACCCCCAGCCGCTCGTCGGCCAGCTTCCGGATCGCCGGCGCCAGACCGACCGTCGATACCGTCACTGACCGGGCCGAGATCCCGAAGCCCGACGGCGGCGCCTCGGTGATGCGACGAACGGCGGCCACCACCCGCGAGTAGTTGGCCAGCGGCTCCCCCATGCCCATGAACACCACGTTGGACAACCGGTCACCGAAGTCGTCGCGCAACGCGACCGCCGCGGCTCGCACCTGCTCGAGGATCTCCGCCGTCGACAGGTTGCGGGTCAGCCCGCCCTGCCCGGTGGCACAAAAGGGGCACGCCATACCGCAGCCGGCCTGCGAGGAGATGCACACGGTGTTGCGGTGCGGGTAGCGCATCAGCACCGACTCGACGGTGGCGCCATCGCCGGCCCGCCACAACGTCTTTCGCGTCTGCCCGGCATCGCAGGTCACTTCGCGCGCCGCGGTGAGCAGCACCGGGAACATCTTCGTCGCGACGACGTCGCGCACCGCCGCTGGCAGATCGGTCATCTGATGCGGATCGGCGATCAGCCGTCCGTAGTACTGGTTGGCGAGTTGCTTGGCCCGAAACGCCGGCATGCCAAGTTCGGCGACCGCGTCCGCGCGGCCGGCGGCGTCCAGGTCGGCAAGATGCCGCGGCGGTTTACCGCGCCGGGGCGCCTCGAATACCAACTGCTGAGACATAACCAGTCCAGTCTGACACGCCGCACCGGACGCGACCGGTGCACAGAGGTTCAGGGCAACAGCGTCAGGACGGTCCAGGCCGCGACCGCGGACGGCAAGATGCCGTCAAGCCGGTCCATCAGACCGCCGTGTCCCGGCAGCAGCCGGCC
Source organism: Mycobacterium gordonae (assembly GCF_002101675.1). GTDB lineage: Bacteria > Actinomycetota > Actinomycetes > Mycobacteriales > Mycobacteriaceae > Mycobacterium > Mycobacterium gordonae. Next base: position 27,715 of record NZ_LQOY01000093.1, on the reverse strand, counting down.
CATGTCTTTGATCCCCAAATCACGCTTCACCTGGGATTCGATCAGGTCGCCCAGCGTGGTGGTGAGCACGAACAGCAGACCCAGCAACGCACCGACCCACCACGATTTTCCGGCCAGGAAAGTCGCGGTCAGGATGGTCGCGGTGATGCCGAAGAGCAACGAGCCGCCGAAGCCCTCCCAGGACTTCTTCGGGCTGATCATCGGCACCATCGGGTGTTTGCCGAACAAGGCACCCACCGCGTAGCCGCCGGTGTCGGAGCACACAACGGCGATCATCATGCAGAACACCCATCCGGGGCCATGCTTGGGGTCATAGACCAGCATCGCGGCGAACGACGCGAACAGTGGGACCCAGACGCAGAGGAAGACGGTGGCCGACACGTCGCGCAGGTAGTGCCGCGCGGGCGGTGCACCGTCGGGGCTCGCCACCTCCGCATCAGCGGCGGGCTTGTCCTGCATGAACAGCCGCCAGATCATGCAGACCACCACCATGCCGCCGAAGCCGGCCAGCGCACCGACGGCGCGGTACGGCCAGGTCAGCCAGACGGTCACCTGGCCGCCGATCAGCAGCGGGATGACCGGGATCAGGTACCCGGCCTCGCGCAGCCGCCGGACCACCTCATGGCTGGCCACCACGGTGGCCAGGGCGCAGTACACCACCCAGAAATGCGGAAACCACAGCATCGTCGCGATGAGCACGGCGCCGATGCTGACACCCACCGCGATGGCGGCGGGCAGGTCGCGCCCTGCGCGGGACGTCTTCTTCACCGGCTGGATGGAGACGTCACGCGGTTCGTCGGACGGGCTGCCGGCATCGGTGGTTGCCACGGACTTCAAGACACTGAGCTGCGGGGTGGTCGCTAGACCTCCAGCAGCTCACCTTCTTTGTGTTTGACCAGTTCGTCGATCTGGGCGACGTATTGATGGGTGGCCTTCTCCAGGTCTTTCTCGGCGCGCCCGACCTCGTCTTCACCGGCCTCGCCATCCTTGCGGATGCGGTGCAACTCCTCCATCGCTTTGCGCCGGATGTTGCGCACCGAGACCCGGGCGTCCTCGCCCTTCGCCTTGGCCTGCTTGACCAGCTCCCGCCGGCGCTCCTCGGTCAGCTGTGGAATGGCCACCCGGATGATCGTGCCGTCGTTGGTGGGGTTCACGCCCAGGTCGGAGTTCCGGATCGCGTTCTCGATGGCGTTCAGCTGGCCGGCCTCGTAGGGCTTGATCACCACCATCCGCGCCTCGGGGACATTGATACTGGCCAACTGGGTGATCGGGGTCGTTGCGCCGTAGTAGTCGATGACGATCCGGGAGAACATCCCCGGGTTGGCGCGGCCGGTCCGGATTGTGGACAGGTCGTCCCGGGCCACGGATACGGCCTTCTCCATCTTCTCCTCGGCATCGAAGAGAGCCTCGTCAATCACGTGCGCCGCTCCTTCCCCCGCAAGCGGGTGGTGCCCCCGCATCGGTGCTAGCTGCATCGTCGCAAGCGCGGATCATTATTACGTCTTCCCGTTCAGGTGGTGACCAGCGTCCCGATCTTCTCACCTGCCACCGCCCGCGCGATATTGCCGTCGGTCAGCAAGTTGAACACCAGGATCGGCATGCCATTGTCCATACAGAGACTGAACGCGGTGGCATCGGCCACCCGCAGGCCGCGGTCGATGACTTCGCGGTGGCTGATGGCGGTGAGCAACTCCGCCTCGGGATTCTCCCGCGGGTCTTCGGCGAACACACCATCGACCGCCTTGGCCATCAGGACCACGTCGGCGCCGATTTCCAGGGCCCGCTGCGCAGCGGTGGTGTCGGTGGAGAAGTAGGGCAGACCCATGCCGGCGCCGAAGATCACGACCCGGCCCTTCTCCAGGTGGCGCACCGCCCGCAAAGGGAGGTACGGCTCGGCCACCTGACCCATCGTGATCGCGGTCTGGACACGGGTGACGATGCCTTCCTTCTCCAGGAAGTCCTGCAGCGCAAGGCTGTTCATCACGGTCCCGAGCATGCCCATGTAGTCCGACCGGGTCCGTTCCATCCCCCGCTGTTGCAGCTGCGCGCCGCGGAAGAAGTTGCCGCCGCCGATCACCACCGCGACCTGTACGCCGCTGCGAACCACTTCGGCGATCTGCCGGGCCACCAGCGCGACGACGTCGGGATCCAGCCCGACCTGCCCTCCACCGAACATCTCGCCGCCGAGCTTGAGCAGCACGCGGGAGTAGGTCGACGACGAGCCGTTGGCGCTGGTCCTCGGGGCTGCCGCGCCGGCGGCTTGGGGCTCCCTGGACTCCGTCATCAGTCTCCTCGCATGAGAGTGCCATCCCGGTCACCACCCCGGAACGGCGCCTCTCATCCTGCCTCATCGGCTCGCTTTGGCGTGGGCGGGGTGCCCAAACCACCCCGCATGTTTGACCGTCCGGCGGTTCGGGAATTCGCAGCACGCGGTGATGAGACGAGGTCTTGAGAAGAAGGACCCGCATCGCCATGAAGCAGGCCGGTCGTCTCTTCGATCGGCGAACTCGACTCTGTAGGCCAATCCGTTGCTGCGGCGACGGTCAATGAGAGGAACACAATGGCGGACAACAACTCGGGCCCGGCTGAAGCGGTCAAAGGAATCGTCGAGGACGTCAAGGGCAAGGCCAAGGAGGCCGTCGGGACCGTGACCGGTCGTGGTGACCTGGTCAACGAGGGTGAGGCGCAGCAGGACAAGGCGGAAGCTCAGCGCGACGCGGCGAAGAAGGAAGCGCAGGCAGAGGCTGCCCGCGGCGCCGCCGGGGCGGCCGAGGAGCGCCAGAAGTCCAACCAGTAGAACTTGTCTCGAGGATGGGCCCGGTCTGTGCATACGGACCGGGTCCATCGAACTTTGGCGCGGAACTGGCCGTTTTGCGATACCAGCGGTAACAAAAATGGAATAATCGCACGCTGAACGGGGTATTCGGCTTTTCGTCGGGGTGCCATCTCCAGCGGAGGTGACGATCGAATCGGGCGTCGGGGGAAAGTTCGGTGGGACTCTGGGCACCACCTGAGGTTGGGAGATAGCGGTTGGACGTTCTGCTGCTTACCAATCACTCCGACTTTCCGTCCGCGCTGCCCACCCTGGACACGTTCGCCCTGACCGTCCGCGTCGCGCCCCTGGGCGAGGGCGAGGTCAGCCTGACCGATGGCGCGGATGTCGCGATCATCGATGCCCGTGCCGACCTGGTGGCCGCCCGCACGGCTTGCCGGCATCTGACGGCCAACAGACCGGCACTGGCCGTCGTCGCCGTGGTGGCGCCGGCCGACTTCGTGGAAGTGGACGTCGACTGGAACTTCGACGACGTGCTGCTGGCCGCGGCCGGGGCCGCGGAGTTGCAGGCCCGGTTGCGCTTGGCCATCACCCGCCGGCGCAAGGCCGTCGGCGGCACACTGCAGTTCGGTGACCTGACCCTGCACCCGGCCAGCTACACGGTGTCGCTGAACGGCAGGGATCTGGGCCTCACCCTGACCGAGTTCAAATTGCTGAATTTCCTTGTGCAGCACGCGGGTCGGGCGTTCAGCCGAACGCGCCTGATGCACGAGGTGTGGGGTTATGAAAGCAACGGCAGGGTCCGCACTGTCGATGTGCACGTGCGGCGGCTGCGCGCCAAACTCGGCACCGCGCACGAGTCGATGGTCGACACCGTCCGGGGCGTGGGCTACATGGCCGTGTCACCACCGCAGCCGCGGTGGGTCGTCGGCGAGCCGGTGCTGAACCCGGCGTGGACAGAGTTCGACCGGGACTCGGTCGCCCAATAAAAGCTCGTCAGCCGAACACCGGCAAGGCACGTTTGCGGGCCAGCGCGTCCATGCCACGCTGGATGCTGTCCTGGACCTCGCGGTACTTGGCGTCGACGTAGTCCTCGTCCTCGGCGCGTTCGGGGTCGTGGTCGATGTCGACCGGCGGCATGAACCGGGTCCTGATCTTGGCCGGCAGCGGAAACTGCGGAAGGGCGGCCGGCGCGATACCCCAGGGCAACGAGATCGCCACCGGAAAGACTTTGAGCCGAAGCAGCTTGTCCAGCCGCAACATTCGCGACAGCCGATCGCCGCGGATCAGCACCGGCATGGCGTCGGCCCCGCCGACGGTGGCGATCGGCACGATAGGCACCCCCGCGCGGATCGCCATCTTCACAAAACCCTTGCGGCCGGCCAGGATAGCGCGGTCGCGCTCGATCCACGGCCGCAGCGAGTCTACCTCTCCCCCGGGCCACAAAGCCACATCGCGCCCCTCGGCCAGAGCCGTCGCGATGGCGTCCGGCGCCGCGGGCAACACGCCCATCGCCCGGAAGTAGCGGCCGATGCCCGGGATGGCCATCAGTGCGTCGTGCGCGGTGCCGTGCAACGGGCGTTCCGGGCCGAACCGTCGCCACCACTGCAGGCCGACGGTCCATGCGTCCCACACGAACGGCGCCCCCGAGTGAATCCCGATCAACAGCACCGGCGCCGGGCCGATGTTCTCCCAGCCGTCGATCTCCATGCGAAACCAGTAATCCACCAACGCGTTCCAGAAGAACTTCTGCCGGTGCATGGTGGCCTCGTCCTGGCCCTCGAGGTCCCACTCACCGGCGCGCCCTGCCACCCATCCGCTCACTCCGCCGTCCTGCTTCTCGCGCTTCTTCTGCATCGCCGCGCGGGCATCGTCGGCGAATCGCTGCGCCTGGTCGACAACTTCACTGGGGCGGTGGTCAGTGGTGTGGGTCATAGCGTGCGCATACCCAGATCGCGCACAGACGACTCACATGGGGACCGCATTGCGCTCCTGGAAACAGCAACCTCCCCGCGCCATGGCCGTGGCGCGGGGAGGAGATGGGTGCTGTGTTAGCTCTGCTGAACCGGCGCGTTGGGCGACATGCCGGGCTGGCCGGGGTTCTGCTGGCCCGGGTTCGGCTGGCCGGTGTTCGGCTGGCCGGGCACGGTGTTCGGCTGGCCGGGCGCAGTGTTCGGCTGCTGACCCGGGATCGAGTTCGGAGCCGGGGCGCCCGCCGGGTTGGTGTCCCACACCAGCACGTCCTGCATGCCGTCGTTGTAGACGACCTCGGTCGGGGCCGGGCCGGTCACGTCGAAGTAGACCTTGCCGGTCGAAGTGCCGCCCTGGACGATGGGCGCCGGGCTCAGGCCCTGCGGGGTGGCCGGAACAGTGATCACCCGGTAGTTCTGCTCACCGGCGCGGGCGTTGAAGTTGGACACGATGGGCGTCACCACGCCGCTGTTAGCCCGGGCGTTGATGTCGGCCTGCCACAGCTGACCCTTCGGGGTGTAACCGGGGATGGTCACATTGGCGGGCTGCAGGTTGCTGACGGTGTAGTCAGTGACCAGCGGACCGTCGACCAGCGTCTGCGGGGTGCCGAGTCCCTCGGACACGCCGGGCGTGGCCGAAGCGGCCGCCGCACCGAACAGGCTTACCGCCGCTATTCCCGCGGCAGCGATTGCAGTTTTAGCAGTGGTGGTGGTGAACTTCACGCTCAATCCTCTCGTTGGTGTCGTTCGAAGCGGCGCGCGCCCATCGTCGGGCACTCAACCGCACCCCGGTCGCATTGCCGGTGCCACGGACGCTCAAACACCGGTGGCCCGAAAAACGCCTGATGCGGACCGTCTAGCTGCACAAACGAACGCGAATTTGATTTGGGCCACACTTGGTACAAATCCCACTTGCGTAACACCAGTCACCGCATTTCTCGGTCGTTGAATTCGCCGTGCGTTTTCGATATTCGCGAAATAGTAGGAATTGTTGCCCGGCTGTCGGGCTGGTCCACCAAGTGTGTCAACATCCCTGATATGAGTTCGGACGCGCCGCTGGGGTATCTGCTGTATCGGGTGACGGCCGTGCTGCGGCCCGAGGTGTCCGCGGCGTTGAGCCCGCTGGGGCTGACGCTGCCTGAATTCGTGTGCCTCCGAATTCTGGCCATGACGCCGGGCCTGTCGAGTGCCGAACTGGCCCGGCATGCAAGTGTCACGCCTCAGGCCATGAACACCGTGCTGCGCAAGCTCGAAGACCTCGGCGCGGTAGCCCGGCCGGCATCGGTGTCCTCCGGCCGGTCCCTGCCGGCGTCGCTGACCGGCCCGGGCGAGCAGTTGCTGCAGCGGGCCGAGGAGGTGGTGCGCTCCGCCGACGCGCGCATCCTGGACAGGTTGACCGCAAGTCAGCAGCGCGAGTTCAAGAGCATGCTAGAGCAGCTCGGCTCCGACTGAGCTAGCGGTGAATCGGGGTCCACGGCCGGGCCTCTTCGAGTTCGTAGGCCACTTGCAGCAGTAAGGCTTCGCGTCCGGTGTCGGCCGTCAGCATCATTCCCACCGGCAGACCATCGGCGGACTGGGCCAGCGGCAGCGAGATCGCGGGTTCGCCGGTGACGTTCTGCAGCGGGGTGAACGCCACCCAGTTGGTCAGCCGGTCGATCACCTGGTTGTAGTCCGTGGGCGCCAGGTAGCCGACCGACGGCGGCGGGTCGGCCAGCGTCGGGGTCAGCAGGACGTCGTAGCGGCCGAAGATACGGGCGCTACGACGTCTCAGCCCGCGCAGCCGCGCGATGGCCAGCGGAAGCCGGTGGATATTGCGCCGGGTGTGGCGGGCCAGCCCCAACGTCAAGTTGTCCAGCTTGGTGCGGTCGAAGCTGTCGCCGAACTGGCGTGGGCCGGTGCCGACCTGGGCGAAGGCCAGAAAACCCCAGTACAAAATGAAGTCGTCGACGAAACTGGCCGGCACCCAGTCGTTGTCCACGTGTTCGACGTGGTGTCCCAGCTCCTCGAGCAGCGCGGCCGACGTCAGCGTCAGGTCTTTGACCTCGGGGCTTGCCTCCCGCAGGACCGAGCTGGTCAACACGGCAACCTTCAGCCGGGGCCGGCCCGGACCCGTGACGTCACCGATCGGCGGCAGTTTGGGATTGCGCCACAACCGCTCGGCCTCGCGGTAGAAGGCAGCGGTGTCGCGCACCGAGCGGGTCAGCACGCCGTTGGCGACGATCCCTACCGGCAACCGTCGATACTGCGGGTCCAAGGGCAGCCGCCCCCGTGACGGCTTGAGTCCGACCAGCCCGTTGCACGCCGCCGGGATCCGGATGGACCCGCCGCCGTCGTTGGCGTGCGCGATGGGCACGACGCCCGCGGCGACGAAGGCTCCCGATCCCGATGACGAGGCGCCGGCGGTGTGGCCGGTGTTCCACGGGTTGCGAACCGGCCCCAGTCGGGGATGTTCGGCGGCCGCGCTGAACCCGAACTCCGACAACCGGGTTTTGCCCAGGGAGATCAATCCGGTGTCGAGCACCACCCTGGTGACGGCGCTGTCAGCACCCGCCGGGCGGGGGTCCCACGCGTCGGTGCCGCTCATCGTCGGCTGTCCGGCGACGTCGATGTTGTCCTTGATCAGCGTCGGGACGCCAGCGAAGAAACCTGCTCCGGCACGCCCGGTGGCTTCCCTGGCCTCGTCGAAGGCTTGGTAGGCCAGGCCGTTCAGCTCGGAGTTGACGGCTTCGGCGCGCGCGATGGCAGCCTCGACCACTTCGCCCCGGTCCACGCGGCCGGATCTGATCGCGTCGGCTAGGGCGACCGCGTCCAGGTCGCCGAGGGCGTCGTCGCCGAAAGCGTGTACGCGGGCCATGTGCCGGGCTAGGCCTGCCCCACCTCGAAGCGCACGAAGCGCGTCACGGTGACACCGGCCTCGTCCAGGAGCGCCTTCACCGACTTCTTGCTGTCGGACACCGACGGCTGCTCGAGCAGCACCGAGTCCTTGAAGAAGCCGTTGAGGCGGCCCTCGACGATCTTGGGCAGCGCCTGCTCCGGCTTGCCCTCGGCCTTGGCCGTCTCCTCGGCGATGCGGCGCTCGCTGGCCACCACGTCCTCGGGGACGTCGTCGCGCGACAGGTAGCGCGCCTTGAGCGCGGCGATCTGCAGCGCGACCGAGTGGGCGGCGTCGTTGTCTTCGCCTTCGAACTCGACGAGCACCCCGACGGCCGGCGGCAGGTCCGCCGCGCGCTTGTGCAGGTAGGTCTCGACGTTGCCGTCGAAGTACTGCACGCGGCGCAGCTCCAGCTTCTCGCCGATCTTGGCCGACAACTCCGCGATGGCCTGCTCGACGGTCTTGTCGCCGATGCTGGCGGCTTTGAGACTGTCGACGTCGGTGGCCTTGGCCTCCAGTGCGGCGTCGACGACCTGGTCGGCCAGCGCCTGGAACTCCGCGTTCTTGGCCACGAAGTCGGTCTCGGAGTTCAGCTCGATCAACGCGCCCTGCTTGGCGGCGACCAGACCTTCGGCCGTCGCGCGCTCAGCACGCTTGCCGACGTCCTTGGCGCCCTTGATGCGCAGCGCCTCGACCGCCTTGTCGAAGTCTCCGTCCGAGTCGGCCAGAGCGTTCTTGCAGTCGAGCATTCCAGCACCGGTCAGCTCCCGAAGTCGCTTGACGTCGGCAGCGGTGAAGTTCGCCAATGCTCAGCCTTTCCTAGGTTGCGTCTGTTGTTGATTCGGTTGCCCCGCTCGGGGCTTCGGTGGAGCCGGCGGTCGCGGCGGCACCGGCGAGCAGTTCCTGCTCCCACTCGGGCAGCGGCTCGGCCGCTTCGGCCTCCGGCTTGCCGTCGCCGCGGCCCACGCCGGCGCGGGCCTGCAAACCCTCGGCGACCGCGGAGGCGATCACCTTGGTGAGCAGCGCTGCCGACCGGATCGCGTCGTCGTTGCCCGGGATCGGGTAGTCGACCTCGTCGGGGTCGCAGTTGGTGTCCAGGATCGCGATCACCGGGATGCCCAGCTTCCGGGCCTCGCCGACGGCGATGTGCTCCTTGTTGGTGTCGACGACCCAGATCGCCGACGGCACCTTGGCCATGTCGCGGATACCACCGAGGCTGCGCTCGAGCTTGTTCTTCTCGCGGGTCAGCATCAGGATTTCCTTCTTGGTGCGACCCTCGAAGCCACCGGTCTGCTCCATCGCCTCGAGCTCCTTGAGGCGCTGCAGGCGCTTGTGCACGGTCGAGAAGTTGGTGAGCATGCCGCCCAGCCAACGCTGGTTCACATATGGCATGCCGACGCGGGTCGCCTCGGCCGCGACGGACTCCTGTGCCTGCTTCTTGGTGCCGACGAACATGACGCTGCCACCGTGGGCGACGGTCTCTTTGACGAACTCGTACGCCTTGTCGATGTAGGTCAGCGTCTGCTGCAGGTCGATGATGTAGATGCCGTTGCGGTCGGTGAAGATGAACCGCTTCATCTTGGGATTCCAGCGACGGGTCTGGTGCCCGAAGTGGGTGCCGCTGTCAAGCAGCTGTTTCATGGTCACAACAGCCATGGCTAAGCCCAGCTTTCAGTGTCGGTTGTCGCCCGGAATCGGTTGAAACCGGGCCCTGGCGTCTGCCGCGATGCCGAACCCGTGTCCGGTACTAGACCGGGCAACAGGACCGCTCGGCATGCTGGTGCGGGTCCCCCTGGTACTGGGCCGCGGTGCAGGCGCGCGAAGTCAGCCCGCTTTGACGAGCTGCGTAGAGGAGTTTACACCGCGGCGGCGGGTGCATTTTCCCGCTGCCCACACGCGGCCCCCAGCGTCCACAGCGCCGAACCGGGCGACTGGCCGGGCGCCGTGTGTCGGCAGTGCACTACGTGGGTGCGATGGCTGCTTCTGATCCTGGCCGTGTGTTGGGTGCTGCTCAACGCTCCCCCGGCCGATGCCGCCGGTGGGCGGCTGCAGTGGCCGCTGCGGCCGCCGCCGGCGATGGTGCGGGGCTTCGACGCGCCGACACCCGACTGGCAGCCCGGCCACCGTGGCGTGGACCTGGCCGGTGACCCGGGCCGGCCGGTGTATGCCGCCGGCGATGCGACGGTGGTGTTCGCCGGACTGCTGGCGGGCCGGCCGGTGGTGTCGCTGGCTCACTCCGGCGGCCTGCACACCAGCTATGAGCCGGTCCGCGCGCGGGTGCGGGCCGGTCAGACGGTGACCTCCGGCGCGGTGATCGGCGAATTGCTGCCCGGCCACCCCGGCTGTCCGGCCGCGGCATGCCTGCACTGGGGCGCGATGTGGGGTCCGGCTTCGCGCGCCGATTATCTCGACCCGCTGGGCCTGCTGGCGTCGACGCCGGTGCGGCTCAAGCCGCTGGGGGGCTAGCCGTGGCTGACTGTGCACTGACGCATTTAACTGTGAACCTACGGCGGCCCACACCCGTGCACGACAGCCGTGGCCACACAGTCAAAGCCCTGAGCGCACACCAGATGACGCAAGCAACTCTCCCGCAGGGGGTCAGGCCCGCGGATGTGCCTGGTCATGCACCGCGCGCAACCGGGCGACCGCGACGTGGGTGTAGAGCTGCGTGGTGGCCAGGCTGGAATGGCCGAGCAACTCCTGGACCACCCGCAGGTCCGCGCCACCTTCGAGCAGATGGGTGGCCGCGCTGTGTCGCAACCCGTGCGGGCCCATGTCGGGGGCACCGTCCACCGCCGCGACGGTCTGGTGCACCACCGTGCGCGCCTGGCGCACGTCAAGCCGGCGCCCGCGCGCCCCCAGCAGGAGGGCAGGCCCGGATTCGGCGGTGGCCAGCGCCGGACGCCCGTCGGACAGCCAGGACCGCAGCGCTTCGGCCGCGGGTAGCCCGAAAGGCGCGGTGCGCTGCTTGTTGCCCTTGCCGAGCACCCGCACCAGCCGGTGGGTGGTGTCGACGTCATCGAGGTCCAGGCCGCACAGCTCGCTGACCCGGATCCCGGTGGCGTAGAGCAGTTCGACGATCAGACGGTCCCGCAGGGCCAGTGGATCACCCTGTTCGGCACCGGATTTCGCGGCCGTCATGGCCGCCAGCGCCTGGTCCTGGCGTAGCACCGAGGGCAGAGTTCGGTGGGCTTTGGGCACCTGCAGGCGGGCGGCGGGGTCGGTGGCGAGCAAGCCCTGGCGGACCGCCCAGGCGGTGAAGGCCTTGACCGAGGAGGTGCGCCGGGCCAGCGTCGTGCGAGCCGCGCCGGCACCGGCGGCGCCGGCCAGCCACGACCGCAGCAGCGGCAGGCTGAGCTGTTGCAGCTGCGCTCCGCGTGCGGCCAGAAAATCGAACAGCGACCGCAGATCGCCCAGGTAGGCGCGGCGGGTGTGCGCGGAGCGGCCGCACTGCAGCTTCAGGTATTCGTCGAATTCCTCGAGGACCGCCTGCACCCCTTCACGCTGACAGACGCGGCCCGGTTGGTCAGATGACGCGCCGCAGCGTATCCGGGGTGAGATCTTTGAGCGTCGGATAGCCGTCGACAGCCATGGTCAGGTCCGCTTCGGCGAGCAGCATGCGCAGCACGTGGACGACGCCGTCGACCCCGCCCAGGGCCATTCCGTAGGCGTAGGGGCGGCCCACGCCCACCGCGGTGGCCCCCATCGCCAGCGCCTTGACGACGTCGGCGCCGCTGCGGATGCCCGAGTCGAAGAGCACGGGTCGCCCGCCGGCGGCCTCGACGACACCGGGCAGGCAGTCCAGCGCCGGCAACCCGCCGTTGGCCTGCCGGCCGCCGTGGGTCGAGCAGTAGATGCCGTCCACGCCGCCGTCGATGGCGCGCCGCGCGTCGTCGGGATGGCAGATGCCCTTGACGATCAATGGCAGATCGGTCAGCGACCGCAGCCAGCTCAAGTCGTCCCAGGTCAGCGGATTGCCGAACAGCGATGCCCAGCGCAGCACGGTGCCCTGCGGGTCTTCTTCGGGCGGCCGTTGCAGCCCGGCGCGGAAGACCGGGTCGCTGGTGTAGTTGCTCAGGCACAGCCCGCGGAGTTGCGGGAAGTTCGCCGTGGTCAGGTCACGCGGTCGCCAGCCGGGAATCCAGGTGTCCAGGGTGACGATGATGGCCTTATAGCCGGCGGCTTCGGCGCGCTGCACCAGGCTTGCTGCCAGGTCGCGGTCCTTGGGTGTGTAGAGCTGGAAGAAGCCGGGGGTGTCGCCGAACAGCGCGGCGACGTCTTCCATCGGATCGGCGGTCAGGGTGGAGACGACCATGGGGACGCCAGTGCGGGCCGCCGCGCGAGCGGTTGCGAGGTCGCCGTGGCCGTCCTGGGCGCACAAGCCGATCACCCCGATGGGCGCCATGAACAGCGGGGAAGGCAAAGTCAGGCCGAACATCTGCACCGACAGGTCGCGTTCGGCGGCGCCGACGAACATGCGCGGCACCAGGCCCCACCGGTCGAACGCTTCGCGGTTGGCGCGCTGCGTGCGCTCGTCGCCGGCTCCGCCGGCCACGTAGGACCAGACCGAGGGCGGCATCGCCATTTCCGCCCTGGCCTCCAGCTCGGCGAACGCCATCGGAAGCGACGGTGCTGTCCCGGCAAGACCCTGGAAATAGATTTCGAGCTGATAGTCGCCGAATGCCATGACTTAGAGAATGCCAGCCGCGGCAGCCGCGAGAGTCACTGCTCCGACGACTCTGCCTCGGCCAGTTCCTTCTTCCACTGCCGGAACGTCTCTTCGGTGCGCCCGCGCCGCCAGTAGCCGGAAATCGACGCGGCCCACTGAGCCTCGACCCCGCGCTCTTTGCGGATGTAGGGCCGCAGGTTGTGCATGACGGCCTGCGCCTCGCCGTGGATGAAGACCTGCACCTGGCCGGGCAGCCAGTGCGCCGTGGTGACCGCTTCGATCAGCGGCGCGTGGTCACCGGCGCGATCCTCGGGCACCAGATCCGCGCGCCCGCCCCGGTACACCCAGTTGATCGCCACGCCCTCGGGTGCGGTCAGCGGAATCTCGTCGTCGGGACCGGCGACCTCGATGAAAGCCATGCCGACCGCCGTGTCGGGCAAGGCTTCCAGGGCGGCGCCGATGGCCGGCAGCGCTGCCTCGTCGCCGGCGAACAAGTGCCAGTCGGCGGCGGGGTCGGGGGCGTAGGCGCCGCTGGGACCCATCAGGTAGATCGGCTGGCCCGGCTGCGCGCTGGCGGCCCACTGACCCGCAACCCCGTGCTCGCCGTGCACGGCGATATCCACGGTGATCTGCCCGGCGTCCTCGTCGACGCGGCGAACGGTGATGGTGCGCACCGGCGGGCGCTTCTCCGGCGGCAGCTCGGCGAAGCTGTCCAGCGTCAACGGTTGCGGTAGCGCGGCCACGTCGATGCCCTCGGCGACGAACACCAACTTGACGTAGGAATCGGTGAACTTGCTCGGCACGAACGCGTCGAAGTCGTGACTGCCGAGCACCAACCGCACCATGTGCGGCGTCAGCTGCTCGGTGCTGACCACGTCGAAAGCCTGCACAGGCCGGCCTGCCACTTATCCTCCTGTCCGCGATCTGACCCCCCGTCGACTATACGAGCCGAGCCTGGCCGCGCCGTTTACGAACAATCCGCCAGCACCCGTCGCGACATTCGGCCAGACCGGTCAGTTCCAGCAAAGCGAGCGGCCCCAGCACGTGTGCCGGGGCCAGGCCGGCGCTGACGGCGATCTGATCGACGGTGGCCGTGCCGCGACCGGGTAGCGCTTCGTAGACCTGCCGCTCGGTCTCCCCCAGGCCGTCCAGGGGCGTCGTGGGCCGCGGTTCCTCCGGCGCCAGTTCGCCGACGCGGCCGACCAACTCGACGATGTCCTCGCAGCGGGTGACCAGGTGCGCGCCGTTGCGCAGCAGCACATGACAGCCCGCCGACGCCGACGACGTCACCGGCCCGGGCACGGCGGCGACCACCCGGCCCAGCGATCGCGCCCAGGCCGCGGTGTTGGCGGCTCCGCTGCGCAGGCCGGCCTCCACGACGACCGCCGCACCGGACAGCGCGGCCACCAGACGATTGCGGGTCAGGAAACGGAACCGGGCCGGGCGGACACCCGGCGGGTATTCGGTGCACACCAGGCCGTGCTGGCCGATTCGGTGCAGCAGCGCGGAATGACCGGCCGGGTAGGGAATATCGAGCCCCCCGGCCAGGACGGCGACGGTGACGCCGTCGACGGCCAGCGCGGCGCGGTGTGCCGCCCCGTCGATGCCGTAGGCGCCACCGGAGACGACCGCGACGTCATGCTGTGCCAGACCGCCGGCCAGTTCGGCGGTCACATGTTCGCCGTATGCGGTGGCGGCGCGGGTACCGACGAGCGCGGCCGCGCGCTGGGCCACCTCGTCGAGGCGCGCGGGCCCTGCGGCCCACAACACCATCGGCTTCGTGTTCTTGGGCCGGGCCCCGTCGAACGCGGCGAACGCGAGCACCGGCCACTCGTCGTCATCGGGGGTCACCAGTCGGCCACCACGCCGCCGAATCACGTCGAGATCCGTTGCGGCCTGGTCGATGTCGCGTCGGGCCGCGGTGAGCCGCAACAGTTCGTCGTCGACCTGGCCGCGCCGGACCCGTTCGGCCGCCTCCTGTGGCCCGACGCGATGCACCAGGGCGGCCAGCTCCGCGCAGGGCGGTTCGGCCACCCGCGACAGGTATGCCCAGGCGCGCATGGTGGAGGCGTCGTTCATCGCCGCGCCCCCGCCTGTCGAAAGCTCAGTGCCGTGGCGACTTCGGACAGCCCGGGCGAGGTACGGCCGGCCAGGTCGCTCAGGCTCCACGCGACCCGCAAGGTGCGGTCCACGCCCCGGATGCTGAGCACTCCGTCGTCCACCGCCTTGCGCAGCGGCTGCATCGCGGCGCTGCTGGGGCGGAACGCGTGCCGCAGCAGCGGCCCGCTGACTTCGGCATTGGTGCAGAACCCGTGCGGGCGCCACCTTTCGGCGGCAGCTTCCCTTGCGGCCGTCACCCGCTTACGCACCTGCTCGGTGGATTCCCCGGCCGCGGCCGTGAAGGCCCCCGCCCGCACCGGGTTCATCTGCACCCGCAGGTCGACCCGGTCCAGCAGCGGCCCCGAGAGCTTGCCCAGATAGCGGCGCTTGACCGCGCCCGCGCAGATGCAGTCCTGCGGGTCCGCGGGCGCGCAGGGGCACGGATTGGCGGCCAGAATCAGCTGGAATCGCGCCGGGTAGCACGCGACTCCGTCGCGGCGAGCAAGCCGAATCTCGCCGTCTTCCAACGGTGTTCGCAGTGCCTCCAAAACGTTGACGCTGATTTCCGCGCACTCGTCGAGGAACAAGACGCCGCGGTGTGCGCGGCTGACCGCACCCGGACGGGCCATTCCGGAACCCCCGCCGACGAGTGCCGCGACGGTGGAGCTGTGATGCGGTGCCACAAACGGCGGCCTCGTCAACAGCGGTGTGTCGGCCGACAACAACCCCGCGACCGAGTGAATGGCGGTCACTTCCAGCGACTCGCTGTCCGACAACGGCGGCAACAGTCCCGGAAGGCGCTGCGCCAGCATCGTTTTGCCCACGCCGGGCGGACCGGTCAACATCAGGTGATGGGCGCCTGCGGCGGCCACCTCGACGGCGAACCGGGCCTGCGACTGCCCCACCACGTCGGCGAGATCCACCGGCGGCTCGTCGACGGGGTCCGATGGGGTCATTCGCCGCTGCAGGTCGGCCGACCCGCACAGCCAGCCCTGCAACTGCCGCAGCGTACGCACACCCCATACCTCGATGCCGTCGATCAGGCTGGCCTCAGCCAGGTTGTCGGCCGGGACGACCACCGCCGGCCAGCCATCGCGTTTGGCGGCCAGAACCGCGGGCAATACCCCGCGCACCGCGCGGACCCGGCCGTCCAGCGCCAACTCCCCCAGCAACACCGTCTTCTCCAGCCGGTCCCACGGCTTTTTCCGTTGTGCGGACAGCACAGCCGCCGCCAGCGCGATGTCGTAGACCGAGCCCATCTTCGGCAGCGTGGCCGGTGACAGGGCCAGCGTCAGTCGTGCCTGTGGCCAGTCGTTGCCGCAGTTGGTGACGGCGGCCCTCACCCGGTCGCGCGACTCTTGCAACGCCGCATCGGGCAGGCCCACGAGGTGCACGCCCGGCAGCCCCGAGGCGATGTCGGCTTCGATCTCCACGATTTCGCCGTCCAGGCCCCGCACCGCGACGGAGAACGCGTGTCCGAGTGCCATCAGCCGATGCCTTGCAGGTGGGTGAGCTCCGGGACCGGGCGCCGGCCGGTCCGCACTCCGATCACGTCGATGCGGATCACCGCCCAACGCTCATCCTGGCCGGCCAGCCACAGCCCGGCCAGGCGACGCAACCTGCGCACCTTCGCCCCGTTCACCGCCTGGGCCAAACCGCCGTAACCGTCACCGCTGCGGGTCTTGACCTCGACGAAAACCACTGTGCGGCCGGCCTTGTCACAGGCGATCACGTCGAGTTCGCCGTATCGGCAGCGCCAGTTGCGGCCGAGGATCGCCAGCCCAAGGCCGGTCAGATGGTCCACGGCCAACTGTTCACCCCATGCTCCGAGCTGGGCTCGCGTCATAGCTTCGTGGGTCGTCATGCCCACAAGGTGCACCGGGGCGGCGACATCGACGGCGTGCAGGGCGACCCCAACACCGAACGACCGGGCCGTTATCCCCAATTGCCGTTCTATCCACAGATTTGCCGTCCGAGGTCACCCGCCGACGATCAGTCGGCGATCCTGACGTACTTGTCCTGACGAATACGTCTCGGCCCTCGGGTCATCCATGGAAGCGGTGACCCCGGCCGCCCCGGCGGGTCGTGGCCGCGCCGGATGCGCCGTCCAGGAAAAGTCAGGTCTTCTTGCTGGGAATCACGATCACGACGATCAGCGTGAAGATGCTGAAGAATAGGCCGAGGATCCCCCAGAAGAGGGCGCTGCGCCCCTTCATGGACGCGACCACGGCACAGATGACGGCGGCGATGACGCTGCCGATCGCGACGAAGATGCCCTTGATGCCGCGCAGGATGAAGCCCGCTGCTTCGGGGTTGCTCTGTGCGGCGGTAACCAGTTCGTGCAGCATGGCCGTCTCCTCACCTCGTGTGAATAGCACCGGCTACCCTCAGCCGGCGCTACCTAACCCGGTCGGCCCTGCTGTAGACGTTCATCGAATCCTCCCGCAGGAACGCGACCAGGGTGATGCCGGACTCCTCGGCCAGCGAAACGGCCAGCGACGACGGCGCGGACACGGCGGCCAGCACCGGAACGCCGGCCATCAGCGCCTTCTGAGTCAACTCGAACGACGCGCGCCCGCTGACCAGCAACACCGCCCCAGACAACGGCACCCGTCCGCGCTCCAGGGCCCGGCCGATGACCTTGTCGACCGCGTTGTGCCGGCCGATGTCCTCCCGCACGGCGAGCATGGTGCCGTCCGCCTCGAACAGGGCCGCGGCGTGCAGCCCGCCCGTGGCGGCGAATACTTTCTGGGCATCCCGAAGCCGGTCCGGCATGGCCCGCAACGCCGCAGCGGCCACGGTGACCGGGTCGTCTCCGGGCGCATGCCGGCTGATCACCCGGACGGCGTCCAGCGAAGCTTTGCCGCAGACTCCGCACGACGAGGTGGTGTAGAAGTTGCGCGTGACGTCGAGATCCGGTACCTCGACGCCCGGCGCCAGCGTCACGTCCAGCACGTTGTAGCTGTTGGCGCCGTCATCGCCGCGGCCGTCGCAGTAGCGGATCGCCTGCACGTCTTCGCGTCGCGCGATGATCCCCTCGGTGAGCAGAAACCCCTGCGCCAGTTCGAAATCCGAGCCGGGTGTACGCATGGTGACGGTGATCGGGGCGCCATTGAGCCGGATCTCCAGCGGCTCTTCGACGGCCAGCGTCTCCTGCCGGGCACTCACCTGTTCGCCGGCCAGGTGCGTGACCCGCCGGCGCGCGGTTACGTGCCCCACTGAGTCTTCCCGGCCGACACCGCCCTCTGGGCTGTCACGGCCTCAACGTACCTTGAGACGTACCTCGACTGGGTCACACCGCCGACGCCAACGACTCCAGCGCCTCCGCCGACGTGTGGGTCGGGTGCCAACCAAGGTCGCGCTGGGCGCGGGTGGTGTCCATGACGACCGATGCCCGCGCCACGTGCAGCCACTCCAACAGTGACGGGACGAACGGGAGACGGGAAATCGCCGCCGAGGCTGCGGTGGCCGCGGCCGCCGGTACCCGGACCGGTCGGCCACCCAAGGCCCGGGCGACGTCGCTGATCGTCACCACACCGTCGCCGGCAATGTTGTAGGCCCCCGGCGGGGCGGGGGCCACCGCCGCCAGCGCTATCGCCGCGGCAACGTCGTCGTGGTGGACCAGTTGCAGCGGCACTCCCGGGTCCGGGACCACCGGCTTGAGCTTCTGCAGCACCTTCGACAAGCCTCGCAACGGGGCGGGCAACTGGTTCCACGGCATCGCGTCGGCCAGCGCAGGCGCCTCGGGGCCTGTGACGATGCAGGGCCGCAGCACGAAGACCTCCAGCGGCGAGTCCGCGGTGACTTCGGCGAGCACGGCCTCACACGCCGACTTCTGCGCCGAGTAGTAGTGCTCGGCGCAACCGCGCGTCGGAACATCTTCGGTCAGCGGTACCGGGTTGTCCTTGTAATAGCCGTAGGCGGCCACCGAGGAGGTGTAAACGAGGCGACGCGGCTTGCCCGAAGCCTTCTGCGCGGCGACCGCCGCCTCGAAAACGTTGCGGGTGCCCTGCAGGTTGACCCGTTCGCTTTCCTCGCGGGAGCCCATGATGATGAACGCAAGGTGCACCACGACGTCGGCCTCGGCGACCAGGGCGTCTACCGCCTCGCGGTCCAGGATGTCGCCTTGCATATAAGTCGTTTTCGTCCAGCCCCGCGACCGTGGATCGAACGGCCGGCGCGCCATCCCGATAACTTTGCCTACCCCTGGCTCGCGCTCCAAGGCCGTAACGGCTGAGATGCCGATCTCTCCGGTCGGACCGGTCACGGCGACAGTGAGTCCCATTTGAACGCGGCTTCCCGCCGCCGGCAGGTGCCAAACGCAGAAAGTCGTAGCTCACAGATGTGTGCGAACCGCGGGAGATGGTTATTCATAGCGCGTTCACATCGGGCGGCACGGCGAAAGAGGCACCATGCAGCTGATAGCACCGGCGGATTCCATGTTCCTGGTGGGCGAATCCCGCGAGCACCCGATGCATGTCGGCGCTCTGCAACTCTTCAAACCACCAGAGGGCGCCGACGAGGACTTCGTGACCGAAGCCTACGAGTCGATGCTCAATTGCACAGACGTCCAGCCCACCTTCCGCAAACACCCCGCGTTTTTCGGGCCGGTCACCAACCTCGCGTGGGCGCACGAGCGCGAGGTCGAGCTCGACTACCACTTCCGGCGCTCGGCTTTGCCGCGCCCGGGCCGGGTGCGCGAGCTGCTCGAGCTGGCCTCCCGACTGCACGGCAGCCTGCTCGACCGCCACCGGCCGCTGTGGGAAGCGCATCTGGTGGAGGGTCTCAACGACGGGCGCTACGCGGTTTACACGAAGTTCCATCATTCGCTGATGGACGGGGTGTCCGCGCTGCGGTTAATGCAACGGGCATTCACCAGCAATCCCGACGACGACGAGGTGCGGGTGCCCTGGGAACTCAAACCGCGTCAGCGCCCTGCCAGCGGCCACAAGTCGTCGCCGCTGGACACCCTGACCGATACGGTGCGTTCGACCGCCGCCCTGGCGCCGTCGACGTTGTCCCTCGCGCGAGCCGCGTTGCTGGAGCAGCAACTGACCTTCCCCTTCCGGGCACCCAAGTCCATGTTCAACGTCCGCATCGGCGGCGCACGGCGCATTGCCGCCCAGTCGTGGCCACTGGAACGGATCTTCGCGGTAAAAAATGCGGCGAACGCCTCGTTCAACGACGTCGTGCTGGCCATGTCCGCCGGGGCACTGCGTACGTATCTGATCGAACAGAACGCGCTGCCCGACGCGCCGCTGATCGCGATGGTGCCGGTGAGCCTGCGTAAGGAAGGCGAAACCGAAAGCGGCGGAAACTCGGTGGGCACCGTGCTGTGCAATCTGAACACGAACGTCGAAGACGCCGCCAAGCGCCTCCAGGGCATCAGTTCGTCGATGAGTGAGCAGAAAGAGGTGTTCAACCAGCTGCCCAAGGTGCAGCAACTGGCATTGTCTGCGTTCCTGACGGGCGGACTGTTCCTCGGACTCATCCCAGGGTTCATCCGCACCGCGCCGCCGCCGTTCAACATCGTCATCTCCAACGTGCCCGGATCCAAGGAGCCGCTGTACTGGCGGGGGGCGCAGATGGTGGGCAATTACCCGCTGTCGATTACCTTGGACGGTCAGGCGATGAACATCACGGTGACCAACAACGCCGAGAACCTCGACTTCGGACTCGTCGGCGCCAGAGGCAGCGTCCCGCACCTGCAACGCATGCTCAGTCACTTGGAGACGTCTCTGAAAGATCTCGAACGCGCCGTCGGCGTGTGAGGTCGCGCGCGGCCCAGCTACTCTACGGCCATAGCAGCGCCGAAGGGAGGAAGCGACGTGGCCGACGAAGCCAACGCCGCCAGTGCAGCACCCGGTGCACTCACGGCCGACCCGGCAACGGTTTTCGCCGCCCTTGCCGAGATCATCTACCAGGGTTCGGACGCGACGCAGATGTATGCCGCGATCTGTGTGGCGGCCACCCTGGTGGTCCCCGGGTGCGACCACGCCAGCCTGCTGGTCAAGCGCGACGACCGCTATGTCACGGTGGGCGCCAGCTCGCGGCTCGCCCACCGCATCGACGACCTCGAGCGCCGCTCCGGTGACGGCCCGTGCATCGACGCGATCGAGGAAGAGACGCCGCAGGTCGAACCGGACCTGACCAAGCCGAACCAGTGGCCGCACTTCGCCGCCCGGCTCGTCGAGGAGACGCCGGTCCGCGGCGCCATGGGGTTTCGGCTGTTGATCGACAAGCGCAAAGCCGCCGCGCTCAACCTGTTCAGCGAAACGCCCAACAAGTTCGACACCGAGGCCGCCGGCCGGGCCGCGGTGCTGGCGTCGTTCGCCAGCGTGGCCATCAACGCCATCGCACACGGCGAGGACGCCACCAGCCTGCGCCGCGGACTGCTGAGCAACCGCGAGATCGGCAAGGCGGTCGGCATGCTGATGATGCTGCACGACATGAACGAGGACGACGCCTTCGACCTGCTGCGCCGCCACTCGCAGAGCCTGAACATCAAGCTCGCAGACGTGGCCCGCAGGGTCATCGAGTCGCGGGGCAACCTGCCGGACTACTCCGACGACGGGGCCTAGCGCGCCGGCTACTCCGGCAACCGCAGTTCGGGCTTCTCGACCTCTTCGATGTTGACGTCTTTGAACGTCACCACCCGCACCTGTTTGACGAAGCGGGCCGGCCGGTACATGTCCCACACCCAGGCGTCGGCCAACCGCAGCTCGAAATACACTTCGCCGTCGGCGTTGCGCGGCACCATCTCGACGCTGTTGGCGAGGTAGAAGCGGCGCTCGGTTTCCACGACGTAGCTGAACTGACCGACGATGTCTTTGTATTCGCGGTACAGCGAGAGCTCCATCTCGGTTTCGTACTTCTCGAGATCCTCTGCACTCATCTGTTCAGACGTCCTTCTCCCGGAGCTGCTGCCCCATCTTCTCTCAACGGAAATCGCCGCTATCGGCGGGAGGGCCCGACGGGCCCGGCGGGCAATCAGCCACGAACTCGGTTGTGCCCCCGGTCGCGACCCGGCGCACGTTGATGAATGAATAGCGGTGCTGCGCGCACGGTCCCAGCCGGGCCAGCGCGCGGCTGTGCGCCGGCGTGCTGTAGCCCTTGTGGTCGGCGAAGCCGTAACCGGGGTGTTCGGCCTCCATCGCGACCATCAGCCTGTCCCGGCTGACTTTTGCCAGCACGCTGGCTGCGGCGATACACGCCGCTGCCGCGTCGCCGCCGATCACCGGAAGCGACGGCACCGACAGGCCGGGGACGCGGAAGCCGTCGCTCAGGACGTATCCGGGCCGCACCGACAGGCCGGCCACCGCGCGCCGCATGCCTTCGATGTTGGCCACATGCACTCCGCGGCGGTCCACCTCGGCCGACGGGATGAATACCACGTGGTAGGCCAACGCGTAGCGACGGATGATCGGAAACAGCTTCTCCCGGGCCTTTTCCGTCAGCTTCTTCGAATCGTCAAGAGCGGCAAGACTTTCCAGCCGTCCCGGGCCCAGCACGCAAGCCGCCACCACTAGCGGGCCGGCGCAGGCGCCGCGCCCCACTTCGTCGACCCCGGCGACCGGGCCCAGGCCATTGCGGTACAGGGCGGATTCCAGCGTGCGCAGACCCGCGGACTTGCGGATCACCGTCCGCGGGGGCCAGGTGGTGGCCATGGTCACTGACCCTGCTGGGGGTCAATCGAACCCACACCACCCCATCGCTTGGGCGGCCACACGATGAACCGGGCCTTGCCGATCACGTTGGCGACCGGCACGGTGCCCGCCGTCGGGTCGCCGGTGCACAGCATCGGGCAGTGGGCGCGGGAGTCTGCCGAGTGGGTCCGGTTGTCGCCCATCACCCACAGCCGCCCCTGGGGCACGGTGACCGGCCCGAACTCGCTGCCCAGGCACGGGTAGACCGACGGGTCGGCCATCATCGTGGACGGGTCCAGGTACGGCTCCTTGAGCGGCTTGCCGTTGACCGTCAGGCCGGTGTCCGCGCGGCAGGCCACCGTCTGCCCGCCGACCGCGATCACCCGCTTGACCAGGTCGTTCTCGTCGGGCGGCACAAAGCCGATGAACGACAGCGCGTTCTGGACCCAGCGCACCAGAGTGTTGGACGAGCGGATCGACTTGTAGCCGACGTTCCAGGACGGCGGTCCCTTGAAGACGATGACGTCGCCGGGCTTGGGCGAACTGAACCGGTAGGTCAGCTTGTCGACCATGATGCGGTCGCCGACACAGGTGGAGCAGCCGTGCAGTGTGGGCTCCATCGACTCCGACGGAATCAGATACGGACGGGCGACGAACGTCAGCATCACGTAGTAGAGAACGATCGCGACGACCGCGAGAGTGGTCAGTTCCCGCAGAGTCGAGCGCTTTTCGGGCTTCTTCTTCCTGCGCTTCGCCTTGGGATCCGGGTCGGGTTCGCCCGACGTGTCGGCCTCCGGCGCGGCCGCCTCCGGTTGTCCGGCCTCTGGCCGGCGCTCCGAGGGTGAGTCCTCCGGCGGAGAATCCTCAGTGTCAGTCACGGGATCAGCGTAGCCAGCACGGGGCGTACGGCTGTGGACGCCGGGTCGCGTCCGCGGTCAGCGCTTTTCCTTGATCTTGGCCTTCTTGCCGCGGAGCTCACGCAGGTAGTAGAGCTTGGCGCGACGAACGTCGCCACGAGTCACCACCTCGATATGGTCGATGTTCGGCGAGTGGACCGGGAAGGTCCGCTCGACGCCGACACCGTAGCTCTCCTTGCGCACCGTGAACGTCTCGCGAATTCCGCCACCCTGGCGACGGATCACCACGCCCTTGAAGACCTGGATGCGCTCTTTGGCGCCCTCGATCACCTTGACGTGCACGTTGATGGTGTCGCCCGGGTTGAAGGCGGGGATGTCGTCGCGCAGCGACGCCTGGTCGACGAAGTCCAGCCTGTTCATTGGAAAGACACTTCCTCGGGGTCGCGGCTTCGCTGACCGCACGCACGCAGGCGTGCGACGGTCACCAAGCCGATGGTTAGGGCTTCTTGGGTGTATCCCTCAGCAGGCGGTAGACACCCGGCCCGCCGACAACCGCTGAAAGACAACTGGCCAATTGTGCCAGACGGGGCGCATGCAGTGAAAATCACAGGAAACTGTGGTGGTTCACGCCCGTCGTAAACCGCCTGCAAGTGGTACATATAGCTGGGGTCGAACCGCGCGGATCCAAACCCCTTGACGACCGTCCCCCGGACGCCCCGGATGCCTCGAGACGCCTACTTTTGCCGAAGGAGTGCAATGCGAACCCGGCCGCTGACGTTGCTTTCCGCCGTTGCGGCGGCGGCGTTGGTGGTGGTCGCCGGTTGCGAGGCGACGGTGCACGCAAAGGCGTTCAGCTATTCGACCGACCAGACCGCGGCGCCGCAGCAGCCGCAGCCCCAGCAGCAGCTGGTGGAACTGCTGCTGCGGTCCATCACGCCGACCGGCCAGCCGATGGCGCTGCCGACGCTGGCGGTGGGCGGGCTCACGGGGGTGCAGGCGCGCATCCAGCAGGCCACCGACCAGGCCGCGGCGAGCGGGGCGACCCTCGCGGTGGCCATCCTCGATCGCGCCACCCACCAACTGGTGTCCAACGGCAACAGTCAGATCATCGCCACGGCGTCAGTGGCCAAGCTGTTCATCGCCGACGATCTGCTACTGCGCGAATCCCAGGGCCGTGTCGTGTTGTCCCCCGACGATCGCCAGTCGCTCGACGTGATGCTGCAATCTTCCGACGACGGCGCGGCCGAACGTTTCTGGGGCCAGGACGGCGGCGATTCCATCATCACCCAGGTGGCCAGCCGGTACGGCCTGACCTCGACCACACCGCCCAGCGACGGACGGTGGTGGAACACCATCAGTTCGGCGCCCGACCTGATCCGCTACTACGAGATGCTGCTGGACGGCTCAGGCGGCCTGCCGATGGACCGCTCCCGGCTGATCGTCAACGATCTGGCCAAGTCGACACCGACCGGAGTCGACGGCTACCCCCAGCGGTTTGGCATCCCCGACGGGCTCTACGCCGAACCCGTTGCGGTCAAACAAGGCTGGATGTGTTGCATCGGGGCCGACTGGATGCATCTGTCGACCGGGGTGATCGGCAAGGACCGCCGCTACATCATGGTGATCGAGTCGTTGCAGCCCTCCGACGACGCGACTGCGCGCGCGACGATCACCCAAGCGGTCAAGACGATCTTCCCCAACGGCCGGATTTAGCCGTCGCGGGCGTGCAGGGCAGCGCCCGCTCATCGAGCCGCTAGTTATCGAGCCTGAAAATTTGAAGGCCGCTACTCGGACTTTCGCTGAAAATCTTCAGGCTCGGCAAGTAGCTCTGGCCGGCGCTCCCGGGTGCGCTGCAGTGACACCTCGCGGCGCCAGGCGGCAATCCGGGCATGGTCGCCCGACAACAGGATTTCCGGGACGTCCAGGCCGCGCCAGGTTGGCGGGCGCGTGTAGCTGGGTCCCTCGAGCAGCCGGTCCAGGGCCGGCGAATGTGAATCATGTTGGGCCGAAGCAGGATTGCCCAGCACACCGGCCATCAGCCGCAGCACGGCCTCGATCATCACCAGCGCCGCCGACTCGCCGCCCGGCAGCACATAGTCGCCGATCGACACCTCTTCCACGCGCATCCGCCGCGCGGAGTCCTCGACGACTCGCTGATCGATGCCCTCGTAACGGCCGCAGGCGAACACCAGGTGGCGCTCGGCGCTCCACCGCTGTGCGGTGGCCTGGGTGAACAGCACGCCCGCCGGGCTGGGCACCACCAAAAGCGTCTCGTCCGAGCAGATTTCATCCAGCGCTTCGCCCCACACCGGCGCCTTCATCACCATGCCCGGTCCCCCGCCGTACGGTGAATCGTCCACCGAATGGTGCACATCGTGCGTCCATCGGCGCAGATCGTGCACCTGCAGGTCGACCAGACCCGACGCAATGGCCTTGCCGGGCAACGATTCCCGCAACGGATCCAGGTAGGACGGGAAGATCGTGACGACGTCGATCTTCATCCCAGATCCAACAGACCGTCCGGCGGCTCGATCTCCAGGGTGCCGTCGTCCAGCGATACCGAGGTGACGATCGCGCTTACGAAGGGCACCAGCACCTCACCGGCTTCGCTTTTGACGGACAGCAATTCGCCGCCGGTGGTGTGCAAGACCTCGGCGACGACGCCGACGTCCTGACCCGAGCTGGTGCGGACGCGAAGTCCTTCCAGTTGGTGGTCGTAGTAGGTGTCCGGCTCCTCGATCGGTGGGAGGTCGTCGGAGTCGATGACGAACAAGCTGCCCCGCAGCGCGTCGGCGCCGTCCCGGTCGTCGACACCGGACAGGCGCACCAGCAGCCGCGCGCCGTGCGGGCGCGCGCTTTCGACGACGTAGCTGCGGGCCGGACCGGGGTCGCGGGGTTTCTTGGCCCGCAAGGTGGCACCCGGTGCGAACCGGACGTCGGGATCGTCGGTGCGAACGTCGACGACGAGTTCGCCGGTGATGCCGTGCGCCTTCGCTATGCGCCCGACTATCAGCTCCATACGAGCGCTGCTACTGGTCGGTGTCCACCACGTCGACGCGGATCCCGCGGCCGCCGATACCGGCGACCAGCGTGCGCAGCGCGGTGGCGGTGCGGCCACCCCGACCGATCACCTTGCCGAGGTCGTCGGGATGCACGTGGACCTCGACTGTGCGCCCACGGCGACTGGTCACCAGGTCCACCCGGACGTCGTCAGGGTTGTCGACGATGCCACGGACCAGGTGTTCGACGGCGTCGACCACGACGGTGCTCATGGCGCCGATCAGCTCTCGGTCTCAGCGGCGGCCTCGGCCGGTGCCTCGGCAGTAGCCTCGGCGGCCGTTTCGTCGCCCTTGGCGGCCTTCTTCGGCGCAGCCTTCTTCTTTGGCTTGGTGGCCTCGGTGGTAGGCCCGCCGTCGGCGGCGGCCAGCGCGGCGTTGAACAGCTCGAGCTTGCTGGGCTTGGCGGGCTTGACCTTCAGCCGGCCCTCGGCGCCGGGCAGACCCTTGAACTTCTGCCAGTCACCGGTGATCTTCAGCAGCTTCAGGACGGGCTCGGTGGGCTGGGCACCCACACCCAGCCAGTACTGCGCGCGCTCGGAGTCGATCTCGATCAGGCTCGGATCTTCCTTGGGGTGGTAGCGGCCGATGACCTCGATGGAGCGACCGTCGCGACGGGTGCGCGCGTCGGCGACAGCGATGCGGTACTGGGGATTGCGGATCTTGCCAAGCCGGGTGAGCTTGATCTTCACAGCCATGGTTAAGCGATTCTCCTGTTGGTGTCACGCTGCAATTCAGCGACCGGGGCGGGATGCCCGGGTCCGGTTTCGCCTCGCGTGTGTGACCACCCGGCGATCGTGATCGCGGAGCGGACAGCCGCCCATTGTGCCAGAACGGGGACCTCCCGCGGAAATTGCGGCGGCGCGGGCTACGCCCAGGTTGCCGTCGTGGTCGTCTTCGGGACACCGAGGCACAACCCTGACGGCAATCTCGGCGACGGCGGCGAACAACCGCCCGCCTACATCACCTTCTGGAACGTCTTGGTCTCGACGCGACGCGTCATCCGCCAGCCTTCTGGCGTGCGCACGAACTCGTCGTCGTACCAAAGCCCGCAGAACAGAATCTGCTCCTTGTCGCCACCCAGCACCATCGGGTTGAAGCAGATCACCCGTGACGACGCCCGGTCGCCGTCGATGCGGACCGAGAAGTTGCCCAACATGTGCGAGTACACCGGGAAGTTCGGCAGGACCTCCGATAGCCACTGCTTGACCTCGGGATACTCGCCGGCGATCCCTCCTAAAGCCGTGTAATCGATATACGCGTCGGGAGTGAAGACGTTGTCCAGGTCGTCGAAGCGACGTTGGTCGATCGCGGTGGAGTAGTCCACCAACAGTTGCTGGATCTCCAAGCGGTCGGAAATCTCTTCCAGGCTCAACATGTCTCGATTGAACACCGCCGAGCCGCAGGCGCCGGTGTCGGATCGGTGCGGACGGCAATGTGGCCAACTATCTCGTCGCGACACCCGCGGCTAGGACGTGTCACGGGTTAAGTCCACCGGTGCCACCGGAGCCTCCGGACCCGCCCTGGGCACCGTATCGGCTGTAGTCGCTGTTGTATCCCGGGCTGCCGCTTGCGCCAGCGGTACCGGAAACCAAAGTGCCATCCTGTGCGGTCCCCGCACCGCCGTCACCGCCGTTCCCGCCGTTCCCGCCGTTCCCGCCGTAGCCGCCGTCACCATCGCTGCCTGGGGCGGTCCCACCGGAACCACCGTTACCACCGGCGCCACCGTTACCGCCGCCCCCGCTGGTACCTAGCCCGCCGACGCCACCTCC
>NZ_LQOY01000092.1 GCF_002101675.1 Mycobacterium gordonae | reverse complement strand
CGACGGTCACCGTTTCGCGGGCATTCTTATGTGAGGCACCGAGGGCGTTTCGCGGGCACTTTTCGTGAGTCAAGCCGGGGCCTTTGGCCGCACAGCCGGTACGGTCATTATGTGTCAGCGCAGCGGGAGCGAGCGGCGGTGGAGCCCAGTCGCCGCTCCATCGTCCCTTCTATCCCCGGCGTGCCGTGGTGGGCGGCGGTGCTCATCGCGGTCGGAGCAACTGCCCTGGGGTATGCGTTCGACGCCGGTCACAAGGAGCTGACCCACACGTTCGCGGGTCTCTACATCGCGGGATGTGTGGCAGCGGTGCTGGCGGTTCGGCAGGCGGCAGTGTTCACCGCGGTCATCCAACCGCCGCTGATCCTGTTCATCACCGTGCCCGGCGCGTACTGGCTGTTCCACGGCGGCAAGGTCGACAAGTTCAAGGACCTGCTGATCAACTGCGGATATCCCCTCATCGAGCGGTTCCCGCTGATGTTGGGCACCGCCGGCCTCATCCTGCTGATCGGCCTGGTCCGGTGGTACTTCGGCAAGAACAGCCGGACACTCGCCGAAACCGGGGACGCGGCGACGCCCGAGCCCGCGGCGCAGCGCCCGCCCCTGCTCAGCGGCCTCATCGCGAAACTGAGCACGCTGCTGGCCGGCGGCTCTGACGACGACGCGGACGCCGCCAACACCGTGCCGCCGGCCCATTCGAGGGGCCGGGCCGCACGCAGCGGCAGGAACGCCCGGAACACCGGCCGGACGGCACAGCGTCCGGCACGATCGCGCTCGCGGCACGCACGCCCCGACGACACCTACGAACCGGGCGGCGAACGTCCACGCCGCACCACCCGCAGAGGCGCGGTGCCGCCGACCGAGACCACGGACTACGACCGGGCCGACGCGCCGCCGCGGCCACGTCGCCGGCGTCCGGACAGTGATTCGGACCTCGGCGCCTACCCGCCCCGGGAAATGCGTCGCGAGCCGCACCCGCGGCGCAGCTCTTACGATCGGCCACGGCCTTCCGAAAGACCGTCGGAACGCCCTTACGAGCGACCCGAACCGCGCAGCAGCCGCTTCAATCCGTACGACACCTACGAGCGGCCCGAGCCCTCCGAACGTGGCGAACGCCGCAGCCGCCATGAGCGCCGCGGCTCCGGCTATGAGCCCTACCCGCCCTACGAGCCTCCCTACGAGCCGCGCAGCAGGCGTACGAACGGGTCCGGCAACGCCAATCCGACCCATCACCCGATCTCGCAGGTTCGCTACCGCGGGCAGCCGCCGCGCAGCGAGTCGCGCGACGAGCGCCGCGAGGAGCCGCGTTCAGATCGACGCACTCGGTCGCGCGCGCCACGCAGGCCGCAGACCGAAACTTGGGACGCCTAGCCGCGCGATCGGGCCGGCCGGATCTCCCGCGGCAGCGCGAACACCAGCGTCTCGTTGGCCGTCGTGACCGGTTGCACCAGGTCGTAGCCGTGCTCGGCCAACCGCTCCAGCACGCCGCTGACCAGCACTTCGGGAACCGATGCCCCGGACGTCACGCCGACGGTGGTGACCCCGTCCAGCCAGGCCGGGTCGATGTCGTCGGCCCAGTCCACCAGGTGCGCCGCGCGCGACCCGGCATTCAGCGCCACCTCGACCAATCGCACCGAGTTCGAGGAATTGCGCGAGCCCACGACGATCACCAGCTCACACTCCGGAGCCATCGCCTTGACCGCGACCTGGCGGTTCTGGGTCGCGTAACAGATGTCGTCGCTCGGCGGATCCTGCAGCTTCGGGAAACGCTGCCGCAGCCGCTCGACGATCTCCATCGTCTCGTCGACCGACAGCGTGGTCTGGGAGAGCCAGATGACCTTGTCCTCATCCCGTACGGTGACGTGCTCGACGGCGTCGACCCCGTCGACCAGCTGCACGTGGTCAGGAGCTTCCCCGGCCGTGCCGATGACTTCCTCGTGCCCCTCGTGCCCGATCAGCAGAATGTCGTAGTCGGCGCGGGCGAAGCGCTTGGCTTCGTTGTGCACCTTGGTGACCAGCGGGCAGGTGGCGTCGATGGTCTGCAGGTTGCGTTCGGCGGCAGCCTCGTACACCGTCGGCGCGACGCCGTGTGCGGAGAAGACCACGATGGCGCCCTCGGGCACCTGATCGGTTTCCTCGACGAAGACCGCGCCCGCTCTGGCGAGTGTGTCGACCACGTGCCGGTTGTGCACGATCTCATGCCGCACGTACACGGGAGCGCCGTGCTTCTCGAGCGCACGCTCGACCGTCTCGACGGCGCGGTCCACCCCCGCGCAGTAGCCGCGCGGCTCCGCCAGCAGCACTCGCTTGCGGTCCGGCACGCCCTGGGCAGCCACCGAACTCACCGCACCGGGAATCCCCATGTCAATAGTCGGTGCCATGCCCTTCAGGGTACGTTCCACCGACACGGATCCGCTATTTCGCCGCCGTCAGCTTGGAGTTCGCCGCTGCTTGAGGCAGGCTGGGACGCATGGCTACTGCACCGTACGGGGTTCGGCTGCTGGTCGGCGCGGCGACAGTCGCCGTCGAGGAGACGATGCGCCTCCCGCGAACCATCCTGATGTATCCGATGACCCTGGCCAGTCAGGCGGCACACCTGGTGATGCGTTTCCAGCAAAACCTCGCCGAGCTGGTCATCAAGGGCGACAACACGCTGGAAAACATCTTCCCGCCCAAGGACGAGCAGCCCGAATGGGCCACGTTCGACGAGGACCTGGAAGTTCTGGACGGCGGTGCCGGCGGCGGGTTCTCCACCATCCCGGTGGATGGACTCGAGGGCGAACGTCGTGCCGAGGGGCGCTTCGCGTTGTACTCGGTGGCCGACACGGCCGAGTCCGCATCCGGGGATGCCCCCACCAAGCCGGTCTCGACCCGCCAATCCAAGTCTGCTGCCGCGGCCAACGTGCCGGCGCCGGCGGTAGCTACCGAACTCGACTACCCGCAGCTCACCCTGGCCCAGCTGCGGGCGCGGCTGCAGTCGCTGGATGTCGCCGAACTGGAAGCCCTGCTGGCTTATGAGCAGGCCACCAAGGCCCGCGCCCCCTTCCAGACGCTGCTCGCCAACAGGATCACCCGCGCGACCGCGAAGTGACTCCGGCCGCACAGACGAATTCGCCCGAGAATCCCTTCCCGGTTCGCGCCGTCGCCATCCGGGTGGCGGGCTGGATCGACAAACTGGGCACCGTGTGGGTTGAGGGCCAGTTGGCCCAGATCAATATGCGCCCGAACTCCAACACGGTGTTCATGGTGCTGCGCGACCCCGCAGCCGACATGTCGCTCTCGGTCACCTGTTCACGCGATCTCGTGTTGAGCGCGCCGGTCCGGCTGACTGAGGGCACCCAGGTGGTGGTCTGCGGCAAGCCCTCCTTCTACACCGGCCGCGGCACATTCTCGTTGCGGCTCAGTGAAATTCGGGCCGTGGGTGTCGGCGAGCTGCTGGCCCGCATCGAGCGGCTGCGCCGGCTACTGGACGCCGAGGGCTTGTTCGACCCGCGCCTGAAGCGACCGCTGCCGTTCCTGCCCAACATGATCGGGCTGATCACCAGCCGGGCCAGCCATGCCGAGCGCGACGTCACGACGGTCGCCGAAGCACGTTGGCCCGCAGTGCGTTTCGAGATCCGCCACGCCGCGGTGCAGGGGGTCAATGCGGTGGCGCAAGTGGTGGAGGCGCTGCGCGACCTGGACGGGCATCCCGAGGTCGACGTGATCGTGATCGCGCGCGGCGGCGGCAGCGTCGAGGACCTGCTGCCGTTCTCCGACGAGACGCTGTGCCGGGCCATCTCGGCCTGCCGCACCCCGGTGATCAGCGCGGTGGGCCACGAACCCGACAATCCGCTCTGCGATCTGGTCGCCGACCTGCGCGCCGCCACACCCACCGACGCGGCCAAGAAGGTGGTTCCCGACACCTCGGCCGAACAACGCCTGATCGCCGACCTGCGCCGGCGCAACGCCCAAGCGTTGCGAAATTGGGTGTCTCGGGAGGAGCGTTCGCTGGCGGCACTGCGCAGCCGTCCGGTGCTGGCCGACCCGCTGCGGATGGTGACCAGCCGCAGCGACGAGGTCGACCGCGCCCGGTCCGCGCTGCGCCGGGACATCAACCGGCTGCTCACCTCGGAAACCGAACGCGTCGGCCACCTGGCCGCGCGACTGTCCACGTTGGGCCCCGCCGCCACCCTGGCCCGCGGCTACGCCGTGGTGCAGGTCCTTTCCGAAGCTGACGGGCAGATCGTGCGCTCCGTCGACGAGGCGCCGGCCGGCACCAGGTTGCGCGTGCGGGTCGCCGACGGCGCCATCGCGGCGGTGAGTGAAGGGCGTACCGATGGTTCCTGAACAACAGCACGAGGCGTCGCCGGTTACGCCTATTAGTCAGCTCGGCTATGAAAAGTGCCGAGACGAGCTAATCGAAGTGGTGCGACTTCTGGAGCAGGGCGGCCTGGATCTCGATGCGTCGCTGAAGCTGTGGGAAAGGGGCGAGCAACTAGCCAAACGGTGCGAGGAGCACTTAGCTGGCGCACGCCAACGCGTCACCGACGCCCTGGCGTCCGGCGAAGCCCCGGAAAGCTGACGTCAGCAAAACTCGTCCGCCAACGTGGTTCCGAATTGGAACACGTTTCAGTTATTCTCTCCCGCATGGGTGATCCATCACTGACAACCGAGCTCGGCAGCGTCCTGGTCACCGGGGGCTCCGGCTTCGTCGGGGCCAACCTGGTGCGGACCTTGCTGGATCGCGGCCACCGGGTCCGCTCCTTCGACCGTGCCCCCTCGCCGCTCCCCCAGCACCCCAATTTGGAAGTGCTGCAAGGCGACATCACCGACAAGGCCGTCTGCGAAGCGGCGGTCGACGGCATCGACACGATCATCCACACCGCGGCGATCATCGACCTGATGGGCGGCGCGTCGGTGACCGAGGAGTACCGGCAGCGCAGCTTCTCGGTCAACCTGGGTGGCACCCAGAACCTGGTGGAAGCCGGCCAGAAAGCCGGCGTCAAGCGGTTCGTCTACACCGCCTCCAACAGCGTGGTGATGGAGGGCCAGAACATAGTCAACGGTGATGAGACGATGCCGTACACCAAGCGGTTCAACGACCTCTACACCGAGACCAAGGTGGCCGCCGAGAAGTACGTGCTGGGCCAGAACGGCGTCGACGGGATGCTCACCTGCTCCATCCGGCCCAGCGGCATCTGGGGCACTGGCGATCAGACCATGTTCCGCAAGCTGTTCGAGAGCGTGATCAAGGGCCACACCAAGGTGCTGGTCGGGCCGAAGTCCGTGAAGCTCGATAACTCCTACGTGCACAACCTGATTCACGGCTTCATCCTGGCCGGCGAACACCTGGTGCCGGGCGGTAGTGCGCCCGGGCAGGCCTACTTCATCAACGACGGTGAACCGATCAACATGTTCGAGTTCGCCCGGCCGGTGATCGAAGCATGCGGCGAGAAGTGGCCGACGCTGCGGATTCCCGCCCCGCCGGTACGCCTCGCCATGACGGCATGGCAGCGGCTGCACTTCCAATTCGGTGCGCCCGCGCCGCTTCTCGAGCCGTTGGCCATTGAGCGCATCGCCATCAACAACTACTTCTCGATCGAAAAGGCCCGCCGGGACCTGGGTTACGAGCCGCTGTTCACCACCGAGCAGGCCCTCAAAGAGTGCCTGCCGTACTACGTCGACCTGTTCCACAAGATGAAGTCCGAGGCGCAGGCCGCCAAGAAAAAGTAGCGTCGGCTACCTGAAGCTCACCATCTCGGCGCCCCAGGCGTCGCGGATCCGCGCGTCAACGTCGTGCACGATCGTGTCGACCTTGTCGATGACCAGGCAGGCGCGATGGGTCTCGTCATAACGCGGCCACCGCACTTCACCGGCCGGACCGGCCGGCTCCCCGGCGGTGGCGAAGTTGATCCACCGGGTCTGCATCCGCCGGGAGACCGCCGTAGCGATTCTGGCCCCGCCCAGCTTGAGCGTCACGTCCTGCGGCCCACCGAGAGTGCCCCAGACATAGGGCAATTCGGTGGCGTGGGCGGCACGGACCAGCAGCAGCTTGAACAATGGCGTGGAGTAGTCGAACCGGTACAGGTACACCGGCGCGACCGCGCTGTGACCCTGCGCCAGCCACATCGTCGGCAACCGGAAGCCGATATCGGTGGCCATGCTCACCACGCGTGATTTGTGCCGGCCCGTGTAGGCCGATCCGATCTCGTCCACGGTCGGCAACTGCAGGTCGGGCTGCTCGGCAGCGATCTGATCGAACATCGACGTGATGGCGCGTGGGGTGATCGGCATCAGCGGCGAGCGCATCAACTTGAACAGCGCCGCCTCGTTCCTGTTGGTCCCGATGATCAGCGGGACGGGCAACAGCCGCCCCTCCTGCGCAAGCTTGACGGGGTAGTCGCGCAGCAGGTCACCGTCGACGATCGGGACGAACGCCAGCGTCCCCGGATTGCGCACGGGAACTTCGTTGAACACTTCCTGGGTGGCCGTGACGAGCGCGTCGGTCGACACCTCGGTCAGCTTGCGCACGTCCGAGGCGCCGATACCCAGCTTCTCCAAGAAGGTCGAGGCGACCCGGCGGCCCCGTTCCCGGTCGTAGACCGAGGTGGCCGGCGAGCTCTGGGCGATCGCGCGGACGAACAGGCCCTCGGCCGCCGGGCAGGCGAGCAGGGTGGTGACCAGCCCCGCACCGGCGGACTCGCCGAACACGGTGACGTTCGCCGGGTCGCCGCCGAACGCCGCGATGTTGTCGCGCACCCAGGCCAGGCCGGCCAGCACGTCACGCAGCCCGATGTTGGATTCGAACGGTCGCTGCCAGGTACCGAACGAGGACAGGTCCAGGAAGCCCAGCGCGCCGATCCGGTAGTTGAGCGTGACGACGATGACGTCGCCGGTGCCCGCCAGCGCCCGCCCGTCGTAGAGCGGCTGACTTCCCGAGCCCAGCACGTAGGCGCCGCCGTGCAGCCACACCATCACGGGTTTGCCGGCGCCGGGCTGCACGTCGGCGGGCGCCCAGATGTTGACGCGCAGGCAGTCCTCGCCCAGCGGCGCACCCAGGTCGAGCGGCATCCTGGGCACCACCGGTTGGGGGCAGGCCGGGCCGTACTCGGTGGCGTCGGCAACCTCGGTCCACCGCTGCGGCGGCTCCGGGGCCCGGAAACGCAGGTCGCCGAGCGGCGGTGCCGCGTAGCGGATGCCCTTCCAGAATTTGACGCGACCGTCGTCGCCGCCCCGGACCGGACCGTAACCGGTTTCGACTACTTCGGTCGCCATTGCCTTCAAACTCCTATTTCCGTGCCCCGCCCCCCGATGATCACGGCACAAGCGTCCAAACCACTTTAATCGTGTTCTGCTGGTGCGCTGATGCTGGAGGCCGTCGCCGCTAAGGTGTTTTCAACACAGATGCGGAGGGCGGTCTCGGTCCGGGCATGAACACCGAATTCACCCTTACCCAGAAACGTGCTCTCGCCGTCTTCACCCTCCTTGCCCTGGCATTCGGGGCCTACTTCCTACGCGAGTACTTCGTGCTCATCGTGGTGGCCGCCGTCGGCGCGTATCTGTTCACGCCCCTGTTCACCTGGTTCAACAAGCGCATGGGCACCGGCCTGTCGGCCACCGCCACCCTGCTGTCCGCACTGGCCATCGTGATAGTGCCGGTGGGATTGCTGGTGGCACTGGCGATCGTGCAGATCGCCCGCATGATCGACTCGGTTGCGGGATGGGTCCGTTCGACCGATCTGAGCAGCCTGGGAGATAAGACGCTGCAGGTGGTCAATGATTTCGGCTCCCGGGTACCGTTCGTGCACGTCCACGTCACGGCCGAGATGCTGCGCAAGGCGATGGTGTCCGCCGCCCAGAGCGTCGGCCACTGGCTGCTGGGCGTACTGCAGAACACCGCGGGAAGTCTCGCCAGCATGATCACGTCGGCCATCATTTTTCTGTACGTGTTCGTCGCGCTCCTGGTGCACCGGGAGAAATTGCGGACGCTGATCGGCCAGCTCAACCCGCTCGGCGACGAGGTCACCGGCCTGTACCTGCAGAAGATGGGCTCGATGGTGCGCGGCACCGTCAACGGCCAGTTCGTCATCGCCTTCTGCCAGGGTGTCGCCGGAGCCGCGTCGATCTACATCGCCGGCTTTCACCACGGCTTCTTCATCTTCGCGATCGTGTTGACCGCGTTGTCGATCATTCCGCTCGGCGGCGGCATCGTCAGCATTCCGTTCGGAGTCGGCATGATGCTGTTCGGCAACATCGGGGGCGGGGTGTTCGTAGTGCTTTTCCACCTGGTGGTGGTCACCAACATTGACAACTTCCTGCGGCCGATCCTGGTGCCGCGAGACGCCCGGCTCAACTCGGCGTTGATGTTGCTCTCGGTGTTTGCGGGCATCTCGATGTTCGGCCCGTGGGGCATCATCATCGGCCCGGTGCTGATGATCATCATCGTCACCACCATCGACGTCTATCTGGCGGTCTACAAGGGTGTCGAGCTCAAGCCCGCCCCCGAGGAGCAGCCCGTTCGACGCGGGTGGTTGCGCCGCGCTAAGTCAGCCGCTCCGTGAGGAATTCGACCACCCGCTTGCGCGCCTCGTAAGCCGGCTGGCCGTCGACCTCGCGCACCTCGTCGGTGAGCACCGAATGTGCCATGCGGCCGAAACCGTGCTCGTTGCCGGGGCCGGAGTCGATCTCGATCACCTCGAACGCGTCACCGAGCCGCTGCTTGAGTGTCGTGAAGCGTTCGCTGGGCGCCATCTTGTCCCCGCTGAACCGCAGGCCAAGCGCGCACAGGTCGTGGTTGGCGCAACGATCGGCCACCACGGCAAGCTCGGACTCGCTCATCCCAGGATCGCGGCGTTGCTTGGCGGTGAGCGGGAATGGCACCGAGGGTTGGCTGAGCACGGGTGCCAGCACGCTATCGTCGACGGCGGCGGCGAGCGCGAAGCCCCCGGTGAAGCACTGGCCGATCACCCCGACGCCCTTGCCGGGCGTTTTCTCGTTGAGGTCGCGGGCCAGGGCACGCAGAAACAGCGACACCGGCCGCTGCTTGTTGGTGGCCATCGCGGCAAATTCCTTTGCCACACAGCCGCGGCTGATCTCGGCCACGATGTAGCCGGGGGTCTTGGCCTTGCCCGGCTGGCCGAACAGTGACGGGATCGCCACGGTGAAGCCGTTGTCCACCAGATGGTTGCCCAGCGCCAGCACCCCGGGATGGATGCCGGGCATCTCCGGGATCAGCACGACGCCCGGGCCGGAGCCCCTGCGGTACACGTCATAGCTGTAGCCGGCGCCGGTGAACGGTTCGGACGACCAACCGGTCAGATCTGCTTCGGGTGCGGTCACGAGACGTCCCTTCTGTGGGTCTAACGGCTGGGCAGTGGCTGCGCGGACTGCGTCGCGGACGCCAGGGTGCGGAACTGATCGGGAGTGCCGGCGCCGGTGATCGCCACCTGGGTGGGGCCGGCCGGACTGGCAAGTCTGGTGGTCCATACCGGCTCGACCGCTCCGTTCTGGTCGGCACCTTGGTAGACAACCCAGCTGGTGCCGTTGACGTCGACTGTCCCGCTCGGGAACATGCCGGCATGGATGGAGCCGACCAGTTTGTCCTCGTCGGCGTTGCTCTGCGTCAAGCTCAGATACATGCCGGTCGGGCTGATGTAGCCGACGGTCGAGGTGGCCGCGTGTAGCCGCTGGCCGGCGGAGGCATCCGTGCGTCCGGCGTCGATGCCGCCACGGCCGCCGGAATTCGGCTTCCAGTCCGGCGGCAATGCGGGCATGCGGATGGGGAAGCCGAGCGTCGCGGCGTCTGCCCGCAGCGCCGCCGCCGCGTCGTAGGACGGGATTGTGCCCCGGTTGGTCCCACCTGGTGCGAGCGAACACATTCCGACCATGCCCGCCAACAGGATGCAGCCGATCACCAGCGGTATCAGCGACCAGAACATGTCGCGTCCGTCCTGCAGCACCCGCGGCTTGGCCGGCTTGGGGGCGGGCTGCGGCTCCGAGGTCACTCCGCAAGTATCCCAGCTCCAGTCGAGTGTTCCGCTTCTGGGACAATCGGCAACCATGAATGAAGGGCGCCAACCATGACTGCAGAGGGATCCGGCTCGTCGCCGACCGTTGCGAGCCCGTCGCACGCCCGACCGCGTGGCGAGGCACCCGACCGCAACCTGGCTCTGGAGCTCGTGCGCGTCACCGAGGCCGGCGCGATGGCCGCGGGTCGCTGGGTAGGCCGGGGCGACAAGGAGGGGGGCGACGGCGCGGCCGTCGATGCCATCCGCGAGCTGGTCAACTCGGTGTCGATGCGCGGCGTGGTGGTCATCGGTGAAGGCGAGAAGGACGAAGCGCCGATGCTCTACAACGGCGAGGAAGTCGGCAACGGCGACGGCCCGGACTGCGACTTCGCCGTGGACCCGATCGACGGCACCACTCTGATGAGCAAGGGCATGCCCAACGCGATCTCGGTGCTGGCCGTGGCCGACCGCGGTGCCATGTTCGACCCGTCGGCGGTGTTCTACATGAACAAGATCGCCGTCGGACCCGACGCGGCCCACGTGCTGGACATCACCGCGCCGATCGCCGAGAACGTCCGCGCGGTAGCGCGGGTCAAGGAACTGTCGGTACGCGACATGACCGTGTGCATCCTGGACCGGCCGCGGCACGCCCAGCTGATCGCCGACGTCCGCGCCACCGGCGCGCGGATCCGGCTGATCACCGACGGCGACGTCGCCGGCGCCATCTCGGCGTGCCGTCCGGGTTCGGGCACCGACATGCTGGCCGGCATCGGTGGAACCCCAGAGGGCATCATCACCGCCGCGGCGATCCGGTGCATGGGAGGGGCCATCCAGGCCCAGCTGGCACCCAAGGACGACGCCGAGCGGCAGAAGGCGCTTGACGCTGGTCACGACGTCGAGCGGGTGCTGACCACCACCGATCTGGTATCGGGCGAGAACGTCTTCTTCTGCGCCACCGGTGTGACCGACGGCGACCTGCTCAAGGGCGTCCGCTACTACCCCGGCGGCTGTACCACCCAGTCGATCGTGATGCGGTCCAAGTCGGGCACCGTGCGCATGATCGAGGCCTACCACCGGCTGTCAAAGCTCAACGAGTACTCGGCGATCGACTTCACCGGCGACAGCAACGCCGCCTATCCCCTACCCTGACACCCCCACCAGCAAGGATCTGATCTATGGCCGACTCAGTCGTTCAGGAAGCCGAATACCGCATCGAACACGACACCATGGGCGAGGTCCGGGTGCCGGTGAACGCGTTGTGGCGTGCGCAAACTCAGCGGGCGGTGGAGAACTTCCCGATCTCGGGCCGGGGTTTGGAGCGCACCCAGATCCGCGCGCTCGGTCTGCTGAAAGGCGCTTGCGCGCAGGTCAACAAGGACCTCGGGCTGCTGGACCCGGAGAAGGCCGACGCGATCATCGCCGCGGCCGCCGAGATCGCCGACGGCAAGCACGACGACCAGTTCCCGATCGACGTCTTCCAGACGGGTTCGGGCACCAGCTCGAACATGAACACCAACGAGGTGATCGCGTCGATCGCGGCCGCCAACGGGGTTAAGGTCCACCCCAACGACGACGTCAACATGTCGCAGTCGTCCAACGACACCTTCCCGACCGCCACCCACATCGCCGCCACCGAGGCCGCGGTCCGTCATCTCATCCCGGCGCTCGAGGTGCTGCAGGGCGCGTTGTCCGCGAAGGCACTCGAGTGGCAGACGGTGGTCAAATCCGGACGCACGCACCTGATGGACGCCGTTCCGGTGACCCTGGGCCAGGAGTTCAGCGGATACGCCCGCCAGATCGAAGCCGGCATCGAGCGGGTGCGCTCCACCCTGCCCCGCCTGGGTGAACTGGCGATCGGCGGCACCGCGGTCGGCACCGGCCTCAACGCTCCCGAGGGCTTCGGCGTCCGCGTGGTCGCGGTGCTGGTCGAGTCGACGGGGTTGTCCGAATTGCGCACGGCGACAAACTCTTTCGAGGCCCAGGCGGCCCGCGACGGGCTGGTCGAGGCGTCCGGCGCGCTGCGCACCATCGCGGTGTCACTGACCAAGATCGCCAATGACATCCGCTGGATGGGGTCCGGCCCGCTGACCGGCCTGGCCGAAATCCAGTTGCCGGATCTGCAGCCGGGCAGCTCGATCATGCCGGGCAAGGTGAATCCGGTTCTGCCCGAGGCGGTTACTCAGGTGGCCGCGCAGGTGATCGGCAACGACGCCGCGGTCGCCTGGGGTGGCGCCGCGGGTGCTTTCGAGCTCAATGTCTACATCCCGATGATGGCCCGCAACATCCTGGAGTCGTTCAAGCTGTTGACCAACGTGTCAAAGCTGTTCGCGGACCGGTGCATAACGGGACTGGTCGCCAATGTCGAGCACCTGCGCGAGCTGGCCGAGTCCTCGCCTTCTATCGTGACGCCGCTGAACTCGGCGATCGGGTACGAGGAGGCCGCCGCGGTGGCCAAGCAGGCACTCAAGGAACGCAAGACGATCCGCCAGACCGTCATCGATCGGGGTCTGATCGGCGACAAATTGTCCGAAGAGGAACTGGACCGTCGCCTCGACGTGCTGGCGATGGCCAAGGTCGAACCCGTCGAGTAGGTCTGGTTACGGCGAGCCGCAGGTACCCTGCGGTGGACGCGGTTGTGTGGCTAGCTCAGCGTAGAGGCGGCCGGTGAGAGTAAGGGTGATTCAGTAATGACGGTTCCCCCCGGCGGTCCCTACGGACAGGATCCCTACGGTCAGGATCCATATGGAGCCAACCCGTATGGGCAACAACCGTATTGGGGCGGTCAGCCCCAGGGGCAGCCGCAGGGCCCGCCACCCGGTCAGCCGCAGGGCCCGCCAGCAGGCTCGTACCCCTACCCGCCGCCCGGCGGCCAGTACCCCCCGGGCACCGACCCCTACGGCGCCTCCGGCGGCCAGTATCCCCCGGGCGCCGACCCCTACGGCGCCCCCGGCGGCCAATATCCCCCGGGCACCGACCCCTATGGCTACCCGCCTCAGCAATACGGTCCGCCCGGACAGCCTGGCTGGCAGCCGGGGGGCTACCCGCCCGGTCCCCCGCCGTCGAATTCGAAGCTGCCGTGGCTGATCGTCGCCGGCATCGCTGTGCTGGGTGCCATCGTGCTCGTGGTAATCCTGGTGGTGTCCCTCCAAGGCAACGGAAACGAGTCTCCGACGGCCGGCCCGTCCGGGACGACGAGCGCCGGGACCTCGGCACCCGACACGTCGATGCAGACCGCTACCGACTGCACACCCAACGTCTCCGGCGGTAACAAGCCCACCGGCGACACGGTTTCGGCCGGCAAACTGTCCTTCCCCGCAAGCGTGGCGCCGGGCTGGCAGCCGTATGTGGACGACCAGAATCCGAACTTGATCGACGCCGTCGGCCTGGGCGCGGAGGTGCCTAACGCGAGTCAATGGATGATGCAGGTCGAGGTCGCCGTCACCAATTTCGTGACCAGCATGGACGTCAACGCGCAGGCATCAAAGTTGATGGACTGCGTGGCAAACGGCCCCGGCTATATTCAGAACAACCCCACCCTGGGCCCGAAGAAGACGTCGTCGACGACGGTGGACGGAGTCAAGGCCGCCCGGGTGGACGCCGACGTCACGATCGCCGACACCACCCGCGGCGTGAAGGGTGACACGGTGACGATCATCGCGGTCGACACCAAACCGGTCACCATCTTCTTGGGCGCGACAGCTATCGGAGACAAAGGCTCGGCGGCCATCGTCGACAAAGTCATTGCCTCGCTGAAGGTTTCGAAAAAGTAGCCGGCGTCCAGACATGTGTCGGCTCGCTCCGACCGCGCAATACGGTCGAATAGCACTCGTCCCAGCGGCCGCGCTCGGCCGGCTGCGCGCGGTCAATTGCCGCTCCTGAAGCCAGGATTCGATTTTCAGAGGTTTTGGCGAGGTCGGCCAGCCGGGCGGCTTCGTTGACCGCGTCACCGATCACCGTGTATTCGTAACGGTTTTCGGCCCCGATGTTGCCGGCGAAGACCCGACCGGCCGAGACCCCGATGCCGAAGTCCACCATGGGTAGCAGACGCAGCTTGTCGCCCAGGGCACGCGCGGTGGCCAGTGCCGCCGCCGCCGGTTCGCCGGTCCGCAGCGGCGCGCCGAAGATGACGAGTGCCGCATCACCCTCGAATTTGTTGATCAGTCCCTGAAATTCGTCGACTGTGCCCACGACGATGCGGAAGAAATCGTTGAGAACTGCGGCAACTTCCTGCGGCGGAAGGTTCTGGGTGAGCTTGGTGGAACCCACCAGGTCGATGTAGAGGACGGCGGCTTCCACCACATCACCGGACAGCGTGGCGCCTTCCTCCAAAGCCCGGCGCGCGACGTGGGAGCCGACGTGGCGGCCGAACAGATCGCGGATGCGGTCCCGTTCCTCGAGGCCGGTGACCATGCGGTTGAAGCCGCTTTGCAGGCGCCCGATCTGGGATCGCTCGTACACCCCGACGTGGGTGTGGATGTGGCCGCGCTCGACCTCGGCCATCGCGTCGGCGACGTCAGACACCGGATCAGATATCGACCGAGACGTCAGGATCATCAACGGCATGCCCAGCAGCAGCGCCGCCAGCGACACCACCAGGATCGGCACGTCCAGCGAGTTGTTCTGTTCGACCAGCCAGCCCGTGGAGCGCATCGCTACGAATGCGGTGATCACGCCGAGTGGTAATGCACTGCACAGGAACCACAGCAGCATCAGTCGCGCGAAGACGCCCGGCACCGTCAGTCGCGGCTCGCAACCGCGGGTGGCCGCGCTCATGATCGGTCGCAGGGTGCGCTGTGCGAGCAGCAGACCCGTGCCGGCGGCCGCCGCGCCGCCGATCAGCACGCCTAGCGAGATCGGCACCGTGACCGCGGCCCCGCCGTCGGTGTTGGCCAGGACGACGATCACGCCGCACACGGCCCACGTCGCCGCCAGCAGAGCCGACTGCCGACCGGCGAGTTTCATCGCCGCATCGCGTTGTTGCGGCGTCGGCTGGTTGCCGGCGGTGTACCAGCGCAGGGTGGGTGCCAGGATCATGGGCCCGATGACCGCGACCGATATGGTC
Source organism: Mycobacterium gordonae (assembly GCF_002101675.1). GTDB lineage: Bacteria > Actinomycetota > Actinomycetes > Mycobacteriales > Mycobacteriaceae > Mycobacterium > Mycobacterium gordonae. The sequence goes on along the minus strand of NZ_LQOY01000092.1, from coordinate 16,116 downwards.
CCCAGCACGATCAACAGCGCCACCAGGCCGGTGTTCTTCTCGGCGAAGTCGGCGTTGGCCACGGCCGGGCTGTGGCCTCTCATCGGGATCAGGATCGCGGCGGTATCTGCTACCGCGATGACGTACGCCAGGGCCAGGTCGGTGCCGTATTGGATCGACAGCCGCAGAGCAGACTTCGGCGCTGCTGCCCTAGGCACCGTTATTCGGCCCGCCCGAATTCTGTCCGGGTATGTCGGTGATCGGTAAGTTTGGCATCGGCTTGGGCGACGGGGTGTTGGGCAGTGCCGGGATGTCACCGGGCGGAATATCGTGTAGCTCGTTGACGGGCGGCCCGTTGTCCCGGCCGCCGTAGCTACTGCCGGGTGCCCGTGGTCCCAGCAGTTCGCTGACCGTCACCAGGCGGTAGCCGTTGGCCTTGAGCACCGGGATGAACTGGTAGACCAGGTCGACGGTGCTCGAGTAGGTGTCATGAAACAACACGACCGATCCCGGCTTGATCTGCGCCATCAACACCTGCCGGGTCGCCGCGGTGTTGGAGTCGTTCGCCCAGTCGAAAGGAATGACGTCCCAGAGGATTTCGGCGAGGCCGAAGTTGCCGGCCGCCTGCCGGACAGCCGCGTTGGAGAGCCCGCCGGCGGGCCGGTACAGCGAGGGCTTGCGGCCGGTTGCGGCGACGATCGCGTCGTTGGCCCGGGAGAACTGCGCGGCAATGTCCTCCGGCGGAATGGTGGTCATGTTGGGGTGTTCCCAGGTGTGGCTGCCGAGCTCCATGCCGGCGTCCACGACCCGTTTGGCGCCGGCCGGATTCGCCGCCACCTTGTTGCCGATCTGGAAGAACGTCGCTTTGGCGTCGTTGTCTTTCAGGATCTGAAGCAGCCGGTCGGTGTAGGGGCTGGGACCGTCGTCGAAGGTCAGCGCGACACACTTGACCGCGGCGCAACTCTGGTTGTCGGCGCGGGTGACGTGGCCGGTCAGACCGCCGATCACCAGCACCCCGGCCGCGACCACGACGCCGAGAACCATGCGCCAGTAGCGCCAAGCCTGATTGTCGGGTCGTTTCGGCACCAGGGAAGTTTACCGAACATCACGCGCCCAACCGCGCCGTCGACCCTGCGGTGACGGCGTTGATCCTGCGTACAGGGTGCGATCCGCGCGATTTATCCGCCCTGGGCGCAGGATCAGACGGCAGAGACGCCGGGGCGCCTCTAGTGCGGCCCGGCGATTTCCTCGAGCATCTCGGTGACCAGCGCGGCGATCGGCGACCGCTCGCTGCGCAGCAGCGTGATGTGGGCGAACAGCGGGTGACCCTTGAGCTTCTCGATCACCGCGGCCACCCCGTCGTGCCGGCCGACCCGCAGGTTGTCGCGCTGCGCAATGTCGTGCGTCAGCACCACCCGCGAACCCGTGCCCAGCCGCGACAGCACCGTCAGCAACACATTGCGCTCCAGGGACTGGGCTTCGTCGACGATGACGAAGGAGTCGTGCAGCGACCGGCCGCGGATGTGGGTCAGCGGCAGCACTTCGAGCATGCCCCGGGACAGCACCTCGTCCAGCACGGCCGGGCTGGCCAGTCCTTCGAGGGTGTCGAAGACAGCCTGGGCCCAGGGGCCCATCTTGTCGCTCTCGCTGCCGGGCAGGTAACCAAGCTCTTGGCCGCCGACGGCGTACAGCGGGCGGAAAACCACCACCTTGCGCTGGGTGCGGCGTTCCAGCACCGCTTCCAGTCCGGCACACAGCGCCAGAGCCGACTTCCCGGTGCCGGCCTTGCCGCCCAGCGACACGATGCCCACCGATTCGTCGAGCAGCAGATCCAGAGCAACCCGCTGCTCGGCGGAGCGACCCCGCAGGCCGAACACCTCGCGGTCGCCGCGGACCAGCTGGACGCGCTTGGCGGGGGTGACCCGGCCCAGTGCGTGCGAGCTTCCACCCAGCAAGCGAATGCCGGTGTGGCACGGCAGGTCCCGAGCCTCGGCCAGGTCGATCTCACCGTCGGCGAACAGCGCCGCGATGTCGTCAGGGGCCGTCTCGATCTCGTGCATGCCGGACCAGCCGGAGGCGACGACGTCCTGCGCGTGGTATTCGTCGGCGGCCAAGCCGACGGCGGCGGCCTTGACCCGCAGCGGAATGTCCTTGCTCACCAACGTCACCCGCTTACCCTCGGCGGCGAGGTTGGCGGCGCAGCTCAAGATTCGCGAGTCGTTGCTGTCGGTCCGGAAGCCGGCGGGCAGCACCGACGGGTCGGTGTGGTTCAGCTCGACATGCAGCGAACCGCCCTGTGTCCCAACCGGAATGGGCTGGTCGAGCCGGCCGTGTTCCAGCCGCAGATCGTCGAACAGGCGCAGCGCCTGACGCGCGAACCAGCCCAGCTCATGGTGGTGGCGCTTGGCTTCCAGTTCGCTGATCACCACCAGCGGAACCACCACCTGGTGCTCGGCGAACCGGCTGCATGCCCACGGGTCAGACAGCAGTACGGAGGTGTCGAGCACGTACGTCCGGGTTTGGGTCACGGGGCGCTCCTCGAGCGAATGACGCTCGGGCGGACCCACGCGAGCGTGTCGGCGGGGGCCGCGGCACCAGGACCGGGGCCGGTCCTGCCGTTGGAGTGACGGAAGGTGCCGCCCTGGCAGCAGAGCAGATCGCTGGCCATCACCGGCGACGCTACTCCGGTGGCCACACCCCCGCAGTGCAGGCGCGCCGAGACGCTATCGAGACACGCAAACGCAACAAATGTGCGTGGGCTAGTCCGCGCTAGTCGGTGACGAACCGCTGCAACGCGGGCTCGTCAGCCAGACCCCACGCGGTGATGCGCTCCGAGATCACCTGCTGCAGCTGGGCGCGGTCGAAGATGCCGGCCTCCGCCACCGCCTGCAGCTTGTCCTGGTAGGCGTCGATGTCGGCGCCGGGAACGTCGAGATCGGCGGCCCGGGCGGCGATGGCCTCGATCACCTCGTCGCGGGAGTAGTCCAGCAGGTGGGTGATCAGGTTGGCGAAGAACTCCTCGTGCCGCGCTTCGTCTCGCGCGATCCGGTCCACCAGTCCGGCCAGGATCGGTTCCTCGATCTGCGCGGCGAGATTGCGGCAGAACGTGCCGTAGGTGCGCTCGGAGAAGGTCATGTAGACCAGGGTGTCGATCTGCGAGTACTTCTCGGTGCGGTAGCCCTTCATCACGTACTGGACGCGGGCGTCCTCATTCGCGGCCGGGTCAACCTCGCGGGTCACCACCAGGTAATCCCGCAGCGCGATGGCGTGCAGGTGCTCCTCGGCGGTCCAGCGGCCGATCCAGCGGCCCCAGTAGTCCTCGAGGATGAAGTGCTCGACGAACTCGCGGTGATGGGCCGCCAGATTGTCCTTGAGCAGCAGCATGACCTCACACGCGTCGGTGATCGGCCGCGGCAGGGTCGCCTGGGACGGGTCCCAGTCGCGCCCGCCGAGGAACGCGAAGTTCTCACCACGGTCGAACGGGACGTAGTCGTGGGCGAACCAGATCTCTTCGGTCGCGAGGTGGTGGGCCAGCAAGGACTCCACCACGGGCTCGAGTTCAAGCGTCAGCGCATTAGCGACAGGTTTCTGTGCCATGCGGTAACTGTAACCCGCATTCACAGGTTCTTTCAAATTTCCGTGGGCGTGTCGCGGCTCACCCTGGCGAGCAGACGCATAATCCCCCTTTCCGGGCCGGAAAAGGGGGATTATGCGTCTGCTCAGCCAGGTTCAGTGCCCGACAAGCCCCCAGTCCTCGATGCCCTCGTACAAGGGAAACTCCCTGGCCAACCGCGTAACGCGGGCACCCAGTTCGGTGACATCTGCCGCCGTGCCGGCGGCCAATGCGGTCGCGATGATGTCGGCAACCTCGGAGAATTCGGCGTCCCCGAAGCCGCGGGTCGTCAGCGCCGGTGTCCCGATCCGCAGACCCGACGTCACCATCGGCGGCCGGGGATCGTTCGGCACGGCGTTGCGGTTGACCGTGATGCCGATTTCGTGCAGCAGGTCCTCGGCGGCCTGGCCGTCCAACGGGGAGTTGCGCAGGTCGACCAGCACGAGGTGCACGTCGGTGCCGCCGCTGACCACCGAGACACCGGCCTTGGCGACGTCGTCGGCGAGCAACCGCTCGGCGATGATGCGCGCACCGGACAACGTGCGCTGCTGGCGCTCGGCGAACTCGGGCGTCGCGGCGATCTTCAGCGCGACGGCCTTGCCGGCGATCACGTGCATCAGCGGTCCGCCCTGCTGACCGGGGAACACCGCTGAATTGATGGACTTGGCGTACTCCTGCTTGCCCAGGATCATGCCGGACCGGCCGCCGCCGAGCGTCTTGTGAATCGTGGTGGAGACCACGTCGGCGTGCGGCACCGGCGAAGGATGCAGTCCTGCGGCGACCAGACCGGCGAAGTGCGCCATGTCGACCCACAGTTTGGCGTCCACCTCGTCGGCGATCGACCGGAACGCGGCGAAGTCGAGAATCCGGGGATAGGCGGACCAGCCGGCGATGATCACCTTGGGACGGAACTCCAGCGCCTGGGCCCGCACCACGTCCATGTCCACCAGGTGCGTGGTCGGATCCACGCCGTAGAAGGCGTTCTCGTACAACTTGCCGGAGAAGTTCAGCCGCATGCCGTGCGTCAGGTGGCCACCATTGGCCAGGTCGAGGCCGAGCAGCCGCTCGCCGGGCGACATCAGCGCGTGCAGCACCGCGGCGTTGGCCTGGGCGCCCGAGTGCGGCTGCACGTTGGCGAAGTCGGCGCCGAACAGCGCCTTGGCGCGGTCGCGGGCGATGTTCTCGACCACGTCGACGTGCTCGCAGCCGCCGTAATAGCGCCGCCCGGGCAGGCCCTCGGCGTACTTGTTGGTCAGCACGCTGCCCTGGGCCTGCAGGATCGAACGCGGTACGAAGTTCTCCGACGCGATCATCTCGAGCGTGTCGCGTTGCCGCCCGAGCTCCTTGCCCAACAGCTCGGCGATATCGGGGTCGACCTCTGCAAGCGGGGCGGACATAACGGACGAAGCGACGCGGGCGCCAGGAGTTGCAGTCACGGGCATCAGTCTATCGAGACGACGGTTTCGCAGCTGAATCGCGTTTTCGCCAGCCCCACCGTCAGCGCCCCCGTCGTTCCTGAGAGACTGGCACCATGCCGCGGCCGAGCGAGCCGAGCCCCTATGTCGAGTTCGACCGACGGCAATGGCGCGCGCTCCGCATGGCGACGCCGCTGGCCCTGACCGAAGAGGAACTGGTCGGTCTGCGTGGCCTCGGCGAACAGATCGACCTGCTGGAGGTCGAAGAGGTCTACCTGCCGCTTGCCCGGCTCATCCACCTTCAGGTGGCCGCGCGGCAGCGCCTGTTCGCCGCCACCGCGGAGTTCCTCGGCGAGCCGCAGCAAAACCCGGACCGCCCGGTGCCGTTCATCATCGGCGTGGCGGGCAGCGTGGCCGTCGGCAAATCGACCACCGCGCGCGTGCTGCAGGCGCTGCTGGCCCGCTGGGATCACCACCCCCGGGTGGACCTGGTGACCACCGACGGTTTTCTCTACCCCAACGCGGAACTTGAACGACGAAACCTCATGCACCGCAAGGGTTTTCCCGAGAGTTACAACCGCCGGGCGCTGATGCGGTTCGTCACCTCGGTGAAGTCGGGATCGGACTACGCCTGCGCGCCGGTGTATTCACATCTGCGCTACGACATCATTCCCGGCGCCAAGCACGTGGTCCGGCATCCCGACATCCTGATCCTGGAGGGGCTGAACGTTCTGCAAACCGGTCCGACGCTGATGGTGTCGGACCTGTTCGACTTCTCGCTCTATGTGGACGCGCGGATCGAGGACATCGAGCAGTGGTACGTGTCGCGGTTCCTGGCGATGCGCAGTACGTCGTTCGCCAACCCCGAATCGCATTTCCACCACTACTCGGCCCTGTCCGACCCCCAGGCAGTGGTCGCGGCACGGGAGATCTGGCGCTCGATCAACCGGCCCAACCTGGTCGAGAACATCCTGCCGACGCGGCCCCGGGCCACCCTGGTACTACGCAAAGACGCCGATCACTCGATCAACCGGCTGAGGCTGCGCAAGCTGTAGGCGCGGATCAGCCGTGGGCCCCGGACTGGCCGAACAAGATGCCGGCAAGACCGCCGCCGGCGCCGACGCCGGCTTTACCCGGGTTGGTGAAGGCCCCGGTCGGACCACCTGCCCCACCGGCACCACCGTTGCCGATCAATCTGGCGTTGCCGCCGGCCCCGCCGTCACCACCGTCGCCAGCCGTGCCGCCGGTGAAGTTGCCGCCGGCTCCACCGCCGCCACCGGCGCCGCCGTTGCCGTAGAACAGCCCGGAGACGCCGCCGATACCGCCGTTGCCGCCTCCGCCCGCGCTGACACCCGTGCCGAAGTTGGCGTTGCCACCGGTTCCGCCGAAGCCGCCGGCCCCGCCGTTGCCGAACAGCAGCCCGGCGTTCGCGCCGTCACCGCCGCGGCCGCCGATTCCGCCGGTGTTCGATGTCTCGCCGGCGCCGCCGTTTCCGCCGCTGCCGCCGTTGCCCCACAACCTGGAGACGCCGCCGTTTCCGCCGTTGCCCCCGGCGATCGCCTGGTTCGAATTAATGGCGCCGATCATGTTTCCGCCGGCCCCGCCGTTGCCGCCGTCGCCGAAGATCGCTACCCCGCCATTGCCGCCACGACCAGCGGCGAGGTTGTCCCCGTTACCGCCGCTCCCCCCTCCGCCGGCGTTGCCGAACAGCCCGGCGTTGCCACCGTCGCCACCGTTGGTACCGCCGGCGAACTGGGCGGCGACGCCGTTGCCGCCGGACCCGCCGTTGCCGTAGAGCAATCCGCCGTTGCCGCCGTGGCCGCCCGCGCCACCGTTGGTGCCGGTGCTGCCGGCGCCGCCGGACCCCCCGGCTCCCCCGTCACCGATCAGTCCGCCGTTTCCACCCGCACCGCCGATCCCGCCGAATGCGCTGGCGGCGCCGGCCACCCCGCCGGTCCCGCCCGCGCCACCGGGGCCGTACAGCCAGCCGCCGTTTCCGCCGGCCCCACCGGCGCCGGCGACGTATGCGGCACCGGTGCCACCCGCACCGCCGCTGCCGCCCTGGCCGCCGCTGCCCCACAAGCCTGCGCTTCCGCCGGCTCCACCGAATCCGCCCGGGCCGGCCTTGGAGAATGCCCCGGTCCCTGCACCGCCGCTGCCGCCGTTGCCGAACAGCCAGCCACCGCTGCCGCCAGCCCCGCCGTTCTGCCCGACACCGGGCGAGGTGTTGACACCACCATTACCGCCCGCACCGCCGTTGCCGATCAGACCGGCGTTGCCCCCGGCTCCGCCAGCCTGGTTGGATCCGCCGTTGCCCCCGGCGCCGCCGTTGCCATAGAGGATTCCGCCGTCGCCGCCGCGAATGCCGGGTCCGCCGTTGGCGCCGTCGCCGATCAGCGGCCGGTTGAACAGCGCCATCGTGGGCGCGTTGATGATCCCCAGTACGTCCTGCGGCAGGCTCTGGGCGGCGTTGAACGCCTCGGCGGCGGCGTAGGCTCCGCCGGTGCCCGTCATGGTCTGGACGAACTGCTGGTGAAACGCCGCCGCCTGAGCGTTCAGGGCCTGATATGTCTGGGCGTGCCCGTTGAACAGTGCTGCTATCGCGGCGGATATCTCGTCGGCGCCCGCGGCGGCAACCGCGGTGGTGGGAGCCGCGGCGGCGGCGGCGGCCTGGCTGAGCGTGGAGCCGATTCCCGCTATGTCGGACGCGGCCTGGGCCAGGAATTCCGGGGCGGCAACCACAAATGACATCGCTTGTCCTATCGCTGTCGTCGGCCCCCCGCGAAATCAATCGAAGTATGGGCTCTTCGCGCTGCAATCGTCGTGAATTCGACGGTTAACTAATGAACCCGTAGGAAGCTGTCGACCACCACAGGCAAAGTGCACACGTCAGCGACCGAGGGTGGGCACTTTGCACAGTCCGCAGGAGCCGCGGCGGCATCTGATGACACCGGCACGCAGAGCTGCCACTACCGGCCGTTGGCCCCGTTGCTACCGCTAGTGCCGCTCGCCCCCGGGCCCAGCGACTGCCCAGCGTTGCCGGGTGTGCTGCCTGAACCTACGGCGCCCGCGCTGCCGCCGGCGCCGGGAGTCCCGTGGACGCCTCCGGCGCCGCCGAGACCGCCGATACCCGCTGAGCCGAACAGACCACCGGCCCCGGCATTGCCGCCGGCGCCGCCGTTGCCCCCGTTGCCTGCGTCGCCACCTTGACCACCGTCTCCGGCGTCTCCACCCGCACCCAGGGTGCCGTTGGTGGTGGATCCGGTGCCGAGGGCTCCGCCGTTGCCGCCGTTGCCGCCCGTGCCGCCGACGTCGCCGTTGCCACCGATGCCCCCGACGCCGCCGAGGCCGCCGTTGCCGCCGTTGCCGAACAACCACCCGCCACGACCCCCGGCGCCCCCGGCGCCGCCGTGAGAGCCGCTGGTACCCGAGGCCCCGGTGCCGCCGGTGCCGCCGGACCCTCCGTTACCGCCGTTACCGCCCTGGGTGGTGAGCTGGCCGATGCCGTCGTTCGCACGGCTGCCGCCCGCGCCGCCGTTGCCACCGGCACCACCCGTCGCGCCGGTGCCACCCGTCCCGCCGTCACCGCCGTCACCGCCGGTGCCGCCCTTGCCGCCGATCCCGCCGGTGTGGCTGCCGTCGCCGCCGGCACCACCGGCTCCGCCCGCTGCGCCGGCCCCGCCGGTGCCACCCGTGCCGCCATGGCCGCCGCCGCCGCCGTTGGTCCCGATAGCACCCGCGCCGCCCGCACCACCCGCACCACCGGTCGCACCCAGACCACCGTCGCCGCCGTCCCCGCCCAGGCCGCCGGTGCCGCCGGGTGCGCCGCCGCCGCCGACGCCGCCCACTCCACCGGCGCCGCCCGTGCCGCCACCTTGTCCGGGCACCGTGCCGTCGATGCCGTTGCTGCCGGTCCCGCCGGTGCTCAACGGATTCAGAACCGTGTTGGACGGCTGACCTGGGCTACCAGGGCTTCCGTTGCCGGCCGGGGTGCCCGCGATCGTGCCGGGGTTGACACCGTTTAGACCGTTAACACCGGCACCGCCGGCCCCGCCCGCGCCGCCGGTTCCCCACAAGCCGGCCGCGCCGCCGAATCCACCGGCTCCGCCATTGCCGCTCTGGGTGGCGCCGAGGCCGCCCGCCCCGCCGGCGCCGCCGCTGCCACCGTTGCCGTACAGCCAGCCTCCGGACCCTCCGGCGCCGCCCACGCCGCCGATGCCGCCGGCATTCCCCGATCCGCCGGCCCCGCCGGCGCCGCCGTTACCGAGCAGTCCGGCAGCCCCGCCGGCACCGCCCGCCTGTCCGGTGCCGGCCGCCCCCGCGGCGCCGTTGCCGCCGTTGCCCCACAGCAGGCCGCCGGCCCCGCCGGCCCCGCCGGGTGTGGTCGCGTTGACGCCGTCGCCGATCAGCGGGCGACCCAACAGCAATTGGGTGGGTGCGTTGACGACGCCCAGCACCCCTTGCTCAAGCGCCTGCAGCGGCGACGCGTTCAACGCTTCTGCGGCCGCGTATGACTCGCCGGCACCCGTCATTGCCCGTACGAACTGCTGGTGGAATAGCGCTGCCCGAGCATTGACCGCTTGGTAGGTCTGGGCGTGCGCGCTGAACAGCGCGGCGATCGCCGCCGAGACCTCGTCGGCGCCGGCGGCCGCCAGGGCGGTCGTGGGGCCGGCGGCCGCGCTGCTGGCCTCGTTCAGCATCGAACCGACATTCGCCAGTTGGCTCGCGGCGTGCGCCACCGCGTCCGGTGCGGCTATCAGAAATGCCATCGCTGTCCTCCATCGGGTTCAGCCGGGGCCAGCGTCAGCTAGGGAAGCGCCAATCAGCAACGGGCCCAACATGTTTTGAGTCTTGCCAGCTTGCCGCGCGGACGTCGGGACGACATCGTGCAGAGTGCACAAACCCGCTTTGTCGCGAGGTGCACTTTGCACGGCCGCGCAACCGAACGTCGGCGATCCTTCGTGGGTTCGGTGTTCCGGAGTAAATTCCGGCCCGTGCCTGATGTGGTGATCGCGGGCGGCGGCCCGAACGGGCTGATGCTGGCCTGCGAACTCGGCCTGGCCGGCATCCGGCCGGTGCTGCTGGATAAGAGTCCCGGCCCCAACACGCAGCGGCGTGCCGCAGGCATCGTCGGCCAGGGAGTCCGGTTATTCGACCACCGCGGCCTGTACAACACACTTGCGGGGACAACGGAACCCCCGCAACCGGCGCCCGGCTCATTCTTCGCCGGCTTCGGATTCAGCTTCGCCGGTATTGCGCATCATCAGCTGTACACGTTGCGGGTGGAACAGCCGCGGCTGATCGAGGTGCTTGTCGCCGCGGCCCAAAACTATGACGTCGACTTTCGCTGGGGCCACGCCCTGAGCGGTTTCGAGCACGTCGACGACGGCGTCGTCGTATATGTCGCGGGTCCGGACGGCCCCTATGAGCTGTCAGCCGAGTACCTGGTCGGGGCCGACGGCGGTTCGAGTCTCACCCGCAAGCTGGCGGGCATCGGTTTCCCGGGGATGTCGTCGTACGACGTGACCGAGCACGTGTCGTTCGGGGTCCTGCCGCCCCTGGACTGGATTGATTCCGACACCGGAGCGCTGCACGTCCCTGGTTTCGGCGCCATCCCGCCACGGCAATACTTTCGCGCCGACCGGGGCATCTTCGGATGGGGTCTGAAGCTGACCGACCGTGCCGGGGCGTTCACGATCGAACTGGACAAGTCACCGAGCGAGAACCCCGACACGAGCGGCGATGACTCGCCCCCCAGCATCGCCCTGCAGGAGGCCAGCATCGAGCGCGTGCTCGGGGTACCCGTGCCGCTGCACCTCGAATGCGAAGACATGCCTGCTGATCTGCGTCGTTATCGCGGCGTGAACTCGCGGATCGCGTCCCGATACCGGGTGGGCCGGGTCATGCTGGTCGGTGACGCCGCGCATGTGCAGCCGCCCCTCGGTGGGCCCGGTCTCAATCTGGGTCTGCAGGACGCGGTGAATGTCGGCTGGAAGCTGGCAGCCGTGCTCGATGGGCGTGTCGGCGACGAGCTGCTGGACACCTACGAGCTGGAACGCCGGCCCGCCGCCGAGCGGGTACTCATGCACAGCCGCGCCCAGCTGGCACTTATCCGGCCGGGAGCGGAGGTCAGCGCCTTGCGAGAACTGTTCGGCGAATTGCTCGCGCTGCCGGAAGTCGTCCAGCACCTCGGGGACCTCGTGTCCGGTGCCGACGTGTGTTACGGCGCAGGCTCGGCGGACCATCCTTTGGTCGGACGCTGGGTGCCCGATTCGGCCGTGGCCGACTCCTGTGGAACGACCCGCTTCGCGGAACTCGCCCGCACCGGGAAGCCCCTGCTGATCGATCTCACCGAGCTGGGTTCGATGGCTGCCGCTGCCACCGCCATCGCAGACCGAATCGTCGTTGTCGCTGGGCGCCCGGTGGGTGAACTGTCGGCCACGGCGTTGTTGGTTCGCCCCGACGGCTATGTGGCCTGGGCGTCGTCGTCGCAGACGCCCGACTTGGACGAGCTCGATCGCGCACTCACGTCTTGGTTCGGCGTTGGCATGAAAAGCTCTTAAGTCCCCCGAATGGCGGACACCCGTTGTCCGCCGTTCGTACTACCCGAAATTCGTCCCGCCGCCCCCCGATCGGAGGACAACGCGGGCGCCCAAATCCGGGCATCGTGGTGTAGCTGGGCACTTCCGCTCGGCACCTCAATAGCGACGAGGAGGCACCTGATGAGCCACGAAGTTCTTTTCCAGGAAACGGACGCCGCATATGCGTGGGCGGTCTTTGTGGTCGACGACGTCGACGCCTGAGAACCGTGTCGGCCCTCTGGGGCCGGCACGGACCCGCAATTCGTTCCAACAGGTTCCAACAGGCCAAGCGGGGCCGCACACCGCAACGCTCAGGCGATGGCAACCCCGCTCGGCGGGAAGGGGAGTTACGCCGTGAGGCGGCGCACTCCCAGGTATTGCAGCCCGGCGAAGGCCAGGGTGTACAGGCCGCTGGCCAGGGTCGCGCCGACTCCGATCGACGTCATCGGCACCAGCTCCGCGGCGACGATCGCCGCGACCGTATAGACCAGGTTTGCCGCCACGACGCCCAGTCCCGCGCGACGCAGGTTCGGCAGCGCGGCCAGGCTGAACACCGCCAGTCCGTAGAGGACGAAGAAGGCGCCCATGCTGTATTCCTGGGCCGACGTCAATCCCGTCAGCCGCGACACCGGATCGGCGGCGACGGCGACGGCCAGCCCCATCACGCCGGTCAGGGTGGCGTCGGCGCGCATCGCGAAGCGAAGCAACGAGTCGTTGGAGTCGGATAGCGGGCGGGTGTGCGCACCGGAAATTGCGGTCATGTTCGGATCTCCTCGGGCTTGGGCGTTGGTTCGGGTCGAACACGTTTGACGGTGCCGTCCAGGCACTGCCAGATCGACACCTGGCGCTGCCAGTTACTGCCACGAACCCGCTGAGCAGGACTTTTGCTTTCGAGGTCGCCCGCTGCCGGTCAGACGGCCCGGGCCTCGACGACGCCGAACGGCGACGCGGTCTCCACCACTCGCGTCAGCTGGAAGCCGGCCTGCTGCAACAGCCGGCCGTACTCGGACTCGGTCCGCTCCCGGCCGTCGACCATCACCAGCATCTCCAGGTCGATCCACTTCGCCGGAATGTCGCGGTCGTGATCGGGGATCACCTGTTCCAACAGCAAGACATGACTGCCCGGTGCGGCGGCTTTGCGCACGTTGGCGAGAATGCGCACCGCCTCGTCGTCGGGCCAATCGTGAATGATGTTCTTCAGTACGTAGGCGTCGCCGCCTGCGGGTATGTCGTCGGTGAAGAAGGAGCCCGCGACGACGCGCACCCTGTCCTCGACGCCGTGCTCGCGCAGCTCCGCCGCGGCGCCGTCGACCACCTGGGGCTGGTCGAAGAGGACGCCGCGCGCCTGCGGCGCCGCCCGCAGGATGGCGGCCAGCAGTCGGCCGTGCCCCCCGCCGACGTCGACGATGGTGGAGTAGCCGCCGAAGTCGTACGCCGCGACCAGCGGCGCGATCGAGAGGTCCGACGTGCTGGTCATGGCGTTGTTAAAGATGTGGGCCAGTTCCGGCTCGTCGGCCAGGTAGTCGAAGAAGGGCTTGCCTCGCAGGTCCGGAACCACCGCGCGGCCCCTGCGGATGGCATGGGTCAGCCCGCTCCAGTGCTCTCGCTGTTGTGGAGCACCGACGAGTCGGGCCATGCCGGCCAGCGAGACCTCGGCGTCGCGGCGCAGCGCGTCCGCGAGCGGGTTGAGCTCGTATCGACCGTCACGGCGCTGACGGAAGATGCCCCGGCCGATCAAGGCGCGAAGCAGCCGACCGACGGCGTCCGGGTCGGCGCCGACGGCTGCCGCCAGTTCGTCGGCGGTCAACGGGCCGTCAGCGAGCGCATCCGCGATGCCCAGTTCGGCCGCCGCGGTGATCGCTTGAGCCGACCAGGCGTCCAGGATCAGTTCCATCATCGCGATCGGCGCCGGCACCATTTTCTGGTGCAGTCGGGCGAGCCGGTCGCGGACCACTTCGAGTGCTCGAACGACGCGGGCGGGCGGCAGTTTGTCCGGCACAGAGATCTCCGTCTGGTTGTGTTGGTGAGCGGGCTGGCCGGGATCAGTCGCTGGAAACGGTGACCCGCCCGCGTAGGTCGGCGGCGATCAGCCGCGCCGCCGCATTCTGCCAATTGTGCAATGACCGTTGCGGCACCTCGGTGACCAGCCACTGCCAGGCCTGCCGCGCCGTCGGATCCAAGCCGGCGGCGGTGGCGTTCTGGGCGTAGGCGCGCACGCCGACCACATAGGGGAAGTACAGCGAGTTGTAGTAGCGCCATTCCTCGGTGGTGCCGAAGTCGCCGCCGTCGCGGGGCTTGAGCCGGCCGATGCCGTCGGCGAGCACCGCCTTGAGTTCGTTGGCACGCTCCACCGGATGGTCGGGCGCGCCGCGGGCCGCGAGTCGCTCGTCGATCACCGGCAGCGCGGTCAGCGGGCTGGCGACCAGCTTGGTCAGGTCGCCGTAGTGACCGAGCGCCCGGCGGGTGAGCCGGACGAACGTGTCGTCGTCGACGTCGAGCAGTGGGCCCTCCGAGCGCAGCGGCAACGCCGCCTCCGCGCCGCGCAGCGCTGCCCGGTCGGCCCGAAGCTCGGGTGAGCGGGAGAAGGCCAACCGGTCCAGGATCCCGGCCAACGGGTCGGCCAGCACCTGCACCGTGATGGCCACCGCGAGGCTGGTGAACAGCAACACGGTCATCGCCGTCTGGGCCGTGGGATCGGTACGAGTCATCGCCAAACCGACCAGCGCCTGACCCCCGAACAACACCGACACCGCCGAACAGCCGACGAACGACCGCAGCATGTCGGCCCGCAACGCCTGTCCCTCGTCGAAGGCGTCCCAGACCGCCACGGCCACCCCGAGCAGCAGCACATCGAACCCCGTCGAGGCCAAGGCGAGCCAGCTCGGCACCAAACCCAGCGGGATGATCAGGATGGCATTGGCCAGCGCGAAGAACATTGTCGCAACGACAACGGCTCCGGTGACCGAGGTGGGGCCGCCGGGCCGCATCACCTTGGCGGCCATGGCCCCCAGGGTGGACACCGAGATGACGGCGAACATCAGCCAATGCCCGAGCCGAAGCGGCCCGTTGACGCTGCCGGCCACCGTCGCGGCCAGCAGCGTCAGCGCCGCGACACCGCCGACCAGGAGCACCTCGCCGGTTCGTCCCCGGGAACTGTCGGCTGGACGGGCCAGTTCGACGAGCACCGCGAACCACGCCACGCTGGGCACCGCAACCAGGTACACCTCGAGCTGGCTGAGCATCAGGGCATGCGTCGCGCTGGTGTTGCGCACCGCGTCCAAAGCCACCACCGACGCGAAGCCACAAAGCCCGATCGAGGCCAGCACGAGCACCGGCTTGCGCGGGTCGCGGGCCAGCAGATAGAGCCCGAGCCAACCGCTCAGCGTGAATACCACCGCCGACAGCGCAGCCATGGATCCAGTTTGTCATTAATTGAATGGTGCCGACCCGCTGCACCCGGCTCCGCCGCGCTTGCGATCGTCACGGGGTTGATCCGGCGCCGACCCGCTGCACCCGGCTCCGCCGCACTTGCGATCCTCACGGGGTTGATCGGCGCCGACCCGCTGCACCCGGCTCCGCCGCGCTTGCGATCCTCACGGGATTGAACTGGTGCCGACCCGCTGCACCCGGCTGCCGCCGCGCTTGCGATCGTCACGGGATTGAATTGGTGCCGACCCGCTGCAACCGGCTGCCGCCGGCCTATGCCGCTACGTGGTGGTGGTGACGAGGCTCGCCTGGATCGGCGACATGGCCGCCAGCGTCTGCTGCAGCGCGCTCAGCTGGCCGTTCCAGAAGCCGGAGACCTGGCTGCCGATGTTGCCGACGCCGGACATGATCGCCGCACCGTTGACTGGTGCTGGTGTTGGCGACACCGGAGATGGCGGTCCCGAGGTTCTGCCAGCCCGAGAGCAGCGAACCGGAGTTGTACCAGCCCGAGGTCAGCGCCCCGTTGGCGTTGGCGAAGCCCGAACTCAGATCGCTGGAGTTGAAGAAACCGGAGGTGCCGCTGGAATTCCCGTTGAAATACCCCGACGACACCGACCCCGCGGAGTTCCCGATACCCACCAGCCCCGGCACCGTGACGTTGAGCCGGCCCAGGAGCGTCATGTCGATGGGGATCCGTATGTCCGCCCCGACCATGAGGTCCTTCAGGACGATCGGGTTCACGACGATGGGGTCCATCACTGGGCTCTGAAGGATTCCTTCTACGTTGATAGTGAAAAGAACGGTAACCGACACGTCGACCGGGATGCCGAATTGAGGGATCGGTTGGATGGTGATCGGGTAGAAGAATCCGGTGACCGGGATCGCGACGTTGGTACCCGCCACGAGGTCGATCGGAATGGCCGGGAAATCGATCGGGATGGTGAAACCCTCCACCCCTTGGCTGTCGGCCAGGTGGAACGAGCCGAGGTTCATGTTGCCGGTGTTGAAGGAACCGGTGTTGAGATTGCCCGCGTTGGCGAAACCGGTGTTGATGCTGCCGCCGTTGAAGCTTCCGGTGTTGCGATCACCCGGGTTGGCATCA
>NZ_LQOY01000091.1 GCF_002101675.1 Mycobacterium gordonae | reverse complement strand
AACCTGCCACGCCTGTAGGCATGTGCAGGACATCGGCTGGGACGAACAATGGCGATGCGGCAACTGCCACGTCACCCATCAGCGTGACGACAACGCCGCGATCAACCTCGCGCGCTACGAGGAACCCGATAGCGTCGTCGGCCCAGTTGGGGCCGCCGTCAAGCGTGGAGCCGACCGTAAGACCCGGCCTAGCCGGGCAGGTGGCCGTGAAGCGCGGAAGGGACGCAGCCACCGGGCTGC
Source organism: Mycobacterium gordonae (assembly GCF_002101675.1). Lineage (GTDB taxonomy): Bacteria > Actinomycetota > Actinomycetes > Mycobacteriales > Mycobacteriaceae > Mycobacterium > Mycobacterium gordonae. The sequence continues at coordinate 5,098 of NZ_LQOY01000091.1, read as the reverse complement.
CGAACAACCCCGAGACGGGGTGCAAGTCGCATGATCACCAAAGATCACTCACTTGCAACGGTTTATCGGTTCGTGCAGTACCGGTCGACACGTAAATCGGTGTTTTCGGTGAAGTACCAGGTGATTTGGGGCACCTTACTGCCCGTCCACCCTGACGCTGTGCCGCTTACTACAGGAGCTGGCGTAGTGGACTGGTCCTTGACCTATCTGCATATGCCCTGAGGTTAGTTACACGAATTCAGGTGTTGCGGACGTCGGACGCATTGATGACGTCGCGAACCGCTGCGAGGACGGCGTCTGGTCGGTCGATCGGCAAGGCGTGACTGGCGTTGTCGACGAACACGAGTTGGCCTCGTGGGAACCGTGCAGCCAAGCTGTGGTGGAGTGCCTCGAGCCGACGGGCTGCGCTGACGGGGATCCCGGTGCGATGCCGTGGGGCCAACACCTGCACCGGTAGATCGGGTGCCGTTGCGCTGCTCAGGGCTTGCGATGTCTCGCGGATGTAGCGACCGAAGAGCACCATCACCGGCGTCGATGACCACCGAGCTTTAGGCGGGGTTACGACGATGTCGTCGAGGCGCTCCAGCGTCTGGTTGCTGGCTCCGGGTGGAGCCAAACGCCGTGCGAGTTTGCGTCCGGCACCGGGGAGCCGGGGCTCCAATTGCACTGCAAGGGAGAGAATTAGCGTGTTGGTGATGACTTTGGTCGCTAGACGGGCGGCACCGAGCCTTGATCCGAACGGCATTTCAGCGGGATCCAGTAGCACCAAACCGGCGACTTTCTTCGTGTGGCGCAGGGCGAACATTTCGGCGACCAATCCTCCTGAGGACCAGCCGACAATGACGACCGGTAGGGAGCAGCCCAAAGTCTCAAGTAGCTGGTCGAGATCGTCGGCCATCGCTGCAACCGTGCGATGCACGGGACCGTCAGACCGGCCGCTGCCAGCTCGGTCGTAGGTCACCACCGACGCGAAGGACTCCAGGGACTCTTCCAGCGAGCCGAAAGCACCCGTGGAGCCTTCCCCGCCACCACCGGCCTCAAGCACAACCGTGGGCCCCGAACCGGATACACGCACGCATAGAACCCGGTCTCCGATTTCCACGAGCTGGCGGTGGGGTCGCTTCATGGCTCAGACGGTAGTCCGAGTATCCGTAGTTGCTGTATCCGACGAATCGGTTGATTCACCTGCCGCTATGTCAGGGCCGGGAACTCCGGGTGGTTAGTCGGGGACGCCGCGGATGGGTCCCCAGCCGAAGGTGCGGGCGCCCCGGTAGCGGGGTGAGGTGTCGCCGGTAGCGATGGCACCCCAGTAGCCGCGTGGCAGTTTAGGGTCGCTTTTCGCGCGGGCTGAGATCAGTTGGCCCCGCTGGCGTACCGCGTTGAGCAGGGCGGGGTCGAATCTGTCGTCGACTGCGCGAGCAATCGGCTGCATGGGATCGAAGTCAGCGACCTTGGCGGCCAGGGAGGCGTCGACATCGATGTCCTTGGCATGAACGAGTGGCTGATCGGCCGCGGTGTCGACATCGACGCCCAGGCGCAGCACGCTGTCTAGTTGCTGGACGGCCACTGCGTGCATGCCGGCGCCCATGCTGCTGCAGGCCAACGCCGGGTGCCCGTCGCGCAGGGCGATGGCGGGGTTGATCGGCATCGGCAGATACGCACCTGGGGTCAGGCGCGCCAGGGCGGATTGTTGGAACGTGGCCGGGTCCGGGATGGCGATGCCGTCGACCACGATGCCGGTGGTGCCCCACAGCGCGGTGTTGATGCTGTGGCACACCGCGGCGATGTTGCCGTCGGCGTCTGCGGTGACGACGAAGTCGGAATGGCTTGCGCTCTCTCCAGATTCGTGAGCGGTGTTGTTGCGGCTCAACTGCTGCCACATCGCGGCGATCTGGTCAGGCTCAACTCCAGATGCCGAGCCCCAATGTGCTTCGGTCGCACTGCGTTCGATGATTCGGATCAGCCAATACAGTGCATCGGGATCTCTCGTCGGGTCGCCGAGATCGGCCGCCTCGATCAGCGATAAAGCAACAAGCAGCGCCACGCCGCCGGTATCGGGGGCCGGCATCGTGTGCACCTGGTAGCCGGCGAACTCAGCAGACAATGATTCGCCCCAGCGTGGCTGGTAGTCGGCCAGGTCGGAGAGTTGGACCCGTCCCCCGTCGCGACCGACCAGTTCGACAAAGCGGCGAGCCCACGGGCCGCGGTACATCCAGTCCGGGCCCTGCGCTGCGATGGCGCTCAAGGCGGCAGCCAGCGCGGGCTGGCGGAAAAGGTCACCGCTGCGCGGAAAGCGCCCATCCACGGTGAACGCTGCGCGGGCTTCAGCCGTGCGCGACAACGCGTCTGCGCGTGCATCGAACATCTTCTCGAACGCGTCGGTGATCGGGACCCCGTGCTCGGCAAGATGTATCGCCGGTGACCACAACGAGGCCCAGGGAAGTCGACCAAGTCGGTCGTGGGCGGCGAAGGCTCCTGCCACGAATCCCGGTACTAGCGCGGTGCGCCCGCTCGGCGTCGGCGGACGAGGAATACTCGCGGGATCCGTTTCAGCCCTGCACGTCCCGAACCCCGCCGACAACGTGTCAATCCTCCCGGTCGCGGCCTGGTAGTGGATCAGGCTGAAAATCCCGGCGTAGCTGACCCAGGAACCCAAACACTGCCCGATCTGAGCGAAGGCGGTACTGAGCGCAGCGTCAACAGCGCTACCGCCGGCCTTCAACGCCTGCTGGCCGGCCAACGTCGCGAACGCGCCCGTGGAGGCCACCACTATCCCGCGCTCGCCGAAGCCGATGGCGTCACCGGCCTCAGCCGCCACCGCAGCGCCCGCCCGCAGCGTCGACCGCACGATGTCACCGTCCCAACCGTGCGGATCTAGCGCATCCGCTCCGGACGGTGTTGTGAGGGACTCCACTACACGTGCTCCTACAGGCTGCCAACTCGCTCGTCCTGTGAGCTTATGGCGCGGATTGTCGAACCGTTATCGCTGGTATCCAGACCGCATAGCTGATTGCCCCCCACTGCGCGGCTGTCGGCGGTCCCGCCTCGCCCAACGCATCTCGCTTCCTATCCGTCAGTTCGTGATCGAACACCGTAACGGGGGTTAAGCCGAGCGACATTGCGTTCTTGCTCGTAAGTGATGTTCGCCCGAGCAGCTATCAGCGAGTCGTTCGTTCGTTTGAGTTTTGATTGGGCCCTGGCGAGTTCGCTTCGGGATGTTGCCAGGTCCTTCGTCATCTGGCGGAGCTTATCCGCCAGGAGTGTTCCGTCTGGGGCGCGGAGCTGAGCCCTGAGATCGCGAATGACGGAATCGCGTTCTCGTATTTGCTGGTGGAGTTGCTTGGCGAGCGCCTCGGCTTGTTTAGCGCGTTCACGGTAGGACGCTTGATGAGCTTCATGCCTCACGGTGGCCGCGGCTGCTGCTTCACCTCGAGAAACCTCGGCGGCGCCTTGCACAATGATCTTGAGGCTGCCTTCTGCGCATGTGCAGAGTTCACATACTGGAGTGCCGTCGGCGTTCTTCCGCCCGTCATGGGCGTAGATGAAGCTTTTACTGCGACCGGATAGTTTGATGACGTCCGTGACCTTAAATGGCGCACCGGTATTGATAAGCCGGTGCAAGGCTCTCCGAACGGCGTCGTGGGCAGCCGTGCTGTCGCTCTGTCGAGACTCGATGGCCTCTTTGGGTTGTCGAGGTTCAATGTCGGGGATCACTCCGATATCGCCTCCGTCGGTACGTGTTCGCGGACGTCGAGAACTGTTTCGGGGTCCTCATGACGGGTGAGCGTGCCCCAGCGCCAGCCGCCGTTCCAGAGCGGATTGTTCAAGTAGTCCTGGGTCGGGTTTCGTAAGTCGAGACGTTCAGCGTCCTCGACCAGGCCTAGTTCGGTTAGGCATGAGCGGAGGCCGTCGAGGGCGTCTTGCCAGCCCTCCACGGCCTGCATGATGTAGTCACGCGCCTCGTCGGTGGGTGCGCGTTCCGCGAAGGTAATTTGAGCCTGTATTCGTCGTTCCCAGTAGGTGAGGTCTGCGCCGGTGAGCACGAAGTTGTCGCATGGGCCTCGGTTGGGATCGCTGGTGCATTGCTGACCCCATGGACAGTCGCCACCGCCGACGACTGGACCGTAGATGCAGGCGCCATGTTCCACGGGGATAACTGTGAGGTCGATGCGTCGTTGAACGGCCTGGGCGTCGTCGGCAGGTTCGAAATCGCTTGGTGTGGCGAGTATCTGGCCTGGAGCGCTCATGCCGGGGCCTGCTGTCCAGACTCTGTTGAGGATCTGGGTGCGGTTCAGATCGCTGTATTGGGCGTATGAGCGCAGCATCTGTCGGCTGACGTGGCCAAGAAGTTCACTGACTAGCTCTCCGGGGGCGCCGCTGTTGAGCAGCTTTGTGGCCATCGTGTGACGGGTTCGGTGGCTCGTCACTGATGGGGGGAGGTTGATGGATTCGATCCACTGCCCGAATCCTTCACGGAAGGAGTTGTCCACTGAGAGGCTGAGATTCGGGTTCTGCATAGGGCGTGGAAAAAGGGGTTTGGTCTTGTCCCATTCTTCTTCCCGCCGCTGCTGCTGTCGGGGCGTGAGTCCAGCCAGCTCTTGGGAATAGCGGACCCGTAGTCTGCGTTGGGTCTTTTCCCGCCGGGCCTTCAGCCGCTGATAGACCACTGGATGGCAAGGGGTTCCGTGATCTACCTGGCCGATCTTCGTTTGGTCGCGCCAAAGGTATGGCTGATCTCTGACCTTGCCCAAGCAACCAAGTGCGAGGGCTGTGACCTCGCCGATACGGGACGCCTGATTCATGTGAGTGAGCCAGATATCGACGTAGCCCACGTCGTGGGTGTCTTTTTCGTCGAGAAGTTGGAGATTGTGGGGGTCGCTCAGCGTTCGCCAGGTGTCGTCGTCGAGGGGGCGTGGCTTTGGTTGCCTCTGCGGCAGCGAGTAACGAGGAAAGTGCTGCAGGAATCCCGGCCCGAACGTAACGGTGCTCGACTCCAACGCCAGTCGAGCTCCTCGACTGACGGGTCTGCTGCACGATCAGGTGACAGTTTCGGTCACGCGGCCTGACTGGCCGGTGTGGTCATGATTGCTTCGAATTC
>NZ_LQOY01000090.1 GCF_002101675.1 Mycobacterium gordonae | reverse complement strand
GACACAGTCCCGACCACCGAAGCGCCGCCGCCCCCACCGCCGCCGGCGACGGATGGTTTCTCCGGGCTGGCACCCGAGGTTGAGCTGATCTCGATCCGGCAGAGTTCCAAAGCTTTTAGCCCCAAGGATGCGTTCGCGGGCAATCAGGACCCGGCCACCCGGCGCAAGGCCGGCGATATCCGCACGATGGCGCGCGCCATCGTGCACGCAGCCAACCTGGGCGCCCAAGTCATCAACATCTCCGAGGTGTCCTGCATGCCATCGACCAACATCATCGACCAGCGCGATCTGGGTGCGGCGATCCGGTATGCGGCCGTGGAGCGTAACGCGGTGATCGTGGCCGCCGCCGGCAACGTCGGGGAGGAGGGCGGCAACGACTGCAAACAGAATCCGATCTACAACCCTTTGACTCCCAACGATCCTCGCGACTGGGCGCAGGTCTCCACCGTGGTGGCCCCGGCGTGGTTCTCCGATTACGTGCTGACGGTGGGCGCGGTGGATTCCAGCGGCGCGCCGGTGCAATCCAGTGTGGCCGGGCCGTGGGTGTCGATCGCCGCGCCGGGCACCGACATCGAGAGCCTGTCGGCGCGCGACGACGGCCTGATGAACGCCCTGGAAGGCCGCAATAATTCGCTGGTACCCCAAGCCGGTACGTCGTTCTCGGCGGCCATCGTCTCCGGTGTGGCCGCCCTGGTGCGCGCGAAATACCCGCAGCTGACCGCCCATCAGGTGATCAACCGTCTGCTGGCCACCGCGCGGGCACCAGCGCGCGGGGTGGACAACCAAATCGGCCACGGCATCGTGGACCCGGTGGCCGCACTGACTTTCGACATCCCGCCGGGCGAACCTGTTGGCCCGCAACGCTTGTCAGCGCCGCTGGTGCTGCCGCCGCCGAAGGTGGGCCGCGATTTGACCCCGGTGTGGGTGGCAGCTGGCGGGGTGACCGGGATTGCGATGCTGTGTTCGGTGATCCTCGGTTCGGCGGCCCTGATCCGCAAGGGGCCGCGGTCATGACCCCCACGTTCCCTCTGGGGCTGGCGCTGGGGTGGGCGCGGCTGGTGTGTGTGTTCGTCGTCGACGTGGCCCTGTTGGGCGCAGGTGTGGCCCTCGCGGGCAGGCCCGGCTGGTGGACAGCCCTGGCGGTCGCCGTGCTGGCCAGTTTGGCGGCGCTGCTGTGCTGGCGCGGAGCCTCGCTGTTGAGTCTGGGGTGGCGTGCACTGCTGACGCACCGGACCCACCAGGGCGCCCTGGCGGGGCAGCTCGACGATCACGAACGCACGTTCGGTGGCGGTCTGGTCGGAATCCGCGCCGTCCGAACGCATCTGGTCGCCGTGATCGCTGTTGACGGGCAGCCGCACAGTCCCTCGGTGCTGGATTATCCGCGTGCGGTGTCGATGACGTCGCTGCCGCTGACAACACTGGCCGGCGCGCTGCGCCAATTCGATGTCACCCTGGCCGGCATCGATGTCCTGAGCGCGGGATCGCGGCGCGCGGGCAAAACGCATCACCCGTACGCGGAGGTGTACTCCGGCATGGTGGGAGATCATCCCGCGGTCGGGCAACGCCGGACCTGGCTGGTGATACGCCTGGACGCCACCGCGAGCGCCCGCGCGATCGTGTGGCGGGAGTCGGTGGCCGCTACCTTGGCGGCCGCGGCGGAGTGGGTGGCCCACGAGCTGAACCGTCTGCGCCTCGGCGCGCGGGTGCTCGATGCCGCCCAGATCCGGGCCGCCGATGAGGCGCTGCTGGCCGGGACCGATCCGGGGGCGATGCGGCCCGGCTGGGCACGGTTGCGGCACGCCGGCGGCTACGTGCAGACCTACTGGATGTCACCGGACGACATCACCACCGCCAACATTGACCGGCTGTGGGCTCCCGACACCGAGGCGACGGTCGTCAGCATCCAGTTGCGACCGGGCCCAGATGGCGCCACTACCGTGGGTGTGGCGGTGCGCTACCACACCGGCTACCCATTGGCCGAGGCGCCGCTGACGGGGCTGAACCCGTGGACGGGACGCCACGACGTCGCGATGCGCACCAGCCTGATCCACGCCGAGACGCCGGCAGCTGTGCCCGCGCGCGACCTCGTCGACGACGAGGAGCTGCGGGCACCGATCGGCGCCACCGGCATCATCATCGGCGCCACGGCCACCGGGCACCCGCTCCTGGTCGACCTGGGCGCCCCGACCGGGACGGCCGATGTAACGGTCGCCGGCGAACTGGCCTTGACGGTCGCGATCGCGCGCCGCGCGGCCGCCGCCGGATACCAGGTGCTGGTGCGCACCGACCGCCCGCAACAATGGCGAGAAGTCCTCGCCGCTGGCCTACAGGTGATCGACGCCGCCGCACTGGCCGCCCACCCCTCGCTGCCAGGGCAGCGGGTCATGGTCATCTTCGATGACACCGAGGGTCCGACACCCTCCTGCGCAGTGGTCACCGTGCGCACCGTGTCTGCGGAGTCAGCCAGCAGCGCCGATATCCATCTGGAGCAGGACGGGCCTGATCACGCGGTGCTGCGGACCTGGGCGATTTCTGACCGGCTCCGCATCGACGTCACCGAAGAACGCCGCCAGGTCACCGTGAAACCCCGGCGCGCGGCCTAATCTAAAAGCCACCATGACAACGACCGAGTCTGCCGCGCGCACCGCGTTTCGCCGCGGGCTGTTGGCCTCCGGTATCGCCGTCGACGGGCTGGTGCCAAGCCATAACGCGGCAGTGGCCGCCGAGATGTTCCGGTCAGCAACCCAGGCCGACCCCGGCGTCTGTGACGGCTGGCTGGGGCGACTGCTGGCCGGTGAGGACAGCCTCGACGTGCTGGCCGGGGCATGGGCGGCCGCGGAAACCTTCGGCTGGGAAGTGCGCCGTCTCGGAGTGCTCGGGGCCGATTTCCGGCCCGTGGTGTTCGATGGGCTGTTCCTGGCGCTGCCGGTGTCTTCGGTGTTCTCGCTGCGCTGCGCTTATGCCGCCGCACTGATCAGTGCCCAGCACTACAGCCAGGCCGATGAGCTGCTCTCCGCGGCGCGGGTACCCGCCGATCCGTTCGAGGCGGACACCCACAGCTATGTGGCGGGGTTGCTGCACTTTCGCACCCAGCGCTGGACCGATGTACTGCGCCTGTTTCCGGTTGAAAAGCAGTGGATGCTCCCGGCATACGAGTGCGCGGCCACCGCGATGGCCACCACCGCGCTGGCATCCCTGGGGGTGTTCGAGGACGCCTTTCGGCGCGGACAGAAAATCGCCGCCGCTGCCGAGGACCGGGTGCCCGCCGCGGCCACGGTGGTGCTCTACACCCAGGCGATGTGCCTGCGTCATCTGGGTCGCGAGGACGAAGCCTCACAGCTGCTGCGCCGGGTGTATTCGCGGGACCCGAAGTTCGCGCCCGCCCGCGAGGCGATGGACGACCCTACCCGGCGGCTGGTGCTGACCGACCCCGAAACCATTGAGGCGCGCACCGATCCGTGGGATCCCGTCAGCGCCCCGAACCGGGTTGACGCCGAGATCGCCCGCGACGCCGAGAAAGCGTCCCAGTATCTGCTTGAGGGCCAGGGTGAACTGGACGCGATGCTGGGCATGGCCCAGGCCAAGCGGGAGATCAAACGGATCCGCTCGACGACGAAGGTGAACTTGGCCCGGGCCAAGGTGGGGTTGCGGGTGCCGGTGACCTCGCGGCACACGCTGCTGCTCGGCCCGCCCGGCACCGGAAAGACCTCGGTGGCACGGTCGTTCACCAAACAGCTGTGCGGTTTGAAGGTGCTGCGTAAACCGTTGGTGGTGGAGACCAGCCGCGCCAAACTGCTGGGCCGCTTCATGGCCGATGCGGAGAAGAACACCGAGGAGATGCTGGAGGCAGCCCTGGGTGGGGCGGTGTTCTTCGACGAGATGCACACCTTGCACGAACGCGGCTACTCCACCGGCGACCCGTACGGCAACGCGATCATCAACACGCTGCTGCTCTACATGGAGAATCACCGCGACGAGCTGGTGGTGTTCGGCGCCGGCTACGCCAAGGCCACCCAGCGCATGCTGGAGGTCAATCAGGGTCTGCGACGGCGGTTTTCGACGGTGATCGAGTTCCACAGCTACACCCCGCCCGAGCTGGTCGAACTGACCAAACTGATGGTCGCCGAGGACGACGACACCACCACCGACGCGGCTGTGGAGGTGCTGCGCGGCGACTTCGAACGGTTCTACACCGACGAAAAGCTCACCGAGGACGGCGATCTCATCCGCGGCATCGACGTGCTCGGTAATGCCGGATTCGTGCGCAACCTGGTGGAAAAGGCGCGCGATCACCGCAACGACCGCCTGGACAACGCCGAACTCGACGAGCTGCTGGCCGCCGAAGACCTCGACGTCACCGACGAGCAGCTGCAACGGTTACGCGAGTTGACCGCGCAGGACCTGGCCGAAGGGCTACGCGCGGCGGTGTCGGAGAAAAGAAGCGAGTAGCCAACAGCTTTCAGACAAGCCGGAGGAACTGGCTATCCGAACGCAGTGATGAGTTGGCGTATCTGCTGGGCGTATTCTGCTTCGGCCCGCTCGATGGAGAATTCGACGCGCTGCAACCGATCCTGGTAGGGGTCGGCTTAGTAACGGAACGAATATGGTTGTTTTGTGATCTCGCTATGGCTACGCGGGGATGCGTAGCGGCCGG
>NZ_LQOY01000089.1 GCF_002101675.1 Mycobacterium gordonae | reverse complement strand
GGGTGGGGGTGGTGGCGCCGCCGGCGGCGTAGGCGGTGTCGCCGGAAAGGGCGGCGCAGGCGGCAATTCCGTGGCCTTCGACGGTGCTGGAAATCCGATCAACGGCATCGGCGGCGCCGGCGGCGCTGGGCAGGTCGGCGGCCTGGGCGGCGGCGGTGGTGGCGGCGGCGCCTCGACGCCCAGTGTCGGCGAGGGAGGTGGGAACGGGCGCAGCGGCACCGACGGCGGTGGCGGTGGACTCGGCGCGTTCATCACGCTGGGACAAGACGGAGGTGACGGGGGAACCAGCCTCGGCGCAGGGGGAAGGGGCGGTTTCTCCTACCAATTCCTTTCGCCGGGGAAGGCTGGTCAGTCCAGCTAGCGGTTGGGGCTGACGGCTAGGAACAGCGAAGCTCAGGCAGGCGTCAACCCCGGTGCCCCGTTAGGCCCGAACAGGAAATAGGCGCCGAAGCCCCCGGGCGCCCCGATACCCGGGGTGGCGCCGATGCCGCCGTTTCCGCCGTGGCCGCCGATGCCGAACAGGAAGCCGCCGTAACCGCCCTGGCCGCCGTTGCCACCGACTGCCAAGTTGGCGGCCCCGAAACCGTTGCCGCCGGCGCCGCCGAGCCCGAAGAGGATGCCACCGAGGCCACCCAGCCCGCCGACCCCACCCCTGCCGCCGGCATCCGCGAACCCGCCGTTGCCGCCGGCACCGCCGATGCCGAAGAAGGCGCCGCCGTCGCCGCCGTATCCGCCGGGCCCGCCTGTCCCGCTGCCCAGGGAAGCGCCGCCGGCCCCACCGGCGCCGCCGAAGCCGAGCCACTGGCCGGCGCCACTACCGCCCTGACCGCCCTGCCCGCCGGTGGTGACGCCGGCAGCGTCCCCACCGATGCCGCCGTCGGCCCCGGTGCTGATCACGTTGAACAGGATGTTGCCGCTGCCGCCGGTACCGCCCATGCCCGGGACGCCACCGGGCAAGGGGGTGGCTCCGCCGGCGCCGCCCGTGCCGCCGGCGCCGTAGAGCAGGCCCAGCCCGTCGCCGCCGTAACCGCCCCAGCCGGCGACGAAGCCGCGTCCGCCAGCTCCGCCGACGCCGCCGTTGCCGAAAATGAAGCCACCGCTCCCGCCGTTGCCACCGTCACCGGCGACCCCGGTACCACCGGCGCCGCCGACACCGCCCGCGCCACCGTTGCCGAACAGGCCGACGGCGTTGCCGCCGCTACCGCCCCAGCCTGCGAAGCCGTTGGGAACGGCGCCACCGGCGCCTCCCCGGCCGCCGTTGCCGAACAAGAAGCCGCCGTCTCCACCGCCGCCGCCGTTCTGCCCGGCCGCACCCGACCCGCCGTTACCGCCGTTGCCCCACAGCAAGCCACCGTTTTGCCCCCTGGCACCGGTTCCGTCGACACCGTCGCGGCCGTCGCCGATCAGCGGGCGTCCCAAGAAGGTTTCCGCCACCCCGTTCACCTGATTGAGCAGATTCTGCAGCGGGTTGGCGTTGGCGGCTTCGGCACTGGCATAGGAGCCGGCACCGGCGCTCAGCAGCTGCACGAACTGCTGGTGGAAGTCCGCCGCCCCGGTACTGACCACCTGATAGGCCCGGGCATGCTCGTTGAACACCGCCGCCACGGCCGCGGACACTTCGTCGCCGCCGGCAGCCAGCAAGGCCGACGTCGGGCCCGCCGCCGCCCCGTTGGCCGCGCCGATCGAGGAGGCGATATCCCCCAGCTCTGCGGCCGCCGCCGTCAAGAACTCCGGAACCGCAATGACAAAGGACATTCGACCTCCGAACCGACGCGGTCACCGCCCGAGTGTCACCGCATGTCAGAAAATCGTATGGCGGTCCCGCGCTAAATTCCGCAGCAACTTCGTCAGCGCCGCATCGATGCCATCACGCGCCCCAGGATTATCGTCCTGACCCGGCGGGGAAGCAGTGCCAGGGATGCCGTCAAGAACTTCGCTTGTGTACCCGGCACCACGTTCACGCGTCGCCCCAGCGCCGACCAGATCGCTTTGGCCACCACTGCCGGTGCGGCGGCCGACCTCATCGTCAGACCCGCGCGTGCGGCGAAGCCGCTGTGTACCGGTCCGGGCGCAACCGACAGCACATCCACGCCGCGCGGCTTGAGTTCACGGTGCATACCCTCCGCGAGACTTTGCACGTACGCCTTGGTAGCCGCGTAGTTCGCCTGGCCCGGCACTCCTTGCCAGCCGAGAATGGAGCCGAACAACACAATCCCGCCGTGTCCCTGTGCAACCATCCTCGACGCGAACGATTGGGCGAGCTGTGCGACGGCGGCGACGTTGACGGCGATCATCTCCAGTTCGCCGGTGGGGTCCGAATCGTGGAACGCTCCGGTGGTCCCGAATCCGGCCGCCAGGACCGCCAGGCCTACCTCCAACCCGTCGGTCGCCTTCAAAAGCGTTGTCGCTCCGGAGGATTTGCCAAGGTCTACAACAACCACCTGGGTCTTCACGCCGTGTGACCGCTCCAGGTCATTGGCGAGTGTCTGCAGCTTGGCATCACTGCGCGCGGCGAGTATCACGTCGAGACCCTGTGCCGCAACATGTTCAGCGACGGCGCGACCGATCCCGTCGCTGGCGCCGGTGATGACCGCCCACGGACCGTACTGCTCGCGCTTGGTCATGCCCGGCTCCCGACCGGGTGTGCCGGCAGTACGGCGAGCACAAAGAACGCTCCGGCGAGGCAGACCGCTGCGGCGGTCAGGCAGCCGGCGGTCATGCCGGACAGGAAGGCATCGCTGACCGTCGCCCGCACGGCGCCGGCTATCGGAGCGGGAGACTGGCCCGCCACAGCCAGGCCCTGCGCCAGGCCCTCCTGTGCAACAGCTTGGGCCGCATGCGGCAGCCGCTGCAGCGCTTGGCTTTCGGTGAGGTGGCGGATGTAGATCGTGGAGAAGACGCTGCCGATGACCGCGACGCCGAGGGTGCCGCCCACCTGGCGGGTGGCGTCGTTGACGGCAGACCCGGCGCCGGCCTGCTCCGGCCGCACCACGCCCATGATGGAGTCGGTCGCCGGGGCAGAGGTCAGGCCCAGCCCGCCGCCCAGCAGCACCATCTGCCCGGCCATCTCCAGATAGCTGACGCTCAGGTCACAGGTACTGATCCAGGCGAAGGATGCGGCCATCAGCAGAAGGCCCAGGAAGACAACGGCTTTGGTGCCGACCCTACTGACGGCCAGTCTGGTGCCCAGAACCGATCCGACGGCGATCGACAACGCGACCGGCAGGATGCGCACACCGGTGCCCAGCGGGCCGAATCCCTGCAGCTGCTGCATGAACTGGGTGATCAGGAAGATGAACCCGAACAAGGCGAAGAAGGCCACCGTGACGGCCCCGCTTGCCGCACTGAAGCGCAGGTTGGTGAACAAGGTGACGTCGATGAGTGGGTCGCGTTGCCGTCGTTCCCACAGCGCAAAGCCCACGCCTGCCGCCAGGGCCAGAGCGAAGCCCACCAGCGTCCGCGTGGACGTCCAACCCTGTTCTGGCGCTTCGATAATAGTGTAAACCAGGGCACCGAGCATGACGACGGAAAGCACCAGCCCGCCACGGTCGAGGCGCGAATCCGGGTCAGGCGTGGAGGCCGGGATGACGACGGGCGCGCTGAGCGCCGCCGCGAGGGCAATGGGTGCCAGGGCCAGGAAAAGGCTCCCCCACCAGAAGGCCTCGAGCAACGCGCCGCCGAGGATCGGGCCGATGGCCACCCCCAGGCCGGTGACCGCGCCCCAGAGCCCGATCGCGACTGCCCGCTGCCGCGGCTCGCGGAAGGTGTCGGTGATGATGGCCAGCGTGGTCGGATAGATCAGTGCAGCTGCCACGCCCATCACCACCCGCAGTGCCACAAGTGATCCCGTAGTGGTGCACAGTGCGGCGCCCACGCTGCTCACCGCGAAGAGCACGAGCCCGGTGATCAGCGTGCCGCGACGCCCGAACTTGTCTCCGATGGTGCCACCGGCCAATACCAGCGCGGCGAAGGCGAGATTGTAGGCGTCGACGATCCACTGCAGTCCCCGGGTCGAGGCGCCGAGCGCCGAATTCAGGGTGGGCAGTGCGACATTGACGATAGTGGTCTCCACGTTGATCGCCAGGGAGGCCACCAGGACGACAGCCAGGACGGCAGCGGGACGGACCCGCGCCGGTGGCGACTCGAGTTGGGAACGGTCGGGGGCATTGATGGTCATCAAGGTCCGCCTTATGTTGACAGCAGTAACATCGGTCAGCATGCCAGCGGAAGTTATCGCTGTCAACATGACGGTCTAGCGGATGCCGTCCTGGATGACGTCGAGCAGGCGATCGGCGATCAACTGCTTGCGGTTGGCGTCCGCCGCGGCGAGCGGTCCATCGAGATACAGCGAGGACAGGCCGTGGACGGCCGCCCACGCGGCCTCGTCGAGCCCGTCGCGTCGGTCCGGGGAAAGGACTCCGGTAGAGACGAGATCGTCGATGCAGCCGCTGAGGATGAAGAACGGATGACGGTCGCGTGCGACGATGGTGTCAGTTTCGTGTGGGCCGCCGGGTGCGAAAGCCGTTCGGAATAACCCGGGTTCGGCAAGCGCGAAGTCTACGTAGGCTTGCCCGGTGGCGCGAAGGCGGGCCACGGCGCGACGACTGCGCGGGCCGCGATTGGGCACCGCGGCAATCGACTCCACCATCGACTCACCCAGCAGCGTCATCGCGTACACCTGAACCGCACCCAGCAGCGCCTGCCGGTCTGAGTAGTGGCGATACGCGGCGGCGTTGCTCACACCGGCCGCGCGCTGCACGTCGCGCAATACCACCGCGTCCGGCCCACCGGCCCGGGCCAAGGTCACGGCGTGATCCAGCAGCGCCTGCCGGAGATTGCCGTGGTGGTAGGAGCCGGATGCCATGTTGGCAAGTTTTACATCTTCTACAAGCCCTCGGGCCCGCTCCCGACGGTTATCTCACGCGGCGCGTCGGTGCTCCGCCGCGCTGCGGTTTGTCACCGCACGTAGTGGCTGCCAGCGAAACATGCCGGCGCCCTGAGCGTAGGAGAGGTGCCCGCCGAGCGCTCCGCCGGCACTGATCGCGGTCAACCCCAGGACGGTGAACATGCGAGCCGCCCGGTACCGCTCCTTGCGGTAAGACCGGTAGGACAGCGAAAACATCACGACGCCAACACCGTTGGACGCCGCATGCACCAGACCCACCCGTTGCTGCCGACGGTTGAGCAGTGGGTAGTCGGCCCACCCGGCCAGCACTGTGGGCGGCGTTGCCGCCAGGCCGATGGCGACCAGCCGCCGGGCTGCCGTGGCGTCCTTGAAGACGACGTCCAAGACGGCAGAGGTCAGCCAGGCCCCGATCGGCAGCGTGATCAACAACGGGTGCACGGGGTGGCCGAGCCACGAGCCGCGCAGCGCCCCGCCAAGGCCGCGACGGCCAAGCAGTTGGTCTGCGACATGGGAGGCGGCCTCGGTCGTCCCGTCGAGAACCTCGAAATCCTCGACACGGCTCAGGGCGCGATGAAGGTTCATGGCGGTTGTCTACCCGGTTATGTGAGGTCCAACCCGCACCGGTCCCGAGCGTCACCGCGTACTGACTGGTGTGCGACCATCGACGACGTGACCGATTCCCTCGTCGAGATGATGAATTCCGCTCTGTCGTCGACCATCCCGATCGCTGAACACATGGGCGTGCGGGTGGTCGAGGCGCGACGCGGCTTTGCCGCTGCCAGCGTTCCGGTCGAGGGCAACGGTAATCACTTCGGCGTCATCTATGCCGGCGTTCAGTTCACCGTCGCCGAAGTTTTGGGCGGCATCATCGCGCTGTCGACCTTCGACGCGAGCAAGTACTTCCCACTGGTGAAGAACGTCGACATCTCCTTTCTGGCGATGGCCAGCACCCCGCTGCGCGCCGAGGCGCAGCTGGACGACGAGACGATCGCACGGGTGGAGGCCGAGGCCGCCGCACAGGGCAAGTCCGACTACGTACTGGATGCGGTCGTCACCGATGCCAACGGCGCCGTCGTCGCCAAGACTCACGGCCTGTATCAACTACGCGCACATCGCAGCTGACGCGCTGTCACGCGTCGAGCTGGAAAAGGCGAGCGGCATTGTCGTGAAGCACCGCTCGTAGCCAAGCGTCGTCGACACCCGGCAGCCGCGTCAGGACGCGCATCGCGTCGATGAAGCCGTACGGGATGTTCGGAAAGTCGCTGCCGAACAGGATGCGGTCGGGGTGCGCGCGCAGCCGCCGATGCTCAGAGGTTGGGAACGGCATGGTCTCTTCGATGAACGGCGTGAAAGCCATGGCGGTGTCGAGTCGCACCTCGGGATAGCTCTCGACCAGGGTGAGGAATTCGCTGTACTCGGGCATGCCCATGTGCGCGACGATCAGACGCAGCCGAGGATGGCGCTCCAGCAGTGTCGTGACCGGGCCGGGACCGGTGTACCGGCCCGGAGCTGGGCCGGATCCGCAGTGCATGACGACCGGAATCGCGGCGTCTTCGATGACACCCCATGCGGGGTCGAGCAGCTCGTCGGTGGGATCGTACTGGCCGACCTGGATGTGCGCCTTGAAGACTCTCGCGCCCGCGTCGACAGCCCGACGGACGTAGGCTTCGACGCCCGGTTCCGGGTAGAGCGTTGCCGTGTGCAGGCAGTCGGGCGTGGCAGCGGCGAAGTCCGCCGCCCATTCGTTGAGCCAGGCCGCCATCTGCGGTTTGTGCGGATAAACCAGCGAGGTGAACGCCCGCACCCCGAAGCCGCGCAGCTTCTCCAATCGACGTTGCTCGTCGGTGCGGTAGGTCACTGGCCAGACGCGTCCCACCAGTGGGCCGGCTTCGTCGAAGTACTTCCAGACCTTGTCCATGACGGACTTCGGCATGAAGTGCGTGTGCACATCGACGATGCCGGGCAGGTCGAGCTCCTGCCACAGCTGACGTACGGCTTCAGTCTCATCCATCGTCAGCCAGGATGACAGGTCTCCGGCTGAGTCGTGCGGGAGGGCTACCCGACCGGTCGCAGCGGGCTTTGTCGTGGGGCGCCGGAATGCGCGGCATGCCAATCGCGTTCGACACGCATGACACGATGGTGCTCCACCGCAAGCCAGGCGAGGCCTCCGGCGATCGCCAGCACAGCGACGACACCGCATATCATCAGCCACTCGTGGTGCCGGTATGCCGCCGCCGCAACACCGGCGGCGAGTGCGATGACACCGAGCACGATCGACGAGATACCCGGCCAGCTGTAGCGGTCGATGAAGTATTCGCCGGTGTGTGGGCAGCTGGTGCGGAAATGGTCAGTGGGATCTTTGGTGCTGCACATGATTACCTCCGTGGTTATGCCACTTCGAAGAGGTACTCACCGTGCGGCGGGCCACCAACCCCCGTACGAGTGATCTGTGGGGTGACCGCGAATCGCTTACGCCGTCAGACGGTGAAGCCGCCGTCGACGTTGATGTTGGCACCGGTGATGTAGCCGGCCTCCGGGCCGGACAGAAAGCTCACCATGGCCGCGACGTCGGTGGTCTGACCGTAACGTCCCAGCGCGGAGACCTGCTTGAGGCTCTCGGCGAAATCACCTTCGGCGGGATTCATGTCGGTGTCGATCGGGCCGGGCTGGACGTTGTTGACCGTGATTCCGCGCGGCCCGAGTTCACGCGCCAGGCCGCGGGTGAAAGACGACACCGCGCCCTTGGTCAACGCGTATACCGTAAGCCCGGGCCCGGGTACCCGGTCGGCGTTGATGCTGCCGATGTTGATGATTCGCGCGCCCTCACCGAGATGCGCGACGGCGCTGCGGACCGCCCAGAACACGCCCCCGACGTTGATGGCCAGTGTGCGCTCGAACTGCTCGGCCGGGTATTCGTCGATAGGGGCTAGGTAGGCGGTCCCGGCGTTGTTGACTAGCACATCCAGGCCGCCCAGGTCGGTGACGGTCTGCTCGACCGCAGCCGCGATCTGGGCGGGATCGGCCGCATCGGCCTGTATTGCAACCGCCGTGCCGCCGTTCTCCGCCACTTCGGCGACGAGCCTCTCGGCATCGCTGGCCGACGCTCCGTAGGTGAACGCGACGGCGGCACCGTCCGCGGACAGTCGCCGCACGATCTCGGCGCCGATCCCACGGGAACCGCCGGTGACCAGCACCCGCTTTCCGGCCAAAGTCGTTGTGCCCATCTCGGTGAACCTTCCTGCCATCACGAACGGCCCGTTACCTGAGAGGCAAGTCTGCCGTCGCCGGATTCATTCCCGTCCAACAGCACATGGTCACTACCTAGTAGCAGGTCTGCGGCGAGACAACGGCGGCGCTCGGGTGGGTAGTTGACCAGCTCCTCGCCGGCCGGCTCACGCGGCCACTGCGATCGAGCCGGACAACACTGCGGCACAATGCAGGGTGATGGTCAGTCGGAAGGTGGTCAATGGCAACGTTTGAGGGCAGGGTGGCCTTCGTGACCGGCGCTTCGTCGGGGCTGGGCGCGGAGACTGCGCGTCTCCTTTCCGGAAGGGGCGCAACCGTTTTCGGCGTCGCACGGGATGCCGGGAAGCTCGCTACGGTGTTCGCCGACATCACCGGCGGTGCGTGCGCGTCGATGGATGTGACAGACCCGAGCGCCTGCCGTAGCGCCGTGGCACAATGCGTCGCACAATTCGGCGGCATCGATGTGCTGGTCAATATCGCTGGGAGACACCAGATGCGCCGCACTGAGTCGATGACCGACGATGAATGGGCGCAAGACCTGGCGGTCAATCTCAGCGGCCCCTTCTACTTGTGCCGGGCCGCAATACCGTACCTGTTGGTCCGGGGCGGCAACATCGTCAATGTCGCCTCCATCGCCGGTGTCGAGGGCCAGGCGTATTCGGCCGGCTACTGCTCGGCCAAACACGGACTCATCGGACTGACCCGCGCGCTGGCCGTCGAATACACGGCAGAACGCTTGCGTGTCAACGCCATTTGCCCCGGCGGCATGCTGACCCCACAAATCGAGCAGTTCAGCGCCCCGGAAGATCCGAACTACGACCTGATACTTCGCTCGGCCGCACCGCGCGGCATGATGCAGCCTGTCGATGTGGCCAACGTCATCGCGTTCCTCGCCAGCGACGACGCCGCCGCCATCCACGGTGCGGTGTACCGGGTCGACAACGGCAAGGGCGCCGGCTGACGGCTTAACCGCTGCTCTCGAGGACGTCCATGCAGTACGTCAGCGGTGGCTCCGGGAAATTCACCACCTGCTGATCCCCACCGCATAAACCGGGGTCGTTCACGCCGTCGCTCCGGACGGCGACCCGGAAGGTGGGGTCGCTGGACAACGCTCCGGGTTTGCAGGCGGTTGACGCGAACATGTGCGAAATCAGGGCCTGGTGATAGCAACTGCCAATGGTCAGGTTGTCTTCGAGGCACAGGCCGCTGCCACCGCCTTCCAGAGTTCCGTAATTGTCGTTGGGGCAGTTCTTGGCGCCCTTGTACTTCTTCGCCACCTTCGACAGCGCGGTCGGGGAGGAACAGGGCTCGACGCGAACATCGCTCGGCTTCACCATGATTCCCGCCTTGGCGAGATTCAGGCAGGTGCCGACCGCGTAGTCGAAGCCGCTGCTGCTCGACGAACGGTCGGCATGGCGGTTCATCACCGCATGCAGGCCGAACTTCGCGGCGATCACCAGCACCACCGCGCCCAGCGCCGCGCCGATTCGCTTGCCCAGCGCACTCTTCTTGGGAGCGGTGGGCGGAGGCGGCGGCGGTGCATACGGAGCCACAGGTGGTGCATAGCCGCCGGGCGGCGGCGGTGGATACCCGCCGGCCGACGAATCCTGATGGTTCGCAGGTGCGATGTTGTGGTCGTTGCCCGTCATCCGTAGCCCCTCGTGCCAAGTCGACGAACGCCCTGTCGCCCGTCCGGATGGAGCCTAATTGGCCTGCGGCGCAATATTCCGCACGAACTTCCGTACGCGGTGCGGGTGTGCACCCCAGTGGCAGTTCTACCCTCGACGCACAGCCCTAGCGCCGATAGAAGACATCGCCCTCGACGGTGATCGTCGACTGGTTGACCCAGATGACATTGAAGTAGACCGGTGCGGGCCGGCGGGTCTGGCTGCTCAGGATCGTGAGGATTCCGCCGCGGGAAGACGGGTTCCAGCTGCAGGGGCCCGAGGTGGTCGGCACTCCGGCGGCGTTGGCCAGCGAGCACCCGCTCTGGCTTACCAGCAGTTGCTCTGATCCGGTCCCGGTCGTCCAAAACCCAACGGGCGCGGACGCTTCCGCATGCGCTATTCCGGTCGATGAGGCAAACATGCCGATCGCCACACCGGCCGCGGCGATGAATTTTCCGGCGTTCGAGATGTGACGGCTGGTCATCGTGACTCCTTTGCTGCCTGAGAGACGTACACACAGAGACTCCTGAACGCCGCTAGGGGGAACCTTGGACTTTTCTTGGAGGCCGAGGTCGATGGTCTGCAGGTCGCTTCGGTGTCCATCAGGCGCGCATGGAATGCAGTTACAGCAAATACGATGGCGCCCGGCTACAGACGCGCAAAATAGATCCAGATACCCAATATTTGATGTCCTCAAGTTGGACGCCGAAGCATTGTCGCGAGACCACCGCGGACGCAAATTAATGTCATTTCGGCGGACATAAAATTGGCCGCAGCCCGTTTCGGCTCGATAGGTTGCCATCCACTCGACACGCGATAAGTAAGCAATTTACCTGCGCTGAGCAGTACGGCGCGACCAAGTCGACAGCGCGCCGTGCCATGCGGCACCAACCCCCGGCATCGCTGGATTATCGCCGCGTCACCTCAACAATTTAGGAGGCAACAGCGTCCCCGTCAAAATTCTGCCGTCGCCGAGACTATTGCATCGAGAGTCCACAATACCTAGCATATGGAAACTCCCGTCAGCAAACTACGAAGATAGGGTCTTCCATTGCTGAAGCACCGTAGCCTCGAACAACCGCGGGCCGGCGATGACGGAGCGGCGCAACGCCCCACGTGCGCAACCGCGAACCGACGGGCCTGGTTGACAGCCGGGCGATCGACGGTCGGGCAGCGCCATCCGGCATCGGCACGCATCGTCCGACGCGACCACCTGAACTCGGCATCTCTTGGACCCGCCCAGCTCGGGGCCCTGGTGGACACCCTCTACGACATCTACCGCCAATCCGCACGGGGTTGCAGCCGGGACGAGTTTGCGGCCGTGGTGTTCAGCGCCGGCGATGGGCGTTTCATGCTCTTCTACGACGAGCGTGACCAGTGTGCCGGCTTCTCATATGTTGCCTTCGACCATCTCGAGCGCGAGAACATCGCGGTCATCAACGCGGGCGTGTTCTTTCGGCCGGGCTATCGCGGAGGTGCTATGGCCGGGCTCTTTGGGTTAGGGCAGGCCCTTCGATTCAAGGTCCGCTCACCGCGTACCCCGCTGGCATATGCCACTCGAAGCTCTTCGCCGGCGGTCTATCGGCTACTGGCTTCGACCATGCCGCGGCTGTACCCCAGCCGCAGCCACTCGACGCCGCCGGAGGTGGAGAGGTTGGCGATGGCGGCCAGCCGCCGCAGGCACTACGAGCCGATTGGCGCTGATCCCTGGGTGGTGCGTTCGGACGCTGTGCCGCTGGATGTTTCGCGGATGCAAAAACTGCGCGGCGACCCGCATGTGCGCTTCTTCACCGCGATGGCGCCACGGTACACAGAGGGCGAAGCGGTCGTGGTATGGATTCCCCTCGACGTGGCGAACATACTTGTCGGAGTTCTGCGGCTGGTTCGGGCACGGCTGGCGCGATGAGCACCATGCCCACCTACCCGTCGTTATCACGACGCGCACGACGGCCGGTCCTGGTCGCCATGGGAACCGGCGCGCTGTACGGGGGCTGGTCAGGGGTGGCTCATCACCGCTTCGGACTCCGAATTGCGTTGCACGCCGGGTTGACTCAATTCATGCTCAGTGTGGCGACCACCCTGGTGCTGACGGTGGTGCTGGAACGCATATTCAGACAGCCGGCCAACCCACATCATGGCTTCTGGCTGGCCCCGCTGGTAACGACGGCGCTGGCCACCATGTGGCTGGTGCTGGGCAACGCGCTGGCCGGCACCCCGCATATCGCAATCGCCATCGCACCGTCCGTCATTGTCGGCGCCGCGGGTTGCTTCGCCTACGCGCGCACCTTGCTCAAAGACGCGTTGCGGTGTGCTACCCAAGCGGCATCCGATGGCCGAAATTCACATCAGGAAGGCGGCTGATGGCTGCGCGACCGACGACGGAACCCGTGCTGCGGCCACCTGTGGTGCCGATACCAGGCTTGATGGTTGCGGTGGCGTTCCTTACCGCTCGCCGGGCTGCCGTCAGGGCGCTGGGCCGCCGTTACGGCGACGCGTTCACGGTGCGGCTACCGGTCGTGGGTCAGGTGAGCGTGTTCGGCAACCCGGCGATGGTCAGAGAGGTGTTGAGTACCAAGGACGACCTGATCAGGCCGGCCTCCCACGTGGGTTCGGTGTTCGGTCCGGGCTCGACGGTGAGTCTGCACGGTGCTGAGCTCCGGCAACGTCGAAGGTTGCTGTTGCCGGTCTTCCATGGAAAACGCATGGCCGCCTACGAGGCGGTCGTCGAGGAAGAGGTGCTGCGCGAGACGGCTGGCTGGGTGCCAGGACAGCCTTTCGCCACTCTGCCGTCGATGACCCGAATAACTCTGAATGCCATCCTGCGTACCGTGTTCGGCGCTGAGGGGGCCGAATTCGAGAGGCTGCGCCAGTCGTTGCCCGCAATGGTGGCCGACGGGTCACGGCTGGCCTTACTGCCGCAGTGGGCGCGCCGTGATTTCGGTCGCTGGAGCCCTGGGGGGCGCTTCACGCGTCAGCGCCGCCGCTACGACGAGGTCATCGCTCAGCTGATTGCCAAGGCGCGCAACGACCCGAACTTCCATGAACGTAGTGATGTGCTGTCGCTTCTGCTGGCGGCCCGCTATGAAGAGGGCGGATCGTTGACCGACGACCATATTGCTGATGAGCTCTTCACATTGCTGGCCGCCGGTCACGAGACCACCAGTGCCACACTGGCTTGGGCAGTCGAGCGATTGCGACGCCACCCGCAGTTGCTGGCCCGGCTGACCGCCGAGGCCGATCGCGGCCAAACCCGGCTACTGCAGGCCACCGTGTGGGAAGTGCAGCGTACACACCCGGTGATCCAGGGTCTGTTGAGGGTCACCCGGGCGCGGGTACGGTTGGGCGAGTGGGTAATTCCGGAGAACCAGCTCGTTGCGGTGAGTATGGTGCTCTGTCACAGTTCGGATCGCAACTTTCCCGACGCAGACGAATTCAACCCCGACCGCTTCGTGGACAATCCACCCGACATGTCCGTGTGGGTGCCTTTCGGCGCGGGCACACATCGATGCGTGGGTGCGGCCTTCGCCAACATGGAGATGATTGTGGTGCTGCGAACGCTGTTGCGGCACTTCGATTTGCGGACTACGGACGCCGCCGGGGAATGGAGCCGCTCCCGAGGTGTGACCAACGCGCCATGGCGCGGCGGACGCGCCGTTGTGTTCCGCCGTGCCCGTCACGACATCGACGCCATGGCGTACTGACTGATAGCGTCCGCAGCCGTCAGGGCACCGTCGCGTTGGCGAATCTGCTGTCCGAGGCGACCAGCGGCGTCGCGATAGCCCGGATCCTGCAAGACTGCGCGTATCGCCGCCCGGATGCGGTGTGCTCTCGCGTGTTTGTTCAGCAGGATCCCGGCGCCCATCTGCTGGAGTGCAGCGCCCACCAGCTTCTGGTCTATCAGCGGGTTGGCCGGCAGAACCACCACGGGGACACCGAAACTCAGCGCCCGCATGGTGGTGCTGTGTCCACCGTGACCGACTACCGCAGACGCGGTGGCCAGCACCTGGTCATGGTCGAGCCAGTCGTGCAGAGACGCGTTGGCCGGTATCCGTACACCAGACGCGTCGATCGCGGGCCCCACCGTCACCGTCGCCCGGACCGGCAATGGTGCAAGGGCATCGAGGATGCGCTGTAACATGCTCCGCTGTCCGGCGAACCCCAAAGTGCTCAGGCTCACGAGAATTCGGGGCACCGGCATGACCACCGATGCGGTGGGAACGCCCTGCCACACGACCCCGACATGATGTACCGGTGGTGCGCCGTGGATCGGATCGAGATCGCGACGGGCGGTGACTATGTGCAGCGCACCACTGCGCTCCGCACCCAGCGGCGCGACGCCGCGGGCGCGCATCAGCCAGCCGACCGGCCCAGCCGCTTTGTTCTGTACTTGCCGGTAGAAGCAGTGCACAAAGACGACAGTCGCAACGTGAGCGGCGACTACTTCGTCGATGGTGGCCGTCAGCAGCATGTCGATGACAACCACGTCGGCACCATAGCGGTGTGCTGCGGCTACGACTTCGGCACCGATCCGTCGATCGATCGCCACTTTGGCGACATCCGCGGTCATGCGAAGCAGGGACCGTTGCCGGGTGGGTTCGAAATCGCCTCCGCTGACCAATGATTCGAAGGAGAATCCCGCAGCATCGACTCGATCGCTGATGCCCGGGTGACCGAGGAAGTGGATCCGCGCGCCGCGGGATTGCAGCACCCGGGCCACCGCCAGCTGTGGCGGAATGTTGCCGCCACCGTCGACGGTGACGAACAAGACCTTCAGCATGGCTGCTTCGGGTTCCGTGTCGGGCTCGGCGGCAACAGCATTGGTCATGATTAGCACGCGGCGCGGCACGGAGCCGCTGTTTTCGCAAGCGCCGCGAAAGGGGTCCAGCGAAGAGTTGA
Source organism: Mycobacterium gordonae (assembly GCF_002101675.1). Taxonomy (GTDB): domain Bacteria; phylum Actinomycetota; class Actinomycetes; order Mycobacteriales; family Mycobacteriaceae; genus Mycobacterium; species Mycobacterium gordonae. The sequence goes on along the minus strand of NZ_LQOY01000089.1, from coordinate 42,578 downwards.
TTCCTAGGGCGATGGCTGACGAAGTCACTTGGCAACATCGTTCACCGACTGGCACCGGCGTCGAACATCGCTGTCTCCAAAGCGCCGTCAGCACCGAACCAGATGCGACGAGCCTGTGACGCCATTTTCGCGGCACAACGTTGCAGCTGTTCTGTGGTCAGGCTGCTGATTGGATGCTCGGCGACCCCGGGCGTCAGTCCCGGCATGCCGGCCAACTCGCGTTGCAACAGCGCCTCGATCTCGAATTCCGATGTGACGAACACGACGGTCGGGATTCCCGCACGCTCAAGGTGTAGCGCGTCGTTGATGCAGGCCGAGAAACTCCAGGCACAGTCACCGATCGCGGTGATCGCGATGTCATTGTCGGAGGCGATCTCCGCGATCGACTCGGCGTCGGCGTTGCAGTAGAAGTGTGCTTTGTCGTAATAGTTGACCGATTCGAGTCTCAGCCCGTGGTCGACCAATTGGCGCACGGTGAGGAGTAGCAGCTTGGCGGCGTTCCACTTGGTGTTGCAAAGCACGCCCAGTCGGAGGCTGTCGGAGCTGGACGGACGAGGGGCCGTCGAAATCAGCGGCACCTTGACCACATCGCAGGTAGCGTCTGTTTCTTGCACAAGTTGCTCCTTCTCAACGAGCTGCGGGGATTCGCGATGAGCCGGCCACAGCCTCAGTGCGATGAGGTGCGCCGTATTCTGTTGCCGCAACGGGGATTTGTCGACGCGCATGGTCAGATCGCCGCGAGAATCGCATTGGTCATGAACTGCATGCGGTTTCTCACCTCCTCGGTGGTCAGCTTCCGGTCGCGCCGCAGCAACTTCCACGTATAGAGGTCGGTTGCCACCACCAGGGCATCGACAAGACGGGCCCGCTCGGCGGCGTCATCGGGTAGTTGGCCGCTGAACACTTCGGTGACCCACTTGCGATGCTCGACTCGTCCTCTGTCACACATCAGCCGCGCCCGAGGATCGAAATCCTCCTCACGCAGCACACCCAGCACCATGTCCCCGCGACGCTCATAGTGCTCGAGCAGGACTTCCAAAGCCCGATCCGGGTCTTCGCGCGGCGGCACTCGCTCGATGAGTATGTCCTCGTGGACCCGGGCCCACGCCGACGCGATCACCGATTCCCGGCTCCCGAAATGACGCATCACCGTCTTGACAGTGACGCCCGCCCGTTCGGCGATGGTGTTCAACGTGATCGCCACCGATTGTTCGGTGACAAAGCAATCGATCGTTGCCTGCAGGATCGCTTCGTGCGTCGCGTCCGCCGCGTCCTTGCGGGCACGCATCTCGTAACCGCGCTTCTTGACGACGTAATCAGAACTCTTGGTGTCCATAGCAAGGGACATCAAAGCAAACTTTGGCGACTACCGTAAAGGACATGAAAGCAATGTCACAGTGCCGGTAAAGGTTCGGCCACGGTTCGGTTGTGCCGCGACGCGTCACCGTAGCCCGCATCTTCAAGCGGGCAAAGATGCCCGATATGACGGAACACCCGGCACAGATCTCGCGTCAGACTTTTCTGCGCGGTGCCGCCGGGGCGTTCGCTGCCGGCGTGGTGTTCGGGACGGGACGAGCCGCCGCCGACCCTGCCGTCTCCGGCTGGGACGGTCTGTCCACCGCGATCGGGGGGCAGGTCATTCAACCCGGCAGTGCCCAGTTCGGTGCGGCCAAGCAGGTGTTCAACACCAATTACAGCGATTCCACGCCGGCCGCCGTCGTCGCGCCGAAGTCTGCCGCCGACGTGCAGAAGGCGATGGCGTTCGCCACCGCCAACAAGCTCAAGGTCGCCCCGCGCAGTGGTGGTCACTCCTACACCGGCGCCTCGACGGCCAACGGCACAATGGTGCTCGACCTGCGCCAACTCCCGGGCGATGTCAGCTTCGACGCCGCCACCGGACAGGTCACGGTGACGCCCGCAACCGGGTTGTACGAAATGCACCAAGCCCTGGCCGCGGTCGGCCGCGGCATCCCGACCGGCACCTGTCCGACGGTCGGTGCCGCAGGGCACGCCCTGGGCGGCGGGTTAGGTGCCCAATCTCGGCATGCGGGGCTGCTGTGTGACCAATTGACCTCCGCCTCGGTGGTATTGCCCGGCGGCCAGAGCGTCACGGCATCTGCCTCGAGCAACCCCGACCTGTTCTGGGCGTTGCGTGGCGGCGGCGGGGGCAATTTCGGGGTGACCACCTCGTTGACCTTCGCCACCTTCCCCACCCAGGACGTCGACGCGGTGAACCTCACCTTCGCGCCCCAGGCATTTGCCCAGGTCCTCGTCGGCTGGCAGAACTGGTTGCGCACCGCCGACCGAAACAGCTGGGCGCTCGCCGACAGCACCACCGACGCGACGGGCACCCACTGCCGGATCCTGGCGACGTGCCCGGCGGGATCGGGCAACAGCGTTGCGGCGGCGATCATCTCAGCGGTCGGAGCCCAACCCACCAGCACCGAGAACCACACCTTCAACTACCTGGACCTGGTGCGGTACCTGGCCGTGAACAATCTCAACCCGGCGCCTCTCGGATATGTCGGCGGATCCGACGTATTCACGACGATCACCCCGGCTGCTGCCCAGGGGATTGCCGCCGCGGTCGACGCATTCCCCCGTAACGCCGGGCGCATGCTGGCCATCATGCACGCGCTGGACGGTGCCATGGCCACCGTGGCTCCGGGCGCCACGGCGTTTCCGTGGCGGCGGCAGTCCGCGCTGGTGCAGTGGTACGTCGAAACCGCCGGATCACCGCAGGCCGCAACCAGCTGGCTGGCCACAGCACACCAAGCGGTGCAACAGTATTCGGTGGGCGGATATGTGAACTATTTGGAGGCCAACCAGCCGCCGGCACGTTACTTCGGCACCAACCTTGCCCGGCTGAGCTCCGTTCGCCAGAAATACGATCCGGCTCGTACCATGTTCTCCGGCCTCAATTTGTAGCCGTCACAGCCTGTTTGAGAAGAAGAGACGAGCAAAGGAGAAGTGGTGTTGCATCGATGCCTGCACGCTGAGGGCGGGGAGGTCGCGGCATGATCGGACTCTCGCGGGACGCCGACGTGCTGACGGTTCGGATTCAGCGCCCCGAACGGCGCAACGCGCTGAACGCCGAGGTGATCGATGAACTCCGGTCGACATTCGAGGGCGCTGCCACCGACGGTGTGAAGGCCATCGTCCTGACCGGCGAGGGTAGCGTCTTCTGTTCCGGTATGGACCTGTCAGGGGCGGCGGCGGCGTCCGCCGAAAACCTGATCGACGAATTGATGGACAAGGCCATAGCGCTCAACGCGGCGATCGATCACACACCGGTGCCCGTGGTTGCCGCGATCAACGGACCCGTCATCGGGGCCGGCGTGCAACTGGCCATCATCTGCGACCTGCGGGTGGTCGATCCCAACGCATATTTCCAACTGCCCGTGGCCAAGTACGGGCTGGCCGCAGACACATGGACGGTCCGGCGACTCACCTCCCTGGTGGGTTACGGCCGGGCCCGCGCCATGCTGATGGCGGCCCAGAAACTGCCCGCCGACGAGGCGCTGTTGTGCGGAATGGCCAACCGCATCGGCACTCTCGAAGACGCGCAGCAATGGGCGCGGGAGATCGCGGGCCTGGCACCGCTGTCGGTGCAACACGCGAAGAGGGTGCTCAACGACGACGGCGCCTGGGACACCGAAAGGCCGGTCCATCAGGAAATGTTCGAGGCGGCGTGGAAGAGTCAGGACGCCGTCGAGGCGCAGGTGGCCCGCTTCCAGAAGCGATCCCCCTCGTTTCAGGGGCGGTGACCGGCCGCCCCGGAACCATCAATCCAGCACATCGCCGTCGACATACATCCAGCGGCCCTTCTCGCGGGTGAACCGGCTGCGTTCGTGCAGGATGTGGCGCTCGCCGTGGCGCACGTACTGGGCGCGGAATTCGACCACCCCGGTGGTGTGGTCTGGGGCGCCGGCCTCGGTGTCGACGATCTGCAGCCGACGCCACACGACGTCGCTGTCCAAGTGCAACCGCTTCGGCCGGCTGCTGGGATGCCAGCTTGCGACAACGTAACTGGCGTCCCCGAGCGCAAAGGCACTGAAGCGCGACCGCATCAACGCCAGGGCAGTGTCGGCGGTCCGTTCGCCGGCGTGCAACGGCCCGCAGCAATCGGTGTAGCTGCTGCCCGACCCACAGGGACACCGCTGCTCGTCGGGTGCCTTGACGCCCATGAGCAAATTGTCTCAGGCTGAGACCGCCGCAACAGCAAAAGGAGATCGCGATGAGCAACACCGACATGGCCGAAGCCGCCCGCGCCGCGGGTGACCCCATCCAGCAGGCGGTGTCGGTGTTCATGCTGCACCCGGAGACTTTCGCCGAGAGCATCGCGGCCGGTTACCAGAATCCGCTGGCCGGATATGTCGCCGGCCGCGGCGGCGTGCTGGGCGATGTCAGCGGCGAGACGGTCAGCGCCGCGTTCGCCGTGTTCGAGCCGGAGTCCCTCGGCGCGATGTGGGAGGAAGGCGTCGCGGTGCGCGGCGCGGCCGGCGCCGCCGAGTTGTATTGGCGACAAACCGCGGACTTCGGCCGCAAGCATCTGGCCGCTGCAGCGGGCTTGGACCGCCTGGCCCAATTGGGAGAGAAGATCATCGCGGCGACGCCGGGTGCAGGACTGCCGCTGTACGCGGGTTGGCGCACCATGCCGCTGGCCGACGACGCCCCGGCCCGGGCGCTGCAGGTGATGTTCGTCTTGCGCGAGTTGCGTGCGGCCGTTCACTTCGACGTCCTCGCCCAGTCCGGGATCAGCCCCGTCGAAGCGCACATGCTCAACAAGGGTCCCGAGTACACGAGGATGTTTGCCTGGCCGGAACCGTACGACGACGGCTCCGATAAGAAGGACCGCTACGCCGAAGTCGAGGACACGACCAACCGGCGCATGGCGGAGATCTTCGGGGCCGCCCTGGAGCCCGCGGAGGCAGACGAACTCGCCCGCCTGAGCGCTGGCGCCCTGGCGTCGATGAAGTCCAGCCTCGCGGACTGAAGCTCGCCCTCCCGGGCGCAAACGTCGGCGACTTCCTCTGAGCCGCCCCCTGGCCCGGCCGTCATCGCGGAGATTATGGTCGTTTTGACAGTGGTTCTTGCGCAACGTCCGGGAACTCGCCCCGGCCGGCAGGGCAGTCACCAGGAGGGAGTCCAGTGAACGAGGAGCAACGCAACGCGATGGCGTCGCGGCCGGGCTTTATCGCGGCGCTGGATCAGAGCGGCGGCAGCAGTCCGAAAGCCCTGAAACTGTATGGCATTTCCGAAGATGCCTACGACAGCGACGAGAAGATGTTCGACCTCATCCACCGGATGCGCGAACGCATCATGTCGAGTCCGAGCTTCTCCGGTGACCAGGTCCTGGCCACCATCTTGTTCGAGCAGACGATGGACCGGACCATCGACGGCCGGGACACCGCGGCGTTCCTGTGGGAGCAGAAGCGCGTGGTGCCGATCGTGAAAGTCGACCAGGGTCTTGCCGATGCCGAAAACGGTGTCCAGCTCATGAAACCGATGACCAAGCTCGACTCCTTGCTGGACCGGGCCGTCGAAAAAGGCATTTTCGGCACCAAGATGCGCTCGTTCATCCAGGAGCCGGACGAGCGGGGGATCCAAGCCATCGTCGACCAACAGTTCGACTACGCCTACCGGATCCTCGAGCGTGGACTCATGCCGATCATCGAGCCCGAGGTGAGTATCAAAAGCCCCGACAAGCCCACCGCCGACAACCTGTTACTGGCGGCGCTCAGCGCGAAACTTGATGAGGCGCCGGGGGATACGCAGGTGATGCTCAAGCTGACACTGCCCAGTGCGGACAACCTCTACCAGCCGCTGATCGAGCATCCCCGGGTACTGCGGGTGGTGGCCCTGTCCGGTGGCTACAGCCTCGCCGAGAGCTGCGAGATCCTGGCGCGCAATCACGGTCTCATCGCCAGCTTTTCGCGGGCCTTGACCGAGGGCTTGACGGTGCAGCAGACCGAAGCGGAGTTCGACGCCAAACTCGGATCGAACATCGAACAGATCTATGCCGCGTCGGTGACCTAGCGTCACCGGAGCGAAGAGGCTGACGCGCAGTCTATTTCGCGGGACGAAGCGGGGGGCGCTGCGTCCGAAAACCAGTTGACCAACCTCTGGTCAGATGCGATGGTGGACCGCTGCTGATCCCACCGACAACGACAACAAGGCGATGACTCTCACCCGTGACCACTTGACCGAACTGACCGCCGGTAGCACCGGCGGCGGTGCCGCGCACCGTCGAGTGATCGATGACGTCGGCGACTGGCTGGATGGCCTGGACTACGGTGTGCGCCCCACGCTGCGCGCCCTCGGTGAGTTGCTCGTCGGAGTCGCCGAACGCGAAACCGCGGAGAACGCAGAACGATTCACCGCACGCTGCCTGGGCGTGCCGGACTGTGGCTACCTGCTCGATGAAGCCCGCAACCTCAACCCGGTGTCGCGACTGACCGTGGCCCTAGCGCTGGCGGAATGGATTGAGGAACACGCGGCCGTGTGCGAGGTCGGTCCCGGTGAGTGCGCCTACCCGCCCAAGTGGACGCAGACCGAGATCGGCGACCAGCGCTACCGGCACCCACTGTGTTTGCGGGTGCACTTCCCGGCCGGGTCGCTCCTGCAAGACGCGGGATGCGTCGTGCACATCGAGGCGCGCGACAGCATCATGCATTCGGCCGAAGTGAGCGCATTCGTCACACCGGACAACCAGGCCCACGCCCGCGCGGTCTTGGATCGTCTGGCCGATCGCGCCAACGAGCTCAACCCGTACCGGTCACGCGCCGTGCGCGCCACCAACAATCACGGGCTCAGCTTCACCGTCATCGAGCTGCCGGCGACGGTCACCCGCGAAACCGTCATCGTTCCCGACGAGGTATGGACCGAGGTCGACCTGGGCGTCATCGCCGTGCGCGACCGCCACGAAGTGCTCCGGGCGCACGGGCTGGGAGCGCGTCGCGGTGTTCTGCTGTGCGGACCACCCGGCACCGGCAAGTCGGCAGTGAGCGCAGTGGTGGCCCGCGAAGTCGTCGGCGAATTCACCGTCATCTACGTCGAGGCCAAGGCGGGCGAAGACCTGTTGACGGCCGTAGTGGAGGAGGCGCAACGTCTCGGCGGTCCGGTGCTCATCGTGCTCGAGGACGTGGATCTATGGTGCCGTAGCCGCGGGTCGGGCGACGGCGGTCTGTCCGAACTGCTACAAGCCATGGACATCGAAGCCGACGCGCGGATTCTGACGTTGGCGTCCACCAACGACGCGGCGACCCTGGACAAGGCCGCCATCCGCACCGGGCGCTTCGATTCCGTCGTCGAAGTCGGATATCCCAGCCGCGTCGACGCGGCGCGCATCCTGGCGGCGCTGATCGGCGACATCCCCGGCGGCCGCGAAGTCGACACGGCCGCCGTCGTCGCGGCGCTACCCGAGCGCACCAGCGGCAGCGACATCCGCGAAGTCGTCCGTCGTGCCGTGCTGGCCGGTGAAGACGGAAGCGTTTGTACCGCAACGCTTTTAGGTGAGATCGGTAACGGTCGTTACCGGGCCGCGGTGCCGGCCGGGCTGTACCTCTAAGCGGTCACCGCGTGGTCTCGTCGGCGATCTCGTCGGTTGATTGCCACGACGCAGGTCCGTTCGGATCACCGGCGGAATGTTCCAGCCGGTCTTCCTCCGCGCGCTGCGCCGGAGTCGTCTCTCGGGCGTCTTCCGGCACCGGCGCGGCCGCGCTGTCGTCTCGCTGGTCGGGATTCATCCAGGCAGGATCGCCGCATTGGCGGGTTCCGAAACCCCCGCGGCTTACCGAAAGGCGACTCCGGGACATACGGTCGAGTCATGAACTTCGAGGAATACCGCACCTACGACGCCACCGGGCTGGCGAAGCTGGTCGCCGACAAGGAGGTGTCGGCGGCCGAGCTGCTCACCCTCGCCCGCGAGCGGGCAGCGGCGGTCAACCCCCGGATCAACGCGATCGTGCGCGATGTCCCGGCCTCGCCCTCGGATCGGCTCGATGGTCCCTTCGCCGGAGTTCCTTTCCTGATCAAGGATCTCGCCCAGGACTACGCGGGGCTACCCAGCTCGCAAGGGTCACGCGCCCTGATGTCGACGCCCGTCGCCGAGCACTCGACCATCGTGCAGCGCTGGATCGACGCCGGTCTGGTCATCTTCGGCAAGACCAACCTCCCCGAGTTCGGGGCAAAGGGAATCACCGAGTCGGACGCCTGGGGCCCGGCCCGCAACCCGTGGGACCTGCACCGCACACCGGGCGGGTCGTCCGGGGGATCGGCCGCCGCCGTCGCCGCCGGCATCGTGCCGTGCGCCGGGGCCAACGACGGCGGCGGATCCATCCGCATCCCGGCGGCTTGCTGCGGCCTGGTCGGTCTGAAACCAGGTCGCGGCCTCACTCCGATGGGCCCGACGAGCAGCGAATCCATGCACGGCGCGGCCGTGCAGGGCGTCGTGTCGCGCACCGTGCGCGACACCGCGGCGATGCTGGACGTCATTTGCGGCGGCGAGCCCTCCGGCCCCTACCTGCCGGAGCTACCCGAGGCGCCCTTCAGGTCCGCGGTGGGGCGAGATCCTGGGCAGCTTCGGATCGGCGTGCGGGTGCCCTCGGCGATCACCCCGGACCCTCATCCCGAAGCCTTCGCCGCCGTCGAGGCGACCGTGCGTACTCTGACCGGGCTCGGACACCATGTCGAGGAACTGCCGCAGGCGCCGTACGACGACGCCGCCCTCGCCCGGGACTTTCTGCTCACCTGGTTTGTCCATTGCGCCTGGGATGTCGACGCGGCGAAACGACTGACCGGTGCGGGCAACGACTTGTTCGAGCGCGACACGCTGATCATGGCGGCCATCGGCCGGGCGACCGGCAGCGTCGACTACGTCGACGCGGTGGAACGACGTCACCAGCACACCCTCCGGTTGAGTGAATACTTCGAGTCCTACGACCTGCTGTTGACACCCACGTTGGCGACGCCGCCCCCGAAGATCGGCGAGTTCGATCTACCGGCCGTGTTGCAGCGCGCCTCCGACGCACTGATCAAGACGCGCACCGCGCGGCTGCTGCGCTATACCAAGATCGTCGACGAGCTGGTGGACAAGAACCTGGGCTGGGTGCCCTATACCCAACTGGCGAACCTGACCGGCCGTCCGGCGATCTCCGTGCCGCTGCACTGGACAAGCGACAGCCTGCCCCTCGGCGTCCAGTTCGTGGCGCCGCTGGGTGGGGAATCGCTGTTGATCAGCCTGGCCGCGCAACTGGAACAGGCGGCCCCGTGGTCCGAGCGGATCGCGCCGCTGTAACCCGGTTCTAGAGTGATTCGGGGGTCAGGGTAAAGGTGTCGGGCACTTTGCCGACGCCCCACGGTGCCGGAGTTTCCAGGTAATCCACCGCGGCGGGAGCTCGGTGCCGGTCAACAGGTAGTCGCCAACGCGTACGAGATCGGCAATAATCTGCGTGTTCGGCCTAGGGGCGAAGGGGACGTGGCGGGCCGACACCTGACTCTGATATCGGTGGTGGCAATTAAGCGTCGATCTGGGCTTTTCAGCCGGTGGCAGCGGGGGGATCAGTTTGACTGGCTCTCTGGCTACTTGGCTGCGCGCGGTCTCAGCGGCACCACCCGGGCGTTGATGGCGTTCATCTCGACATCGTTGGTGTTGTGCCTGCTGGTGTTGCTCGCCGGCTCGGATGGCCCGCGGGGTGCGGTGCCGGTCGCCATGACCTGGGCTGCCGTGGCCGGCGGGACCGCGGGTGCCCTGTTATGGGTGTGGCGGTGGCCGACCCGGGCGCAGTCCGTGGCCTTCGCCCTGACGTGCAACATCGGGGTCGCGCTGGCGTGTCTGGCGCATCCCATTCCACTGGCGGCGCTGATCGGGTGCATCGCGTTCGCCACCTTCGGGGCGTACATGGCGTTCTTTCACACCACGGGGTTCGTGCTGTACAACTTCGCCGTGGCTGCCGGTGTCGGCCTTTTCGAGGCGGGCCGGCTGGCTGATTCAGGACACCCCTCGCTTGCCGTGGTGGATTTGTGGCTGGTGGTTGAGGTGAACATCGCCTTGCCACTGGCGATCGCGGTGCTGGTCCGGGCGCTGGCCGGGGATCTGGTGCGCGCCGACCGCGACCCGCTGACGGGTCTGCTGAACCGGCGGGCGTTTCTGCATAAGGCCCTCGGCATGATGCTGGCCCGCCGGGGCATCGACGCCCACATGGTGGTGTTGGTAGTCGATCTGGACAACTTCAAGGGTCTTAATGACAACCGCGGCCACGCCGCCGGGGATTATGCGCTGGTCCAGGTGGGGCAGGCGCTGCTGGCCGCCGCTGCTGAACAGGCGGTAGTGGCGCGCAGCGGCGGGGAAGAATTTCTCCTGGCCGGCACGTCGGCGAACTGTAACGCCGAGCAGTTGGCGAAGCAGGTATGCGAGGCGATCGCGAACTCGACGGTGGGAGTCACGGCCAGCATTGGCACGGCCTGCGCCCGGCTCGACGAAACCGCCCCCGGTGAACATCAGGCACTTCTCATCGACCTGATCACCGCCTCGGATGCCGCGATGTACCAAGCTAAGAGGCTGGGTGGTAACGGGTTTTATCACCACGAACTGTGTGTTAGCCGAGGCTGATCAAAGCCGCTCGGGGACGCGTATCCGCGCCAGGTCTTCGGCCATGACGAGGTCTCCGTCGAAAACTTCAGCGGCCTCGTCATGGTGTTCCCGGGTGCTGGTGTAGCGCTGCGAGAAGTGGGTGAGCACCAGCCGTCGCACTCCGCACTCGGCCGCAACCCGCGCCGCCTGCCGCGCCGTCAGATGTCCGTAGCGCGCGGCCAGGTCCGAGTCCCGGCTCACGAACGTCGCCTCGATCACCAGCAGGTCCACGCCGTCGGCCAGCGCATACACCGCGTCGCACAACCGGGTGTCCATGACGAAGGCAAACCGTTGAACGGGTCGCGCCTCGCTGACTTCGGAGAGATCAACCGTCCGTCCGCCCCAATCGATCGACCCTGCCGAGTGCAGCTGGCCGACCGCGGGGCCGTCGAGCCCGAAGCGCTTCAGCAACTTGGGCACGAACCTGCGGCCGTCGGGTTCGGTCAGCCGGTAGCCGATCGCATCGGCGGAATGTTCGAGCCGTCGCGCCTCGAGCACTCCGAAGTCTCCGGCCGCCACCGGCCCGTCGACGGCGACCGGCTGGGCGTAGATGTCGGCACGGTCATGAAAGATGCACGCGTGGTGCAGTCGGGTGAAGTAGTCCAGGCCCGAAGCCGGGAAATAGGCATGCACCCGGTGCTGGGCCTCGTCCAGCGACAGGCGCTGGATGATCCCGGGGACACCGAGGCAATGATCACCGTGAAAGTGGGTCAGGCACAATCGCGTCACGCCGCTCATCGCGACACCGGCCAGCAGCATCTGCCGCTGGGTGCCTTCCCCGGGATCGAACATCAGACCCTCGCCGTCCCAGCGCAACAGGTATCCGTTCTGGTTGCGATACCGAGTGGGCGCCTGACTGGCGGTGCCCAGCACGATCAGCTCGCGGACCGACATGACGCTAAACCGGGTGACTCACAGCATCGCCGCCGCTCCGGAGGCGGTGGCGGTCAGGGTGGCGGTGCGCGACACGCACGGCGAGCGAGGCGGTATTCACCACTTCCTCCATCTGGGCGTACAACCGGCCGAACAGCTCCTCGGCGCAGCAATCGAGCAGGTCGTCCTTGGTGGCGAATTCAGTGTAGAAGTACCGCTCGCTCAGATTCGTCCGCTGGGCTACAACGTCTAAGGTCCGCGGCGCGACGCCGGACTCGGTCCCCGAGAGGTGCGGCCGGTCGCAACGACATCTTGACTCATCAGCCGGGGGCCCGAACGATAGCGTTCCACTTCGTATGAGGTGCTGCCGTGGCTGCGTGGCTGATGATCCGCAACTGATCGCCACCACTTTCGCCGGCGGTCCCCAGCACCTGCCGATTCGGTACTCGCTGCGGTAATCAGCGGACACCCAAGACTTTGGCGGCACGATCGGCGGCCGCCGGCCCGGCGAGTTGGCGCAACAACAGCATCCCGTCGATGAGTGCGAGACTGGCTTCGGCTTCGGCTCGCCGTCGTTTGGTGGTGCCGGTGAAAAACCTTGCCAGCCAGTCGATCCAGCCTTCAGTCAGCGGGGCGGCGAGGTCGTGGTACGGCGCAACCCCGGCGGCGGCAAGACCGCAAACCTCGAAGTAGACCGCAAACAGCGGATCGAATTCTTCTTGCGCCAACACCTTGAAGGCGGTCCTGGCCAGCTCGCGATGGCTGTCAGCGGGTTCGGTCAGCGCGCCGGCCAGCACCTGCTGGAGCCTGTTGCCCACCTCCAGCAGGACGTCGGTGACGAGCGTGGTCTTGCTGGGAAAGTAATAGACGATCACACGGTCACTGGTACCGAGGTGTTTGGCCAGTCCGCCGAACGTCAGCGAGCTGAGTCCGTCGGTCAACGCCATCGCGACGGCGTCGTCGAGGATCTGCTCGCGCGTGTACTTGTGCCCCATTGGGCCTTGATTGTAGCCCTGACTACAGGTTAGATACGTTTGTAGTTGCTACTACAAACGAAAGGTCAGCTCCGATGACCGCATCTATCAACCAACACCCCGCCGCTACCACAATGTCTGTAATACGGATGTTCGCCGGCGGAATCTCCTGGGCTGCACCAGGACTCAGCTCGCGGGTGTTCGGGCTCGGCAAGCTGCCCGACGATGCCAGCGTCGGACTTGTCACCCGACTGTTCGGTGTGCGGGATCTCGTTCTCGGTGCTGCCTTGCACTATCCTGAGCCGGCCGTACAGAAGGCGGTGCTGCAGGCGGGCCTGGTTTGTGACGCGGCCGACGTCGCCGCATCGCTGATCGCCCTGCGAGCCGGGGCGCCGAAGACGACGCTGCTGGGCGCGACCGCAGGTGCGGGACTGTTCCTCGTGCTGGGCGCGTTCGCGCTGCGGGTCAGTGGGCCGAGTGGGAATTGAACGACGGTGAATCGGCGTGCCGCGTCGTGACGTTCACGCTCGGCCTGCATAGACCGGCATAGACCGGCAGTGAGGTGTCGACGACCACGGCGCGGGACGAGCGGAGCCGGCCTCTCGGCGGACGCCGCCGCTTAATTAGCTCATGTAAGTTCTTCTGTCGCCGTACGCTCACAGTGCAAGCACCACGGAAGGGCACACGACATGGCGTCCAATCTGCTGTCGCGGCGTGATCTCGATTTCCTGCTTTTCGAGTGGCTGAAGGTTGAGGACCTGGCGGCCCGGGATCGCTTCGCGGAGCATTCCCGGGAGACGTTCTCGGCTCTGCTGGACTTGTGCGAAGACCTCGCCACCCGGTACTTCGCCACGCACAACAAGAAGAACGATGCGCAGGAGCCCACGTTCGACGGCGAGCGGGTCAGCGTGATTCCTGAGGTGAAGCAAGCGCTGGATGCCTTCGCCAAGGCCGACCTGCTGGCGATGAGCATGGATCACGCGCTGGGTGGCTGGCAGCTGCCCACCGTGGTGGCCGGTGCCGGCCTGGCGTGGTTTCACGCCGCGAACGTGGCCACTGCCGGATATGTGCTGCTGAGCCTGGCGAACGCGAATCTGCTGGCGAACTACGGCACCCCCGAGCAGATCGAGCGGTTCGTCAAGCCGACCCTCGCCGGGCGCTTCACCGGCACCATGTGCCTTTCGGAGCCGCAAGCCGGATCGTCGCTGGCCGACATCACAACCCGCGCCGAACCGCAGGACGACGGCAGCTACCGGCTGTTCGGGTCGAAGATGTGGATCTCCGGCGGTGATCACGAATTGTCCGACAACATTGTGCATCTAGTGCTGGCCAAGATCACCGGTGCACCGGCCGGCACCCGGGGGATCTCGTTGTTCATCGTCCCCAAGTTTCTGGTGCGAGACGACGGAGGCATCGGTGAACGCAATGACGTCGTGCTGGCCGGCCTCAACCACAAGATGGGCTACCGCGGAATAACCAACACCGCACTGAATTTCGGTGAAGGCCGGCATCAGCCCGGCGGTCGGGCCGGGGCCGTCGGCTATCTGGTGGGCGAACCGCACCGCGGGCTGTCCTACATGTTCCACATGATGAACGAGGCGCGTCTGGGCGTCGGGCTGGGGGCGATTGCCCTGGGCTACACCGGCTATCTCAAGGCATTGCAGTATGCGCGTGAGCGGCCGCAGGGACGGCCGGTGACCGGCAAAGACCCCATGATGCCGCAGATACCGATCATCGAGCATCCGGACGTCAAGCGAATGGTGTTGGCGCAGAAGTCCTATGTGGAGGGTGCCCTCGCGCTGGCCCTGTACTGCGCTCGCCTGGTTGACATCCACAGCAGCCCGGAATCACCCGAAGAGGCCGCGTCCGCGGGGCTGCTGCTGGACATCCTGACCCCGGTGGCGAAAAGCTGGCCGTCGCAGTGGTGTCTGGAGGCCAACAACTTGGCGATCCAGGTGCACGGCGGCTACGGCTACACCCGCGAATACGATGTGGAGCAGCACTACCGTGACAACAGACTCAACCCGATCCATGAAGGCACGCATGGCATCCAGAGCCTGGACCTGTTGGGTCGCAAGGTAACTCAGCAGGGCGGTGCCAGCCTTGTGGAGCTGTCGAAGACCGTGGCCGCCACCGTATCCCGTGCGACCGCGCTCGCCGGCGAGTCGGCCGCGATGGCGAAACAACTCGATGAAGCGTGGCAGCGGATGGTCAGCGTCACGGCGTCGATGTTCGCGGCCGGTGACGTCGACGCGGCGCTGGCCAACAGCGCCGTGTATCTGGAAGCCTTCGGCCATCTGGTCATCGCCTGGGCGTGGCTGGAGCAGGTCGTCGCCGCGCACGGCCGCACCGGGGACTTCTATGACGGCAAGCGGTACGCCGCCCGGTACTTCTACACCTACGAATTACCGAAAACCGGCCCGCAACTGGATCTCCTGCAGAGTCTGGACCGAACCACCTTGGAGATGCGCGACGGGTGGTTCTGACACTAGCCCCGGCTCGACCGTCTGCGCTGGGTATAGCGGTGCGCTTCGAACTGGCCGGGTTCGGGAAACGCCTCGGATCCACGCCGCCATGGCCGACCCGGCGATCACCGACACGGGCAGCGCTGCTGGCCGGTCCCGACCGCGCGCAGCCGTGCGACGCGGTGCCCTACTTCTGGTCCGACAGGTATGACGTCAAGCTCCAAATTCGGAGTATGTCAACGGATTACCGTCCTAAGGCGCGCGGCTCACAGCCGGCCGAGCAGCTCGGCCTTCTTCGCGGCGAACTCCTCGTCGGAAAGGATGCCGCGTTGATGCAGTCCGGCCAGTGACTCGATGGCCGCGATCACTGCGCCCGGATCCCCGCCCTGGTGCTGCGGGGCGGGCGCGGCCGTCGGGGTTTCGGCCACCTGCTGGGCGCCGAGTTCGGTCAGGCTGGCAACGCCGAAGGTGCCCAGCTGACTGGTGAAGCTCACCGACCCGTATCCGCCGCCCTGCTGCTGTTGCTGCACGCCGGTGATCTGATGATCGTCGGTGTCGAAGACTTTCGTGACCCCGTCGACCTGGATCGCGAGCCGCCGGGTGGTCGGGAAGATGGCGTAGCGCACGCTGTTTTGCGCACCGGACGAGGTGGGCACGCCCAGGTCCGCCGGCCACCAGTTGGCGGAGGTGAAACCTCCCTGCGACTGGGTGGCCGTGGTGCGGAACACAGTGGTCGAGACGAGCAGCTGCGCCAACTCGCCACACAGCGCGTCGACCCGGGCCTTGAGCGCGTTGTCGAACATGTTGCCGACCATCGTCATGCCGCCCCGCATCCACTGCCCGGAGCCGCCGAGCTCGGGAATGGAGAACTGCGCCATGGTGCCGCCGCCGGCGTGGATGGCGAACAGCATGGCCAGGACGGCCTCGCGGGACAGCCCGTGGCGCTGGGCGATGTCGGTGATGGCGTTTTCGGCCTCGGGGGTGACCGTTGCCTGCATAGTCATGGTTCTTTCGTTGTGGGTGCAGTGGCGAGACTACCTACTGGTACCCCGCGGTGCCGGTCGGCGAATCATGGCCAAAGATGAGGACGTGTCCAACGGCTTCGACGTGCGCGGACGGCTACTGCGGGACGGTGAGCTCGCCCCCTGGCTGGCGGAGAACAGCCTGGGGAACCGGTTCGGCCTGGCGGTCGTGGGCAGTGACGAAGGACATCGGTCCAAAGCCGTTGCACTGGCGATTGTTGCTGCCGACGGCGACGGCCGCTATCTCGACATCGCGACGCTCACCGACGACGACGAAGCGGCCCTGGCCTCGTGGCTCGCCGATCCCGGGCCCCCAAAAGCGGTGCACGAGGGCAAGTCGACGCTGCATGCCCTAACGAATTGCGGCTGGACGCTGCGCGGCGTCACCTCCGACACCGCTCTGGCGGCGCACGTGGTGCGTCCCGGGCGCCGAAGTCCCGCGCTCAACGAACTGCTGATCGACCACATGCGGTGCGCGCTGCCCGACGAAGCCCTTGAGCTGAACCTGTTTTCGTCACCTCCCGGCGAGCGGGCCGTGCGCGCACTGATCCTGCGGGCCTGCGCGGTGCTCGATCTGGCCGACGTGCTGGACGAGGAGTTGGCGCGCATCGACTCCTCGTCGTTGTTATGGCGAGTGGAGTTGCCGGCGCAGCGGGTGCTGGCCGGGCTGGAAATCGCCGGCATCGCCGTGCATCCCGGCGTCCCCGACGGTCGTATCCATCCCACCTACCGCCAGGCCACCTCCCCCACCGGGGCCGTGTCGTCGTCCCAGCCGAACCTGCGCGGCCTGCGGGCCCGGTTCGTGGCCGGCGAAGGTTACGGCGGACTGCTGACCGCACGCTACGACGCCCTGGAGACGCGGTTGCTGGCACACCTGTCGGGAGACACCGGGCTCGTCGACCCGCATCCGGCGGAGCCCTCCCGGTCCGTGTTGCGGGCGCTCGCCTACGGGTGGACGGCCGAGGAGCTGGCGGCCGTGCTGAAAACCTCGCCTGGTGACGCAAAACACCTTGTCCTGCAGTACCTTTCCGAAACATTGCTCGATCAGCTGACCGGTGCGATCGCCGCTGCCCGGGAGCTGGGTTATGCCGCGACGTTGTCGGGCCGGCGTCGCTACCTACGCGACTTGAACAGCTCCGACCCTGCGGCGCGGCGCGCCGCCGAACGCGCGGTGTGTGTGATGGCGCTGCAGGGTGGGGTGGCCGACATCGTCAAAACCGCGATGATCACCACCAATCAGGCGATCACGGCCGCGGGGCTCGCCTCGCGCATGGTGGCGCAGATCGATGACCGGCTGGTGTTCGAGGTGGCTGCCGGTGAGCGCGATGCCGTAGCGGAATACGTCCGCGACCAGATGGCTGGCGCCTATCAGCTCGATGCTCCGCTCGCCGTTTCGGTCGCGGACTAACTCCCCTCACCTTCAACCTATACCGGACCGGGGGGCTTGCGGCAAGACCCGGGTCATGCCGCAAAATCGCTGAGCCAAGCGAGAACTCAGCGACACGGGGGTAAGTATGAGATCCGAGCATGCGGTCGTCATCGTCGGTGCCGGCCCGACCGGGCTGCTGCTGTCAGCCGAATTGGCTTTGTCCGGAATCGATGTCGTGATCGTCGAACGCCGCGTGGACCAGGCCCTGATCGGCGCACGCGCGGGCGGCCTGCATTCACGCACCATCGAGATTCTCGATCAGCGCGGGGTCGCCGACCGCTTCATCCGGGCGGGCGACGTGACCCAGTTGGCCGGATTCGCGCAGATCCGGCTGGACATCAGCGACGTCCCCTCCCGGCATCCGTACGGAGTTGCGTTGTGGCAGAGCCGCATCGAGCAGCTGCTGGCCGACTGGACCGAGGAACTGGCGGTGCCGATCTTGCGCGGACACCAAGTGCGCAGCGTGGTCGGCGACGACACCGGCGTGGCTGTGGAGCTTGCGGACGGGCATCTGGTGCGGGCCGAATACGTGGTGGGCTGCGACGGCGGGCGCAGCGCGATCCGCAAGGGGGCCGGCATCGCGTTCGAGGGCTGGGAACCGACGGCGAGCTACCTACTCGCCGAGGCCGAAATCAGCGCTGACACAGGTCGGGAACCGGCATGGGGCATCCGCCACGACGCCCTCGGGGTGCACGCCCTCAGCAGGACTGGTGACGTTGGTCCGGTACGGGTCATGGTGACCGAGCGGAACCTCGGACCGGCAGCGGAACCCACCCTGGACGACCTGAGCCGGGCGATGATCGACGTCTACCAGACGGACTACGGAATCCACAGTCCCGCTTGGATTTCCCGCTTCACCGACGCGGCCCGCCAAGCCGCGGCGTATCGAAGGGGTCGGGTGTTGCTGGCCGGCGACGCGGCGCACGTGCATCACCCGATCGGCGGGCAGGGCCTCAATACCGGGATGCAGGATGCGGTGAATCTGGGCTGGAAACTTGCCGCGGTGGTCAACCGGACGGCGCCGGATCGTCTCCTGGACACCTACCACGCCGAACGGCACCCGGTCGCCGCGCGCGTGTTGCGCAACGCGATGGCTCAGATGACGCTGCTGCGCGCGGACGATCGCACCACGGCCTTGCGGGAGACCACCGCAGAGCTACTGAGCATGGACGAGCCGCGGAAACGCTACGGCGCCATGATGTCTGGCCTGGACATCAGGTATGACCTCGGCGAAGGTCACCCGCTGCTGGGTCGACGGATGCCCGACCTCGACCTGGCCGGGGGCCGAGCCTATGAACTGCTGCATCAGGCCAGGCCGGTGCTGCTGAACTTCGGCCGACCCGGGAGCGTCGACATCGCCGGCTGGGCCGACCGGGTACGGGTGGCGGACGTCGAATACGCCGGGAAGTGGGAACTTCCAGTGCTGGGCCCGGTGGCCGCCCCCGGCGCCGTGCTGATCCGCCCCGACGGGCACGTCGCGTGGGCGGGGGACGCCCCGTACGACGGCCTTGCCGATGCGCTCACCACCTGGTTCGGTCCGCCCACTGCTGGCCCGGGAATGGACCGGACGGGTGGACGTGTTCAACTGGGTTATGGCTGAAAACGTTGAGCTGAGCCCCACGGACTGGGTTCGCGAGCAGACGGAGCGAATCCTGCGGCAGGGCACCACCGACGGGGTCGAGATTTTCGACAAGCCTGTAGTGCTGCTGACCATGACCGGCGCCAAATCCGGCAAGAAGCGATACGTGCCCCTGATGCGCGTCGAACACGACGGCCGCTACGCCATCGTCGCGTCCAAGGGCGGCGCGCCCGAGCACCCGTCCTGGTACTTCAACGTCAAGGCGAACCCCGGGCTGACCGTGCAGGATGGCGAGAAGGTCCACAACCTCACCGCACGCGAACTCGAGGGCGCCGAGCGCGAGGAGTGGTGGCGGCGCGCCGTCGAGGCCTACCCGCCGTACGCCGAATACCAGACGAAAACGACCAGGCAGATCCCGGTCTTCGTGCTGGAGTGAGCTTCGTCCTGCAGTGATTGGAGCGACGGTGCCGGTTTCGCGCCTCTCGGCAAGTGGTCGCTCGAAGCGACGATTCTGGTGTGGTACCCGGGGGAAGTATCCGGCACCGTCGAAATCTGTAACGACGTGAGGCCGCCCGGATATTCCGGTTGGCTCTGAGCGCGGCACCTGTTCTAATAACCCCCATCGTCAGCGTCCGTCCACGAGGGATTCCACTGCCGCGGCTGCCCCAGGTGCCCGCGCTGGCCCCGGTCGCCCAGCTGCCGGACGGCGTCGTCGTCGACCTCCCCGGCCGGGGCAGCACCTACGTGCTCGACTCAGGTCCCAGCGACGGGCCGACGTACATCCTGCTGCACTCCCTGGCCTGCACCGGTCTGATGACGTGGTATCCGGCGCTGGACGTGGTGCGGCAATTCGGCCGGGTGGTGATCTTCGATCAGCGGTGTCACGGCCAGGGGATCTCGCCGCCCCGCATGCTGTTCGAGGACTGCGCGGACGACGTCGCCGCCCTGGCGGACGTACTCGACATCCCCAGCTTTGTGCCCGTCGGGTACTCGATGGGCTCGCTGATCGCCCAATTGGTGTGGCGGCGCCACCGCGAGCGGGTCGACGGATTGGTGCTGTGCGCCGCCACCGCGGCCGTGAGCCGGGCCCGCTATGAGCGCGTCGCCACCGGGCTGTTCGCGGCCCTCATCGAAACCCTCACCCCGGCGCCACGCCGCGGCGGACCGGCGGCGGCAGCGCCGTCGGGGCGCTTCGCCGACTACCAGTGGGTCCTCGGCCAGGCTCGCGCCACGTCGCCGGGCGGCATCACCCGCGCGATCGCCGAAGTGGTCCGATTCGACTCGAGTAGCTGGGTCGGCGACATCGACGTCCCGACCGCCGTCGTGGTGACGATGAAGGACCGCGCCTTCGGTGTGCAGCGGCAGAAGTGGCTGGCTGAGCGCATTCCGGACGCCGAGATGGTTCCGGTCGACGCCGGCCACGCCGGGTGCACGCTGCAGCCGGCCGCGTTCGTTCCGGGGCTCGCGAGGGCGATCGAATCGGTCCACCACCGACTTGCGGAACCCCAGCGGGCCACCCGGGCGGCCAAATAGGGAAGGCGGGCCGGTGAAGCGACTCAGCGGTTGGGATGTGTTCATGCTGGCCAGCGAGACGCCCAATGTCCACCAGCACACCCTGAAGGTGGCGGTCGTGGACACCTCCGGCTTCGAGGGCGTAGCGAGCTTCGAGAGGTTCCGTGAGGTGTTCCGCGCCCGGCTGCCGGTGCTCGAGCCGATGCACTACCAGCTGGTGCGGACACCGTGGCATCTGCACCGCCCGGTCTGGTACGAGGACGCCGAACTCGACCTGGACTATCACCTGCAGCGGGTCGAGGTTCCCGCGCCCGGTGGACGACGGGAACTCGACGCTGTCATCGGCCGCATCGCCAGCACCCCGCTGGACCGCAGCCGCCCGCTGTGGCAGTTCTATTTCGCCGAGGGGCTCACCGGCCAGCGCATTGCGGTGATCGGCAAGATCCATCATGTGCTGGCCGACGGCGTCGCCTCGGCGAACCTGATGGCGCGCACCCTGCAGTGGTCCGACGCCACGGACGAGCAGGCCGGCGGCGCGTTCGCTCCGCCGCGCGTGCGGGACGTGATGCGGTTCGCGGCACATGACCACGTGGCCCGGGTCCGTACGCTGCCGTCGGCGGTGCGCGACGGAGTCGTCGGCGCCTTCCGACTGCAGCGCCGCGCGCGGCAGCGGCTGTCGCATCCCGATCTGGCGGACCGGTTCGACCCGCCGCCCACCTTCCTCAACCACAAGCTGTCGCCGGGACGCACCTTCGCCAGTGCTGTGCTGCCATTGGCGCAGGTCAAAGCGGTCAGTAAGAAGCTCGAAGTCACGATCAACGATCTGGTGCTGACCGTTGCGGCGGGCGCGCTACGGCGGCTGTTGCTGAGCTACGGCGAAGCCACCGAGCGGCCGCTGATCGCCTCGATTCCCACTGCCACCGACACCTCGCCGGACCGGATCGCCGGCAATGCGCTGGCCACCATGCTGGTCTCGCTGCCCGTACACATCAGCGATCCGATGCAGCGGCTGGACCTGATCCGTACCTCCACGCGCATCGCCAAGGAAGACCACCAGCTGCTGGGGCCGACGCTGGTGGGCCGCTGGCTGGAGTTCATCCCGCCGACGATCACCCGCGCGACGTTCGGGTGGATGTCGCGGCGCGAGGCGCCCAACCAGCTGTTCAACGTGATCGTCTCCAACGTTCCCGGTCCGCGCGAGCGGGGTCAGATCGCCGGGGCGGTGGTGACCGACTTCTACTCCGTGGGACCGCTTGCCGCTGGCGCGGCGCTCAACATCACGGTCTGGAGCTACGTCGACCAGCTGAGCGTCTCGGTGCTGGCCGATGACACGACGCTGAAGGACACCCACGAGGTGACCGACGCGTTCGTCGCCGAGTTCGCCGAGTTGTGTCAGCGAACGGACGGGAAAACCGATATTTCCGCGGCGCCGACGGGTTAGCCGGGACCAACCGAAATAAAGGTCCGATATTTGCGCCGCGGTTTACCGCGGCTGGGCTTCGGGTAATTCCGAGTGCGAAGACCTGATTCGCAAACCGTCTGCATTCGGCGGCCTGAAACCGCTGGAAGAGGTACCCAGGATGAGCGCCAAGCACCGCATGAGCGAGTCGCCGAAGCGAGACCGAAGGAGTCCTTTCACCGGTGTATTTGGCAAGGTGTGGAGCATCGCTTTCGGTTCCATGATTGTGGCCGCGGCATTAGCCGCGTTACTGGTGAATGCGGCCGGGCCGGGGCACCCGCCGCCGCCACCCGTCGACCAGCACATCAGCCAGCAAGGGACGCTGATCGCGGTGTCGGAGGAGTCGGTCACCGCACGCAGCCAGGACGGCATCATCCGCACCTATCTGGTCACCCCACAGACCGCCGTCATCACCAGGACCGGAAGCCAGTTCGCGGTGAACGACGAAGTGGACATCATCGGAACCATCCGCAACGGCACCGCCCTCGCAACCGCGGTAGCCCACCGCGAGCTGGGCAATGGAGACGGGCCGCCGATGGATTACGTTGCGGTCCAACCGGTCAACGGCGTACTGGGCACCGACTGAGTGGTGACTTCTGGTTGCCCGAAACGGATGGAATTCGGGCCGTGTGGTGGTGTGCGTCCCGACGGGCAGTGTGAAATGCGTTCCGGCGCTTGTGCATTCGTTGACTTCGTGCCCTGGTCGGGGCCGTTGGTGGTGGACCGGCCGGCGGCGGCGGCCCCGCTGGTGCTGACCGACTTCAGTTGCACGCCCTTCGATCGGGATGACGTCGCGGCCACCGCAGCCGTGCTGGCGCCCTCCTGTGACGCCGTCCTGGTCGGCGAACACCAGAACAGGCCGGACTTTCCGCCCACGCTGATGGGATCGCTACTGCTGGACGCGGGCGTGACGCCGTGGATCACGTTGTCGTGCCGGGATCGCAACCGGGTCGTTCTGGAGCAGGAACTCCGGGGTCTGCGCACCATCGGCGTCGACACCGTGCTCTGCGTGACCGGGGACGGGCGCGGCTATGACGTGCGACCGGACGTCACGCAGACCTTCGACCTGGACGGGCTGCGGCTGGTGTCGCTGGCCGCATCGCTCGGGGTGCTTCCTGCGGCACCGGAGACGCCCACGGCTCCACCCATCGCTGCCAGACCCGCCCGGCTGGTGGAGAAACAGCGGGCCGGTGCGGCGCTGGCGGTTCTCAACCATGTGCCGTTACCCGACATGATCGCGGATTTCATGAAAAGCGCTCGGGCGCAGGGCTTGTCGATACCGGTGATCGCAGCGGTAGCCGTCTTCACCGACAGCGTGTCGGCGGCCGTGCTGAAGGGCTTGCCCGGCCTCGAACTGGATCCGGCCGTGACGGAGCGCGTCCTGGGCGCGGCGGATCCGATTGCGGCAGGGATCTCGGCCGCTGTCGAGGAAGCGCGGGCTCTGCTGTCAATCGAGGGCGTGGCAGGTGTGAACGTATCGGGGCTGGGCTCTGCTTCGGGTGCTCGCGTCGGCGCCGAGATCAAGGCGGAGGTAGGCCGGCTCATTCGGGAGGGGGTGTCGTCGTGACCGAGGCGATGCAGGCGGAGTTCGACACGGTCGCGGAGTGGACCGCGCAGGTCGCCGCCGATCTCGGCCCGGACTATCACGTGCCGGCGGGCTGCCGGGGCAGTGGTAGCCCCGCGGCGCTGGACTGGCTCATCGAGCGGATGGAAATAGGCAGCGGTGCAACGTTTTTGGACTGCGGAGCGGGCGTCGGCGGACCGGCCGCGTATGCGGCGCAACGTCGAGAGCTGCGGCCGGTACTCGTTGAGCCGGAGGCGGGCGCGTGTCGCGCCGCCAAGAGGCTGTTCGGGCATCCGGTGTTGCAGGCGGTGGGGTCGAAACTGCCGTTGGCGGAGGCGAGCTGTGACGCTGCGTGGTCACTCGGAGTCTTGTGCACCACTCCGGATCAGCTTGCGCTGCTTGCCGAATTGCACCGCACGGTGCGCCGCGGCGGTCGAATCGGATTGCTCGCCTTCGTGGCCCACCGGGAGTTGCCGAACGATGAGCTCGAGGCGAACCACTTTCCGACGCCTGACCGGTTGCGGCAATTGGTGGACCAGTCCGGGCTGCATGTCAAGGAGTGGCTGAGAACCGCTGAGCTGCCGTCGATTCCACAGGAATGGAACGAGCGGATGGATGCCGTGACGGATGGGCTGACCCGGCGGCACGGACATACCGAGGCCTGGCAGCTGGCCGAGCGGCAGAGCTCACGGATCGGGAGACTGCTCGAAGACGGGACGCTGACCGGGGAGTTGTTGGTGTTGGGTCACGCGTGAGCGCGCTGGCCGGCAGTCCGACATAATCTGATCGACAACGGTATCTTCGACACACGCAAGACACCCCTCACCACCGCAGCCGAATCGATCAGGAGTTGACCCGTGAGCGTCAATCCGTTTGACGACGAGAATGGCAGCTTCTTCGTCTTGATCAACGACGAAGAGCAGCACAGCCTATGGCCGACCTTCGCCGACGTCCCCGACGGCTGGCGGGTGGTCTTCGGCGAGGCACCACGAGCGGACTGCCTGGACTACATCGAACAGAACTGGCCCGATATCCGGCCCAAAAGTCTGCGTGACCGGCTCGCCGAGCAACGGGCGAACGATAACTAAGCGTCCTTTTCTTCCGGGTCCGGCGCCGCGGAGGTAGGTCGCCGTGAATGCCCCCAAGTGCGGAAGTGCGGTGCCGATATTGGCCGGCGGTCTTGCTGGCCAATAGGTGGCTTCGGAGGATCTGTTTGCCCAGCAATCACGCTGTGCACGTGACGGATTAAGGACTTTTGTCCCTTGTTCCCGGTAGCTGCGCCGTGCTGAAATGGCTCGGTTCCTATCTGCGGGGGCGGCAAGAAGATTAGAACGCGATAAGTGATGACCATTGACCACAAAGCCCGGCGCGATTTGTCGCGCCAGGGCTGTCTCGGAGCAGCTGCATGAAGTTGCTCAGAGCGGCGCGTGAGAAACCCGTCGTATGAGGATGGCGTCGGAATCGGCGCCGCGCAACACTATTCGCCGATACCGCACGTCGACTACGAGATCGACACAGCCCACCACGGCTGAGCCAGAAACACCTCAGTGTGGGGGCTGGTCATGTCATTACTAGTGGAGCGGGTTCGGCAGCTGGGGGCGCAGGTACCCGACGCTGCGGCCATCTCCTTCGTGAATGGTCAAGGTCGTGTGACTGACTCGATGAGTCGCGCGGGTGTGGTGACCGAGATGGTTGAGGTGGCCGAGTTTCTGCGGCGGCGTTGTGGTCTGGCCCCTGGTGATCGGGCGTTGCTGGTGTATCCGCCTGGTTTGGACTTCGTGCGCAGCTTGCTGGGGTGCATGGCCGCGGGGGTGATCGCGGTGCCGGTATATCCGCCGGATCCGTTCAATCCACAGAGGTCTATCGACGGCTTCCGGCGGGTGGTGGCGGACTGTGGTGCCAAAGCGGTGCTGACGAGTCGGCGCTATGCCGGTGCTCGCCGGTTGGGCGCGGCTAAATCGTTGGTGACCGCAAACCCGGTGGCGTGGCCCGCCGATCTTTCCTGGCATGTGACCTCGCGGGCTGGCCGCTTGCGTTCGGGCTCCTCTGCTGAGGTGGCGCCCGATTGGGCCCCCGGCCCCGATACGCCGGCTCTTCTGCAGTACACGTCGGGTTCGACCGCAAGTCCCAAAGGTGTGGTGATCACTCATGGCAACGTCGCCCACCAGCTTGATTTCAACCGCAGGCTGCTGGGATTGGGCCTTGAAGCCCGGGCCGTGTTCTGGGTGCCGCCGTATCACGACTTCGGACTGATCAGCGCCATCCTGAGCTCGTTGGCAGGCAACGCGGAGTTGACGCTGATGTCACCGTTGAGCTTTCTGCAGCGGCCAGCTCTGTGGTTTGAAGTCATGGACCGGGTGCGCGCGACCCACACCGCTGCCCCCAACTTCGGTTATGAGTTGGCGGTGCGCAAAACCACCGCTGAGCAGCGCGCCGGGTGGGATCTGAGCTCGCTGCAGGTGGTGATGAGCGCGGCTGAACCGGTGCGCGCGGACACCACCAGCCACTTCCTGGATGCATTCGCGATAAGTGGATTGCGACCGGAGACCTTCTGCCCGGCGTACGGTCTTGCCGAACACACCGTTGGGGTAACGGTGTTTGGCCGCTCGAGTATGCGGGTGGGCCGCAACCTGCTCGAAACCCAGCGGATCGCTGTGCCCGACGGCGGTCCCGTTTCGCAGGTGCTGATGGGTTGTGGCAAACCGACTGATGACATCGATGTGCGCATCGTGGACCCCGTGTCCTGTGTGGAACTGGGTGATGGTCGGGTCGGCGAGATCTGGGTGGACTCGCCGAGTAAGGCCGCCGGTTACTGGGGGGCTCCCGAGGCGAGCCGGGCCACCTTCCAAGCTCGGTTGGCTGGGGTAGACGGTGGCCGCGGGTATCTAAGGACCGGGGATCTGGGGTTCCTGCGCGACGGTGAGCTGTATGTGTGCGGCCGGATCAAGGATCTGCTGATCGTGGCCGGCCGCAACATCCACCCGCAAGATATCGAAGGCAGCCTGCGTGATTGCCATCCCGCGATCAGGGCGGGTGGGATCGCGGCCTTCGCGGTCGAAGAAGGCGCCGGGGAAGCGGTGGCGGTCCTGGTGGAGGTGCGACCGGATGCTTCCCCGGAGGTGTTGCGGGATGTGCTCAAGGCAGTGCGGGCGGCGGTATTAAAAGACCATCAATTGCATTGTGCGGTAGTGGTTTTGGGCCCGCCCGGCAGCGTGAGCAAAACCACCAGCGGCAAGGTGCAGCGGTCCCGATGCCGCGCCCGGTTGATTGACGGCAGTCTGGAAGCCCAGGCGTTGTTGGTGGATCGCTGCACTCGTGAAGAACTCGGGACCGATTCGCAGGAGGCGGCCGGCGCGCCGGATGTGTCGGTCGGAGGCGGTGAGACGCGCCGGGCCGACGAATTGCTTGTCACGGTGCGTGAACAGGTGGCCGCGGTCCTGGGGGTCCGCGCCGGCCTGGTCGAGGTTGACCAGCCGTTGGGGGACCAGGGTCTGAGCTCGCTCGGGGTCAGCGAGTTGGCCGCACGGCTGACCCGGGAGGTGGGCCGTGAGGTGTTCGCGGTGGAGGTTTTCGACCATCCCACGGTTGCGGGATTGGCCAGGATGCTCGCCACCGGTGGTGGAGTTGCCCCGCGCCGTACCGGGCCCGTCGATGCGCACGAGCCGATCGCGATCGTCTCGATGGCGTGCCGCACCCCGGGCGGGATAACAGATCCCGAGGGCTTTTGGACCCTGCTCGATCAGGGCCGCGATGGTATCGGCGGGTTCCCCCAGCGTTGGGATGTCGGGGACCTTTACGATCCTGATCCCGACGCGATAGGCAAGACCTACGCCCGCGAGGGCGGTTTCTTGGCTGACGTGGAGTCGTTTGACGCGCAGTTCTTCGGCATCTCAGCGCGTGAGGCCACCGCGATGGAGCCCCAGCAGCGGTTGGTGTTGGAGCTGGCCTGGGAGGTGTTGGAACGTGCCGGCCTGCCCCCGGACGGGCTGGAGGGATCGGCCACCGGGGTGTATTTGGGGGCACAGTCCAGCGATTACGGCCTGGACGGTACTGCGTTGCGGGATCTGGACGGCTACCGCTTGACCGGGCGAACCACCAGTGTGCTTTCGGGGCGGGTGGCGTATGCGTTGGGTCTGCAGGGTCCGGCCATGACGGTGGACACGGCGTGTTCGTCGTCGCTGGTGGCCGTGCACCTGGCGGCGTCGGCGTTGCGTCAGGGTGAGTGCGATCTGGCGTTGGCCGGGGGTGTGCAGGTGATGTGCACCCCGGCAATGTTCGTGGAGTTCAGCCGGCTGCGCGGGGTGGCCCCTGATGGGCGGTGTAAAGCTTTCTCGGCCGCTGCCGATGGCGCGGGCTGGTCAGAAGGTGCCGGGCTGGTGGTGCTCAAACGGCTCTGCGATGCCCAGCGTGACGGGGACCGGGTGTTGGCGTTGATCTGCGGGTCGGCGGTCAACCAGGACGGGCGCGGTCTGGGGTTGACCGCACCCAACGGATCCAGCCAGCAGCGTGTCGTCCGCGCAGCTTTGCAGGCCAGCGGGTTGGCGCCCGACGATATCGACGCGGTCGAGGCCCACGGCACCGGTACCGCGTTGGGTGATCCGATCGAGGCCGGCGCGCTCGCGCAGGTGTTCGGGCCGACCCGGGACGATGAGCGTCCGTTGTGGCTGGGTTCGTCAAAATCCAACATCGGTCACACCCAGGCCGCCGCCGGGGTGCTGGGTGTCATCAAGATGGTGCTGGCTCTGCAACACGAGCGCCTGCCGCAAACCCTTCATGCGGAAATGCCCAGCGAGCACATCGATTGGGACGCCGGCGGGCTCGCCCTGTTGCAGCACTCTCAGCCCTGGCCACACGACCGGGCGCACCTGCGTCGTGCGGGGGTGTCCAGTTTCGGCATTTCAGGCACCAACGCCCATCTGATCTTGCAGGAAGCCCCCCCGCCACCGGCGCCGGCTGTGGTGGATAGTCCGGCAGCGGAATCGGTGCCGCGGTTCTGGCCGGTCTCGGCGCGTAGCGCTGCCGCGTTGGCCGCTCAGGCCGATCGGCTTTACCAGCATGTGAGCGCGCACCCGGAGCTCGATCTGACTGATCTGGCCTACAGCTTGGCCACCACCCGCACTCATCATCCGCATCGGGGTGTGATCAGCGTGGCCGGCGCCGGCGTTGACCCACGCGCGGAGCTGTTGGCGGGTTTGGCCGGGCTGCGTGACCAGCGCCCTCACCGGGGTGTCAGCCGTCATCATCTGGTATCCCAGGCCGACAAGATCGTGTTCGTCTTCCCGGGCCAGGGCGGCCAGTACCCGGCCATGGCGGCCGGCCTCTACCACCAGCACCCCGTGTTCGCCCGTGCGGTGGATGAGTGTGATCAGGCGCTGCAACCGTGGACCGGCTGGTCGGTGCGTGATGTCATCTGCCAGCACGGCGACGCTGCCTCCTTGGAGCGGGTGGACGTGGTCCAGCCGGTGCTGTTTGCGGTGATGGTTGCGCTCGCCGAAGTGCTGGCGAGCTACGGGATTGAGCCTGATGCGGTCGTCGGGCATTCCCAGGGTGAGATCGCTGCCGCGTATGTGGCGGGGGCGCTTCCGCTGGAACGGGCCGCTCAGGTGGTGGCGCTGCGTAGTCGCGCGTTGACGCACCTGGCCGGTGTGGGGGCGATGGCGTCGGTACTGCTACCCGCGGAGCAGCTGCGGTCGCGATTGCGCGGCTGGGGCGGCGAGGTAGGTATTGCCGCGGTCAACGGCCCCGCCCACGCCGTAGTGAGCGGCGATGTCGCCGCGGTGACGCGGTTCATCGAGGTCTGTGACCGTGACGGTATCCAGGTCCGCTTGATCGCGGTGAATTACGCGTCCCACTCCCCTCAGGTTGAAGCGCTGCGTGACCAGCTCCTGCACGAGCTGGCCGGCCTTGCGCCGCAGCCCGCCCGCATACCGCTGTATTCCACGGTGCAAGGCGTCGTATCGGGTGAGCCGTTGGACACCGCCACGATGAACGCCGACTACTGGTACGCCAACCTGCGCGAGCCGGTCCTTTTCCACGACAGTGTGCTGGCGCTGCTCAGCCGCGGTGAGCACACGTTCGTCGAGCTGGCGGCGCACCCGGTGCTGGCTCCGGCGATCACCGACACCCTGGCCGGTGTGCCGGGGCGCTCCGGCTCAGCCGTCGTCGCCACGTTGCACCGTGACCGGCCCGATATGGACAGCCTCGGTGCGGCATTGTCCGGGTTGCACCTCTATGGGCACAGCCCGTCCTGGCAGCGTCTTTACCCAGACGCCAACGCTGTCGCCTTGCCGACTTATCCGTTCGAGCGTCGTCGTTATTGGCTGGCCCCCACCGCGGCTGTCGACGTCAGCGCCGCGGGGTTGGGTGCCGTTGAGCATCCGTTGTTGGGTGCGGTCACCGAGCTGGCCGGTCAAAACCAGGTCATGATCAGTGGCAGGTTGTCGTGCAGCGCGCAGGGCTGGCTGGCCGGCCGCAAGGTCAACGACACCGTGGAGTTTCCAGCGGCTGGCCTGATCGATCTGGTGTTGGCTGCCGGCGTGCTGGCCGGCTGTGTGGTCATCCAGGAATTGGTGGTGCACAGTGCGCTGCGGCTTTCCGAGCAGGCGCACACCGATGTGCAGATCCTGGTTCAACCCGCCGACCCTGATGGGCGGCGGGCCTTTGAGGTGCACGCCCGAGCCGGAGGGCAGCGGCCTCCGTCGGGGTGGACGTTGCATGCCGGCGGTGTGTTGAGCGCGCAGCAGCCCGTGGCGCCGACCGCGCCCCCGCGTGCGGCTGTGGAGGCCATCGACCCCGACGGTTTCTATGCGCGGTTGGCCGCTGACGGTTTGGACTGCGGAGGGCTGTTCCGATCGGTGCGCGGTGTCGGGTGTGACCCCGCCCGACCGGATGTGGTGTGCGCCGAGGTGGAACTGCCCGCCGGCACCGACGTGGACGGCTACGGGATCCACCCGGCGTTGCTGGATGCCGCGTTGCAGCCGTTGGGGGTATTTGACCGCGCCGGTGCGGATGCCCGGCCGGCGGGGTTGCGGGTTCCGTTGGCGTTCGCCGGGGTGAAGTTGTTCGCGACGGCGGCCACCCGGTTGTATGTGCAACTCGAGCGCACCGGCGTGGATCGTTACCGGCTACAGGCGGTGGACCCGGCGGGGGCGGCGGTGATCAGCATCGATTCGCTCAGTGTTCGTGATTCGCCGGTTGCGGTCGCTGAGCCCGCGGCGACGGGCGCTCCGGACGGGGGCTTGTTGGAGCTGTCCTGGCCGGCGTTGCCGAAGAACACCTTCGGGCCGCCGAATGGCACGCCCGTCGCCCCGGGGTGGGTTGTGCTCGGCGACGAGCGTGATCAGCTCCCGGCAGTGTTGCACCACCACCGGCTCTATGCCGATGTGACCCACCCCGATCTAGGTCAGGCCGACGGAGTGGTGTGGGTTTTGGCGGTGGGTGATCCGTCCAGTGACGTGCTGCCTGAGGTGCACGCGCTGACTCGCAGCGCCTTGGCCGGTTTGCAGGGTTGGCTGGAGCGTGCAGACACCGTGCGTACGCCGTTGGTGATCCTGACCCATCGGGCTGTGCAGGTCGGCGTCGATGACGAAGCGCCGGATCTGACTCATGCCGCGCTGTGGGCGTTGGTCCATAGCGCCCAAAACGAGCATCCGGGCCGTATCACCCTGGTCGACATCGACGACAGTCCTGCCTCCGGCGAGGTCTTGTCGGCGGTTTTGTCGCAGCGCTTGGATGGTGAATCCCAGTTGGCCGTGCGCCGTGGCGTGGCCCATGTTCCCCGCGTGGTCCGCACCTCGGCGTCGCCGGCTCCGCCGACGGTGTTCGACCCCGAAGGCACGGTGCTGGTCACCGGGGGCACCGGGATGTTGGGCGGGATTTTCGCCGAGCATCTGATCACCCGGTACGGCGTGCGTCATCTGCTGTTGGTCTCACGGCGCGGGCCGGCGGCGCCGGGTGCGGGGGAACTGCGGGAGCGGCTGATCCGGCTGGGCGCCCAGGTCGGCATCGCTGCCTGTGATGTGACCGATCCCGCCGAGGTCAGCGCGTTGCGGGCGGCTATCCCGGCCGAGCATCCACTGCGTGCGGTCATCCACACCGCCGCGCGGCTTGATGACGCCCTGGTCAGCGACATGACGGGTGCGCAACTGGACGCGGTGTTGGCCGCCAAAGCTGACAGCGCCTGGCATCTGCACCGCCTTACCGCCGAGCTGGACCTCGATGCGTTCATCGTGTTCTCCTCGGTTGCGGGAGTTCTGGGGGGGCCCGGTCAAGCCAATTACGCCGCCGCTAACGCTTTCCTGGACGCGCTGGCGCAGCTGCGTAACCACCATCAGCTCCCGGCCACCAGCTTGGCCTGGGGCTACTGGGAGACCGCCTCGACGATGACGGCGGAGGTGGGCTCGATCGAGCGGGCCCGCTTCGCCCGTACCGGTATGACCCCGATCAGCACCAGCGATGGCCTGGCACTCTTCGATGCCGCGCTGAACTGCCGGCAGCCCGCCCTGATCA
Source organism: Mycobacterium gordonae (assembly GCF_002101675.1). Lineage (GTDB taxonomy): Bacteria > Actinomycetota > Actinomycetes > Mycobacteriales > Mycobacteriaceae > Mycobacterium > Mycobacterium gordonae. Next base: position 10,560 of record NZ_LQOY01000089.1, on the reverse strand, counting down.
CGGCCCCGATCAGCGCGCCGGCGTTGGCCCGGCTAGCACGCACCAATGCGTTGCCCGCGATCATGTCCGCCTTGACGACCGCCCTTCGCCACGCCGCCAGCGCCGGACCCGACAACCTGACCGCCCGGCTGGCCGGTTTGACGCCCGAACAACAACACGCCACGTTGACCGCCCTGGTCACCCACACCAGCGCCACTGTGTTGGCCTACCCCGACCCGGATGCCCTCGATCCCGACCGGCCGTTCAAAGACCTCGGTATCGATTCGTTGACCGCCCTAGAACTGCGCAACAGCTTGTCGGCGCAAACCGGGCTGACGCTGCCGGTCACCTCGGTCCTGGACCAGGCGACTCCAGCCGGGCTGGCTGCGTATCTCACCGAGTTGCTCACGGCCGCAGCGGCACGACCCGCGTACCAACCAAGCGAGACCGCCGGGGCCACGGGTAGACGTTTCCCGCTGACCCGGCCGCAGCTCGATGTCTGGTTTGCTCACGAGACGAGCACCATGGTTGCGGAGTGGCAGGCCGGCCTGTTCGTGGTCATCGAAGGCATGGTCGACGCCGAAGCGCTCAACGTGGCGATCCGGCGCGCCATGCAGGATGCCGAACCCATGCGGGTCGCTGTCCTCCAGGACCAGAGTCGCATTGTTCAGCAGGTAATGGATTACCCGACCGTCGAGACGGAATTCCACGACCTCCGCCACGAACAGCATCCGGTGCAGGAAGCCCATCGCATCGCAGCGGAAATACAAGAGACACCAATGCCGCTCACGGGCCCATTATTCAAATTCGCATTCATGCGGACCCGGGTCGACGAATTCTATCTGTTTCTATGCGGCCATCACATGGTGATGGACGGATATAGCATGGGGCTTCTTATCGATCGGATCGCAACCGTCTATTCCGCTGTGGTTCGCGGCGCAGCTATCCCGCCCACGCCTTTTGGTTCGTTGCAGGACATGGTCGAGTGCGAACACGACTATGAGGCGTCCGACGACTACCTGCAGGATCGGGATTACTGGACTGAAAACCTGCCCCGGGAGAACACGTCGCAATCTGTGTTGCCACCGACTTCCACCCGGCAGGTGTGGGCAGCTGCTTTGCCGGTGCAACTCGATCCGGTCGTCGTGGCGAGGATCCGAGAGGTATCTGGCGCGTCGGGCCTCAGTCAGCAGTCGCTCATCACCGCGGCGTGCGCGCTGTTGGTTCAGCGGTGGTACGCGACCGGGTCGGAGATAGTGATCGACTTTCCGGTCAGCAGGCGGGTAAGTCCGGAATCACATACGTTCGCCGGAATGGTGGCGGGCTGGGTACCGCTGGTGTTGCAGGCATCGCCGGAATCGAGCGTTGCCGGTTTCTGGGAGCATGTTGATCAACGGGTACGAGAAGCGATACGGCATCAGAGGTTTCCGGTGCACGCCTTGGAAGGAGGGGCCGGTCTTCGCGCTACCACGCAGGCACATAACCGAGCGTGGGTTAATTTCATTCCGTTTACGACCCCTGCGCCTTTTCACAATGCCACGGTATCGACGGCGTACAGTAGCCGTGCCGTTTCGGGACGTTTCAACTTTGTCTTCGCCAGGGCCGGCGGCCGGCTTTTTTTCAGCACCGAAGGCCACGGGCCATTGTCGGTTTTCGGGGTCGCCGATTTAGCCAGGCGGTTGGAAAGTCTGGTGATGGCGATGACCGCCGACCCGAGCCGGCGGCTGTCGTCGATCGATGTGCTGGACGCGCCCGAGCACGCTCGTCTGGATGGGTGGGGTAACCGGGCGGTGTTGGCGGGGCGGGCCCCGACGCCGTTGGTATCGGTTCCGGCGTTGTTTACCGCGCAGGTGGCGAGGACCCCGGATGCGGTCGCGGTGACCTTCGAGGGTCGGTCGATGAGCTACCGCGAGGTGGAGCAGGCGGCCAACCGTCTGGCGCACCTGTTGGCCGATCACGGCGCTGGCCCGGGGCAGTATGTGGGGCTGCTGTTGGAGCGCTCCGCGCCGGCGATCGTGGCGATTCTGGCGGTGCTCAAAACCGGGGCGGCCTACCTACCGATCGACCCGAGCCTGCCCGACGCCCGAATCGAGTTCATGCTCACCGATGCCGCGCCGCTCGTCGCGCTCTCCACCGGCGGGTTGTGCTCACGGCTAGACGGCTGCCGCCTGGCCGTGATCGACGTCGCGGACCCCCGCATCCGGGCCTGCCCCGATACGAGCCTGCCGGGGCCGGCCCCTGATGACATCGCCTACCTCATCTACACCTCCGGCACCACCGGTGTGCCGAAGGGAGTAGCGATCACCCACCACAACATCACCCAGCTGCTGGCGTCACTGCAGGCACGGCTGCCGGCGGCGGGGGTGTGGACGCAGACGCACTCCTATGCCTTCGACTTCTCGGTGTGGGAAATCTTCGGTGCGCTGCTGCAGGGCGGTCGGCTGGTAGTGGTTCCCGATGAGGTGGCCCGCTCACCGCAAGACATTTCCGAGCTGCTGGTCACCGAAGAGGTCAGTGTCTTGAGCCAGACACCCTCGGCGTTCTATGCGCTGCAAACAGCCCTGCAAACCAGCGGAGCGCTATCACCCGACCTGGGACAGCAACTGAAGCTGCAGGCTGTGGTGTTTGGCGGGGAAGCACTGCAACCACAGCGTCTTCGCACGTGGTTGCATAACCACCCGGGACTGCCACGCCTGATCAACATGTACGGCATCACCGAGACGACGGTGCACGCTTCGTTCCGGGAGATCGTCGCCGGCGACGCCGACGGCACTGCCAGCCCGATCGGGGTCCCGTTGGCGCATTTGGGCATTTTTGTGCTGGATGGGTGGTTGCGCCCCATGCCTGCGGGGGTGGTCGGGGAAGTGTATGTGTCCGGCGCCGGGCTGGGTGTCGGCTATTGGCGTCGGGCCGGCTTGACCGCGTCGCGGTTTGTGGCCTGTCCCTTCACGGAGCCTGGGTCGCCGGAAGCGCGGATGTATCGCACCGGGGATCTGGCGTGGTGGGGCGCCGACGGGCAGCTGTTCTACGCGGGGCGCGCCGATGAGCAGGTCAAGATCCGCGGCTACCGCATCGAGTGCGGGGAGGTCCGCGCGGCGCTGGCCGAGCTGGATGGGGTGGAGACCGCGGTGGTGGTTGCCCGTGAGGACCGGCCGGGGGATAAGCGGCTGGTGGGCTATGTCACCGAGACGGCCCCCGGGACCGCGGAGCCGGCGGCCATTCGCGCCGCGCTGGCCGAGCGCCTGCCGCGCTACATGGTGCCCGCGGCGGTGGTGGTGTTGGATGCGCTGCCGCTGACGGTCAACGGCAAACTCGATACCCGCGCCCTGCCGGCGCCCGAATACCAAGGTGTTGAGCGGTATCGTGCCCCGGCCGGCTCCGTCGAGGAGCTCCTGGCCGGCATCTACGCCCAGGTGCTTGGTGTGCAGAGAGTCGGGGTCGACGACTCGTTTTTTGAGTTGGGCGGCGACAGCATCTCGTCGATGCAGGTGGTGGCGCGGGCTCGAATGGCCGGTTTGGTGTTGAGGCCGCGTGATGTTTTCGTCGAGCAGACGGTTGCGGGGCTGGCTCGGGTGGCCGGGGTGGCCGACGGCGAGGTCGGCCCGGTCGACGAGGGTGTCGGACCGGTGGTGGCGACCCCCATCATGTGTTGGCTGCGCGGTATGCAGGGCCCAGTGGAGCAGTTCAACCAGACGATGGTGGTGCAGGCTCCCGACGGGGTCAGCGAGGCCGACGTGGTGGTGGTGTTGCAGGCCTTGTTGGATCGGCATGCCATGTTGCGGCTTCGCGTCGAGCCAGGCATCGGGCTCGGCGCCAGCGACTGGTCGTTGACGGTTCCCGAGGCCGGCTCGGTGCAAGCGCGCCGGTGCCTCCACGCGGTGGACGCGTTGTCCGAGGCGGCGCTGGTAACGGCTCAGTCGCGGTTGGACCCGGCAGCCGGGGTGATGCTCAGCGCGCTGTGGGTGCCCGAGAGCGGTCAGCTGGCGTTGATCATTCACCATCTGGCCGTCGACACGGTGTCGTGGCACATCCTGCTCGAGGATCTCAACATCGCCTGGGCCCAGCACCACAGCGGGCAGCCGATAGCCCTGCCGGCAGTGGGAACGTCGTTTGCCCGGTGGGCGTCGCTATTAGCAGAACACGCACACACAGCGGACGTGGTGGCCCAGGCCGAGGCCTGGCGACAGGTGACGGCGACGCCGGCTGCGCTGCCGGCGGTCCAACCTGCGGTGGATACGCTGGCCACTGCCGGGCACTTGTCGATGTCGCTGGATGCAGAGACCACCCGGATGCTGCTCGGGGAGGTGCCCGCGGCGTTTCATGCCGGGGTGCAGGACATCTTGTTGATCGCGCTCGGGTTGGCGGTGGCAGAGTTTTGGGGCACCGGCGGCGCGGCGATCGGCATCGACGTCGAGGGTCACGGGCGCCACGAGGAATTGGCTCCCGATGTGGACCTGTCCCGCACGGTGGGATGGTTCACCACCAAATACCCGGTGGCGTTGACCGTCGGTGGGGTGAGCTGGGCGCACGTGACCGCCGGGCACGCGGCGGTGGGGGCGGTAGTCAAGGACGCCAAAGAGCAGCTGCGCGCACTGCCCGATCCCTTGAGCTACGGCGTGCTGCGCTACCTGAACGACGATGTTGACCTGGCCGGGCCCGATCCGCCGGTCGGGTTCAACTATCTGGGGCGGCTGGGCGCGGCCGCCGACCTTTCCGACGGTTTGTGGCGGGTCAGCTGGGAGAGCCTGTCGCTGATCGGCGCGGCCTCGGACATACCCACGCCGCTGGCGCACACCGTGGAGCTCAACGCCGCCACCGTGGAGACCGAGACGGGCCCGCAACTTCACGCCGACTGGACGTGGGCGCCGTCGGCCGTTGATCACACCAAGGTGAGCCAGTTGGGCCGGTTGTGGTTTGAGGCCCTGGCCGGTATCTGCGCGCATGTGCGCGGTGGCGGAGGTGGGTTGACGCCGTCGGATGTCGCGCTCACCGACCTGAGCCAGCAACAGATTCAGGAACTCGAGCGGCAATATGCGGATAGCTGACGTTTTGCCGTTGACCCCCCTGCAGCAGGGGCTGCTGTTTCATACCAGCACCGCGCAGGCCGGCGAAGATGTGTATGCGGTGCAGTTCGACGTCGCCGTGACCGGTCCGTTGGACCCGGACCGGTTGTGCGAGGCGGTGCGCACGGTGGTGAACCGGCATCCGAACCTGGCGGCGCGATTCAGCGCGAAGTTCGACAAGCCGGTGCAGATCATTCCGGCCGATCCGGTGGCGCCCTGGCACTACGTCGAGCTGGACCCCGCAGACTCCGACGTCGATATCGACGAGCAGGTCCAGCGGGTATGTGCTGCCGAACGCGCCGCGGTCTGCGATCTGGCCGATCAGCCGGCGTTTCGGGTGGCGTTGATCCGCACCGCACCGGATCGGCACCGGTTTGTGCTGACGAATCACCACATCGTGATGGATGGCTGGTCGACGCCGATCCTGCTGCGCGAAATCTTCGCCAGCTATTACGGGCAGCGGTTGCCTGCGGCCGGGTCATATCGCAGCTTTGTGACCTGGCTGGCCGATCGGGACCTTGACGGCGCTCGCGCGGCCTGGCGGGCGGTGTTCGCCGGCTTCGAGTCTCCGACATTGGTGGGTCCGCCACGCCGGTTGCGCCTGGGGCGGCGCGGCGTCGCATCGCACCGGATGACTGCGCAAACCACGTGTGCCGTTACCGAGCTGGCCCGCGCGCACCACACCACCGTCAGCACCGTGCTGCACGGCGCCTTCGCGCAGCTTTTGTGCTCGCTGACCGGCCACCACGATGTCGCGTTCGGCACCACGGTCTCTGGTCGGCCAGCCGAGCTGGCCGGTGCGGATTCGATGGTGGGACTGTTGATCAACACCGTGCCGGTGCGGGCAACCATCACGCCGGCCACCACCACGGCCGACCTGTTGAGCCAGCTGCAGTGCGCCCACAACGACACCCTCGAGCACCAGCACCTGGCGTTGAGCGAGATCCACCGCGCCACCGGTCACGAACAACTCTTCGACACCTTGTTCGTCTACGAGAACTACCCGATCGACACCAGCGCGTTGGCGGCCCCCGGCGGATTGGCCGTCTCCGGATTCACCATTCGCGAACACAACCACTACCCGCTGACGGTGCTGGCCGCACCGGGCCACGAGCTGGGCCTGCGCGCCGAATTCGACGACGACGTGTTCGATGTCGAAATCATCGAGGCGCTGCTCGAGCGGTTGGAGCGGGTGGTGGTGGCGATGACCGCCGATCCCGGCCGGCCGCTGTCCTCGATTCATCTGCTCGACGCACCCGAGCACGCCCGCCTGGATGGGTGGGGTAACCGGGCGGTGCTGAGCGTGCCCGCGCCCGCGGCGGTGTCGATTCCGGTGCTGTTTGCCGCGCAGGTCGCGCGGACCCCGGAGGCGGTGGCGGTGAGCTTCGAAGGCCACTCGATGAGCTACCGGGAGCTGGATGAAGCCTCTAACCGGTTGGCGCACTTGCTGGTTGACGTTGGTGTGGGGCCAGGGGATGTGGTGGCGCTGTTGTCCGAGCGGTCGGCACAGGCGGTCGTGGCGATCACAGCGGTGCTCAAGGCCCGGGCGGCTTATCTGCCGATCGATGCGGGGTTGCCGGCGGCGCGGATCGGGTTCATGATCGCCGACGCCGCCCCGGTCGCCGCGATCGCCACCGCTGGGTTGGCCCAGCGGCTGGCCGGTTGCGACGTGCCCGTGATCGAGGTCGCGGATCCTCGCACCGACGCCTTCCCGCACAGGGCCCTGCCGGCCCCGGCCGCCGAGGACGTGGCCTACCTGATCTACACCTCGGGCACCACCGGGGTGCCCAAGGGGGTGGCCATCACCCACGGCAACGTGACCCAGTTGCTGGAGTCGTTGCACGTCGACGTCGAGCGGGCGGGGGCGTGGTCGCAGTGGCATTCCTATGCGTTTGACGCCTCGGTGTGGGAGATCTTCGGTGCGCTGTTGGGTGGGGGGCGCCTGGTGGTGGTGCCCGAAAAGGTGACCCGCTCACCGCAGGACTTCCACGCTTTACTGGTCGCCGAACAGGTCAGCGTCTTGAGCCAGACCCCGTCTGCGGTAGGGGCGCTGTGGCCTGAGGGGTTGGGGCCGGCGGCGCTGGTGATGGGTTCTGAGTTCTGCCCGGCCGAGGTAGTGGATCGGTGGGCACCGGGACGGGTGATGGTCAACACCTACGGCCCGACCGAGACGACCATGTGGGCGGCGGTCAGTACGCCGTTGGTGGCGGGTTCGGGGGTGCCGCCGATCGGCTCGCCGATCTCAGGAGCGGCGTTTTTTGTGCTGGACGGGTGGTTGCGGCCGGTACCGGTCGGCGTGGTCGGTGAACTGTATGTGGCTGGTGCCGGGGTGGGTGTGGGGTACCTGGGCCGGGCGGGGTTAACGGCGTCGCGGTTTGTGGCGTGTCCGTTCGGCGGGCCAGGAGCGCCGGCAACACGCATGTACCGCACCGGAGATTTGGTGTGCTGGGGTGCCGACGGGCAGTTGCGCTACGTCGGGCGCGCCGACGAGCAGGTCAAGATCCGCGGGTATCGCATCGAACTCGGCGAGGTGCGCGCGGCGCTGGCCGGGCTGGATGGGGTGGAGACCGCGGTGGTGGTTGCCCGCGAGGACCACCCCGGCGATAGGCGCCTCGTGGGCTATGTCACCGAGACGGCCCCCGGGACCGCGGAACCGGCCGCGCTGCGCGCCGCGCTCACCGAGCGGCTCCCGGCCCATATGGTTCCGGCGGCGCTGGTGGTGCTCGCTGCGCTGCCGCTGACAGCCAACGGCAAACTCGACACCCGCGCCCTGCCGGCACCGGACTACGCCGCTGCCGATCGTTACCGCGCCCCGGTCGCTCCCGTCGAGGAAATCCTGGCCGGCATCTACGCCAGGGTGCTGGGGGTGCAGCGCGTGGGGGTCGATGACTCGTTTTTCGACCTGGGTGGGGATTCGCTGTCGGCGATGCGTCTGATCGCCGCGGTCAACACCAGCTTTCACGGCGGCCTTTCGGTGCGCGCGGTGTTTGAGTCGCCCACGGTGGCCCAGTTGGCCGCCCGCGTCGGCGAGGGCGGGGGCGGGCTGGCGCCGTTGGCGCCAGCCCAGCGGCCGGCGGTGGTGCCGTTGTCGTTTGCCCAGCAGCGTTTGTGGTTTCTTGACCAGTTGCAAGGCCCCTCGCCGGTGTACAACATGGCGGCGGCGCTGCGGCTTCGCGGCCGGTTGGATGTCGAGGCGCTGCGTGTCGCGCTAGCCGATGTCGTGGCCCGCCAGGAAAGCCTGCGCACGCTCTTCCCTGCGCCCGGGGGAACACCGCAGCAGCTGGTGGTGCCCGCCGAACGGGCCGAATTCGGCTGGGACGTCGTCGATGCCGCCGGCTGGACGGTAGACCGGTTGCGTGAGGCCATCGGCGCGGTGGCGGGTCACCGGTTCGATCTGGCCGCCGAGATCCCTTTGCAGGCGCGGCTTTTCCGCCTCGGCGACGAGGAGCACGTGCTGGTGGCCGTGGCCCACCATATCGCCGCCGACGGGTGGTCACTGACCTCGCTGCTACGCGATCTGAGCATCGCCTATGGCGCCCGATGTGCGGGGCGGACCCCGGGCTGGGCCGAACTGCCGGTGCAGTATGTCGACTACACGCTGTGGCAGCGTGCGCAGTTCGGCGATCTGGCCGATCCCCACAGCCCGATTGCTGCGCAGCTGGCCTACTGGGAGCAGGCCTTGGCCGGGATGCCCGAGCGGCTGACACTTCCTACTGATCGGCCTTATCCGCCGGTGGCCGATTACCGCGGCGCCAGCGTGGCGGTCGAATGGCCGGCGCATTTGCAGCAGCAGGTGGCTCGGGTGGCCCGGGAACACGATGCGACCAGTTTCATGCTGGTCCAGGCCGCCCTGGCCGTGCTGCTGGCGAAGCTCAGCGCCAGCGACGATGTGGCGGTCGGGTTCCCGATCGCTGGGCGGCGCGACCCGGCGCTTGATGAGTTGGTCGGATTTTTCGTCAACACCTTGGTGTTGCGGGTGAATCTGGCCGGTGATCTCACCGTCGCCGAGTTGCTGGCACAGGTGCGCCAGCGCAGCCTGGCCGCCTACGAACACCAAGACGTGCCCTTTGAGGTGCTCGTCGAGCGGCTCAACCCCACCCGAAGCTTGACCCACCACCCGTTGATCCAGGTGATGCTGGGTTGGCAGAACTTCGGCGGCCAAATTGACCAGCCTGGCGCCGAGCAAACCCTCACGGGTTTGGACATCACACCCCTGCCCGTGGATACCCACGCCGCGCGCATGGATCTGGCGTTCTCTTTGGCCGAACGTTTCACCGAGGCCGGCGAGCCCGCCGGAATCGGGGGGGCGGCCGAGTTTCGCACCGATGTGTTTGATGCGGCCAGCATTGAGGCGCTGCTGGAGCGGTTAGAGCGGGTGGTGGTGGCGATGACCGCTGATCCCGGGCGGGTGTTGTCGTCGATTGATCTTCTCGACGCACCCGAGCACGCCTGCCTGGATGGGTGGGGCCACCGCGCGGTGCTGAGCACACCCGCTCCGGCGGTGTCGATCCCGACCGCGTTGGCCGCCCAGGTAGCGCGCACCCCCGAGGCGGTGGCGGTCAGCTTCGAAGGTAGGTCGATGACCTATCGGGAGCTGGACGAGGCGGCGAACCGGGTGGCGCACCTGCTGATTGACCACGGTGTGGGCCCGGGGGATGTGGTGGCGCTGCTGCTGGAGCGTTCGGCGCAGGCGATCGTGGCGATCATCGCGGTGCTCAAAACCGGGGCGGCCTACCTGCCCGTCGACGCGGGGATGCCGTCGGCGCGGATCGGGTTCCTGCTCGATGACGCCGCACCGGTGGCCGCGATCACCACGGCGAGCCTTCGGTCGCGCCTGGACGGGCACAACCTGACGGTCATCGATGTTGAGGATCCCCGCATCGACACCTGCCCGCACACGGGCCTGCCGGCCCCGGCCGCCGACAATATCGCCTATCTGATCTATACCTCGGGCACCACGGGAATCCCCAAAGGCGTTGCGATCACCCAACACAACGTCACCGCAATGATGGGCGCCCGCTATGCGAATCTGCCGCCGGTGGGGACGTGGACGCAGTGTCATTCCTATGGTTTCGACTTCTCGGTCCACGAGATATGGGGTCCACTGCTCAGTGGTGGGCGGCTGGTGGTGGTGCCCGAAGAGGTGGCCAGCTCGCCGCAGGACTTTCGCCGAGTGCTGGTCGCCGAACAGGTCAGCGTGCTCACCCAGACCACGTCAGCATTAGCGGTTTCCTCGCCGCAAGGGTTGGACTCGGTGACGACGCTGGTGTTCGGGGGTGAGGCCTGTCCGGGTGAGGTGGTGGATCGGTGGGCTCCGGGGCGGGTGATGCTCAACCAATACGGTCCGACCGAGACCACGGTGTATGCGGCGGTGAGTGCGCCATTGGTAGCGGGATCGGGGGTCGCTCCGATCGGGTCACCGGTGGCGGGGGCGGCGTTGTTCGTGCTGGACGGGTGGTTGCGTCCGGTGCCGGCGGGAGTGGTGGGGGAGTTGTATGTGGCCGGCGCGGGGGTGGGT
>NZ_LQOY01000088.1 GCF_002101675.1 Mycobacterium gordonae | reverse complement strand
TGACGATTCCGGCCGGGACGGCTCTGGGTGCGTTTGATTTGCCGACGTTGTCGGTGCCGTCGTTGACGATTCCGTCGGTGAGCATTCCGGCGGGGACGGCTCTGGGTGCGTTTGATCTGCCGTCTTTGACGGTGCCGTCGTTGAGCATCCCGGCGGGCACAGCGTTGGGCGCCTTCAACCTGCCGACGTTGACCGTGCCGTCGTTGACCATCCCGTCCCTGACGATTCCGGCCGGGACGGCTCTGGGCGCATTTGATCTGCCGTCTTTGACGGTGCCGTCGTTGACGATCCCGGCGGGCACAGCGTTGGGCGCCTTCAACCTGCCGACGTTGTCGGTGCCGTCGTTGACGATTCCGTCGGTGTCGATTCCGGCTGGGACGGCTCTGGGTGCGTTTGATTTGCCGACGTTGTCGGTGCCGTCGTTGACGATTCCGTCGTTGAACATTCCGGCGGGCACGGCTCTGGGTGCGTTTGATCTGCCGTCGCTGACGATTCCGTCGTTGAGCATCCCGGCGGGGACGGCCTTGGGTGCCTTCAATCTGCCGACGTTGACGGTGCCGTCGTTGACGATTCCGTCGTTGAACATTCCGGCGGGCACGGCTCTGGGCGCGTTTGATCTGCCGACATTGTCGGTGCCGTCGCTGAGCATCCCGGCGGGGACGGCGTTAGGTGCCTTCAACCTGCCGACTTTGACCGTGCCGTCGTTGACGATTCCATCCCTGACGATTCCGGCCGGGACGGCGCTAGGTGCCTTTGATCTGCCGGCCTTGACGGTGCCGTCGTTGAGCATTCCGGCCGGGACGGCGTTGGGTGCGTTCAATTTGCCGACGTTGTCGGTGCCGCCGGTGACGATTCCGTCGGTGTCGATTCCGGCGGGTACGGCGTTGGGTGCGTTCAATTTGCCGACGTTGTCGGTGCCGCCGGTGACGATTCCGTCGGTGTCGATTCCGGCGGGTACGGCGTTGGGTGCGTTTGACTTGCCGGCGTTGTCGGTGCCGTCGGTGTCGATTCCGGCGGGTACGGCGTTGGGTGCGTTTAATTTGCCGACGTTGTCGGTGCCGCCGGTGACCGTGCCGTCGGTGTCGATTCCGGCGGGTACGGCGTTGGGTGCGTTCAATTTGCCGACGTTGTCGGTGCCGCCGGTAACGGTGCCGTCGGTGTCGATTCCGGCGGGTACGGCGTTGGGTGCGTTCAACCTGCCGACACTTGCGGTGCCGTCCCTGACCATTCCGCCGATTACCATTCCGCCGATCGCCGTCGAAACATTTTTGCTGCCCTCGGTGGGTATCCCGCCCATAACTATTCCACCAGTGAATATCGCCGCGGGCACTACCATTAGTGCGTTTAGTCTGCCGGCAATGAGTGTGCCCCAAACTACGATCAGCGCAATAACGGTAGGTGGCGGTGGCGGAGGCTTCTGGACCCCCGAAGTCGTTATTCCGTTTGATTTCGCGACGCCTTCTATCACTATTCCTTTTGTCGCATTCCTGCCTAACAACACCACCTTCTTGCAAACAGGTGTGGCTGGGGTGATCCCGCAGATTGGTGGGGGTACCAACGGCCCAGGTTCTGCGCCGAATTCAGGTGGCCCCGGTGCATATCTGCAAGTTGGGCCCATCGCGAGCCAAGGCTTGACCCTTCGAATCAAGACCTTCTACGTTCCCCCGTTCACCACCAGCGTTGTCCTCGGTGGGTTCACTATTCCGCCGATCACCGTCGGGTCGTTTACCCTGCCCGAGATCAACACCGTGCCTCTCACGATTCCAGGGTTCAGCGTCGGAAATATCGCGGTCGGCGGCTTCAGCACGCCGCAGCTCACCACCCAGGCGATCACCACTCCGGCGTTGACGATTAATCCGATTGGTGTGGGGGCGTTGTCGTTGCCGGATATCACGACTCCGGCGTTCTCGACTCCGGCGTTGTCGATCAATCCGATTGGTGTGGGGGCGTTGTCGTTGCCGGATATCACGACTCCGGCGTTCTCGACTCCGGCGCTGACGATCAACCCGATCGGTGTCGGTGCGTTGTCGTTGCCCGACATCACGACCCCGGCGTTGACGATCGACCCGATCGCAGTGGGTGGCTTCGACCTGCCTGCGATCACCACTCCGGCGATCACGACTCCGCCGTTGACGATCAACCCCATCGGTGTGGGCGGGTTCGCGTTGCCCGACATCGTCACTCCGCCATTGACGATCAATCCGATCGGCGTGAGCGGCTTCAGTCTGCCGGATATCACGACTCCGGCGATCACCACGCCGCCGTTGACGATCAGCCCGATCGGCGTGGGCGGGTTCACGCTGCCGGACATCACGACGCCGGCATTGACGATCAATCCGATTGGGGTGAGCGGGTTCGCCTTGCCGGCGATCACCACCCCGGCGATCACGACGCCGCCGTTGACGATCAGCCCCATCGGGGTGGGCGGGTTTGCGTTGCCGGATATCACGACTCCGGCGATCACCACGCCGCCCTTGACGATCAGCCCGATCGGCGTGGGCGGGTTCACGCTGCCGGACATCACGACGCCGGCATTGACGATCAATCCGATTGGGGTGGGCGGGTTTGCGTTGCCGGCGATCACGACGCCGGCGATCACCACGCCGCCGTTGACGATCAGCCCGATCGGGGTGGGCGGGTTCACGTTGCCGAACATCGTCACCCCGCCGTTGACGATCAGCCCGATTGGAGTGGGCGGGTTTGCGTTGCCGGCGATCACGACGCCGGCGATCACCACGCCGCCGTTGACGATCAGCCCGATTGGGGTGAGCGGGTTTGCGTTGCCGGACATTACGACTCCGGCGATCACGACGCCGCCGTTGACGATCAGCCCCATCGGGGTGGGCGGGTTCACGTTGCCCGACATCGTCACGCCGCCGTTGACGATCAGCCCGATTGGTGTGGGTGGGTTTACGTTGACGGACATTACGACTCCGGCGATTACGACTCCGCCGTTGACGATCAGCCCGATTGGTGTGGGTGGGTTTACGTTGCCGGATATCACGACTCCGGCGATTACGACTCC
>NZ_LQOY01000087.1 GCF_002101675.1 Mycobacterium gordonae | reverse complement strand
GAAGACGGTCAGCGCGCTCATCGGGCACCCGCCGTTCGATTCCTGCCGCCCGCCGGCCTTTGAAGCGCTGCGTACCGCCTGATGTTGGGCCACCAGATCCTTCGCCGCGTCCTTACCCGCGGTGGTGAGGTGCTTGGTGAGCGCGGGCAGGCGCCCCAGTGCGCGCCCTAATTGCATTCGGGCCAGCGCGTCATCGACGTTGCCCGACGGGGTCACTGATAGCAGGGTGTCGACCTCGGCCTGGGGTAACCAGCTGAGGTTGTCCCCGGTCGCGGTGAATGCCAGGAACGTGACTTCCTCGGCGACCTGGGTGACGGTGGTGGCGGAGCCAAAAATGCTGATTTCCAGTCGGTGCCGCACCATGAGCAACGTGGTGACCTTACTGACCGCGCGAGTGCGCATGACCCCGGCGCGGCGGGCGGGCCGGGCCACCGGGTCGAGCCGAGAGTCGAGTGCGGCGTCGAGGACGTAGCGGGAGAGGGCGTCCACCGTGGCATCGGTGCGGTTGAGCACGCTGTGACCGACGGGCACGGGCAGAGATCGGTGAAAGTCCAGACGCTTGCTTCTGGTCAGTGGTAGTTGGTCACGCACGGCGGCGGGGAGGGTATCGACATTTGCGGTGAACCCGTCGTCGGTATCGCTGGTGGCGGCACCCATGAGCGATAGCGCTGTGCGCGTGAATGTTTCGACATCGGCTGGACCGCCGAGGGCACGGCGCACCTCGGTCAGGGCCTGTTCGACGGTGTCCGGTTTGAGGCCGGCTTGCCGGAATCGTGAGCGCGACACCTTCTCTCGCTCGGCCGCGTTGGTCCACTCGACCTCGACCTGTTCGGCCAGGGACTTGGAGGTGGCCTCGGCGAAGTCGAGGGTCAACTGCTCGGCTTCCTTGCCGCGTAGCAGCAGCGATTCCCAGATGGCCTTCATCACGGTAGTGGAATCAACAGGGATGGGTACTGACACGCCGATGCTGCGCTTGATGTGCTCGTGGCGGCGGATGAGGACCTGCAGCACGATGCCATCAATGCCGTTGTCCTCGCCGTAGTACGTTACGGTGCGGACCGTGGGGGCTTGCTGGCCAAATCGGTCGACGCGGCCTTCGCGTTGTTCGTGACGGGTGGGATTCCATGCGAGGTCGTAGTGGACGACGGCGGTAAAGCCGTCCTGCAGGTTGATGCCCTCGGCGAGGCAGTCGGTAGCGATGAGCAGCCGAGGGCCGTCGTGGTTGCTCAACGAGTCGACTCGGGACTCGCGTTCGTCCGGCGGGAGGGTCCCGGTCACGGCGTCGATCTTGAGGTCTTTGACCTTCGATAGGGCTGAGGCTAGGTGCTCGGCGAGATAGTCGGCAGTGGGGATGTAACGGCAGAAGACAATAGGGTAATAGCCCTGGTCAAGCAGTTCCTTCGCCAGCGGGATAAGGCGTTTTAGCTTCGCGTCTGATCGCGGGCCCTTCAGCGCTGCAGCGGCAGAAGCCAATTCGCGGAGGCGTCTGCGAGCCGCAGTGTTGGGTGTGTCGCTCTCACCGGTGTCGGCGCCAACTGTGACATCTTCGGCTTCGAGAGTGTCATCTAGGTCTGTGTCTAGGACGCGCGGTTCGGCGTAGGCATCGACTTCGTCCTCGTCGTCGACAGCGGCGACTGCGGAACGGTTGAGGAGGGTTTGTTCGGCAGCGGCAGGGCTCGATGCCAAGCAGCGCAACAGCGCGATGGCCGACCACCAGCGAACGCGTTGCCGTACCGCGCTCAGCTTAGGATCAGCGACCTGTTCGCGAACGTATTCCATTACGTCGTCAAACAGTTGGCGGTATCCGGCGGTGAGTTTGTATGCGGTTTCAGTCGTCTCGCGTTCCGGAAATGGGGTGTCCTCGTCAAGGTATTCGCGAATGTCGGCGCGTTGCCGTTGGATCATGAATCTAGCGAGCAGCTTGCGGTCGTCTTCACGGTCGCGGCCGGAGAGATCAGCCGGCAGATTCCCGAGCCGGTCGTCGAGCAGGCCGATCAGCGACTGCCAGGCGGTGTCTTCGCCGCTGTGCGGGGTCGCGGTGAGCAGCACCAGGTGGCGCTCGGGCTTATCGGCAAGCTTGCGCAGCAGTGCATACCGGAGGTGGGCCTGGGAAGATTTTCCGACGGCTGTGGGTGCCACACAGGTGTGCGCCTCGTCGACGATCACCAATTCTGGGCAATGCCAAGCGAATTCGTCGCGGCGAGACTTCTGCTTGATGAAGTCGGTCGAGATCACCAGGTAGGGGTGGTGCTGGTACACGTTGGAGCCGAACGGGACTCTGCGCATCAGCCGGCTGACGGTTGACGGCAGGAGCAATTGCGCGTCGATGCCGAACTTGTGTCGAAGTTCGCTCTGCCACTGTGGGGCTAACTGGGGTGAGCACAACACCGCGAGGCGCTGAGCTTCACCCGTGGCAAGCAGCTCCGCGGCGATGAGGCCAGCCTCGACCGTTTTGCCTACGCCGACACCGTCGGCGATCAGCAGCCGGGTGACATCCTGGTTAGCGGCCATCATCAGCGGAACCAACTGATAGTTGCGGGGCGTCACGGCCAGGCGGGCGAACGAACGGAACGGGCCGCCGCTGGCACGGAACGATAGTCGGAGCGCGTCACGCAGTAGGCGAGCCCGACTGGCATCCCCACGGTCGTCGACGGTCGGTGGATCAAACGTGGCCGCTGCGAATTCATCGACGCGTGGTAACAGCACGGTGGTTTCATGGTCGTGTCCACCCAGTGGGCGGACCAAGAGCGTGCCTTCGGGGGAACCGGGTAGGACGAGCCAGTCCCTGCCACGGGCATTGACCAGGCTGCCGGCCGGGTAGTCAATTGTCGTCATGCGTTAGCCTTCGCTATGCCAAAGATGCCGCTATGTTCAGCGATAGTCTTGAGCCAGTTAATGTTTGATTCTTCGTAATGAAATCGCAGCACCAGCCAGCCGGCCTCGTCTTCAAGCTTCATGCGTGCCTGCTCGTCCTTCTCCTTCTGACGCGCGGCGTCATGAACCGGCCCGTCGACGAAGATGGCGACATCCATGCCATCGGTGTGATAAGCAAAATCCGGCCGCACGTAGTAGCCGTCGACGATCTTCTGGGCATCGTCGGGCAGTCGGTAACCGTGTTGATCGAGTAATACGAGAAACTTCTTCTCTAGCTCGCTGTCGCAGGCCTGCTTCAGGCGTTCGAGCTGCTCCGCGCGACCTTCGCCGCCAGCGCCAACTTCGACACTCGCTACGGCGAGTCGCCGTAGTAGATCTTTGACGGAATGCCTATCCAGGTGTTGGTGATCCCACTGATTGCTGTAGGAAAGCAGGCAGTCGTAGCAGGCTTGTGCGCAGTCTTCGATCGCGTGTGGCGCTCGGTGCAGATCTTCTCCCGAATCTGCATCAAAATGAAGTATTTGAAGAGCTTTTCGTGCCACCAGGCGTAGTTGACCGTCCTCGGTGGCGAGGCGGCGCAGGACGCCGGCTCCGCCCTCAGCGGCTTCGAAGAACAGCAGCCGCGACCAAGCGTGATCGCCGTTATTGCTGGGCAATGCCTCGACGGCGAGCTCAGAGTTCTCCAGCTGGTAGACAGCTTCGATGCCGCGTTTGAGTGCGTACATCGCGGCCATCCGCTGATCTTTGGGTATTGACGGGTCGAGCTTTAGTAGCAGCGCGTTGCGGTGGTCCTCGACGTGGGGGATCACCCTTTGATATCGCGGGGCTTCTCCGTGCACGTTCTTGGCAAGGTCGGCCTCTTTGCACCAGCGCCCATCGACGGTGTCCAGCACGTACCCGCGAACATCTTTGTCCTTGCGGCGGCGTAGACCGACATTCATCCGGCGGATCAGCGCGGTATCGCCGTAGGTCATCGTGCCGAGTTCCTCTAGCCCCTCGGTGATAGTGCTGGTGAGTTGTCCTGCTCGGACGCCGTGGGGCACAAACCGAATGGCCGTCACGATCTCGTGCCCGGCGCGCTGGCGTTCTTCCTCGTCTGCGCTGATCCGGTCGCGACGTCGAGTCTTGACTGACAGCAGCCGCATTAAGTTGGACATCGTGCTTTCTAGCGGGAATGGCGCACCGCAGTGTTGGCAGAGATCGGGCTCGGTGGACTCGTGGAGATAGCCACAGGAGGCGCAGCGCTTTATCTCGGTGATGTTGACACCAGTGCCGTCGTCGCGTGCGGGCAGGCTCACGCGGTTGACTTCGTAACGCGCCCCCTCGTGGTAGATGAAGGCTCCGGGGCCGAACTCGCTGATCGCCATGAATCGGGGTCGCTGAATGAAGTCGCCCTCACCGCCGCTGCGGGTGCGGCGCTCGGCGGGGATGAAAGCCGAGAGTGGCAGTCGGGGGAACGAGTAGCCTGGCAGGAAGCCTTCTGATGCAAAATAACGGTAGGTGTAGAAGTCGCCCTGGAACACGTCGTCGACCTGTCCTTTGAGGAGGTCGAGGGCGGCGCGTGCTTCCGAAATACGACCGCGTGCACGCTGTTTCGAACTTTCGGAGGCACCAATGGTCTTCAAAATTTGATTCGCGCTGTCGAGTTCGTTTTGTGCTTCGCGGTAGAGCCCGCGCCATCGGTCAGCCGCGCGGTTGAACCGAGTCGGCGCCTGATCGACGGTGTCAGTAATCCAGGTCTCCGTCCACCATGGAGCGGAGGTGACTTCGGAGGTGGCTGTCAGGACTTCCGTGATTGCGGCGATGGCGGCGGTGCGACTCGACGATGATTCGATCGTCGTGAGCACTTCGGTGCGTAGCGGTTCGCCGGGCTTGTCGATCTCCAGGAGGTCAACCATGCTGGCTTTGAGGTCCAGCCCGCAGTTAACCAACCAGATGGAGTGGGCGTGTGCTCGCACTAGATCTTGGTTGCCGAGTTCAAGCCGCGGTGGTGCGACCGCTCCTGCGACCATGTCCTGGCTGCGTCGGAAGTAATAGGCGTCGTGTGCGTTGCCCGTCGCACAGTAGGTCAGAGCAATTGCCGGCTGTCCTGAACGTCCGGCCCGTCCGGAACGCTGCGCGTAGTTGGCTGGCGTGGGTGGAACATTGCGCATGCCAACAACATTGAGGCTCTTGATGTCGACCCCGAGTTCCATCGTGGGAGAGCAGTAGAGCACCGGAAGGCGGGCTTCACTAAATTCTTCTTCCCGCTTCTGGCGTTTGGACGCCTCGACCTGAGCGGTGTGTTCCCGTGCTTCCAAGCCGATGAGCGCTTTGGCGGTCTCGGCATACAGGGCACGGAAGTACGGATTGACCCTGCCCTTTGTTTGATTGCTGCGGAGGGGGTCCTGCGCACGATGTTCGCCGGTGTCGGGATGCCATGCGATGAGATCAGCGCGCAGCTGGTAACCGTTGGGCCGTTTGGGAATCCGAATCCGCGCCAAGATCCCAGCGCCCGCCATGACCTCCATCAGACTCTCGATTTGGGCTTGGGCGTCGGCCGTCTTGAGCACATGCTGGAAGCCGGGAAAGCGGTTTGGCCGTCGCAACCAGCGCCCGTACGCGCCCAGCCCGGATACGTAGAGGTCGGCCCCGATACCGGCCACCCCTTTCGGTCGACCGCCGGGGTAAGCGACGCCGCTGGACGTGCCAGCGTCATCGGAGATTGCCCAGGGGTCCTTCAACCACTCCCTGCTGGCGCGCCTGACAGAATCGAATTTCTCGTCTGTGAGGAATTCGGTATCGATGCAAAGGTTTCTGCGGAGCTCGTCGAGTAGGACATGCATCACCTCTCGGCGAGTTTGACCGCTAGCGCTAGCCAGCGGTTCGCCGCAATTCGTCCACTTGCCGTCGTTGGCCGCGAGTTCGTCAACGCCCTCGTAGGCCAGGCGCAGCTGGCCGGTCTGTTCAAGGTTCGGCATGGTGATGCGCCAGCCGCGTTTGAGGTCAGCCCATAAGCGGTAGGTCACGACGTCGCGGAGCGCGCGAGCAATTTTCTTTCGGGGGATATGTTCGTCCGCGGTCTCCTCGTCTCGCGCGAAGAACTTCAAGCTCATTCCAGCGAGCGCTTTTACCACCTCGGGTCCGAGGTTTTCGTCGGTAAGTGGTTCTCCGGGGTTCTGCTCCTGGTAGTCGGAGGCCGCGCGGTAGAGGGCTGAGCGGATGAGGCCAACTAGTACGAAGTCATTGAAGTGACCGGCTTGAAGACTTGCGTCCTGACGGTTGTCGCTGAACGCCAGGAATTTTCGTGCGTCGTCGTCTAGGTCGGACTCGCCTCTGAGGGCTCTGACGACTGATTGGGACAGTACAGTTACGGCACTCGCGCGGCCTTCTGTGCCTAAGCTGGCGACGCGCGAAAATTGCGACTGGCGGGTGCTCTCGTAGCTCGTTTTGCACGACGGGCAGAACTCGAGACGCTCGAAGAATGCTACCGGCATGCCGTCGTCTGTGATCGTGCCGAATTCGTCGACGCGTAATGAATTGGGCAGCTTGGTGATTCGGGCCTTATCCAACACTCCTCCGGTCCCGCTGGCGACTACCCAATCCTCTGGAACCAGATCGAGCAACGCGGGATCGTGGGGATCCGGCCAGGGCGCCTCGGTCAGAAGCAACAGGCCGTCGGCCTCCGGGTGTTCGACCAGGTCGGAATTCGGGATGCGTGGGGTGAAGCTCTCACCGCCCCGCTCCAAGTTGACGACCAGGTATTCCTGGCCGCATTCACGGCAGAACGCCAACGGAAACAGGGGTTGGCCCGAAGGGCGGTTGGGTGCGCTGCGCTGGTATTGCGTCGTGAGGAAGCGCTTGGCCGGCGGTTCAAGGGTGGTGTAGACGGTGTCGCCCTTGCCAATGAATTGGTGCAGCTTGAAGGCGAAGAGCGAGCGGCCCTGCGGGTCCCGTGCGCGCGACCCGGCAAGTAGCAGCTCCTGCAACTTCGCGCGGCAGGCCGCCTCATCGACGCCAGTCTCGTTGTGAAGCATTTTAGCGGCATCGCTGAGTTTGGATGGTGGTCGCCGGGCAAGTTTGCCTTCATCGTCGGCGTGCAGACCGAAGTGCTGCTCTGTCCAGACGGCGAGCTGATCTTGTCTTAGTTCTTGCCATCCGGTGGGGGTTTCCGTCGTTAGCCGTGCCGTGAGCGCCATCGGATCAGCCTCGCCCGTTGTCGCGCGCCGCAGTGTCTCCCCAACGATGTGGCCGGCGGGGATCTCGACACCGAAGATGCGGGTTGCCAGTTCGGCGACCTGCTGACGTTGTTCTGCTTTGGTTCCAGGTCCGGCAAGGGTCGCGCTGGTGCC
This sequence comes from Mycobacterium gordonae, assembly GCF_002101675.1. Classification (GTDB taxonomy): domain Bacteria; phylum Actinomycetota; class Actinomycetes; order Mycobacteriales; family Mycobacteriaceae; genus Mycobacterium; species Mycobacterium gordonae. Next base: position 23,237 of record NZ_LQOY01000087.1, on the reverse strand, counting down.
GATGCATTGGACGTTGTCTGACTTCATCGCGCCGCGCAGACGGCGAACGAGCATCGCCACGTCGGCGCCCTGCCGACCACGATAGGTGTGCAGCTCATCCAGCACCAGGAATGAAAGGCCTTCCGCGCTGTTGATAAGTCGCTTTCGCTCGTTCGGACGGGTGAGCATGAGTTCCAACATGACGTAGTTGGTCAGGAGAATGTCCGGGGGAGAGGCGAGCGTCTTCTCCCGGTCTTCCCTGTTCTCCTGCCCGGTGTACCGGGCGAAGGTGACCTTCGGGTTCGTCTTCCCGAGGAACTTCTCGAGTTCATTGCGTTGGCTATTAGCCAGGGCATTCATCGGGTAAACGATGATCGCCCGTACGCCCTTGCCGGAACCTTCGCGCAAAACGCGGTCGACGATCGGCACGATGTAAGACATCGACTTGCCCGATCCCGTCCCGGTCGTTAGCACGTAAGACTCGCGGCGGTTGGCGATCTCGAAGGCGTCGGTTTGGTGGCGGTGGAAGGCGATCGGTCGACCGGCGGCATCCTGCTCAGTTCGTGCGCGAAAGATATTGACTGCTTCGGGGTGCAACACTCCCTTCTCCGCGAGGTCACCGACAGTGCCGCCCGACTCGAATGCGGGGTTGAGGGCGAGCCAAGGTTCAGGCCATAGCAGACCACCCTCGATCTCCGTCTCGACCTTGGCGCGGATCTGCTCGTCCTTGATGTCGAGGAAGCCCTTGACGAAGCTCTCATAGTCGTCCAGGACCTCGTCGAGGACACCGAACGCGTCCATGAGGCATACCCCCTTGCGTGCCACCATTACGTAACTTATGTGACCATACTGGTGACACCCGACACATTCGATGCAAATTCGTGGCATGGCGGGCAAACAGTCCTCCATGGCTGGTCATCGAACCGCACAACGGATGGTTCCGGGAGATGATCACTTGTACCGAATCGCTTAGATAAGGCTGAAATACATTGTGGTGAGATGGTATTGATGCTGTACGTACGGCGCGAAGTGGTGCGAGTCAGGCTGACGTCCAGTGCAGTGACGCCTGGCGATGCGCACCTCGAAGCAAATTTCCTTCTGCTTTGGGCGGCGCATTTCGCATTTTGACCCTGAGGGTTCAAGCGCTTGGACGCACCTACACCGAGCCTGCCGTGCGCTGTGCCGTCGCCGGGCTCTGAACTCGAGTGGGTAGGCGGATATTGTCGACAGACCGATGAATGGGGAGGAATGATGGCGCTGGTTCGTGAGTTCCAGGAGGTTGGCTCGGATCGGAACGGGGTCCACAAGCCAGTTCTGTGTGGCTGGAGGACGTTCCGAGTGGACGATGAGACCATTCTTCAACTCGATACCTATGGCTCCGACGAGCGCCAGATACCTAATAAGGTGTCGCAGTCATTCCAGTTTGACCGTGAGGGTGCTGCGGTTCTGTTGAGGTTGATCCGCGACGTGTTTGGCGAGTTGTAGGGTCTCACGGGAGCCACCGGTTCGGCGAGGGTCCTACATGCCGGTGCGTCGCAATTATCTGCAGCCGAAGCAAAGCGTCATGTCAACTTCGTCCCACAATCGGGTGTTCGCCACGCCCTGTGTGGAGCTGTTATCTGAGCACGCTGGTCCGAGGGCGTGCATTCGCCTAGGCATCTGCGCCGGGTCTCCGGAACGCAGCTCGAGGCCGAAAGATCCGTGGTAAACAGATTCGTCGGAGGACTCGGGCAGATCCATCCGATCGAGTGTCGGCTTGGTAATTGGGGGAGATCAAGTGGCTGCGCGCCTGACCAAGGGCGACCGCCTCGAGCGGTTGATAGATCAAACAAGTAGACGCGTCGCGGGGATTCCGAAGGATACGCGGTCACTCAGACAGATGCCCTTCAGCAGACTCGGAGTGCTGGTACGGGCCGCCGGGTATGAACGTGGTTCAGATAAGTTTCTGGAACTCCTTGGAGATCGCCTGCGCAACAAAGGGATTGGGTTCTCGCCCGAGTTGACCGATCCGGCGAATACTGTGAAGACCCGAGTCTACTTCTTCGACGCGAAGCGCCCGGTCAAAGGGTTACGCCCAACCTATGAACTGTTCAAAGAGGAGAAGGATCTGTCACGATTCCTCTGGCTTAACAAAGACGTACTTTCATACGCCAAGAAGAACAATCTCAAGATATTGAGCCGGGAAAAGCGCCTCTCGAACGGCGTGATCATCGATCTCCTTGCCGAAGACACCAAGACAGGCGTCCTTGTAGGAATTGAGTTGAAAGCCGAAGAAGCCGACGATCGTGTGGTCGGACAAGCTGCGAAATACATGAGGGCCCTCAAGCTGCAGGCGAACGCCGACGGTCGGCCAGGCGCACGGTTGCTCATCGTTACCGGGCAACCTGACGACGACCTGGCCGAACTCGTTCAGGACGATGCAGAGCAGTTCGGAGTCCCAACAGATTGGTTGCTTTACCGTGTTCGGCTCGAACTCACGGAAGCGTAGTGAGCAGCCCGCCCTCACGCGCCGTCGAACTCGATGATGACTTGTTCGAACGCATCTGCTCCGTCGTCAAGCGGAGTGACGAGATCGTCACGCTCAGCATCAAGCGAATCAATAAGATTGCCGCAGTTGATCGTTCGGGTGTGCGCGTCGAGACCGCAAGGTCGGAGCGTCTTGGGACGGGACCACAACTCGTCCCAGCGTGGATGATTGTCAGGGCATGGCAGCACCTACGCAGCCGGGGCGAGTTGACTCAGGACGAGCTGCTAAACGACCTCAACGTCAAGCGCTCAGCGTTCGTCTGCGCCCTGCTGGCCCAGTTCGAGGACGTGGTAGTTAAGTCCGCGCGCACAACCACCCTGCAGTTCGTTGATGATCGGGTGAATTGATACCGCCAAGGCGATTCCGACCAACCCAACTCTGAAGGTCGAAATCATCGACGGCTCAATCGATCCCGCCATGCGCGATGACACGGTGGCCTTATCCCGGCCGGCTGCGTGTGTCGCCAACGCAGACGACTTCGCGGGTACGGGTCCGAAGTACTTGTCAGAAGTCAGCGGGTTATCTGCCAAGCGAGCAGGTATTGGTCACCTGCTTGATCGATGGCTTTGCCCCGCTCATTCAGGATATGACCGGGAGCCCGGGTTAGCTCGGCTCGTCCACACCCTCAGACCGGACCGGTATAGCCGTTCCCACGTGCCCAGGCGACAACCAAGGACTTGGTGTCCGGACACATGGTGTTTACGGCTGCGGTCAGGATGATCGCCGCCTCGGTCGGTGCGAAACCCGTCCTGCGTAGCTTGCCGAGCACCAACGAAGGTGACACGTCGTTTCGGAGGTCGTGGCAGAGCTCCTTGCCGATACCGATCATGTCGGTGATCGACGCGTAGCTCACCCCCGAGTTGTCCAGCTCGGAGATGAAGTCGTACTGGTCGGCCCGAGCGGGACCCGACAACGCCAATGCCCCGCATGTTGCGAGCACTGCCGCAATAACCGCATGTCCGCGCATTTTTCCCCCTCGCATCGCGCCGAGGAGCAAAGAATACGATTGGCCACCGACAAGAAAATCCCGACAGCGAGAGGCGCAGGGGCCGGCGTACGAGGAAGTCGAACAGCTGTGCAGGGGTTTGCTGCCCGGACTACACGAATCCTTGATTGACCAGAATCGCGCCTTGCGTCGTGACCACATGTGCCTGTCCAGAACCGCCAACAACGCGGCACCAACTCTTCACATCGAGACGGTTCTGCACCAACGTGATGTCGAAGCCCCCGTACATCCCGGGCACGGGGAACCATATGCGTTGGCCCGGTACCTCATGCAAGATCTCCACGGGAGGGTATCGCAGGACTCGTTGCGGATCGCGGCCGTCATAGAGCACGCCGCAGATGCGGCTGTCGATGACTTCGGCGAGGTGCCACTCGAGCGCGCGGACTTCGTATCGCGCCAGGGGAGAAGGCGGTGGCTTGAGATAGCGCGTGCGCAGAATGAGCGATTTACGCTGTTGTGCGGCAATGTCTTTGGGGTGATCCGCCTTGAGGTCCCGTTCGCACCGGATGTCGTGGGCGGTGCGTCCCCGTGCATCGGTGAGTGACTTCAAGGCGCCACGCCTGATGAGTTCGGCGGCGACTTCGTTGGGTGCGCCGTGCCAAGCGGCTTGGTGCAAGACGGTGAACCAGGTGGTCCCGCCGGGCCGCCACCCATTAATGTCCACGTGTAGTTCGTCGTCGTCGAGCAGTTCGAATACTGTTGCCCAGTCACCTACTTTGGCCGCATCGGCGCATTCATGACTCGCCGACACGTCGTCGTCGAACAACAGGTCAGGGTCGAGTATCCCGCGCCAGACGAAGGGTTCGTCGGCCGGTACGTTCTCTGGCACAGTCATGACGTTCCCTCCTTCCGCGCAGTCATCGAGTATCTGCGAGGCTAAGCCAATTCAAGGTTCGGGCATGCCTGCCCCGCCGAGGAATACCGTCGGTGCAGATCGTCCCGCCCTTTATGTAGCTCGCCATGCACAAGCGGGGTTGTCCGCCGGGGCGGCGCGTATGGGCCATGCCGCGCATTTCCGTGTCACCCGGTTCTTCACGGCCACGTGCTGGGTGGAAGTCATCAGCGAAAGCGGATGGTTTGCACGCTTGCCAAGCTGGAGCGGCGCGACCAATACGAATACTTGGTTGGGCCGCGCGCGGAAGAACACGTCCTTCGGCGTCGCCCCCGCTGTCAGGTGAGTGGAAAGCCGTGACAGACTCCGCCGCGGACGGCGTTTCATCAAAGTCGGTGAGCCAAATGAGTCAGTGAGTTGCTAACGACGGTGCTAGTGCGAATCTTGACTACATGTCACCGCCGCGTTGTTCAATCGTGGAATGGCGGAAATTGAGTCGACGCGGCCGCGGGCCCCAACCCCGCGCCTGCTGAATGGCGCCGAGCGCTGCGTCTACCACACGCTGACCGACCAACTGCAACCCAACGACGTGGTGATCCCCAACCAGCGCGTCACCGACCATCTCAAAGACCACGACGTCGACTTCGTCGTCGGCATCGAGGGTGCCGGCATCGTCTGCCTGGAGGTCAAGGGCGGTGAAGTCTGGCACGACGGCGAAGGCTGGTGTCAGATCCGCGGCGGCAAGCAATTCAACATTGAGCCGATTCGCCAGGCACGAGAAGCGTGCTATGCGTTACGGAGCTACGTCGAAAGCGACCCGCGCTGGACGCTGGGACGACTACGTTGGGACCACATTGTGGTCTTGCCCAACGTCGAACTCCCGCTAAACTTTTCCCTACCGGAATGCCCCCGCTGGAAAATCATCGACCGAACCGATTTGCCCACGCTCGTACACAAACTGCGCAGCGTCCTCATCCGTCAGGAACTAGATCGGCCGCTGCTCACCGAGGATGGAATCAGCCAACTCGGCACCGTGCTGAGCGGCAGGGGATTACCGCAACGCGACGTCGTGGCCCGTGCGCTGGCCAACGAGGACGTAGCCGACACCCTCACCGGGCGTCAATCGGTCATCCTCGACGCCATCCGCCTCATCAACCGGGTGGAAGTGCGCGGCGGTGCCGGCAGCGGCAAGACCTTTCTGGCCATCAAGCAGGCCCGCCGGCTTGCACAGCAAGGTCAACGGGTAGCACTCGTATGTTACTCCCACGGCCTGGCGTCCTACCTTGAGCGCGTCAGCGCGGCCTGGCCCCGGCGCCAGCGACCCGCCTACGTCGGTGAGTTCCATGCCCTCGGGGTGCTGTGGGGCGCACCGGAAGGCCCGGACGAATCGTTGCGCACCGAGCAGACCGTGCAATTCTGGGAACATGACCTGCCGCAGCAGATGGCCGAGCTGGCAGGACAATTGGCGCCCGGCCACCGCTACGACTCGATCGTGGTCGATGAAGCGCAGGACTTCGCCGACGCCTGGTGGGACCCGTTGCTCGGAGCGCTCAAGGACGAGGAATCAGGCGGACTCTACGTCTTCAGCGACGAGGGGCAGCGGGTTTTCAGCCGGCACGGCTCCCCGCCGGTTCCGCTGGTGCCTTTGATCTTGGACCACAACGTGCGCAACACCAAGCAGATCGCCAACGCGTTTCAGCCGCTGGTCGATCACCCGATGCGTTTCCTCGGCGGCGACGGCGCCGCCGTGAAGTTCATTGGCTGCTCGCGCGAAGATGCCATGGATTTCGGCGACGACGAGATCGACCGACTCCTGGACGAGGGATGGCGCCCAGCAGATGTTGCTCTGTTGACCACCGGCAGCCGACACCCCGAGCAGAAAGAGCGACAAGCCGCGGGTAACGCCGCCTACTGGGACAGCTTCTGGGATGCAGAGCAGGTGTTCTACGGACATGTGCTGGGCTTCAAGGGACTTGAGCGACGCGCGATAGTGCTCGTTGTCAACGAGCAGTCAGCATTCGAGCGCTCGCGGGAACGCCTCTATGTCGGACTGTCCAGGGCTCGCGATCAGCTTGTGGTGTGTGGGGACCCAGCTTTCATTCGAGAAGTTGGAGGGCCGGATCTCGCTAGCCGGCTGCAGCTGCCTGCGGATTAGAGTTCCGGCACCGCCGGCACATGGTCGGGCGGTGTACGCTCGGCACGCCGCCGTAGGACCTCATGCTGTGAACGTGACTCAGGGACGGAGACGTGCGACTTCCTGGTTTTGCATCGCAACTCGTTGAGTCGGGCGATTGTCGCGTCGTATTCGAGTCCCTGCTCGATGAGCCAGCACCCGACCACGGTGGAGGTGCGACCGCGCCCTCCCCAGCAGTGAACGTAAATAGTTCTGCCCAAATTGATTTCGTCGTTGATCCGCGCCAGGATGTCGTCATAGCCAGCGTCGTCGATGACGTGATTGTCGGGGATGGGGTGGCGGTAGCGCCGGATCGATCGGCCGTTGCTGGCGGTGATTTCGTTGAGCAAGTGCGAGTAAGGCTCGAGCGGGTACAGCGTTGGCTTGCGAAGCAGTTTCGACGCAATTGATGTGCATGCCCGGACGGGCGTCGCAGCCGGCAACGGCATCGCCTCTCAGCGCAGGACTGGGTCCTACCAGCGGGCGAATCTCAGTTGCGATGTCGCGAAAGCCTTTGTTATTTAGCAGATTTCGAAGGCGTGCGCGGATCTTCGGTGCTCTTATACGACTCGGTCTGACAGCAACTCTTTGCCGCGTAAGAGCTGTACCAATAATTGGTATCATTGCGCACCTGGGCAAGAACACGTCCTTCAGCCTCGACGAGCACTAGAGTGCGTTCATCGAGGACGAGGTCGCTTCGGCTCGCTACCGCTCGGCCGGGGACGTTGGCCGGGCAGCTCTGCCATTGCTCGAAGACCGCGAAACCCAGCTGCGCGAGGCCTTGGTCCTGGGCGAGCACAGCGGGACCTCGACACCGTTCGACTTCGACGCCTTCCTCGCCCGCAAGCGCGCTGGCGAACCGGACGGCCGGTGAGTCCCTACCTCCTCTCACCAGCAGCTCAACTCGATCTCGAACAGATCTGGGACTGCACCTGCCGCCGCTGGGATGTCGACCAGGCCAACGGATATCTGCGCGAATTGCAGCGCGCTATCGAACTCGTCGCTGTGAACCCGAAGATCGGTCAGTCCTGCGAGGAGATCCGCCACTGCTACCGCAAGCTCGCCGCCGGATCACACATCCCTTACTTCAGGGTCATGCCCGAAGGCGTCGTCGATGTCGTGCGCGTACTGCACCAGCGCATAGACGTCGACCGCCGCCTCTAACGTTGAGCAATTGTCAAGAACCGTTGATGAGGGTTCTGTGAGGGGTGACCGCCGAAGTAGTGCGCCTGCAGCTATACCGCCTGCATCGAAATCCCGGCTCGTCGGACCCTCAGGGCTCCTGCACTACGGAGAATTAAATCTGTTTGCGAAGGTGTCGGCCGCCGGCTGTAGACGCGAGGCCCACCTGGCGGGCGGTACTTCGCGCTCAGCCGAATGGGCGGCTGGATTGAAAGTAGAGGTAGACGTGTCGGCGCTGTTCGATGTGAACGAACACTTCACACGCTGGGATGAGCAGATGAGTGCACTCGATGTCGCGTATGCGGCGCCGAAACCAGAGCCGTTGGTAGCTGGGTCGGGCCCTGGTCGGCCGGTCAGCCCTCAGTGGAAGGCCGAGATGCGCAGGCGCCGAGAATTGCTGCATCCGCTTGCACTCGAGATGGCGCAGGTCTATCGCCTTCGTCTGGACGACAGCGGGCGTCGGCGCGCTCAGGCACTGTTGGCTGAGCATCCGTTGGTCATGTGGCAGTTCGAAGGCGTAGTCTTCGATTTCTTCGAGCGTTTTATGCACACAATGGATCAAGCTGATCTCGCCGTCGCGCTTGCGCTCACTGCTATCTACGATGCCCGCGCTCAAAGCCGCGACTTCCACAGACTCATCTACCCGTACCGCATACAGATGAAGAAGCAGGGCCTCGACGCGGCGGCAATATTCGACGATGCTCTGTCACTTGCAACCCGACATGATGATCCCCGGTACGGGGCGTACGGGCTGTTTGTCGATCTCGGCCCACAGTGGGACCGTGAGCCAGAGCCGAGAGACTCACAGGTTCCGTGACGGTCCGGAAGCCTTAGCGATGCCGGAATTGCGTGGTGAGGGTGAGCAGGAAGGGTTGATGCAACCTAGGGGTGATGGTCCCGGGCAGCTACCCGCGCCCGCCGCATCATGCATGCGTTGCCGCGTTGTAATACCCGGGACGTAGGCCGATCTGCTCGGATCCCTTGCGGTACAGCGTGATCAATTTTCTCGTTGTCGGCGCGGACCTCTCGGTACACGGCCTGCCTTCGACGAAATGCATCAGCTCCTCGAACAGCCGGCGACCGATAGCTCGTTCCTGATGCGCCGGGTCCACACCGACGTTTGGCAGCCTCGTCGAAGAAATGCGCTGAGACCCGTGGGGCCCAAACACACGGTGCCGGCGTAACCAATCCGCCTGCCGGTGTGCGGGCGCCGCACATAGCTGTGGTCACTGGCCAGTGCGCGTTCGAACACTTCCGCTGACCACAAGCGGCGTCCCCCGATGGTGACCGGCAACGGTTGGCCGGTCAACAAAGGACCTTGGCCTCTGGCCGTCCCCGCGCACTCGTTCGACACTCGGGAGTCAGCAGCAATAGTCCGGCTCACTGATCAAAGGAGCAGGAAGGTATGACCGAAGCCGATCCCACCGTGGTCCGGCACCCCAGCGGAGCGCTGGTGTCCACGCTGCCGCAGGCCTTCCAACAGACGGCGGCCCTGAAGCCGGACTCGGTGGCCATCCGGACGGTCGGCGACGAGGTGATCATCACCTGGCGTCAGTACGCCGATCGAGTGCGGAACATCGCCGCCGGGCTTGCCGCCCTGGGGGTCGGGCACGGTGACACGGTCGGGATCATGCTGCGCAACCGCCCGGAGTTCCACCTGGTGGACACCGCCGCCATGCACTTGGGCGCGATCCCGTTCTCGATCTACAACACCTCGGCACCGGACCAAATCCGGTACCTATTCAGCAATGCCGAGAACAAGGTCGTGTTCACTCAGCAGGAGTTCCTGCCCGCGGTGGAGGCGGCCGGGGGCCAACTCGATCACGTGATCGTCGTCGACAGCGACCCCCGTGGCTTCAAGAGCCTCGAACAACTCGAATCTCTGGGAGCAGAAGCCGATTTCGATCTCAATAGGGCTTGGCGCGCGGTCCGGCCCGACGACGTCGCGACGCTCATCTACACCTCGGGCACCACCGGCCCACCCAAGGGTGTCGAGCTCACCCACGCCAACGTCATGGCCGAATTCTCGGCGATCGTCGACCTGGTCGGCCTGCAACCGACCGACCGGATCACCTCCTACCTGCCGCACGCGCACGTCGCCGACCGGGTCACCGGGCACTACGCCAACATGGTTCTGGGAGTGCAGGTTACCGATGTCGCGGATATCAAAGCGATCGCGCAGGCGCTGCAGGACGCTCGCCCCACGGTGTGGCTGGGCGTGCCCCGAGTGTGGCAGAAGATCAAAGCCGGAATTGAGACGAAACTCGAGACCGAGGCGACCGGAGTCAAGCGCCGACTAGCGTTGTGGGCCTTCGGCACCGGCGTCCGGGCAGCCCGCCTCACACTGGCCGGCAAGTCCTTGCCCGCGTCACTTGCCATCCGCCGCAGGATCGCCGATCGCCTCGTGCTGGCCAAGGTGCGTCATGCGCTCGGCATGGACCGGCTGCGGTGGGGAGTGACGGGTGCGGCCGCGATCCCGGCCGAAACGATCGAATTCTTCTGGGGCTTGGGCATTCCCGTGTACGAAGTGTGGGGGGAATCGGAGTGCGTGGGCGGTGCGACCTCCAACCGGCCGGGCATGAACAAAGTCGGGTCGGTCGGTGCGGCGCTGAGCGGCGTGGAGGTCTCGGTGGCCGAGGACGGCGAACTGCTCATCCGCGGGCCGATCGTGATGCGAGGCTACCGCCATCAGCCCGAGCAGACCGCGGAAGCTGTCGATGCCGACGGCTGGCTGCACACCGGTGACATCGGCACGATCGAAGCAGGTTTCGTGACGATCGTCGATCGCAAGAAGGAGTTGCTGGTCAACGAGTCCGGCAAGAATCTTTCGCCGACGAACATCGAGATGGCGATCCGTGCCGCCTCTCCGTTGATCGATCAGGTCGTGGCGTTCGGCGACGCACGGCCCTACGTGACGGCGCTCATCGTCCTCGATCCCGAGGCCGCGGCCGCACAGGCCGCCGCGCTCGGCATGGCCGACCAATCGCCGGCTGCCTTCGCCCAGCATCCCGAGGCGCGCGAAATGCTCACCGCCGCTGTCATCGAGGGCAATTCGAAGCTGTCGCGCGTCGAGCAGATCAAACGCTTCCTCATCCTGGGCACCTCGTGGGAGCCGGGCGGCGACGAACTCACCCCGACGATGAAGCTCAAACGCAAGCCGATCGCAGCGAAGTATGCCGCCGAGGTCGACAACCTGTACTCCGCGACGCCGGGCCCGGAGGTCATCAACCTCTCGAAGGCCGCCGAGGGACCATGAAGCGGCTGTCGAACCTCGATGCGACGTTCTGGTTCGCTGACACGCACGAGTGCCCCTTACATGTCGGGGGACTGATCATCTGCGACCCCTCCGATACGCCGAATTTCAGCTTCGATACCGTGAAAAGCCTTCTTGTAGAGCGCCTTCCGGAGTTGCCGGTGCTTCGCCACCGGGTGAAGGGCGCGCCTTTCGGTCTGGACAGACCGTGGCTCGTCGAGGACCCCGAACTGGATATCCACTATCACTTCCGCCAGATCGCGGTGCCCGCACCGGGAGGGCGCCGTGAGCTCGACGAGCTGGTCGGCCGCCTGATGTCCTACCCGCTCGACCGCGACCGGCCGCCGTGGGAGATGTGGTTCATCGAGGGGGTCGAGAAGGGGCGGGTCGCGACCTTGACCAAGGTGCACCACGCCCTGATCGACGGAGTGTCCGGCGCCGGGCTGACTGAGATCATGCTCGACGCAACGCCCGAGACGCGCCGGTCCAAAGTCGCAGCCGACGCAGCGTCTAGGTCCGGCATGCCCCGATTCGAGCGGCGCATGCTCGGCGCGATTGTCAACGTCGCGGTCAAGACGCCCTTCCGCGTGCTACGGGTTGCCCAGCAAACGCTTTCCCAACAGTGGGCGGTGCGCGGGCTGGCCAACAAACCTCCGCACTTCTTCGAGGCACCCACGACGCGCTTCAATACCGAGCTCACGCCCGAGCGGCGGGTCGCCACGTGCAGTCTGCCGCTGGATCGGCTCAGAGCGGTCAAACGAGCCCACGATGTGAAGCTCAACGACGTTGTCCTCGCGCTGGTTTCGGGGGCGATGCGCCGCTACCTCGAAGAACGCGGAGAGCTCCCCGAACGGCCCCTGGTGGCTCAGGTTCCGATCTCCACCCACCACGACAGCACCGACGTCGGCAACCAGATCACCTCAACGACAATCAGCTTGGCCACCGACGTCGCCGAGCCCGCCGAGCGGCTGAAGACCATCTACGCCAACTCCCAAGGCGCCAAGGAGATGACCAAAACTCTGACTGCTCATCAGAGTATGGGGCTTACCGACACGACACCGCCCGGTTTGGTCGGGCTGGCGATCCGCGCATACACCGCAAGCCATCTCGGCGGACACCTCGCTCCGATCAACCTGGTGATCTCCAACGTTCCCGGACCCGACCACCCGATCTATCTGGCCGGCGCCGTCGTCGAGCGGCTGGTGCCGGTAGGACCGCTGATGCTGGACGTGGGATTGAACATCAGCTGTTTCAGCTACCACCGACTGATCAATTTCGGTTTCGTCACAACACCGGAGATCGCCGACGACATCGACAAACTCGCCGACGCCATGGAGCCGGCCCTGCAGGAGCTGGAAGTGGCCGCAGGCCTGAAGGCACCCTGATCAAAGCAATGAGCCAAAGTGAGCAGGTGGTGCCGACCGTTGAGAGCAAAGGCCTGCGCGGCGGGGCACTCGGCCTGCTCTCCGGTGTGGTGGTCGGCTTGGCCTCCACGGCGCCGGCGTACAGCCTCGCGGCAACGTTGGGTCTGATCGTGGCCAGTGGCGGGGGGCAGCTCGCCGGCGTCAAAGCCCCGGGCGTGGTTCTCATCTCGTTCATCCCGATGTACTTGATCGCGGTGGCCTACCAGGAATTGAACAAGGCCGAACCGGACTGCGGCACCACGTTCGCGTGGGCTTCCCGGGCATTCGGGCCCGTCGTCGGATGGCTTGGCGGCTGGGCAATGATAGCCGCGGAAGTGATTGTGATGGCCAACCTGGTCGAGATCACCGGGGCATACTCGTTCAGGTTCGTCGGCGTCCTGGGCTGGCATTCGGTTGCGGACCTGGCCGACAACAGGTTCTCGTCGACGGTCGCGGGCGTCTGCTGGATCGTCGTCATGACCTACGTCTGCTACCGGGGCATCGAGGTCTCGGCCAGGGTGCTCTATGTTCTGCTGTCCATTCAAATCCTGATGCTGATGGTGTTTTCGGTGGTGGCGCTGGTCAGGGTGTATGCCCATAGTGCTCAGGCGAATTCACTGCATCCGTCGCTGTCCTGGTTCTGGCCGCACGGACTTGATGTCGGCACGAGTCTCGCCCCGGCAGTTCTCCTGGCCATCTTCATGTACTGGGGCTGGGACACCCCCGTGGCGTGCAACGAGGAGTCCGCCGACCCCGCCCGCACGCCGGGCCGCGCCGCCGTCATCTCGACGTTCCTGCTGCTGGCGACCTACGCGCTGGTGACCGTGTCGGCCGTCGCGTTCGCCGGTGTCGGGGCGACGGGCATCGGGTTGGGCAACCCGCACAACGCGAAAGACGTCTTCGCGTCCATCGGTCCGGAATTGTTTGGCAACAGCGTCCTCGGGAGCATCGCACTGCTATTGCTGTCGGCATCGATCCTGACGTCTGCCGCCGCCTCGACGCAGGCGACGATCTTGCAGACCGCGCGCACCACTTTGTCGATGGCGGCTTACCAGGCGCTGCCTCACGCGTTCGCGAAGATCCATCAGCGCTACCTCACGCCGACGACATCCACCATCGCAATCGGCGTGGTGTCCACCCCTTGCTACGTCCTGCTCACGCTCATCAGCGAGAACCTGCTGACCGCGCTGATCGGATCGGTCGGGTTGATGATCGCCTTCTATTACGGGCTCACCGGGTTTGCGTGTGCGTGGTACTACCGCAAGACCCTCTTTAGTTCGTTGCGGGACTTCGTGATCCGCGGCGTCGTCCCGCTGCTGGGCGGCTCGGCCTTGCTGGTCGTCTTCGGTTACGGGCTCGTCCAGTACGCGAGGCCAGGCTGGTTGACCGACGACGGTGGCCACGACGTCACGATCCTCGGGTTCGGTGCCGTCGCGGCGGTCGGTATCGGCGCGCTGGTGCTCGGAGTGATTTTGATGCTGGTCTGGTGGGCGGTGGCCCCCGGCTTCTTCCGCGGCCGCACCTTCAGCGACATGAAGTGTCAGCGCGAGCAGACGCAAACTCACCCATTTCGGCACGAAATTGGGTGAGTTTGCGTCTGCTCGCCACTACCGGTGACCGACACCGCGGACCAGCTGCCCGCCGAGCAGCACGACCGCGAACGCACCGCCGATAATTCCCGAAATAAGCAGTGGCAGTTGTCCGTTCGAACCCCACAGCAAGCCCGCCCACAAACCGGCTACCAGTATGCCCAGGCCGGTACCACCCTGGAACACGCCCTGCGCGCTGGCCTGATACTCCTGGCTGACGAGCCCCGAGATCCAGGCCTTCCCGACGCCGTCGGTGCACCCGGTGAACAGCCCGTACGCGCCGATCAGCAGCCATGCCGTCACGGTGTCGGTGGTCAGTCCCAGCCCGACATAGCCGATTGCGAAGAACGTCAGACCGAAACCGAATAGCGCGGGCCTGCCTACCCGGTCGGCCAGTGCTCCGGCCGGGTAGCTGGCCAGGGCATAGACCGCGTTGTAGCCGACGTAGGCCAGAATCACCTGCACCACCGAAAAGCCGATCTCGTTGAGCCGCAACAACAGCAGGGCGTCGGGGAAATTCACCACGCTGAAGCCGATGAGCACTGCGGTCACTCGCCAGTACCGCCGCGGCAACGTGCGCACACCGGCCCACATTGACTGCCGCTGTGCTCCCGGCACCGGCCGGCCGCGCTCGCGCACCAAGAACATGAGTGCCACGCTCAGGACGGCGGGCACGATCGCGACATACAGCAGGGGCTTGATCTGGTGGTCGAGCAGTTCGTAGCACGCCAGGCCCAACAGCGGGCCGACGACGGCGCCCAAGGTGTCCATCGTGCGGTGGAAACCAAATACCCGGCCGCGCGCAGCCTCATCCACCTGGTCGACCAGCAGCGCGTCCCGCGGCGCGCCGCGGATACCCTTGCCGAGCCGATCGACGACGCGGCCCGCGAGAACGCCCGGCCATGCCCCGGCCACCGCGATGATCACCTTGCCGAGCGCCGCCATTCCGTAACCGGTGGTGATCAGCGGACGTCGCGCAAACCTGTCGCCCAGCGGGCCGGCCGCGAGTTTAGTCAGTGAGGCCGCACCCTCGGCCACGCCCTCGACGGCTCCCACCACCGACGGGGGAGCACCCAGCACGGCCGTTAGGTAGATCGGCAGCAGCGGATACAGCAGCTCACTGGCGCTGTCCTGCAGGAAGGACACCGCCGAGAGGACCCGCACATTGCGGGTGAGCCAACGCGGCCCGGAGCGTGTCTGTCGCATCACTTCTTCCCGATCCACGGAGGTCAGCGTAGGCAACGACGCAGACGTGGTTGGCAGCACCAGTTGCGTGCAGAGCCGTGGCGGCGGCTCACCCCGTCGTCTGCGCGGCCACGAATTCGATGACTGCTGCCGCGACCTCCCGGTGCGCCGTCTCGTTGAGGATGTCGTGGCGCCCACCGGGAAATGCTCTGAGCTGCAGGGGTTCGATCTGTTCGGCGCAGGCACGTACCGGTTCGATGGGTGCAACCGGGTCGTCCTCGCCGTGCAGGGCCAGCGTCGGCACCGCCAGGCTGGCCAGCTCAGATCCGAAGCGGCTCCAAGCCTTCCCGAGTTCGCTGAACAATGCCGAGCCGCTAGCTCCGACGAAGGCCAGCGGGTCGTGCTGTAGCGAGTCGAGGTAGAACGGATCGGCCGACAGCCACGTCGGGTCGAGGTCGAATGAATCTGCTGTATCGGCCAATTCGGACATCGGTGCGATGGGCACCCCAGAGACGATGCCGGCCCGGTAGCGCCCGGACGCATCCAGCAGGCGCCACAAGGTCACCACGGAACCGAACGAATGCCCCTGTGCGAACAACGGCAAATCGGGCCGATGGCGTGCGGCGAGATCGGTGATGGAGTCCGCTAAGTCGCAGGAGGCTTCGATCGAAACGATGTCGCCGCGTTCCCCGCCGGTGAGCCCGTGCCCGAACTGGTCGACGGCCCACAGGTCGATGCCGGCGGCATTGAGCGCGAAGGCGTACCGGTGATAGAGCCCGGTGTGCTCACCGAAGCCGTGCAGGAAGATGACGGCGGCGCGGGGATCTGTCGACGGCCAGTGTCGGTAGTAGGCCTGGCCTCGGTCATGGTCGAGCATGGGCATGACCGTGAGGTTAGCCCCTGATCACGACGATGCGGGGATTGCGTCGCGATAGTGTGAACGGCAGTCGATTGCACAGTGCGAAAGATGTTGGCCGGTACCGTTCTCCCGCCTCCACATCTTCTGTCGAGAAGATGTGGTGAACGGAGCTGCAGGCGACTCCGACCACTGCGTTGGTGACCACGCGCCGAGACCATGGGTAGTTGTCACCGCCGCGTTCAATCATGGAATGGCGGTAACTGAGTCGACGCGGCTGCGCGGCACAATTCACCAGCGGCGCCGAGCGATGCGTCTATCACGCGCTGACCGACCAACTGCAGCCCGACGATCTGTGTCGGCGACGACGAGGTCGATTTGCTCCTCGATGAAGGCTGGCGCCCAGAAGACGTGGCACTGTTGACCACCGGCAGCCGACACCCCGAGCAGAAGGAGCGACAAGCCGCGGGTAACGCCGCCTACTGGGCTGTCCCGAGCTCGGGATCAACTAGCGGATTGTGGGATTCCGGACTTCATTCGGGACATCGGTGGCCCGGATCTCGCTCGCCGGCTGCATCTTCCGGCGGAACAGATTGGCGCGCCGCCGCAGGACCTCATGCTGCGAACGAGACTCCGGGACACAAACGTGCGACTTCCTTGTGTTGCATCGCAGCTCCTTCAGTCGAGCGATCGTCGCGTCGTAATCGAGTCCCTGCTCGATAAGCCAGCATCCCACGACCGTCGAGGTGCGACCACGCCCTCCCCAGCAGTGGAGGTAAACGGTTCTGCCCGAGTTCAATTCGCTGCGAAGGCGGGCCAGGATGTCGTCATAGCCGGCATCGTCGATGACGTGGTTGTCGGGGATGGGGTAGCGATGGAAGATCTCTTCGTGCGGCCACGTCATGCCTGCTCCTTCCGGTCCCATTCCGTGATAATCGCGCGAACAGAAGAATTCGGCTGACCGTGGCTCACGATCCGGACATCGAGACCGGCGTGCTCGACTATCCGCAACGCCCGCATCATGGCGCCATCGATCCAAGCGTCGTCGTTCCCGAACGCTCCGCCACCGAGTCGCGTCAGTAACACGATGTTTGATCCACCGGTTGAGGCTTGCTGCGATGCCGCCAACAACGTTGCCTCGTAGGCGCTTTCGAGCACCAAGCGCGCGAACGCTTCCCAGTCACCGTTGGAGCGGTAGTAGGCGACTGGCAGTGCAGAGCAGTACGCCTGAGAGACGACCTGGTCCTTCGTCTTCACATCGGTGACTTCGACCCCGCGGTGGAGTCCAATGGCGAGGGTTCCACGCAGGGCGTCACGTTGCTCGGCGGTGGCACCGTCGAGCAGCTTGGTGATTGCGCGCAGTCCGGCCCCGGTGCACGCCGCGTAGCCGTTGTGCATCGTCCACAACTCCGACACCGGGACGCCGAGCGCAGCCGAAAGCGCAGAACCCATGTGCGCCAGTGCATCCAATTGACGCGTCGCGGTTTGACCGGCCTGGCCGCCGACAGCGACGAGGTAGTTGCGGTAGATCGTTGCGGCGCCGGCGGCCATCGCGCAGGCTGGACCTTGAGTTCCGTCGTCGGCGTAGCGGGTTACCCCCTCCTCGGGGGTTACCGAGGGGTGCATCATTTCCAGCAGGTTGAACTGCGATGCCACCTGAAACAGCGCCCCACGCAACGTGGGATCAGCATGCAGCCTGCGGACGTCGCCAACCATTGGCCTGACGGTGGTCCGGGTTCCCGACGAATTGGGTGTGCTGGTTCGCAGTTCGGCGAGCGTTGGAAGTGACAGCTGCCCGATGCCGTAACTCTTGCCGTTGACGGTGGACGTGAGGGTGTCTCCGTTGACGACCAGTCGGCGTTGGGTGGTGGCGTAGTCGGACTCGGTGAACCCCATCAGTTGCTCAAACCAGTTCAAAGTCATAAATCAAAGCTGTCTATGACGCACGGACCAATTCGTGTCGCGGGTTGAGCACACTGGTGTGCACATCGCGCCCCCGCCAGCGCAACAAAGATACGGAGGCGTCGTCGTGCGCGCCGACGAGGACGCTTCCGGCACCGGCTGGCGCGGTGCGGTGCAACTTGACATTCGGGGCACCGGCGATGAAGCGCCGAGCCCGCCGCGACGGGGTGACCTCAGCACGGCGCCCGACCGCGTCCATCGCGGCCGCCTCGACGATCGACTGAAACTGCTCGGCCAGCGTCAGCGGAGAGTCGAACAGTTCAGCGGACACCGGGTAGCCGCCGATGGCAATCACCACCCCGATCTGTCCCGGAAACGGCCGCAGTCCCTGGACGAGTGGGCTTACCCGCTGGGCGGCACGATTGGCGTGCTCGATGAACGATGACGTGGCATTGCGTCCATAGTGGGCGTCGTACTCGGAGACCCGATTCCAGACTTCCCGCTGCCGATCGCCGCCCGCGCGCAAGCCGGCTTGCACCCGGGTCGTGGCCCGGCGGCATGAGTCCCCATGCTGCGGCCGGCCATTCCAGCGTCCGACCTCCACGCAGACGACGCTGACGGCAAGTTCTTCGTTGGGTGGGATGACTAGCGACTCGGCAACCATTCGGTCCTGCCATCCGCCTTCGAGCAGCTGCCCCTTGAGGAGCAGCAGGGGCAGGTCGGCGGTATTGGCCAGCATCAAGGTCGCGACTTGCGGCTCGGCCTTCTCCATCACCCGTGCGGCCGAGAGGGCGGTGCTGTAATCACGTTCCGCGTCGACCTCTCCCCAGACCGGGAACACCCCCAGCGCGCCGCGTGTGGTGCCCCGTCCTACGTGAACGTGTTCCATGATGCCTCCCGAGTTATCGCATAACTGAGATTACCCAGGGTTATCGCATAGGTCAAATAACCAGTTATCGCATGAGTCGAATATGCTGTGCCGGTGATGACGAGTCGCGTGCTCACCGTCGTGGTCCGCGCTTGCCTTCACCACGGACCGCCGCAGCGTGAGAACAGGAGGATGGGCCAACGGTCCGCATCGCGGAGCCGCGACCTTGATTGCTATGGCTGAGTTCGATAAATTTCGCGGTCCCAACGTCGCCGTCGATATTGCGGTGCTCACTCTCGATCAGGGCCACTTGGTCGTGCTGGTTCAGGACCGCGTCGAGGCACCGCGCGGCAAGGTCTTGCCGGGCCGTTTTCTGCGCAAGGGGGAGACGGTTGGCGACGGCCTCCGTGCTGCACTGATGAAGGTCGGTCTCGATATCGGGCCGATTGACGCAGGCATGGACGGCGGCGCCAGAGCGTCCTCCGCCGCTGGTAGGCCGAGAGCGCACCTGATCGGGGTGTTCGACAAACCAGGGCGCGACCAACGCAGCACTTGGTCAATGTCGCTCGCACATTATTTGGTTCAGCCACGGGATCGGTTGCGCGAGGTGGACGGCGAATTCGTACCGATCAGACCTGATGGTTCGATAAAACCCAAGTTGCTCTTCGACCATGACGCCATCGTGAAGAAGGCCGCAAGGGAACTCCGCGCACAATACGAATTGACCCCAGATCCCGAAAACCTCAGTGGCTCAGACGAGCTCACCCTTCCACAACTCCAACAAATCCATCAATGGGTCCTCGGCGAGGAGGTGCGGACCGACACCTTCCGCCGGCGCATGGAAACGTTGCTCGCAGAGGTCCCCGACCCGAATGACCCAAGGGGAACTCGCCAGAAGACACGACCCAGCGGAGACAGAGGCGGGCCTCCCACGCGCGTCTGGAAAAAGATTTCCGCCACGGGTGGAACGCCTCGAGAGTCACATCGACTTCTACAGTTGCCGCGAAGAACCTGATGCGAGGCATCTGCCTCGCAACACATTATCGGTCGAAGCCAAGCCTACGGCGTCCAGAACCCATTCATCGGCTTCGCGTACATGTCGTTAAATGTCAACGTAGTGAACGGAACTCCCGCCGTGGGACTCAATGCATACTCAATCGTCGACATCACGCTGTACTGGTCGTAGTACTCGTGGGTCACGAACTGCCCGGACAGCATCCCGCCCGATGTGACGGCGTACTGGTTGGGGATGACGATCAGCGGAACGTGGTTGCCCTGGTTGCCAATTCCCAGCCCAAGATTGTTGTAGTCCTCATCCCAGGTGATGATGATCGCATTGCTCTCGTTTGCGTTCCATGTGTTGGAGCTTTGAATGAGGGAGACCTGCTGTTGGAGGAACTGGTCGCCGGCGGCGATGTTGTACTGATGCGACGTGAGCTGGCTGCCGGCGAAGTTGAGGATGCCAAGAGGCGATTCGACCGGGCCTTCCATGTCATTGGCGTTGTTGGCGACGATCCAGGAGAACCGTGGGGTGGTGCTCGAGTTCTGGAGATCGGTGGCCAACTGCGTCAGCGGGAGCAGGTGCTGCTGCTGGTAGGCGACGGTGTTGTTGTAGACGTAGCTGTACTGGGCGGCGGGTATCTGGAAGGTGCTGTATTCACCCGTGGACACCAATGCGCCGGGGTAAGGCATGCTCTGCGCGTAGTTGGCCCACGAAATACCGGCGCCATCCATCTCTTGCATCAGGCTGGGTGCGTTGATGGACGGCGGGTTGGGGTTGTAGGTGAGTCCGAAGTCCGAGCCGCCGAGGATCCGGAAGTAGTTGGGGGCGCTGGGGTGACTGTTGGCGTAGACGTTGTCCCCCGACCCGTAGGTAGCCAGCAAGCTGTTGATGTACGGCGCGTTGACGCTGCCGACAATGTCGGTGAAGCCGTGATTCTCCATCATGATCAGGAACACATGCTCGAGTTGGCCGACGTTGGAGGTCGGCACGGTCAGCGCTGCCGGGGTCAGGCCGGGAGCACCAACGGTGAACGACAAGTTGTCGGCGTAGGCGTTGTTGTAGTGGTTCGTGATGGGGTTGCTGTCGTTGAACGTGGCGGTGACGACCGCTTGGGTGGTGCCTACCGGGATCGTGCCGGAGACGGAGCGCGGCTGGAACCCTGTGATTCCCAGACGATCCAGCGCCGAGACCGAAGTCGTCGAGCCAGTACCCAACACGGCGCCGCTGGAGTTAAGGAAGGTGACTTGCAAAGAGGTCGAGGACGGGTCGATGAGCGCGCCGCCGAGCAGCCCGCTCAGCGTGTAGGGCGTGGTGCCGGTGTTGATCTTGGCCGATGCGCCGGAGAGGTCGACGGTTTGGCTGATGCTGGAGGTGGCCACGGGTCCGCCGCCGCCGAAGTTGGCGCCCGCACCGGGCGGCGAAGTCTGGGGGAAGCCCAGGAAACTCGGCAGGTCCGGGAACGGGAAGGAAACGCCCAACACATAGCTGACGCGCGGGGTGCCGTACTCGATGATGGTCGGGGTGCCGCTTACCGACCAACCCGGGTAGGTCACCGAGCTGGTGCCCGACGGTGACGGGGTGGCAATTTCGAAGCTCCCGTTGACCAACAGGTTCGGGCTCATCGGCAAGCCGGGAATTCCGTTGAGGCCCAATAGAATTCCACCGGAACCAATGGTGCCAGGGCCACCCAGCAAAGAAACCATCGTCGCATTGCCGGCGTTGCCGCCGTTGCCGCCGTTGCCGATCAGCCGGGCACTGCCACCAATCCCGCCGTTGCCGCTACCCAAATTGGGGGCCCCTTCGGCGCCGGTCCCACCGGGACCGCCGTCACCCAGCAGGGCTCCGCCGATTCCGCCGTGGCCGCCGGTCCCGCCGGTGCTCGAGGCGGAGAACCCGCCGGTTCCACCGGCTCCGCCGGAACCGAACAGGGTCGCGTTGCCGCCGAGGCCGCCCTGACCGCCCGGGGCTGACGCGGCGATAGGTGCTCCCGCGGCGCCGCCCGCGCCGCCGGAGCCGCCCGAGCCCCATAAGCCGGCGGTGCCTCCGCCTCCGCCGAGACCACCACTGCTGCCCATCACTGGCACCAGCACCGATCCACCGGCCCCGCCGGAGCCACCAGCACCGGCGAATTGTCCACCCGCGCCGCCACTTCCGCCGGATCCGCCGATGCCGCCCAAACTGGCGCCGCCGTCGCCGCCCGCCCCGCCGGCGCCGACCACCGAGCCGCCGATGGTGCCGGCTCCGCCGCCGAATAGCGAACCGGCGATGCCGGCCGCCCCACCCGCACCGCCCGCACCGCCGATGTGCCCGGCTCCGCCGACCCCTCCGGTGCCGCCGCCCGCGCCGACCAGCCCGCTCAGTGCCCCGCTGGCACCGCCGGACCCGCCGGCCCCGCCCAGGACATTGGGAGTCGCCAGATCGGCCATGGCGCCGGTGCCGCCGACCCCGCCGCCGCCGAAGATCCCACCGGTTCCACCGGCTCCGCCGCCGCCGCCGTTGCCGTCAGCGCCGACCGCGCCGGCCCCACCGGCCCCCGCGTTGCCGAAGAACAAGCCGCCGTTGCCGCCCTGGCCACCCGCGCGCCCGACACCGGTCGCGCCGACGCCGCCGGCCCCGCCGGTGCCGCCGCTGCCCAACAGCCCGGCGGCGCCACCGGGACCACCGGGGACGCCGTTGGCGCCGGAGCCGCCGGCCCCGCCGTCACCGAGCAGCCACCCGCCGGGGGCGCCCGCAGCTCCTGTGCCGGCGCCGCCCGGGGTGCCGTTGCCGATGAGCGGGCGTCCGGTCAGCGCCACGCTGGGTGCGTTGATGACGTTGAGCGCCGCCGCCGGCAGCAACATCCCGTTAGCGCCGCTCGCGCCGTTGCCCCCCACAGGAGTGCCGAGTCCACCTACGCCACCCGTCCCGCCGAGTCCGAGCAGCGTGGCCTTGCCCCCGGCGCCGCCGGCGCCACCGGCGTAGGTCGGCGCGCCTTGAGCGCCGGCCCCGCCGGCTCCGCCGCTGCCGAACAGCAGGGCACCCGCACCGCCGTTGCCGCCGGCCCCGCCGGCCCCGGCCGAGGCGAACCCACCGACCCCGCCGGTGCCACCGAAGCCGATCAGGCCCGAGTCGCCGCCGGCCCCGCCGTGGCCGCCGGTACCGGCGCCGAAGTTGCTGCCGCCTGCCCCACTGCGCCGCCCGAGCCCAGCAGCCAGCCGGCGTGCCCGCCGCTCCCGCCCGCCCCGCCGTCGCCGGTGAAGCTGCCGCCGCCGGTGCCGCCGGCACCGCCGTTGCCAAACAGCGGGCCGGCCGCACCACCGGCCCCACCGGTGCCGCCGCCGCCGGCGCCACCCAATCCGCCGGTCCCACCGCCGCCGCCTTCGCCGAACAGCAGGCCACCGGCACCTCCGGCCCCACCGGTACCCCCGGTGACGCCGACGCCGCCGGCCCCACCGACTCCGCCACCGGCGCCGACCAGGCCACTGAGCAGACCCCCGGAC
>NZ_LQOY01000086.1 GCF_002101675.1 Mycobacterium gordonae | reverse complement strand
CCCCACAGCGAACCGCCGGTACCGCCGGCTCCGCCCGCCCCGCCCGCTCCGGTCGAGGAGCTGGCACCCGCGCCGCCCGCGCCGCCGAACCCGAACAGGCCGGCAGCACCGCCGTGACCGCCGCTCTGGCCCGTATTTGCCGCGCCCGAACCACCGGCTCCGCCGCTGCCGACCAGCCAGCCGCCGTCCCCGCCGTTGAGGCCGCTGCCGGGGGCGGCGTTGGCGCCGTTGCCGATCAGGGGCCGCCCGGTAACCGCCTGCACCGGTGCGTTGACGGCATCCACCAGCGACTGCAGCGGCGAGACGTTAGTCGCTTCGGCTCTGGCGTAGGAATTCGCGCTCGAATTGAAGTTCTGCACGAACTGGTCGTGCAGCGTCATCATCTGCGCGCTCAAGCTCTGATAGGCCTGTCCGTGTCCGGAGAACAGGGCGGCCAGCGCCACCGAGATCTCATCGGCACCCGCGGCCAGCACCACCGTCGTTGCCGACGCTGCCGCCGCATTCGCCGAGAGTAGCGTCGACCCGATGCGCGAGGCGTCAGTTGCCGCTGCTGCCACTGCCTCTGTGCTGGCCGATACGAACGACATCGCTTTTGTCCCCTTGCGCCGCCGGAGCCGGTTCTGCAGTTACCACCGTCCCTCAGCAGGGCGGGCGAAAGCTTCGGTCAACAGCAGGGTTGGCAGGATGAAATCGCCTCCTCCAGTTGGGGGAGCGCGGCTTACTCGGCGCGACCGAGCGCGTTCAGCACCAGGCGCAGTACCTGCACCGCGCCCGCCTTATCCAACGGATCATTGCCGTTGCCGCACTTGGGCGACTGCACACAGGAAGGGCATCCGCTCGGGCATTCGCACGCCTGGATCGCCGCGGCGGTAGCCCCGAGCCAGGTGCCGGCCCGACGAAAGCCGCGCTCGGCGAACCCCGCCCCGCCCGGATAGCCGTCGTAGACGAACACGGTCGGCAGGCCGTCGGGACCGAGTGCGGTGGACAGCCCGCCGATGTCGCCGCGGTCGCAACTGGCCACCAACGGGAGAAGCCCGATGGCGGCATGCTCGGCGGCGTGCAGCGACCCCGGTACGCGCAGCAACTCGATCCCGTCGCCCGCCAAAGCATCCGGATCGATGGTGTACATCACCGCGGTCGTCGGCAGCGAATGCTGCGGCATGCTGAGCTCGACGAAGTCGATGACCTCACCGTTGCCCCGCCGGCGCAGGTATCCGATTACCTGGTGGGTGACGGTCACCGGGACCAGACCCAGCGTCACCGGTCCGAACACCGAACGCTCCCCCTGGCCGGTCACCGCGATGTCGGTGATCTCCCGCGCGAACGTGGCGTAGCCCGGGTCCTCGGCGTGGACGAACGCCAAGCCCTCCTCGAGGTCGAGGGAGTCGACCACGTAGCTCTCACCCTGGTGCAGGTATACCGCGCCCGGATGGATCGAGGCCGGGGCCTGCCCGACGCCGGTGTTGCCCAGCAGGCGTCCAGTGTCGGATTCGACGATGACGATGTGGCCGCCGATGGAACCCCGGATGTCAACCGCGCCATGCGGTTCCATTCCCGGCGCCGGAAAGTACCTGCTGCCCCGCCGCTTCAGCAGACCGTCGTCGACCAGGCGTTCCGCCACGTCCACCGCGTCCAGGGACCGCACCTCGGCCTCGTCTAGCGGCAGTTCGGTTGCGGCGCAGAGCAGTTGCGGCCCCAGGAGATAGGGATTCCGAGGGTCGATGACGACGCGCTCCACGGGCTTGTCCAGCAACGCGGACGGGTTGTGCACGAGGTAGGTGTCCAGCGGGTCGTCGCGGGCGATGAGTACGACCAGTGCGCCCTGACCTCGGCGCCCCGATCGGCCGGCCTGCTGCCAGAACGACGCGACCGTTCCGGGGAACCCGGCCAGCACCACCGCGTCCAGACCCGCGATGTCGACGCCGAGCTCCAAGGCATTGGTAGTGGCCACGCCCCGCAGCTGACCTTCGGCCAGCGCGTTCTCCAGCGCCTTGCGGTCCTCGGCCAGATATCCGGCCCGGTAGGACGCCACCGTCGGGACCAATTGCGGCGCAATGTCGCTCAGGCGCGACTGTGCACCCAGCGCGGTCAGCTCGGCCGCCCGCCGGGACCGCACGAACGTCAACGTCTGGGCGCCCTCCACGATCAGGTCGGCCATCACGCGGGACGCCTCGGCGCCCGCCGAACGTCGCACCGGAGCGCCGTTCTCGCCCACCAGATCGGTCAGCAGGGCCGGCTCCCACAACGCGACGGTGCGGGCCCCTTGAGGAGAGCCGTCCTCGGTCACTTCCGTCACCGGCTGTCCGATCAGCTCGGTCGCCGTTAGCCCGGGCGAATCCGTTGTCGCGCTGGCGAAAAACACCGTCGGGTAGGACGAATAGCGCGCGCACAGGCGTAACAGCCGGCGCAGCACCATTGCCACGTTGGATCCGAAAACGCCTCGGTAGTAATGACATTCGTCGACAACCACAAAGCGCAGGCCGCGCAACAGCACCGCCCACCGGGCGTGGTTGCGCAGGATCGACAGGTGGATCATGTCGGGATTGGAGAAGATCCACCGGGAGCGCTCACGGGCGAAGCGGCGGACTTCGGCGGGGCTGTCACCGTCGTAGGCGGTGGGCGCGACGTCGTCCAGGCCGGCGGAGGTGACCAGCGCATGCGCCGCGCGCAACTGGTCATGCCCGAGCGCCTTGGTGGGCGACAGATACAGCACCCGGGCGCGCGGGTCACTCGCCAGAGCGTGCAGCACCGGCAGCTGGTAGGCCAGCGACTTGCCCGACGCGGTGCCGGTGCTCACCACCACATGACGTCCGGCGTGTGCCAGTTCAGCGGCCTGCACCTGGTGTGACCACGGGAGTCCGATACCCCGAGCGGTGAAAGCGCGCACCACGTCGGGCTCTGCCCACGCCGGCCAGCTCTGCGGGCGCCCGGGCCGGGGCGCCAGTTCGGCGGTGTGGCGCAGCGGATGCTCGTCAGGCGCGGTACCGGCGAGCGCTGCGGCAAGCAGTTCACTGCCGAAACTCGCCATCGGTTACCTTTCTCGGCCCGCGGGATGACGCTGACGTAAATTGACCCGCCGTTCGGCGGTCTGTCTGGGCCTAGAGACTGTCGCCGACGCGTTGAACATGGTTGACTGAGTGCGGTCGCAGCTTCTGTGTTCGTGTAAAACTTTCGCAGGATCGACGTTGCGGTCGCGGTTCCTGCGAGGTTATCTGTCGGGTGAAGTTCCGGCGACTCCGCGCGGTATGGCGGTCGCGGCTGGCCCGGGGCATCGAAAGGCGGCGCCCCGCACCCAGATAGAAAAGGAAAGATCGAGAAATGCCACAGGGAACTGTGAAGTGGTTCAACGCGGAGAAGGGCTTTGGCTTCATCGCCCCCGAAGATGGATCCGCGGATGTTTTTGTCCACTACACGGAGATCCAGGGGACGGGCTTCCGCACCCTCGAAGAAAACCAGAAGGTCGAGTTCGAGATCGGCCACAGCCCTAAGGGCCCCCAGGCCACCGGAGTCCGCTCGCTCTGATTCGAGCAGATTCTCAGACGAAACCCCCGGAGCAGTCCGGGGGTTTTCGTTTCTGGGGCGCCGGTACCGGCCCGCCGCGCCGCCGCGGGTCCGCTCGCTGGCCTACTGTCTGTGGCGTGAGCCAGCTTTCCTTCTTCGCCGCGGAGTCAGTCCCGCCCGCGGTCGGGGACTTGTGTGGACTGCTGGCGGCACCCGGTCAGATCGTGCTGGTGGGTGCTGGTGCCCGGTTGTCCGTAGTGGTCGACGAACCTTGGCGTGCTTCGGCCCTGGCCGAGATGATCCGGGAGGCCGGCCTCGTCCCCGAGATCACCCGGACCGACGAGAACCACCCTCTGGTGCGGACCGCGGCGGACCCGTCGTTGCGGATCATCGCCACCGAATGGACGCGGGGTGCGGTGAAGACCGTTCCGCCGCGCTGGTTGCCGGGGCCGCGGGAGTTGCGGGCCTGGACCCTGGCGGCGGGCAGCCCCGAGGCCGACCGGTATCTGCTCGGGTTGGATCCGCACGCGCCGGACACCCATTCGCCGCTGGCATCGGCTTTGATGCGGGTCGGGATCGCACCCACTTTGATCGGTACCCGCGGTGCCCGTCCAGCGCTTCGGATCAGCGGCCGTCGCCGGCTATCGCGCCTGGTAGAGAACGTGGGAGAGGCGCCCGAGGGACCCGATGCGGCAGCCCAGTGGCCACGGGTCTGACGGTCCGTTGCCGCCCCCGCCCGGGCGGGCCGGTTTGCGCGGGCCCGCCCATTGGTGCGAAATTGTCAGTTGCCCGCGGGGCGAAGATACGGCGGCGTACCTATGGTTGACCGGAAATCCGGAATATCAGGGAGCCGCCCTGTCATTGTTTCTGCGAGACGGTTCCGCCCAGGGACCGATACAGGAGATGGAGCGTAGGCGCAGTTGGTTGAGCGGGCCCCCAGGAGGGCTAGCAGCGGCAGAAACGGCAGCACCCGGCGACTCGTGATCGTGGAGTCGCCCACCAAGGCGCGCAAACTCGCCGGCTATCTGGGTTCCAATTACATCGTCGAGTCGTCCCGCGGACACATCCGCGACCTGCCGCGGGCCGCCGCCGACGTGCCCGCGAAGTTCAAATCCGAGCCATGGGCACGGCTGGGCGTCAACGTCGACGCCGACTTCGAACCGCTCTACATCATCAGTCCGGAGAAGAAGAGCACCGTCACCGAGCTGAAGGGGCTGCTCAAGGACGTCGACGAGCTCTACCTGGCAACGGATGGTGACCGCGAGGGCGAGGCGATCGCCTGGCACCTGATGGAGACCCTCAAACCCCGCGTCCCGGTCAAGCGGATGGTCTTCCACGAGATCACCGAGCCGGCCATCCTGGAAGCCGCCGAGAACCCCCGGGATCTGGACATCGACCTGGTCGACGCACAGGAGACCCGCCGCATCCTGGACCGGCTCTACGGCTACGAGGTCAGCCCGGTGCTGTGGAAGAAGGTCGCACCGAAGCTGTCGGCCGGCCGGGTCCAGTCGGTTGCCACCCGCATCATCGTGCAGCGCGAACGCGACCGGATGGCATTCCGCAGCGCGTCCTACTGGGACATCCTGGCCAGGCTGGACGCCAGTGTGTCCGACCCGCAGGCGCAGCCACCCACGTTCGCCGCGCGCCTGACCAACGTCGACGGCCTGCGCGTGGCCACGGGTCGCGACTTCGACTCGCTGGGCGTCCTGCGCAAGGCCGACGAGGTGGTCGTGCTCGACCAGGCCGGGGCCACCGCGCTGGCCAACAATCTGCAGGGCGCCCAGCTCAGCGTTGCCTCGGCCGACGAGAAGCCCTATACCCGTCGTCCCTATCCGCCGTTCATGACGTCCACGCTGCAGCAGGAAGCCGGCCGCAAGCTCCGGTTCTCCTCCGAACGCACCATGAGCATCGCGCAGCGGCTGTATGAGAACGGCTACATCACGTATATGCGAACCGACTCGACGACCCTGTCGCAGTCGGCTATCACCGCCGCGCGCAACCAGGCGCGGCAGCTCTACGGCGAGGAATACGTGTCGCCCTCACCGCGGCAGTACACCCGCAAGGTGAAGAATGCCCAGGAGGCGCACGAGGCCATCCGTCCCGCCGGAGAGACGTTCGCGACGCCGGACGCCGTGCGACGCGAACTCGACGGTGACGAGTTCCGGCTCTACGAGCTGATCTGGCAGCGCACGGTGGCCTCGCAGATGGCCGACGCGCGGGGCACCACGCTGAGCCTGCGCATCGAAGGCCGCGCCGGTGAGCAGCAGGTGGTCTTCTCTGCGTCCGGGCGCACCCTGACCTTCCCGGGCTTCCTGAAGGCCTACGTGGAAACCGTCGACGAACTAGCCGGCGGCGAGGCCGACGACGCCGAACGCCGGCTGCCGAACGTGTCGCCGGGCCAGCGGCTGGCCGCTATCGAGCTGACGCCCGACGGCCACTCCACCAATCCGCCCGCACGCTACACCGAGGCCTCGCTGGTCAAGGCGCTCGAAGAGCTGGGCATCGGCCGTCCGTCCACCTACTCGTCGATCATCAAGACCATTCAGGACCGCGGCTACGTATACAAGAAGGGCAGCGCCCTGGTGCCGTCCTGGATCGCGTTCGCGGTAATCGGCCTGCTGGAACAGCATTTCGGCCGGCTGGTCGACTACGACTTCACCGCGGCGATGGAGGACGAGCTCGACGCCATCGCCTCCGGCAACGAGCGACGCACCAACTGGCTCAACAACTTCTACTTCGGTGGCGATCACGGGGTGCCCGACTCGGTGGCCCGCTCCGGCGGCCTGAAGAAGCTGGTCGGCGTCAATCTCGAAGGCATCGACGCGCGGGAAGTCAACTCCATCAAGGTCTT
Source organism: Mycobacterium gordonae (assembly GCF_002101675.1). Taxonomy (GTDB): domain Bacteria; phylum Actinomycetota; class Actinomycetes; order Mycobacteriales; family Mycobacteriaceae; genus Mycobacterium; species Mycobacterium gordonae. The sequence continues at coordinate 24,551 of NZ_LQOY01000086.1, read as the reverse complement.
TGACGACGCCGAGGGCCGGCCGGTCTTCGTGCGCGTCGGCAAGAATGGGCCGTATCTGGAACGCACGGTGACCGGCGACGACGGTGAACCGACTCCGCAACGGGCCAATCTGAACGACTCGCTCACTCCCGACGAGCTGACTCTTGAAGTGGCAGAAGAGCTTTTCGCAACTCCGCAAGAGGGGCGGGTGCTCGGAGTGGACCCGGCGACGGGACACGAGATCGTGGCCAAGGATGGCCGGTACGGACCGTATGTGACCGAGGTGCTGCCGAAATCCGAGGGCGACGACGGATCTGCCGGAGCTGGAGCCAAGAAGGGCAAGAAGCCCACCGGACCCAAGCCTCGCACCGGTTCCTTGCTGCGCACCATGGATCTTCAGACGGTGACTCTCGAGGATGCGCTGAAGCTGCTGTCGTTGCCCCGGGTGGTCGGCGTGGACCCCGCCTCCGGCGAGGAGATCACCGCCCAGAACGGGCGCTACGGCCCGTACTTGAAGCGCGGCACCGATTCCCGGTCGCTGGCAACCGAGGAGCAGATGTTCACCATCACCCTCGACGAAGCGCTCAAAATCTACTCCGAGCCCAAACGCTCGGGGCGCCAGGCCGCGTCCGCGCCTCCGCTGCGGGAGCTGGGCAACGACCCGGCTTCGGGCAAGCCGATGGTGATCAAGGACGGCCGCTTCGGGCCCTATGTCACCGACGGAGAGACCAACGCGAGCCTGCGCAAGGGTGACGACGTCTTGTCCATCACCGACGAGCGGGCCGCGGAGTTGCTGGCCGACCGCCGAGCCCGCGGCCCGGTGAAACGCACCGCGAAGAAGACCGCCCGCAAGGCGCCCGCGAAGAAGGCGCCGGCCAAGAAGGCCGCCAAGCGGACCTAGCCGCTCACGTCGCTGGATATCTCCTGCGCGTCGCGGGTGGCTTCTTCAGGATCGGCAAGCTTCAACGGGCGTGCCAACTGGGTGGGTGCGGCGCGGCCACGCAGAAACACCACCTCCCCCACGTCCCAGCACAGTGCCTCGGCGTCCAGCGCGCCGCTGACCGCGATCGCCGATGCCAGTACGTGCCCCGCCTCGAGCTTGGCCAGCTCGGTGAGCCGGGCGGCTTCGTTGACCGGGTCGCCGATGACGGTGTACTCGAAGCGTGCCTGCGCGCCGATGTGTCCGGCGATGGCGCGGCCTGCCGAGACGCCGATGCCGAACTCGGCGGAGCCCAGCACGGGAATCAGTTCGTCGTGCAGCTCGCGGGCCGCGGCGAGGGCGGCACCGGCGCCATCGGGGTGTTCGATCGGCGCGCCGAAGATCGCCAGCGCGGCGTCACCCTGGAACTTGTTGACGAACCCGCCGTGCCGGCCGACGGTGTCGACGACGACGCGAAAGAATTCATTGAGCAGGTGGACCACCTCGACGGGCGGCCGTGACGCGGCCAGCTGGGTGGAACCGACCAGGTCCACGAACAACACCGCGACGTCGCGCTCCTGCCCGCCCAGCTCGGTGCCCCGCTCGAGGGCCCGGCGGGCCACGTCCTCGCCCACGTAACGGCCGAACAGGTCGCGCAGCCGCTGCCGCTCGGACAGGTCACGCACCATGTCGTTGAAGCCGGACTGCAGCAGTCCGAGCTCGCTGGCGTCGTAGATCTGCATGTGTGCGTTGTAGTTGCCCCGCTGCACCTCCGACAACGCCCAGCGCAGCTGGCGCAGCGGGTCGGCGATGGACATGGACACCAGCAGCGTGCTGGCGGCTCCGATGCCCAGGGCCGCGAGCGCCAGCAGCAGGATCGGGTTGAACAGCTTCTCCGGCGAGGCGTGCAGCAGCGCGATCTTGTCCGAGACCACCGCCAGCACGATGGCCAGCAGCGGCACGGCCGTCGACAGCACCCAGGTCAGCATCAACCGCAGGATCACGCCGGGCGCCCGCACACTCTCCGGCACGCCACTGCGCAGCGCGGCGACCGCGACGGGACGCAGCACCCGTTCGGACTGCAGGTAACCGATGATCGCCGTGGCGGTGGCGCCCAGCGCGGTGGCGACCACCACTACCGGTGCGGCTTGCCGGGCCACCGACCAGCTGGCCAGGATGAAGATCACGCTTCCGACCGCCCAAGAAGCAGCGCTGGTCAACGTGCGGTAGAAGGGCATGCGCAGCGCGCGGGTGCGGGCCAGCTCGGTAGTGGTCGGGTCGGCCTCGACCAGCAGATTGTCGCGGCGTTGCCAGCGGAAAACGGGCACCAGCAACTTGAGATTCCAGGCGAACCCGGCGAAGAACAGGAAGACCACCGAGCTGATGAAGATGGCGACGTTCAGCGGCGGCAGATCACCGAGCTCGATCCGGTCGTGCGGCGGCAGACCGTAGCGCAGAAAACCGAGTACGAACAGGCCTCCGATGATGTCGGCCTGCAGCATGCTCAACGAAAAAACCGGCCATGGTGTGCGCACCACCCAACGGGCGAACGCGCTGATTCGCCGCGGGAGTGTTGATGCCATGGTCACGCACCCACCGTATCGGTCAGCGGGGACTCGCCGGTAACTAAAAGTGTCCCCGGCAGGGCGCGCGACGTGGGCGAAAGTTGCCGAAAGATCACGGATTCGTCGCAAAACGGATGCTGATCGGTCTCCGTCGGGGGTTCTCACTACTGTTGCCGATGATGAGCGGGGTGTTTACGCGGCTGGTAGGCCAGCGGGCGGTGGAAGCCGAGCTGCTCGCGGCTGCCAAGTCCGCACGTGGTGATTCCCCTCACAACGTGCCGGGCGAAGGACATATGACACATGCCTGGCTGATCACCGGACCACCGGGCTCCGGCCGTTCGGTGGCCGCTCTGTGTTTCGCGGCGGCGCTGCAGTGCACGTCGGAGGACGAACCGGGGTGCGGTAGCTGCCGGGCCTGTACCACCACGATGGCCGGCACCCACGCCGACGTCAGGCGGGTCATTCCCGAGGGTCTGTCCATCGGGGTCGACGAGATGCGGGGGATCGTGCAGGTCGCGTCGCGGCGGCCGACCACTGGTCGTCACCAGATCGTGGTGATCGAGGACGCCGACCGGCTGACCGAAGGCGCCGGGAACGCCCTGTTGAAGGTCGTCGAGGAACCGCCGCCGTCGACGGTGTTCCTGTTGTGCGCCCCGTCGGTGGACCCCGAGGACATCGCGATCACCTTGCGCTCCCGGTGCCGGCACGTGGCGCTGGTGACACCACCCACCGAGGCCATTGCGCAGGTGCTCATCGACGGCGACGGACTCGACGCCGACACGGCGGGCTGGGCGGCGTCCGTCAGCGGCGGGCACGTCGGTCGGGCGCGCCGGCTGGCCACCGACCCGGAGGCCCGGCAGCGGCGCGAGCAGGCGCTGGAGCTGGTTCGTGACGCGGCGCGGCCGGCCCGCGCCTACACCGCCGCCGAGGAGTTGGTGGCGGCGGCCGAAGCAGAGGCGGTAGCACTCACCGCCGGACGGGCCGAGGTCGAGACGGAAGAATTGCGCACCGCGCTCGGTGCCGGCGGCACCGGAAAAGGCGCGGCCGGGGCGATGCGCGGCGCCGCCGGCGCGATCAAGGACCTGGAGCGACGGCAGAAATCACGCCAGACCAGGGCCTCGCGCGACGCTCTGGACCGGGCGCTGATCGACTTGGCCACCTATTTCCGGGACGCGCTGGTGGTCTCGGCGGACGCCGGCCAGGTGCGCGCGAACCACCCCGACATGGCCGAGCGGGTCGCGTCGCTGGCCGGGCACGCCACCCCCGATCGGTTGCTGCGCTGCATCGAGGCCGTGCTGGAATGCCGTGAAGCGCTGGCCATCAATGTCAAACCCAAGTTCGCCGTCGACGCCATGGTCGCCACCATCGGCCAGCAACTGCGTTAGACTCGTGCCGCCCGCGAGGGCACGGCCGCCTTAGCTCAGTCGGTAGAGCGATTCACTCGTAATGAATAGGTCAGGAGTTCGATTCTCCTAGGCGGCTCCATCTCCTACCGGGGTGGTCGAAGGGGGAGTAACCGCATGTCGCAGCTGGTCGTGGCCCCGGAGGTGCTGGCGACCGCGACGGCGAACGTGGCCGGCATCGGTTCGGGCCTCGAAGCCGCGCGGGTGGCCGCCGCGGCGCCGACCACGGCGCTCGCCTCCGCTGCCGCGGACGAGATATCGGTGGCGGTGGCCGAACTGTTCGCCGGATTCGGTCAGCAGTATCAGGCGATCGGCGAGCAGACCAGCGCGCTGCTCGGACAGTTCGGACAGTCGATTCAGAAAGCGGCAGAGTCGTATGCGACTGCCGAGGCCGCGAACTCGGCGCTGTTGGATTCGACCGGCTTCATCCGCCGCCAGTTCGCCATCTACGACTTCAACAACCCCCGGGGTTGGGCCGCGTTCATCCTGGACTACACCTGGGGGTTTCCCGGGACGGCGCTGGGCTACGGCGTGCAGATCGTCAACGAGTTCACGCCGAACTCGAATTACGACCCGGCGCTGAGCGCACTGGCCGGCTCGCACGTCTACCGCGGCGGTATCGGGCTCTCCGGCTACGCCACCACGTTCGGCAATGTCACCACTCATCTCGGCTACAGCCCGAAGGCCGTAGACCTCATGCTCAACCATGAAGAGCTGCACGTCTGGCAAAACAGGATCTTCGGCCCGCTCTTCTCGGCCAGCTACTACGCCTGGACGGTCGGCGGAACCGCCGTCGGAACCGGGTACTGGTTGTTGCACCCCGAATTGGACTTGTCCCGGCTGATCTTGACGGCGGCTTACTACGACAACCCGTGGGAGACCTGGGCTTACCGCAACGACCATGCCTGGCCGCCACCCGGGGCGTACCCCGCGTTGCTCTGGCCTGCCTAGGGTCAGGCGAACTCGGCCCGACGCTTGGCCAGGAAGGCGTCGATGCCCTCCTGCCCGTCTGGACTGCCGGCGCAGGCCGCGATCATGCGGCCCTCGATCTCCATCTGTTCCTCCAGGCCGTTGCTGAAGCTCAGCAGCATCAGCTTCTTCACCGAAGAATTGGACAGCTTTGCAGCAGAACGAAACTCGTTGACCAAGGCCTCCGTGCGGTCGGTCAGCGCGTCATCGGGCACGACCTCGGTGAGCATTCCCCACGCCGCCGCTTCGGTAGCCGACAGCCGCCGGTTGGTCAGCATCAGCTCTTGCGTGCGCCGCACTCCGATCAGCCGCGGCAGGTAGTACGACGAGCTGCCGTCGGGGCTCAGCCCCGCCTTGGTGTAGGCCATCGTGAAGGACGCCGATTCGGCGGCCAACACCAGATCGCCGATCAACGCGAGACTGAACCCAGCTCCGGCCGCCGCGCCGTTGACAGCGACGATCAGGACCGCGTCCATGCGGGCGAACGTTGAGATGGCCCGGTGCAGGTCGTCGGCGAGGCCCTTGACGAAGCGGCCCGCGCCCAGCGGCGAACGTGCCATCGCACCCAAATCGCCTCCGGCGCAGAAGAACCGCCCTTTGCCGGTGAGCAGCACGACCTTAGTCTCCGCGACATCGCACCGGCTCGCCGCATCCATCAATTCGCGGCCCAGCACGTCGTTGATGCTGTTCGCCGCGTCCGGCCGGTTGAGTGCGATCCGGGTGACCGGCCCGTCTTGCGTGAAGTCGAGGGTCTCGTAGGAAGTCATGCCTGGATGCTATCCAGGCGGCAACGCTCAGCCGTCGGGTCCCGCCAAGCCGACCGCCCCGAAGATCACGCCCTTGGCGCCGCCAAGCCCGCCGTTCCCGCCGGTGGCCGCCCCGGTCGGTGGGCTGGGGACTCCGCCGGCCCCGCCGTTGCCGCCGGTGCCGAGAATCTTGGCCGAGCCACCGGCCCCGCCGTTGCCGCCGCTGCCGCCGGACCCACCGATGCCGCCGATTCCGCCCGCGCCGCCACCGCCGGCGTTTCCGCCGGTGCCGACCCAGCCGGCGTCACCGCCTTGGCCGCCGGCGCCCCCGTTGCCTCCCACGCCTGTCGGGGAGGAGAAGGCCTCGCCGCCCTGACCGCCGAAGCCGCCCACCCCGCCGTTGCCGTACACCAGGCCCGCGGCCCCGCCCGCTCCGCCGATGCCGCCGTTACCGCCCAACCCGCTGCCGTCTGCCGCGCCGCCCAATCCGCCTGCCCCGCCGTTGCCGCCGCCGCCGAACAGGAAGCCGCCCTGGCCGCCGGCGCCACCGCCGCCGCCGGTCGCACTCGGCGCGCCGGTTCCGCCCCCACCGCCGGCACCCCCGAAGCCGATCACCCGGGCAACGCCGCCGGCGCCGCCGATGCCGCCGCCCAGACCACCTGCTCCGCCGCTGCCGCCGTTACCCAGCAGCCAGCCGCCGCTGCCGCCGGCACCCCCGGCGGCACCCATGCCGCCGATGCCGCCCATTCCGCCGTTGCCGATCAGGCCGGCCTGCCCGCCCGCGCCGCCGGCCTGTCCGGCCCCGCCGGCCGCGCCGTTGCCGCCGTTGCCGATCAGCAGGCCGCCCGCCCCGCCGTCGCCTCCCGGCGTCGTCGCATTGGCACCGTTTCCGATCAGCGGGCGCCCCAGCAACGTCTGGGTTGGCGCGTTGACCAGGTCGAGTAACGGCTGCAGCGGGCCGGCGTTGGCGGCCTCGGCGGCCGCGTAGGCCCCGGCGCCCGACGTCAACAACTGCACGAACCGCTGGTGCAGCGCTTCGGCCTGGGCGCTGAACGCCTGGTACTGCTGCCCGTGTCCGGAGAACAGCGTCGCGACCGCGGCCGAGATTTGGTCGCCGGCGGGGGCCAGCACGGTGGAGGTGGGCAGCGCCGCACAGGCGTTCGCGGCGCTCAGCGCCGACTTGATGCCGGCCAGGTCCGTTGCGGCCGAAACCATCAGCTCAGGAACCGCGAACAGTTGCGACAACTCTGCCCTCCCGCCTGGACTGATCGATCAACCAGGGTATCGGGATTGCGGCCCCGAACGTTTCATCCCACGGCTCACAGCGGCGCCAGAAAGCCGACCGGTCCCGACGCCAGACACAGGGACAGGGCGGCGGTGCCGGCCCGGACCGAGATGGCGTCCCCGGCGCCCGGCAACCGGACGTAGACGCGGTTCAGCCCCGGGTGGACCGGCACCTTGACCTCGGGTCCCTCGGACAGGGCGAGCAGCATCGAGCCGTCGCTGTTGCCCAGGTAATTCAACTCAACGGTCCAGTCGGCGGGCAGTAACGGGCCGTCCAGGACCAGGCGTGTCGGCTGATCGGGCTGGGCGAAGTAGCCGCACTGCGGGACGGGACCCGGCGTGATGGTGCGGACCCAGGTGACCCGCGCGGCGACCAGCTGGCCCTTGCTGTTAAGCATCCGTAATTGCGTTGTGGCAGAGGTGAATTCGGGCCTGTCACGCAACAGTGCGAACATGTGGCTGGTCAGGTTCTCCGGCCAGGCGACCCGCTGCAGCACCAGCGGGTCGACTTCCTGATCCAGCAGGGGGGCGTCAGCGCGGGCCAGACCGGCTTCGGCGTTCTTCAGGTAGGGCTCGGCCGGATTGTCGCGCCACGATGTCAGGAACGTCGCTGTCGAGTACAGGCTGCTGGCCAGAAACGCCAGCGCCACAAGGCTTGTCAGCGCGGTGCGCAGCGGGGACGAGTCCAGCCGGCCCGAGCCCTCCCGGTTCGGTGCCGTGAACGCGACCGCGGCCAGCAACGCCAGCACGAAAACCAGGTCGGGGAAATACCGCAGCGTCTGCGCCAGCTCCAAGGCGGTGAACCGGGAGGACCGCATCAGATAGATCGGCACCTGACAGGCCACCGCGTAGCCGGCCGCGGTGAGCCACACCCATCCGATGCGGCGCTTGCGTAACAGCGAAACAGCAAGCACCGCAACCAGAACCAGCCAGCCCAGCAGCATCACCGGCAGCGGTGGCGTAGCCCAGGGCGAGGCCGGCGCCCAACGCGCCCAGTCCCACGGCCCACCGGCCAGACCCGGCACGATGCCGTGCGTGATCGACCGGCGCAACAGCGCCCACGTCATCGCCAGATCCGAACTCCAGCGGCGCTGGTTCACCACCGTCAAATACAGCGCCACCCAGCAGGCGGTCAGCGCCAGCGACGCGACCCAGAGCCGGACACCGCCGCGCCACGCCGCCCGCAAGCCGGGCGCACCGGACACGTGGCACAACAACGCCACCACCGCGAAGGCGACGAACGGGATCACCGCCGCCTTCTCGAAGAACAGCAGGCCGCCGAGGTAGGCCAGCACACCCGTCACCGCGTAGCGCTGGTTGCCGGTGCGAACCAGCAGCACGGCGTCCCCGCACACCCAGGCCAGCGCCGCCAGCATCGGCAGCGAGTTCAGCGCGGCCGACCACCACGCAAACCCCGGCACGCCCAACGGGGTGAACAGCGCAAAGGTCAAAGGAATCAGCAGCACCGGCCGCCAGCCCAGGATCACGTACAACGCCCGCAGCAGCGCCAGCGAGGCCAGCAGCTGAAGTACTACCAGGCTGATCGCCGGCCACGTCCAGACCAGCGGCGCCATCCGGATGATCACCCCGGCCACCAGAAAGGCTCCCGGCATGACATGCCCGTCGTGGTCGTCGAACAGGTAGGACGGCGAAAACAGGCCCTGGGTGCCGGCCCGGCCGATGAGAATCAGATCGTCCCAATAGAAGTAGCCGCCGAAGGCCAGCACGGCACGAACGCCCAGCTGGGTGATGATCAGCGCGGCTGCCACCGCAACGACTCGGTATGGTGGGCCGGTGCGAGCACTGGTCACCGGGGCAGCCGGTTTCATCGGGTCGACGCTAGTCGACCGTCTCCTGGCCGACGGGCACACGGTGGTAGGCCTGGACAACTTCGCGACCGGCCGCGCGACGAACCTCGAGCATCTGGCTGACAACCCGGCGCACGTTTTCGTCGAGGCCGACATCGTGACATCGGACCTCGACGCCATCCTCGCCGAGCACCGGCCGGAGGTGGTGTTTCACCTGGCCGCCCAGATCGATGTCCGGCGCTCGGTGGCCAACCCCCAGTTCGATGCCTCGGTCAACGTGATCGGCACCATCCGGTTGGCCGAGGCGGCGCAGCGCGCACAGGTGCGCAAGGTGGTGCACACCTCCTCGGGCGGGTCCATCTACGGTGTGCCGCCCCAGTATCCGACGGCCGAGACGGTGCCCACCGATCCTGCTTCGCCCTATGCCGCGGGAAAGGTGGCCGGCGAGATCTACCTGAACACCTTCCGGCACCTCTACGGCCTGGACTGCTCGCACATCGCGCCCGCCAACGTCTACGGGCCGCGCCAGGACCCGCACGGTGAGGCCGGCGTGGTGGCGATCTTCGCCCAGGCGCTGCTGGAAGGCAGGTCCACCAAGGTTTTCGGTGACGGTTCCAACACCCGCGACTACGTGTTCGTCGACGACGTCGTCGACGCCTTCGTCAAGGCGTCCGGCGAAGCCGGGGGCGGGCAGCGTTTCAATATCGGCACCGGCATCGAGACCTCGGACCGGCAACTGCACACCGCCGTCGCGGCGGCGGTCGGTGGCCCCGACGACCCGGAGTTCTACCCGCCCCGGCTGGGCGACCTGAAGCGCTCCTGCCTCGACATCGGTTTGGCCGCAGACGTTTTGGGCTGGCGGCCGGCCGTGAATCTGGATGAGGGTGTGCGTCGCACGGTGGAGTACTTCCGGCAGCACAAGCACGCTCTGTGATTTGCCGGCGGCTACCGCATCCCGGGACGGGTGCGCATCCCCGGCCTCGGGAAAGCCGGCCTGCGCACGTCCGTCGATGAGCTCATGAAGCCATGGCTCGAAGCGGCGTACCGGCTCTCGCGAATGCTGAGCGGCTGATTCACTTGTTGACCGTCAGAGCCGGGCATGCGCCATGGTGTGGTTGGCCACCGCGGCGTGCCACAGGCCGCCGTTCCCGATCAGCGCCTCGCCCGCGTTAATCTCCATCGACTCGCCCTCGTGCTCGTCGTCTGATCGTCGAGTAGAGGCAATCAGCCCCTGTCGGCGGCTGGTGGAAAAGCCCATTACATGACGACCGGCCCGAACCGCCTTACCCGCCGTTGTCTTCCCAGTGCGGGCAGAGAGAGCTTGGCGACCGTGCGCCACGATTGCGCGTATTGGACGACGAACGAGCCACTGGTATAGGGCAGCCGATACTTCCGGCAGACCGCCTGCACCCGAACGGCAATCTCTGCGAGCCGATTACTCGGCAGATCAGGGTAGAGGTGGTGCTCGATCTGATAACACAGGTTGCCGGTCAAGAACGCCAGTAGTGGTCCGGCTTCGATGTTCGCGCTGCCCAGTAGCTGCCGTAAATACCATTCGCCTTTCTTCTCAACGCTCACGTCATGTTCGGTGAACTTTTCCGCGCCATCAGGAAAGTGTCCGCAGAAAATTACGGAGTACGCCCATGCGTTGCGTATCGCATTGGCCACCAGGTTTGCGGTCAACGTCGAACGTACGGTTGCGCGGGGCGACAGTGCTGTCAGCAGCGGGACCGCGACGTAGTCCTTCACTACTTGACTGATTGCCTTGGACCACCTCTGCCGCAACGAAGCCCTTGCCGAACCGTCTTGTGTGGTGAACAGCTTGCGGATCTCCGATCGGCTGTTTTGCAGGGCGACGCCCCATTCGAAGCCCAGCGTGAGCATGGCGTTGAACAGGACGTTGCCAATGTGGTGCCAGCGCCAGCGCTGCTCGTGCGTCACGCGCAGGAAACCGTAACCCAAGTCCGTGTCCATGCCCAGCACGTTCGTGTATTTGTGGTGCTGGAAGTTATGGGTGAACCGCCAGTGCGCTGCGCTGCCGGCCATGTCCCACTCCCAGGAAGACGAGTGGATTTCCGGGTCGTTCATCCAGTCCCACTGTCCATGGATGACGTTGTGACCGATCTCCATGTTCTCAATGATCCTGGCCAGTGCCAGGGTTACAGCTCCGGCCCACCATCCCGCGCGAGAGGATCCGGCGGTCAGGGCGAGCCGACCCGCGACCTCGAGCGCACGCTGCAACACGATCGTGCGCCGGATGTAGCGCGCGTCGCGTTCGCCGCGCGAATTCTCGACGTCGGTCCGGATTGCGTCTAACTCACGGGCCACGTTGTCGATATCGGCATCGGTCAGCCCGGTGAATGTCTGCAGATCGGCGATGGCCATCCGCTCACCGTTGGACCAGGTCGATGATCTGCTCCATGGCCGCTCGGGTCGCGACCCGTCCAGCTTCACGAGCGCGATCGATCTGGTGCCACTCGAGCAGGCCGATGTCGTTCGTCTCAGGCTGAATCAGCAGGTCGGCCCTTCCAGAAGCGGCTGACTGGCTGATCCCGCTGCTGATCGTCATGGTGCGCATCAGCGTGTCCATGATGCCCGGAACCTGCGGTGAGAGGGCGTGGCGAGGCGCCGCGGTGCTCGCTTCCGAACGGCGGCCGCCGATGCCGACTGCAATCAGCGGACCTTCGTGCCTGCTTAAGGATGTCACCGGCAGGTTGTCCAACACGCCACCGTCGACGTGCAGCGATCCACCGTAGGCCAGGGGCGCGTATAGGCCCGGTAGCCGCACCGAACAGGCCACGACATCGGCGAGGCGTCCCTGGCGGTGGACGACGGCTCGCCGGGCCAGCAGGTCAACGCTGACGCAACGGAACTCTCGGGGCAGCTCCTCGACAAGCGTTTCCCCGAAGCAAGCGTGCAGACCTGCCTGACTGCGCCGGCCGCGGATCAGGCCTTTAGTGGGCAGGGTGTAGTCGCTTATCGGGTTGTTGCGCACGCCGTACTCATAGACGTTGGCGTCCACTGCCGCAGCGTCCATGCCGGTGGCCGCAAATGCCGCGATGATCGCGCCCATACTGGTCCCGGCAAAGCGATCGACCACCACGCCGGAGGCCTCAAGCTCTTCGAGCACCCCCAGGTGGGCGAATGCTCGCGCAGCCCCACCGCCGAGTATCAGTCCGACCGAGCGGCCTGCGATTCGCGCGGCGAGTGGTCGCAAGTCTGCGGAAGTGTTGCCGGCTCGGACGATATGGACCGAGCGCGGTGTCATCAAATGCTCCCAGTCGCGCCGGTTGGCACGATTGGCCGGCCACCCCGCCAGCACGAGATCGGCGCCTTGTGCTTGTTCCGGCAGTCGCGGGGGAGGTGCTGGGTTGCCGGCAACCAGCACGATCCGGTCAGCGACGCGAAGGCAGAAGTCTCGCCAGGCACCACCATCGGCCGCCGCGTGCAGGATCACTTTGTCTGCGGCCTGCTCGGCGCGCTCCAACCCGTATCGATCGACGCGCCCAGGGTCCACCACCCGCAACCAGGTCGACAGAGCGCTCGTCAGTTCGCTGGCGACCATGGGTACGGGTGCGCTCAGGTCGACCCCGATGACGGCGATCACCGCCACTGGGGCCTGGCGCGGAGCGATCGGCGGCACCGTCTGGTGTAGCCGGGTGGCCAGATTTCGCGCCAATACGGCCAGCACTCCGGCGTCTGCTATTTCGCTGAAGTGTGGCTTGGTAATGCGCACCAGTGTGCAGTCACGAGCCGCCCGGACCGATGCGCAGCGGGGTGCGTCCGTCAGCAGTCCGAGTTCACCGACAACATCGCCACGGCTCAAGTTCCTGACCACCTGGTCGTCGTGCAGCACCTGCAACCGACCGTTGCACAGCACGTAGAGTGCGTCCGCCGGATCACCGGCGCGAAACAGGTACTTTCCGGCATGCAGTTCGAAGTGCTGGGCGGTGCGCCGCAGCTGAGCCAGGACGCCCGCGTCCAGCCCGGCGAACAGCGGCAGGCTACCCAGCGGGTCGACATAGCCGGACGAGGCCGGTACTCGAGGGGGTGGCACCGACATCGGGCGGACGGTCTGCGCCGGCGCCGAGGTCGGTTGTGGCGTGGGGTCCGCTTCGCCAGCCTCAGAACGCCGGGTGCGGCCCAGAAATACTCCACCAATCGCGACTGCACCAAAGCAGACGGCGGCCATCGTCCATCCACGGTGCAGGGCTTCTTCGGCTGACGCGCGAGTTGGCGTTCCGACCAGCACGACGAGCAGCGCGATGCCGATCACGGAGCCGACCTGACGGGCACTGGTGACCACGGCTGAAGCCGTCGCGTAGCCGCTGGCCGCGCTCAGGCCGGACAGCGCGGCGCTGCCCAGCAACGGCAGGGTTGCGCCTACTCCAAGGCCTTGCAGCAACTGGCCCGGCAGCCACTCCCCAACAAAGTTTGGTGTGGAACCGACCCGGTAGAGGTACCACAGCAGACTGCTCGTCCAGATCAGCGCGCCAATGACGACGATCATCCGATATCCGTGTCGGTCGGCGACTCGGCCCAGCAGGGCAGCTGCAACCGCCGCGACGAATGCGGCGGGGGTTATCGCCATGCCCGCACGCAGCAGCGAGTAACCCCACACGTAATGCAGGAACAAAACGTGGGTCAACAGATAGGCGTAGAAGCCGGCACTGCCGACGATCGTCAACACGTTGCCGACCACGTAGGACCGAATGCGCAGCAAGCTTGGATTGATGAGCGGGGCGGGGTGCCGTCGCGAACTCCACACGAACCCGACCATCGCGGCGGCCCCGGTCGCCATCGAGCCGATGGTCGCGGGACTCAGCCATCCCCAGTCCGGGCCTTTGACGAGTCCGAGCGTCGACAACCCCAGCGAAACGGCAATCAGGACAGCACCCCGCCAGTCCGGCATCCGCCGCCGCCCCGACGCGCGGCTCTCGACCAGGCCTCGCCGCGCCACGATCACGGCGACGAGGCCGAGCGGAAGGTTCACCAGGAAGACCCAGCGCCAGCTGAACGCGTCGATCAGTGCGCCACCGATCGGAGGGCCCAGGCCCGAGGCTATTGCGGCGGCCGAACCCCACAGGCTCACGCCATGTGCGCGGCGGGCGGCGTCGAAGCTCTCCACCACGAGCGCCAGTGAGGCCGGCACCAACACAGCCGCCCCGATGCCTTGCAGGACCCTGTACAGAATCAGCCACTCGACGGTAGGGGCGATGGCGCATAACGCAGAGGCTGCCGTGAAAACAACAACGCCGAAGATGAAGGTCCGCTTGCGGCCGAGGAGGTCCGCCATCTTGCCGCCGGCGACGAGGAATGCGGCGAACGCGATGTTGTAACCGTTGAGCACCCAGGACAGGCTGCCGATGTCCTGGCCGCGAAAGTAAGTCTGGATCGCCGGGAAGGCAATGTTGACGATCGTGGAGTCCAGGAACGCCAGGAACGCGCCGAAAACTGCTACCAGCAACACCGCCATGGGTTTTGGCTGCCGCCGCCGGGTGAGCGGTACCCCTCGCTTTTCCGTTAGCGGTGCAGTTCCCGGGTTGAAGACCAGGGCGGGGTGGACATCCCTGAGCGCCGAGTTATCCCGGCGCTGGAACGATAAGAGATCCGCTGTTGCCATCAGACTGCCTTTCGCCGACGGAATCTGCCGGTTCAGCCCTCAGTGACAAGGGTGACGCAGGCCACAGTGCAGCTACAGACTTCTGATTTCTTTCGGTAATCCTTGAATGGGCTGGTTGCGGTGCCGAGGCGGGGTCAGTTCTCGGGCGGCTGGGCTCCCTCGAGCGCGATGGCGCGGGCCAGGCGGGCGTAGCGCAATTCCAGGTCCTTGAACCGCATGTAGGTGCTGAGCGTGGTGAAGCTGAACGCCATGATCAGCCCGTAGAGCATGAGGTCGGTGCCGCGCCGCACCCCGAACCAGTGCGCCACCAGTGTGGTGTCGTCCGGTCGCAGCACCGCGTAGACACCGAGCAGCACGAACAGGACGTAGCCGACCTTGACCCAGGCCCGCGCCCGGGCACTGCGCCGCGACCGCAGCAGGAACACCAAGAGTGCGATGATCGATCCGATCAGCAGCACCTGGATCCAGTTCATCCTGTCGCTCTTTTCATCGCCGCATTCTTCCTCGCAGGAATCCGTCGAAGATGATGTTGACGCCGTTGAGCAACGGCTGTCCCTTCGACTTCGAGTATTCGGTGTAGAGCACCTCGACCGGCACTTCGGCCACGCGCCAATGGTTTTCGGCGATCATCATGACGATCTCGGTGGCATGGCTCATGCCGCTCATGGTGATGTTCATGCCGTCGGCGACGGTCTTGTTGAACACCCGCAGGCCGTTGTTGGTGTCGGTGAGGCCGAGCCGCCGGCCCCGACGGCTCAGCCGCGCGGCGGTCTGCAGCACGATGCGTTTGAGCAGCGGTGGCCGGTTGGCGACCTGCTGGCCGAACCGGGTGCCGATCACGATGTCGACGTCACCCCGGTTGAGCCGGTCGATCATCTTGACGACGTCCTTGACGCGGTGCTGGCCGTCGGCGTCGAAGGTGGCGAACACCCGGGCGCCGGGTTGCTTGCGGGCGTACTCGACGCCGGTCTGGATGGCCGCACCCTGGCCCAGGTTGATCGGATGACGCACCAGGGATGCACCGGCCTGCCGGGCGAGCTCGCCGGTGTCGTCCGCGCTGCCGTCGTCGACGCAGACGACGTGGTCGAAGACGGTGCGCAGTTCGGCGACGACATCGCCGATGACGACGGCTTCGTTGTAGGCCGGGACGATGATCCAGACATCGGAGTGATCCATGTGCGAAGCCATTTCAAGGCCAAATTACACGCGTTGGCCCCGCCCGAGCGCGACCAGATGGACGGCGATTCCCACCATCGGGCCGCACAACAGACCGATGACGGTGCGGGTCTCCAGGGCCAGCGGCAGCGCCAGCAGCAGCCCGGAGGCCACGGTGGCGCTGACCCAGCCCAGTGAATAGGCCCGGTGCAAGGCAGCGGCCACCGACGCCGCGCCGGTGAGGGTCAGCAATGCGATGGCCACCGCCGCGGCCGTCAGCCAGGCCAGCAGCGCACTGCTGGCCTGATATTGCGAGCCGAAGGCGAACCGCAACAACCACGGACCCAGCAGCCCGGCGAGCAGCACGCCGATCCCGCCGATGCCGGCGATCAGCAGTGCGGGTGACAGCAGTGCCCGCAGCCGGTGACTGCGCTCGTCGACGAAATGCGCGATCAGGTTGCCCTGCATCGCCGTCAGCGGGACCAGCAGCGGCGCGCGGGTCAGGGTCACCGCCAGGATCACGACACCGCCCTCGGCGCCCAACTCGGTCGACGTCAGCTTCAGCAGGACCGGAAATCCCATCACCAGGATGGCGCTGGCGCCGGCCGCCGTGATCGAGTGGGCTGCACCGCGCAGAAACGTCGATGTGCTGCCGGGCGTCAACAAGCGGGCCGCTTCGCGTGCCGCGGGTGATGTGGCCAAGATGATCAGCCAGGCCACGGAGCCGGCGACCGTCGCCCACAGAAACCCGACCAGCCCCCAGCTCAGGACGAAGGTGGCGGCCGCCACCACCACCCGGATGACGGCGTCGGTCACCATCAACGCGCCGTACTGGCCCCACCGGTTGACACCGGCCAGCGTGCCCAGCAGCGTCGCGTGCAGGCAGAACCCGGCCAGCCCGATGCTGAGCAACGCCACCGACAGCCAGCGGTCCTGGACGAAGACCCGTCCGCTCCACAGCGCCGCGCTGCCCGCTATCACGGCGGCCGAGGCCAGCCCGACCATGGCGGCCACCCGCAGCGGATGGGTCCTGGCGCCGTCCGGGAGCACGTCGAGGTACTGCATCGCGCGGACTTCCCGGGTCGTCTCCTGAAGCAGGCCGTTCGCGGCGCCGGTCACCAGGCCGAAGGCCCCCCAGAAGACCCCGAAGACGGAGAAGCCGCTCGGCGCCAGGTTGCGCGCGGCCAGGTAGATCACCGCATAGCCGCACAGCGCGGTCACCGCCGTCGCGGTGCCGACCCGCGCCACACTTCCGCGAGCGACCGGCCCCACCGACGCGCCGGTGGCTCCCGGGGTGCCCGCGCCGTCTGTCACCGTGGCGACACTATCGGACGGAAGGTTCAGTGCCCTTCGGCCTGGAACCGTTCCACCGAGCGCTGCACCTCGGCCTCGGCCTCGGCTCGGCCGACCCAATCGGCGGCCTTGACGAACTTCCCGGGCTCGTTGTCCTTGTAGTGCTCGAAGAAGTGCTTGATGTCGTCGAGCTCGTATTGGGGGACGTCGGTGATGTCCTGCACGTGGTCCCACCGGTGGTCACCGGACGGCACGCACAGCACCTTGTCGTCGCCGCCCTTCTCGTCGACCATCCGGAACATCGCCACCGGCCGCACCTCGATCAGCACACCGGGGAACACCGGCTGGGGCAGCAGCACCAGCGCGTCCAGCGGGTCCCCGTCCTCACCGAGGGTGTCCTCGATGAAGCCGTAGTCAGCCGGATAGGCCATCGGGGTGTGGAGGTAGCGGTCCAAACGCACTCGCCCGGTCACGTGATCGATCTCGTACTTGTTGCGCTGGCCCTTGGGGATTTCGATGGTCACGTCGAATTGCACGGGTACACAGTAGTCCAGCAGGTGCCGCGGCACTGCTCGGCGGCCGATTCGGCAGAATGGGACACGAAAAGAAGGAGTGCAGCGATCTCTATGAGCCCCAAACGCTGGCGCAAGTCCACCCACGTGCTGGTTGGGCTGGTGGTGCTCGCGTTCGTGGCGGCGGTCGTGGCCGCCGCGGTGCTCTTCACCACGGGCGGTCACGGCACTGGCGGGGCGCGCTCTCCGGTCCCGCCGCCGCGGCCCCCGACGGTCAAGGCGGGGGTTTCTCCCGTCGCCGACAACGTTGCCGCACCCACTCCCGGCGGGGTGGCCGCAGCGCTGGCACCCGCTGTTGCCGATCCGAATCTGGGCCGGCTGGGTGGCCGGATCACCGACGCCATGACCGGCAAGGAGTTGTGGCGCCAGCTCGACGATCTCCCGATGGTGCCGGCGTCGACGAACAAGGTGCTGACCGCGGCGGCCGCCCTGTTGACCCTGGACCGCCAGGCGCGGATCAGCACCCGCGTAGTGGCAGCCGGTCAGGCTGCCCAGGGTCCGGTGGTGCTGGTGGGCGCGGGAGATCCGACGCTGTCGGCGGCCCCGCCCGGTGTGGAGACCTGGTACCGGGGTGCGGCGCGCATCAGCGACCTGGTCGAACAGGTGCACCGCAGCGGCATGACACCGACGGCCGTGCAGGTCGACACCTCGGCGTTCAGCGGTCCCGGGCTGGCGCCCGGCTGGGACCCGGCCGACATCGACAACGGGGACGTGGCGCCCATCGAGTCCGCGATGATCGACGCCGGACGGATTCAGCCGACCACGGTCAACTCGCGACGTTCCAAGACCCCGGCACTGGACGCCGGACGTCAGCTGGCGATCGCCCTCGGTCTGGACCCGGCGGCGGTGACCATCGCGACGGCGCCGGCCGGTGCGCGGCAACTGGCAGTGGTGCAGTCCGCGCCGCTGATCCAGCGGCTCTCGCAGATGATGAACGCCTCGGACAACGTGATGGCCGAGTGCATCGGCCGCGAGGTGGCCGCCGCCATCAACCGGCCGCAGAGCTTCACCGGTGCTGTCGACGCCATCACCAGCCGGCTCAACACCGCCCACGTGGACACCGCCGGCGCGGCGCTGGTGGATTCCAGCGGGCTGTCGGTCAACGACCGTCTGACGGCGCGAACCCTGGACGGGGTGATGCAGGCCGCCGCAGGACCCGATCAGGCGTCGTTGCGGGCGCTGCTGGATCTGCTGCCGATCGCCGGGGGCAGCGGAACGCTCGGCGAACGCTTCCTGGACCGTGCCACCACCCAGGGCCCGGCCGGCTGGCTGCGCGCCAAGACCGGCTCGCTGACGGCGGTGAACTCGCTGGTGGGCATCCTCACCGACGCCGGCGGACGGGTCCTCACCTTCGCTTTCGTCTCCAACGACGCCGGCCCGAACGGGCGCAACGCGATGGACGCGCTGGCCACCAAGTTGTGGTTCTGCGGGTGCACGACGTGAACCCTGCGACGTCCCGGTCGTCCGGACTCTCGATGGGCAACGCCGTCGACTGGCGGTTCGCGGCCACGGTGGGGGAGAAGCTGGCCCGGAGAGGTCCGGTCACCTCCGATTACACGCGGCAGCAGGTGATGGACGAATTGACCCGGGCCGCCGAGCAGGCCGAGCCACCGGTCCGCGACATCACGGGTCTGATCACCGGTGATGCCGTACCACCGGCCCGGATCGTGGACCGGTCGGAGTGGATCAGGGCGGCCGCCGAGTCGATGCGCGCCATGACCAACGGCGCCGAGAAGCCGCACAGCTTTGTCACCGGCCGGCTCACCGGTGCCCAGACGGGTGCCGTGCTGGCCTTCGTGTCCTCGGGCATTCTCGGGCAGTACGACCCGTTCAGCGCTCCGGACACCGGCACGCTGCTCCTGGTCTATCCCAATGTGATCGCCGTCGAACGCCAGTTGAAGGTGGACCCGTCGGATTTCCGGTTGTGGGTGTGCCTGCACGAGGTGACCCACCGGGTGCAGTTCACCGCCAACCCTTGGATCGCCGGCCACATGTCGAGTTCGCTGAGCCTGCTGACCCAGGAGCCCACCGAGGACATCCGCGAGGTGGCCGGGCGGCTCGCCGAGTTCGTCCGCAATCGGGGCCGTGACGAATCCCATCCCGAAGGCATCCTGGGCCTGGTGCGCGCCGTGCAGTCCGAGCCGCAACGGCAGGCTTTAGACCAATTGCTGGTGCTCGGGACACTGCTGGAAGGCCACGCCGAGCACGTGATGGACGCCGTCGGGCCGGTGGTAGTGCCGTCGGTCGCCGCTATCCGCGCCAAGTTCGACGAACGTCGCCTGCGCAAGCAGCCGCCATTGCAGCGGTTGGTGCGCGCACTGCTGGGGTTCGAAGCCAAGCTCAGTCAGTACACCCGCGGCAAGGCGTTCGTCGACCAGGTGGTGGACCGGGTGGGGATGAAGCGGTTCAACACGATCTGGACGGGTCCCGAGACGCTGCCTCTGCCCGCCGAGATCGAGCACCCACAGCGATGGATCGACAGGGTTCTGTAGCCCAACTGCGCAGGGCGATAAGCGAATTCGCGCAGAGCTATACCAGCGATGCCGATCGCTGGTGCGTGGGGCTGTCCGGCGGGCCGGATTCGTTGGCGCTGACCGCGGTTGCGGCGGGGCTGCGCCCCACCACCGCGTTGATCGTCGACCACGGCCTGCAGGCTGATTCCGCGTCGGTCGCCGAAAACGCACAGGCGCAGGCTCTTTCGCTCGGTTGCTGCGCGGCGAACGTGCTGCGGGTTCAGGTGGCCGGTGAGGGCGGTCCGGAGGCCGCCGCCCGCACCGCCCGTTACGCCGCGCTGGAAGCACACCGGGACGGGCCGGTGCTGCTGGCGCACACGCTCGATGATCAGGCCGAGACGGTGTTGCTGGGGTTGGGCCGCGGTTCCGGCGCGCGGTCCCTCGCCGGGATGCGTCCGTACGATCCGCCGTGGTGCCGCCCGCTGCTGGGGGTACGACGCGCGGTCACTCACGCCGCCTGCACCGAACTCGGCCTGACGCCCTGGCAGGACCCGCACAACGTGGATCGGCGCTTCACCCGGGCCAGGTTGCGGGGTGAAGTGCTGCCGCTGCTGGAGGACGTGCTGGGCGGCGGGGTCGCCGAGGCGCTGGCGCGCACCGCGACTGCCTTGCGAGAGGACACCGACTTCATCGACACGGTCGCCGCCGACGCGCTGCCGTCGGTTTCGACCGGGGCGGGGCTCGAGGCCGCGGGGCTGGCGGTGCTCGCGGCCCCGGTGCGCCGGCGGGTGATCCGCGGTTGGCTGCTGGCCGGCGGTGCGGTCGGATTGACCGACAAGCAGATCCGTGCGGTGGACACTTTGGTCACCGCGTGGCGCGGCCAAGGCGGGGTGGCGGTCGGGTCCAGGCTGCCGGGGCAGCGCCTGTTTGCGGGGCGGCGCGACGGCGTACTTGTGTTGCGCCAGCAGCCAATTTGACGCCTGCGTTGGTCGTTCTCAGGTAAGCGTGGCACGCTGTGCACGTGACGGCGGAGCTGTACCCGGGGGACATCAAGTCGGTACTGCTCACCCAGGAGCAGATCCAGGGCCGCATCGCTGAGCTCGCCCAGCAGATCGGCGAGGACTACCGCGATCTGGCGGCCACCACCGGTCAGGACCTGCTGTTGATCACCGTCCTGAAGGGCGCTGTGCTGTTCGTGACGGATCTGGCGCGCGCCATCCCGCTACCGACCCAGTTCGAGTTCATGGCGGTGAGCTCCTACGGATCCTCGACGTCCTCGTCGGGAGTGGTGCGCATACTCAAAGACCTCGACCGCGACATCCACGACCGCGACGTGTTGATCGTGGAGGACGTCGTCGACTCCGGCTTGACCCTGTCCTGGTTGTTGCGCAACCTGACCAGCCGTCATCCGCGGTCACTGCGGGTGTGCACACTGCTGCGCAAGCCCGAAGCGGTGGGCGCCAACGTCGACATCACCTACGTGGGCTTCGACATTCCCAACGATTTCGTGGTCGGATACGGCTTGGACTACGACGAGCGCTACCGCGACCTGTCGTACATCGGGACCCTGGATCCGCGGGTCTACCAGTAACTAAGTCAACTCCCAGACCGCCGTCACCGAGAAGCTCACCGTCTGCTGGCCCGGTTTGAGCGGCGCCATCGACGCGCGGGGCGCCGACTGTGGCGCGGGCGGGGGCGTCGCGCCGGTTGCCTCCGAGATGGACAGGACCTTGCCCAGGCTGAGCCCGGAGAGCCGGGCGTACTGCTGAGCGCGGTTCTTGGCGTCCTCGAAGGCGCGGGCCCGAGCGTCCTTGACCAACTGTGAGTCGTGGGCGATCGAGTAGTTGACCGAGCCGATCTGGGTGGCGTCGCCGCCGGTGCTGACGACGAGGGCCAGCAGCTTGGACGCGGCGCCAGTGGGGTGGATCTTCAACTCGATGCCGTTGTTGGCACGGTAGCCCGTGATGGTCGTCGTTCCGCTCGTCTCGGGGGTGGCGTACTGCGGCTGCAGACTGACTGTCGTGGTACGGATGTCCCTGCGGTCCAGGCCCCGGCGCCGACCAGTGCGTTGATCACCCCTGCTGACGCTCGTTGGTCTGGTTCATGGCGGTGGTGACGTCGGCCGCGGCGGATTCGATGGCCACGTTCGCGGTCAAGGTGTCCGGGACGCCCTGAACTTGCCCCGATGCGATGACCGTGACCTGCCGCGGATTGACTCCCGGGAGGGTGTCGCTGTGTGAGAGTCGCAGGCCGACAAGGTAAGGATCACCAGGCCGGCGGCAATCGGCTTGTGGACGCATCGCCTGTTCGGACCCTAGTCGCTCGACGCGGTAGGAGTAGATCCATGCGCGCGGCGGGCGATAGGCAACTGCGCGTTCACCTCGCGTTCACAATTGCCACCCGCGCGCCAAGTCGGAGTGTTTGTCCTACGCATTTAGCAAACGCGCGAGTGACGCCGGTCACTCACGAAGGCGTAGTCGTGCCGCAGGTGTTTTTCACCAACTATCCCCTGGTGCCACCGCAGGACTTTGCGTCTGTTAAGGGCGAGGTAACTCGTTGATTACAGTCCCCGCGAAGCCAAGCTCCGATAGAGGCGCCTCACCTCCCGCACCAGCCTTCAAGGCTGCTTACAAAGCGAGCTTGACGTGATGGCGGGCGCCAAAAACAGTGCGCCCGACTGCATGGAGCCGGCGAAACGTGGCTGTCGGATTGCTCGGGTGGGGTTGGCCGGGCATGGCCCAGGGCAACTAGCGGCAGTGGCCGGCAAGAGGACACGTTCCTAGCCCATGACGCGACATTTTACAAGCCATAAGCCAACATTCATATACTACTCACTTCATATATGAAACATATATGATTCATAGAATGACTGTAGGGGTCCTGCGGATATGCCTCAGCAAATGAATTATTTCTAACTCCGCAATGAACAGGCTGTATGAAGCCTGTGGTTCTGCTGCATGTCTGACTTAGCGTGGCGTCGGATCACTTCGGAGGTGCAACGACGACGAGGTCGCTGACCATTGAAGTTGTTGATATGCGGGGACATCAGGAGGAAATGTCATGTCGATCATGCTGGCCCAAACCGACGAGTTGGCTGGTGCTGCGGGGGAGTTGCTGTCCATAAACGCGATGCTGCGCGCCGGCAACGCGGCGGCGGCTGTACCCACGACCGGGGTGGTGCCGGCCGCGTCGGACCTGGTTTCGATGCTTGCCGCTACGCAGTTCGCCACCCATGCCGAGCTTTTTCAGCAGATCGCTGCTGAAGCGGCGGCGGTGCAGGAGCAACTGGCGACCACGTTGGGCATCAGCGCCAATTCCTACGCCGTCACTGAAGCCGCCAACCAGGCTCTGGTCGGTTAGGAATCATTGTGGATTTCGCGCAGCTACCGCCGGAAGTCAATTCGGCGTTGATGTACGCGGGGCCGGGTTCTGGACCGATGCTGGCCGCGGCCGCAGCCTGGGAATCACTGGCTGGCGAATTGCAGACCGTCGCATCCGCGTACACCGCGGTAATCACCACCCTGATGGACGGGCCCTGGCAAGGGACTTCGGCTGCTGCCATGGCCGGTGCTTCATGGCCCCAGATTTCGTGGCTGACCAACACTGCATCGCTGGCGCAGGACGCAGGCGCCCGGGCTGTTGCGGCGGCGAGCGCCTACGAGGCGGCCTTTGCCGCGACTGTCCCACCAGCGGAGATTGCGGCCAACCGGGCGCTCCTGGGGGTTTTACTGGCGACGAACTTTCTCGGGCAGAACACCGCCGCTATTGCAGCGACCGAAGCGCTGTACGGCGAGATGTGGGCACAGGATGCGGCCGCGATGTACGGCTACTCGGGAGCGACGGCGCAGGCAACTGCCTTGACGCCTTTCAGTCCCACACAGGTCGCGACTAGCCTCAACGGGTTGTATTCACAGTTGAACGCAACCGTCAACGCCGCTACCACGGCCGCTAACGCCCAGGGGCTCTACGACGTACCCAGGGCGCTGATGCAGATGGCGGGCCTCACGAACGACGCGCCCTGGCTCACCGATCCATTGAAAGCGTTAGGCCTGACCGGGCATACCTGGAACGCAACCGGTGACGGAATCGTGGTAAACGGTCTGATGGGTGACATCGTCGAAGGGGCTACCGGATCAGCAACGGTGGATGGCAGTCTCGCCTTCGACGTGTTCAACAGGTGGGTTTCCCCAGCTCGGCTCATGGTGACTCAGTTCAAGGACTACGTCGGGCTGGCTGAATCGGCATTCAAGGGGATGGCTCCGGCCGCGAAAGCCGGCGCCGAGGCGGCGGCGAGCGCGCTGCCGTCGGCCGCGGCTGCCATTCCGAAAGCCGGTCTGGGTGGGATAGCGGGTGCTGTCGGTGGCGCCGCCAAGGCGGGGGCGTTGTCCGTTCCGGCTGCCTGGACCGCCGGGACCGGAGCGGCGAATCCGGTCACCGTTGCCCTGAACACGGCTGGGGCAGCCGCGGCGGCTGAGCCTGCCACGGCCGCGTTCGGCGGGTTGCCAATGGTGCCTGGCGCCGGGGCGGGTCGCAGCGTGGCCAACTTCGCGGCGCCGCGTTACGGATTCAAGCCGACCATGGTGGTCCAACCGCCATCCGGTGGATAAGCAACCCTGCTAAGCAATTCAATCAACCGAAAGAGATAGGCAACATGGCAACACGTTTCATGACCGACCCGCACGCGATGCGCGACATGGCGGGGCGTTTCGAGACCCACGCACAGACCGTCGAGGACGAGGCCCGCCGCATGTGGGCGTCCTCGCAGAACATCTCCGGCGCCGG
>NZ_LQOY01000085.1 GCF_002101675.1 Mycobacterium gordonae | reverse complement strand
TGCCATGGGGACATCCTTCCAGCCCGCCCATGCTGGGCAAGCCAACTCAGATGTCACCTATTCGTGCAGCAGACCCGTGTGTTCGTTGTAAGGCTGGTGGTGGCGCAGGCAGCCGTGCAGGATGCCGACGAGGCGGTTGCCTAGGGCGCGTAGTGCTTGGTGGTGGCTGTCTTTGAGGTTGGTGCGGTGGTCGTAGAAGGCGCGGGCGCCGGGGCTGGTGGATAGGGCGCAGAAGGCCCATTGGTCGATGGCGTCATAAAGGCGGCGGTTTCGGACGTGGCGGGCCAGTACGGCCCGTTTCTTACCCGAGGCGATGGTCAGCGGTGAGGTTCCGGCGTAGTTTTTGCGACACTTGGCGGTGGTGTATCTGTTCGGGTCGTCCCCGAACTCACCGAGCACCCGGGCGCCGAGTATGACGCCAAGTCCTGGCAGGGAGCGGTAGATGTCGGCGTCCGGGTGTGTCTCAAAATGGGCGGCCAGGCTGGTTTCGAGTTCGCTGATCTGGCGGTTGATTTCGGTGAGGATGCCCACTGTCGCGGTGGTGGTGGCCGCGAATGCGGCAGTGATCGCGGCGGGTGCGGCGAGTTGTTCGGTGCGCAGCGCGGCCTGAATCTCCCGGGCGCGTGCGGCGATATTGCGTTGGCGTCCACCGCGTTTGAGGGCGGACTGGATCCCCGCCAGGTTCAGCCGGGCGCCTTGCTGGGGCGTGGGGGCACGACCCAGCACCCCCAGCGCGTCGCCGTGGTCGAGGTCGTCGAAGGCCACCAGGGCGGCTGGGTAGTACTCACGCAGCGCGTTTCGCAGCCGGTTGGTGTGCCGCGTGCGTTCCCAAATCAGATTCTGATGGGCCCGGGCGAGGACCTTGATCGCCTCGGCCTGCTCGCTGTCACCGGCGATCGGGCGGTGGTTGTGCCGGTCGGTGCGCACCAGATCGGCCAGCAGCTTGGCATCGGAGGTATCTGACTTGGCGCCCGAGACGTGTCTCTATGTCAACCTGACTCAGGACCACTGTGACGGCTTGATTCGGGACCACCTCGGCGAGGAGGTGGTGGCTCAGG
>NZ_LQOY01000084.1 GCF_002101675.1 Mycobacterium gordonae | reverse complement strand
CACGCGATGACCTTCATTCATCCGGCTACGACACGCCGGTCATCACCGGCTCGTACACCACTCTGCTGGACGCAACTCAGATTGCACGAGTTATCTCGCCGGTCTCGTTGCGTGAGTCGTGGACCGTTCTCGGCGACGACGATGCTCCGGTAGCGCCGGTCGACCGGTATCTGGCGTATCTGACCGACATCGAGCGATCACCGAACACGGTCAAGGCATACGCGCACGATCTCAAGGACTGGTTCGGTTTTCTCGCCGAGCGTGGTCTGGACTGGCGGGGCGTTCGGCTCGACGATCTCGGTGAGTTCGTGGCCTGGCTGCGGCTTCCGCTGCAGGCCCGGCATGGGCAGGTCGCGGTGTTGCCGTCGGTGCCGCATCATTGCACGGAATCGACTGTAAACCGCAAACTTTCGGCCGTCGGGGCGTTTTACACCCACGCTGCACGAGATGGGGTGGATGTCGGTGAGCTGCTGACCTCGTGGCAGGTCGGCGGCGCGCGCGGCGGTTGGAAGCCGTTCCTGCACCACATCAGCAAGGGCACGCCGAGGTCGAGGCGGGTGATCGCGTTGAAGACGCCGAAGAAGCTGCCGCGGGTGCTGTCGCCGGACGAGGTGCAGGCGATCCTGGACGGCTGCGGCCGGTTGCGGGACCGATTGCTCTTCGCCGTGCTCTACGACACCGGGATGTTCTCCAGGGCTCGGCCCCCGTGCGCCAGCGTGATTCTCTGAGTTTGTGCAGCTCAGAAGCTGATGTCGGAGATGCTATCCACCGCAACAGGTGTGGTGCAAGCAGACTCGCGCGTGTCATCGCAGCCGGGTTGGTGTGTTGAGTCGGGCCATGAGTTCGCGGTTGGCCGCCCGGGCTGCGGCGAGGTCTTCCTCGCGTTCGTCGAGTTGTTGCTTAAGGTCGAGGTTGTGCTGCTCGAGCTGGCTGATGCGCTGGTGGAGGGCGTCGATATCGGTGCGGGCGCCGAGCCCGGACTCGCGCCACGTCTGTTCACCGAGCGCTTCGGACAGCCGCTTCTCCAGCTGCTGGATGCGCGCGCCGAGCCGGGCGGCGCGTTCGTGGGCAGCGAGCAGATCGGCCTGCAGTGAGGCTCGGGTGACCCCAGGGCCGGTGTGCTCACTCGGGACTGGATCTGCTTGCAGCGCATGGATTTTCTCGAGCAGGTCGGGGTGTCGGTAGAGGAATGTGCGGTCAACGGCGGCGGCGCGGGCGATCGCGGTGGCGCTGAGCCGGTCGCCGGCGGCGGCGGCTTGGTCGATCGCGGCCAGCACGCGCCGGCGTCGGCGCATCGAGTCGTCGCGCCGGCCGTCAAGCATCGATCGGGTGCGTGTTGTCGACGAGACGGATTGTGCGGGTGTGTGATTCGACGTGGTAGCGGTGGTGGTCATGCGGTGGCCTCCGAGGCGATGGTTGTCGGTGCGGGTGGGGTGAGGCTGGGCATGCCCAGCGGGACGGTGTGGGCCGCGCGGTGACGGCGCACGATAGCGATCGCGTCGTCGATGCGGGCTTGCTCGGTCTCGTTGAGGTCGGCGACGTCTGCTTTGATGCGGTTGATCAGCCGCCGGATGCGGGTGATCTCCTCGTCGGTGGGGGTGGCATCGGCGCGGGCCCAGTCATCGACCCCGTCGATGGTGGCGGCCAGCCGTTCCCGGGTGCGTAGCAGATCATCGAGGTAGGCCTGCAGGTCGGGCAGGAACGCGATGTTGGTGCGGAAGTGATCGCAGCCCACGCAGCGGAACCGGACCGGGCAGGCCCCGCCGCCGGCCTTGACGTTGGTGGGTTCGGTGCAGGTGCCGTAGGGGACGGCGACCTCGCCGACGGCGTGGCGGGCGCGTTCGGATTCCAGCAGCATGCGCGCGTCACGCCAGATCCGGTTGCCGTGCCGGTCGAAACTGAGCGCGGTGACGGTGTCGACGGCGTCGCGGCGACGGTCCTCGCCGATGCGGTAGTAGCGCCGGGTCATGGAATAGCTACGGTGATCGAGCAATTCGGCCAGAACGTCGATCGGCACCCCGGCATCCGCGTGACGTTGGGCATAACAATGCCGATAGGCATAGGGCGTGACCTTGGTCTTGTCGACCTCGACCCCGTCGCGGGTGCGCAACACGGGCAGGGTCGAGATCCACTCGCGGTGCCGGTTGTCGAGCGTATCGATGCTGATCGGCTTTCGCCCCTCGGGGTTGCGGCGTGGTGTGGGCAGCAGTGTCAGTTCTGCGGGCGGGGTGTGAGGAAACATCGCCCGCACCCGGTCCTGCTGAGCGGCAATGACTTTCGCGGTAGCTTCGCCGATCGGCACACGCCGTCCGAGACGGTTGGCCTTGGCGTTGTCGTAAACCAGCACCGCCGATCCGTCCTTGTCGCGGTGCAGGCAGTTCAACGGCAAGGCGAGAATGTCCTCGGGCCGGCGCCCGGTGTCGATGCCGATCTGGGTGGCGACCCGCACCTCGACGGGTTCGAGGGCATCGAGGTGGGCGCACAGGATGGCCAGGACCTCCGGTGGCAGGTCGCGGCCGGGTTCGCCGCGTTCGGGTTCGGCGGGGATATCGCCGCGCTCGATGGCGAAATCGCCGGCCAGTCCGGCGGCTGTCTGCCCCGGCCGGGTCAGGCCGAGGGCGCGGATCCCGGCCAGCACCTCGCGCATGTCACGGCAGATGCCGTTGCGCCGGTATCGGCTGATCTCGCCGACGGACTCCAGATAAGCGAGTCGGTTGAGGAAATCCTCGATGTCGCTGCGGCCCAACGCCGAAGCGACGAGTCCACCATCGGGTCTGCGGCCGAGGAACTCCGACAGCAGCCGCAGCGCGTTGATCTTGCCGCGCACTCTCGCGGCGCCGCGACCTCGGTGGCGCGGGAGTTGTTCTGCTGCCCACCGCTTGACGGACTGGGCCAGCCAGGCCTGGCCGATCCCGGTGAACGACAAAGACCCGCGATGGCCGAAGACCGCGAGATCCCATGTGTCCTTTGCCTGTTCGCTGCCGGGATCGGCCAGAGCCCGCCGGACGTGCTGGGTCAGGGCGCTCCGCAGCGACCGCACGGACTTGTTGCGGGTGATCTCGGCCCGGTCGGTGGTGATCGAGGCGGCCTGTCGCCGGCGCAGCCCGTCGCAGAGCACCCGCAGCTCTACCTCGGTGATCTTCGCCCCGCCCCGGACGCGCTGCTGAACGCCGAACAGCACCTCGACCACCACCAGCACCGGCAGCGCGCGCAGGTTCACCCGCCCGCACTCGGCCACACCCGATTCCTGGGCTTGCCACCGATGCGAATCGAACTCAGGGTTGGTACCGAGCGCGCTACGCCAGCGCTGGTAGTGGGTGTTGCAGTAGCCGCGCGCGCTGTCGGCGGGCCGGGTGCACGCGGCCACCGCGCACGCGGGCATCGGCGGCAACGGCCGCACTCGCGGGTCGGCCAGGAACTGCTGCATCGACACCGGCGGTCGCCGCAGGCGGAACTTCTTGGCGTGCGGCTCGCACAACACCGCGTGCCGCACCGTCGGCACACACCGGCATCCCGGCACCGCGCACCGCGTCGCGGACGCGGGTTCGGCGGGCAGGCATGCGGCAGCGGCGATCTCGGCCGTGTTCATTCCCCGCCGAGTCAGGCGCGTGCAGCACCGATGACACACCGTGAGACCGGATTGCACGGTGTTCTGGCATCCCTCGGCCCGGCACACCGTCCGGCCCAACAATCGATGCTCCGCGAGCAACGACAACACCCTGGTCCGCGGATCCCACCCCGCCTCGTCCAAGAACCTGCGGTCGAGCATCCTCGCCAGCCGCGCGGCCGTGCCGATCACCACGACCCCGTCCAACACGTGCGGGGACTCGCCGCAGTCCTGCTCGACCGCGATTCTTTCAGCCAGCCCCACGGCGGTCACCGGGTCACCTGGGCCTGCTCGCGGGGACTGGGCACCGCATCCACGGCGGCCCGCAGCCGGGAGGAGTCCGGATGCAGGTAAACCTGCGACGAGGACACCGCGGCGTGGCCCATCAGGTCGGCGACCACATCGATCCCGGCCCCGGCATCAACAACGTTGCTGCCGAAGGCATGTCGCAACTGGTGGGGCCGCACCGCGACGTCGAGTCCGGCCCGCCGGGACGCCGCGGCCATCAACTCGCCGATCGCATCCGGCCGCATCGGCGCACCGATCCTGCCGCGGAACAGGTTAACGAACACGAAGTCACTGTCGGCGGCGCCGGTGACACGCATGCGTTCGAACTCGTAGACGTCGAACAGTTGCACCACAAGGAAATCCAGCGGCACCACCCGCTCCCGCCGCGACTTGGCCCAGGCCTGGTTCGGGTTGTCGTCTCGGCGCACCACATGCAGATGCGCGCGCTCGACATCGCAGCCCAGCCGCCGCGAGTCCACCAGCAGGTGCACATCGCTGCGCCGCAGCCCGCACACCTCCCCGCGGCGCAACCCGCCCCGCGCCATCAACAACACGATCAATCGGTCCCGCGCCGACCGGCACGCCCGCAGCAGCGCGACGATCTGCTCGTCGCTGGCCCGATCGATCGTCGTCTCCGGTTCCCGCAGCCGATGCCGGGCCCGCATCCGCCACGCCATCCGCCCGTCCTCGCCGCGGGCCTCCGCCGGCAGGTCCCGGTCATCGGCGACCTCATACAGCATCGACACCAGCCCCGCCGCGCCGTGGCCGGTCGCCACCGCGTGCACCACCATGCCCCGCACCGCGGTCAGCACCCCGTTGATCCGCGACGGGCCCCGCACCGCAGCAGCGCCAGGTCCGGCCACCACCACGCTCGCGGCGTCATCGACCGATGACCGGGCGTGAGCCAGCCACGTCATGAACAACGCGAAACCCTCCACACCGGCCTGCCAGGACCGGCCCGACCGGGCACACCAGCGCAGGAACAACGCGATCGAATGCGCATACGCCTTCGTCGTGGACTCGGCCGCGTCGTGGCCGAACCGCAGATGCCGCAGATACGCATCGGCGACATCAACCACCTGCAGGTCCTCATCCAGCACCGTCCAATACCGTTGCCCGGACGGCAAACTCACCGGGAATACTCGCATGGGCTCTCACTTTCGGGCCGACAGTCACAAACAACTACCAGCCACGAGCACCACACCCCCGGAGAAACGCCGAGCAACCCGCCCGATCATGTAGATCGAGCAACGTCCCGCAACAGGTCAGGAAACCCCGGAGAAGGGATGCGGATCGGCGAGGTACTTGGTTTGCGGCACAACGACATCGCCTCCGCTGAGCATGAAGTAACGGTGCGGCGACGCGACAACGCCAATGGCGCGCGCGCCAAGTCACAGACCGTCCGCACGATCCCGGTCAGCAGCGCGTTGATCCGATTGTTCGCCGACTACCTTCACACTGAGTACGGCGATCTGGACAGCGACTATGTGTTCGTCAACCTGTGGGGCCGTCCGCAGGGGCATCCGCTGACCTACGCCGCGGTCTATGACCTGGTGCGGCGGCTGCGCCGGCGGACCGGGATCGACTTCGACCCGCACTGGCTGCGACACACGGCCGCAACCCGGCTGCTGCGCGACGGAGTCAGCATCGAGGTGGTCGCGCATCTGCTCGGACATGCGCACGTGGCGACGACGACCACGACGTATGGGCACCTCACCGTGGAGGACGCTCGGCGGGTCATGGAACAGGCCGGTTGGTTCACCGATGGGCAGGTGCGGCTGTGAGGGCGCCGTCGCTCAAGCCTGCCGGCCCGTCGGGGCTGCTGGGCAAGCTGATGGCCGAGGTCCGCAACGAATTCCGCAGCAATGTACTGGAATTCGGGCCCGAGGATCCGGTGTTTGGTGGAGCCGAGTGCCGGGTTGAGGGGTGCGAGCGAACCGCCCGTGGACGCGGCCTGTGTGAAGGACATCGGCAACGGTGGCATGAAGAGGGGCGTCCGTCGCTGGAGCGGTTCGCCGTGTCGACCGATCCGCGGTGGCGGCGGCGACAACCCAACCAGCGCTGCCGGGTGCCCGGTTGCGGTTACGGCTCTGCCCGTGGCGGCATGTGCGGGCTGCACGCGCAACGATGGGAACGAGCCGGGCGCCCCAGCCTGGCGGGATGGCTGGCCGAACCACAGCCGTTCAAGCAGCCAGCGCCGGGCGCGACCTGCCGCATCCCGCATTGCGAGCTCTGGCCGCAGGGCACGTCTGCGTTCTGCCAAACCCACACCAATACCTGGAAGGGTCAACGGCAGACCCGACATTGACGAGTTCGCCGACCGCTTCGCCGCCGAAACCCCGCTGGCCAGCGAGCAGATCCGGCTCGACCGGCTGACCGGTCAGCTGAAGCTGGAACTGCAGTACGTGCTGCAACGCCGTCACGACGATCGGCAGGGCAAGCTGACCCCGGACGTGGTCATGCGCGTCGTGAAGGCACTGGCCGCAATAGGCGTGGGCTCCCTGCTCAACCACGACGAGGACATCTGGCACGACTGGGCTCGGTCGACGATCAATGACACTCGCTCCCGTGGGTTCCTCAGCTACGCATCCCGGGTGATCGCCGACCTGGCCGAAGCCGGCGGCTGGGACGCCGAATACCCGCGCGATGTCTGGCGCATGCGCCGGCTCGGCTACGACGGAGACCGCACGCTGCGGTTCGGCGGTATTCCGCAGCCGTGGCTGCGGGATCTGGCCAAGCGGTGGGCCCGGTGGCGGCTGTCGACCGGATTGGGCCTGGAAGCCGGCGGCGGCAGGCCGGTCGTTGTGCTCACCCGCTTCGCCGGGTTCCTCGCCGACATCGGCGTCGAGAGCATCGACCGGATCGACCGGCCGGTGCTGGAGCGCTATCTGGCCAACCTGCGCGGCGACTCCATCGGTGCCCAACGTCGCGGGACCCATATCGGGCTGCTCAACCGGTTCTTCGCCGCCGTTCGCCAACACCGTTGGGACACAGACCTTCCCGCAGACGCGATGTTCTTCGCCGAGGACTACCCGAAACGCGACGAACGGTTGCCTCGGGCACTGGCCGAACAGGTCATGGCTCAGCTCGAGGATCCCGACAACCTCGCCCGATTCACCGATCCTGCCCACCGGTTGATCACGATCATCTTGATGCGTTGCGGGCTACGGATCACCGATGCGCTACGGCTGCGCCGCGATTGTGTGGTCGCCGACGCCGAAGGTGCTCCGTATCTGCGCTACCTCAACCACAAGATGAAACGCGACGCGTTGGTGCCCATCGACGTGCAGTTGCGCGAGCTCACCGCCGAACATCGCAACCGCACCGCCCAGCGTTGGCCGGCAGGCACGCCGGTGTTGTTCCCACGGCCGACGAAGAACATTGACGGCACCCACCCGATCGCCAGCCCCACCTACCGGATGGCGCTGTTGCGCTGGCTGTCCGTCTGCGACATCCGTGACGAGCACGGCCAGCCGGTGCACCTAACCCCGCACCAGTGGCGCCACACCCTGGGCACCCGGCTGATCAACCGCGACGTCCCACAAGAGGTCGTGCGACGCATCCTGGACCACGACTCCGCGCAGATGACCGGGCATTACGCCCGCCTGCACGACACCACCGTGCGCCGCCAGTGGGAGGCGGCCCGCAAGGTCGACATCCACCGCACCACAATCATTTTCGACCCGTCCGGTCCGATCGCCGCGGCCGCCTGGGCCAAACAGCGCCTCGGCCGAGCCACCCAGGCCCTACCCAACGGCTACTGCGGACTGCCGGTGCAGCAGAGCTGCCCGCACGCCAACGCCTGTCTGACCTGTCCGATGTTCCTCACCACCGCCGAGTTCCTGCCCCAGCACCACCAGCAGCGGCAACAGAGCCTGCAGCTGATCACCGCCGCCCAAGCCCGCGGACAACAACGTCTGGCCGAGATGAACCACCAAATCCTGCACAACCTGGACAACATCATCACCGCCCTCAACGATCCACAACCAGGGAAGGCCAAACATGCCGGCTGACAACAGCATCCACCTCATCCACGCCGCCCAGCAGCGGCACGAACACACCCGCGCCAAGGCCATCGCTGCGATGCACGAACTCGACCGGACCGGCGCCCTGCTCACCTTCGAATCCGTCGCCCGCCACGCCGGTGTCTCCCGCTCGTGGATCTACACCCAAACCGACCTCAAAGACGAGATCCGCCGGCTCCGCACCCAACACCGACCCGAGCCAAGCACACCGTTACCCGCCCGACAACGCGCCAGCGACGACTCCCCGCGGCAGCGCCTCGAAATCGCCAACCGCCGCAACCGCGAACTCGCCGACGAGAACCGGCGGCTACGCCGCCAACTGGCGTGCGCCCTTGGCCAACTCCGCGACGACACCGGCCGACATCATGAACCGACGCATCGCGATTCGGTAACAATCGGGCCGTGCTAACCGCCAAGCGATATCCATCTCCAACCGCGTCATGGACACCCTCCACGACACAAACCTGCAGGTCACAACAGCTACCGCGGCCAGAACTCCAGATAACAATCGAGTCACTCAACGCCCGCTACCGACGGGCGATCAAGGCTCGCGGCCATTTCCCCTCGGAGGCCGCGGCGCTGAAGTGCCTGTATATGGTGACTCGCTCCCTCGATCCCAAGGGCACCGGCCAGCAACGCTGGGCGGTCCGCTGGAAGCCCGCTTTGAACGCGTTCGCAGTAACATTCGCCAACAGAATGCCCGACCTCAACCGAGGATAGGGAAACGCCACTTACACCGAATTCCGGATGGACCCGTCGGCGAAGTGCGCGGCCACTTCGCCGGTCGTTAATCCTTTAGCGGTCAACGACAACACGATCTCGTCGATGCCGGTCAGCCGACGTTGGCGCTTCTTGACGATCTGCGGATCGAACGAGCTGTTGGTATCGCGCGGCACCTCGATCTCGACCGGTCCGATCTCGGTGAACACCGTCTTGGCCCGGGTGCCGTTGCGGGCGTTGCCGCTGCCACGTCCGACCGGGTCGTGCTTGTCATAGCCGAGGTGCTCGGCCATCTCTGCGTCCAGCGCGGTCTCCAATACATTCTTGGTGATCTGGTTGAGTAGCCCGTTCGGGCCGACCAGCTCCACGCCCTGCTCCTTGGCCTGGGCCAATAGTTGTTCAGCGAGCTGCTTTTGATCCACCTCGGTAGCCATGGGCTCGAGTGTTTCGGACATCATCAGTCCTTCCCGCCAAGCTCACGCTCGGCGTGTCAGACCAAGGTCAGATCCACCGCTGTTCAGACAGTCCCCATCCTCAGTTTCGATTGCAGGGACCAGATCTTGTTGAGCAACAGTGCCTTTGTGTCGTAACGGTGGTAGCCGACCACGGTGCGCACGATCGCCCAGTTCTTCTGCTCGACGTGGCAGCCGTCGTTTTTGTTTCCGGGCCGCGAGCGGGTGAAGGTGATCTGGCGCCGCTCGCACCAAGCCAGCAGGTGGTGGTTGATGAACTCGCTGCCGTTATCGAAAGCCCAGGATCGGGAAGGGCATGGTGGTGGCGATCGAGGTGCCTCACCAAAAAGTGAGCGCGAAGCGTGGGCTGGTGCCTCACGCATGGTGAGCGCGTGGGGGCTTGCACTACTTCGCCTTGGCCAATCGGTCGATTGACGGTTGCAATGCTTCCAGGTCGATGTGGCGGGCGGCGGCAAGGGCGTCGGTCTTGGTCTTGGCCAGGTCCAGTAGCTGCATTTGGATGGTGTTGATCTGCCGGGTCAAATCGGCCGGGTTGATGCCCTCGATTCGGGCGGACACATGCGAAAGCTGTTGCGCATCAAGTATTCCCGATTCCTGCAGACGTTGCCACGGCGTGGCCGGCGTGTCGTAGATGCGCGTGCGGCGACTGGCCGCGGTGGTGCTGTAGCCGATGGGCTTTTTCGTCGGGGTGAAGAAGTTGCACCGCAGCGACACCAGCTTCCACAGCCGGTTGAGCAGCTCCAGCTCCTCGGAGGTGTCGTAGCGCCAGTAGAACGCGTGTTTGCGCACCACGTGGTTGTTTTTTGACTCCACGTGCGCTTGGTCGTTCTTCTGGTACGGCCGCGAGTGGGTCTGGGCGATGTCGCGGGTCTGCAGCCAGGCGGCGACCTCGTGATTGATGAACTCACCGCCGCAGTCCAAAGCGAAAATCACCAGATCGAACGGGAACCGCTGTTGCAGCTCGTCGATGCCGGCCGTGATCCACTTCGAGGCGTTGTTGCGGATCGAGAAGTTCTCGGTCCAGCCGATCACCAGGTCGGTCATCGTCAGCGTGCGGGCGAACTCGCCGATCAATGTCGGGCCGCAGTGCGCCACGGTATCGGCCTCGATCACCCTCGGGGCCTCAGGTGCCTCATCGGCGCAGGTACGGATGGCGATCGAGTTACGCAGCAGCGGCGACGGTTTGGTCGTCGAGATGCCCTTGATGCGCATCCTGTCCCAGGGCCGGTTTCAGGTAGCGGTCCAGGGTGGCCGCGCTCATCGCCTTCAGCTCCGCTGATGCCGCCTCGGTGGCGAACGGCCTGTCAAGATCACCGGATTCAGCCAGCAGCGGCAGCCACAGACCCACCATGACCACCAGGTACTTGCCGCACGGCATGCCCATCAAGGCCCACACATACTCCAGCAGTGCCCTGGCGTCGTCGCTGAAGCCCCGCGGCCGCAACGTACGCCTGTCAACCTGCTCGGCCGGGTCCGGCAGCCTCGGGCCGGTCAGCATCCGCCGAGCCGTCGAGCGGCCCATCCCCGTGGTGGACACCACCCGATCCAAAATCTTGCTCTTGTCCGCCTTCAACGCCTTGCGGTACTGACCTCGCAGTTTGTTCGCTACCTGCCGCCTCGCAGCCATGTCGATCTTGCCTTCCACATCGGGCAGGCCTTCCGGGCCACGCGCTCAAAATAGGTGAGGCACCACCGCCGGCCACGCGCTCAAACTCAGTGAGGCACGCCGGACTATTGACAATTGGTCGATCTTTGTAAAAGATTGGTAATACCGTCTGTCCGGGGTATTCGGGAGCAGCCAGTTGCCCGGTCGACGGCCGTCAGTATCCGGGAATGACGGGCAAGGGATCCACGCTATGCAAAGCACTATGCAAGACGTTCCGCTTTCTGTGACATCGATCGTCAAGCATGCCAACTCCATTCACGCCGACCGCCGCGTCGTCACACCGACCGAGTCGGGCTACCGGGCCGCGACCTACGGCGAGGTCGGCCGGCGGGTCGGTCAGTTAGCTAATGCGCTGCATGACCTTGGCGTCACCGGCGATCAGCGTGTGGCTACCTTCCAGTGGAGCAACCAGGAACACTTGGAGGCCTATTGTGCGGTGCCGTCGATGGGCGCGGTGTTGCACACGCTCAATATTCGTCTTACCGCCGAGCAGCTTGGCTACATCGCCAACCACGCCGACGACAACATCGTCATCGTCGACATGTCGTTAGCGCCGCTACTTGCGCGTTCTTTGCCGGCCATATCGTCGGTGCACACGGTGATTGCGGTCGGTGAGGGCGATCCCGAGCCGCTACGGGCGGCCGGCAAGGCCGTCGTTTCGTACGAAGACCTGATCTCGACACATCCCACCGAGTTCGACTGGCCTGAACTCGATGAGACGTCGGCCTCGGCGATGTGCTACACCAGCGGCACCACCGGAAACCCCAAGGGCGTGGTCTACAGCCACCGATCCACCTACCTGCATTCACTGGCCGTCTGCACTGGCAACGGGTTGGGCATCGCTGAAGCCGACCGCATCTTGGCTAT
Organism: Mycobacterium gordonae; assembly: GCF_002101675.1. GTDB lineage: Bacteria > Actinomycetota > Actinomycetes > Mycobacteriales > Mycobacteriaceae > Mycobacterium > Mycobacterium gordonae. The sequence continues at coordinate 24,437 of NZ_LQOY01000084.1, read as the reverse complement.
CGTGCCGATGTTTCAAGCCAATGCGTGGGGCCTTATCTATGCCGCGCTGATGGCGGGGGCCGAACTGGTACTCCCGCACCGATGGCTACAACCTGGAGCGCTGGTGGCCATCATCGAGGACACCCGCCCGACCGTGGCCGGTGCGGTGCCCACAATCTGGAATGACGTCCGGCACTTCCTGGGCTGCGAGCCCGGTCATGACATCTCGTCGCTGCGTCTGGTCGCGTGCGGCGGATCGGCGGTACCGGTGTCACTGATGCGCGGCTTCGAACGCGACCACGGCGTACCGATCGTGCAGGCGTGGGGAATGACCGAAACCTCGCCGCTGGCCACGGTGGCCAAACCGCCGACTGGGCTCGACGAAGACCAACAGTGGGCGCTGCGTGCCACCCAGGGCCGCCCGATATGCGGCGTGGAAATCCGGCTGCGCAACGACCAGGATCGCACCCTGCCGTGCAACGGAGAAGCGGTCGGCGAGATCCAAGCCCGCGGGCCGTGGGTAACTGGCTCTTATTTTCGCGACGACGACGCCGACAAGTTCGACCAGGGGTGGCTGCGCACTGGCGATGTCGGCCACGTCGACGAGCATGGCTTCTTGACGCTGACCGACCGTGCCAAAGACGTCATCAAGTCCGGCGGGGAGTGGATTTCGTCGGTCGAATTGGAGAATTTGCTGATCGCCCATTCCGGGGTACATGAAGCCGCGGTCATCGGTGTGCCCGACGAGAAGTGGCAGGAGCGTCCACTCGCTCTAGTGGTGGTCAAACCCGGCGCCGATATCACGCCAGATGAGCTACGTGCCTTCTTAGACGGCAAAGTCGCTACGTGGTGGATCCCGGAGCGCTGGGCCTTCGTCCCCGAAATCCCGCGAACCAGCGTCGGTAAATACGACAAGAAAGTGCTTCGGGCATGTTACACCGCCGGTGACTACAACATCGTGGAATTCGTCTAGCGACCAAGGTTCGCTAGACCCGGCAATGCAGCCGAATAATTAAGGAGGTTACATGGCAACCACACGTTACCATTCGCTGGGTGCCGGCGGGCTGAACTGGGAAAGCGTGCCACTCAGGCTGTTCGCTGGCGGCATCGCCAAACTCTGGGACCCCGCCAATATCGACTTCTCCCGCGACAGCGCCGATTGGGAGGCGCTTTCCGACCGCGAACGCGTGTACGTCACCCGATTGTGCGCGGGCTTCATTGCCGGAGAGGAAGCAGTCACCCAGGACATCCAGCCGTTCATGGCCGCAATGCGGGCCGAAGGCCGGCTCGGCGACGAGATGTACTTGACGCAGTTTGCGTTCGAGGAAGCCAAACACACCCAGGCGTTCCGCTTGTGGCTCGATGCCGTCGGGGTGCGCGACGACTTACATAGTTTCCTCGATCAAACTCCGGCATACCGGCAGTTGTTCGACGAGGAACTTCACGAATCGCTCAACACGCTCTATGTGGATCCCTCGCCGGCTGCCCAGGTTCGCGCTTCGGTGACGTACAACCACATCATCGAGGGCATGTTGGCGCTGACCGGCTACTACGCCTGGCACAAGATCTGCGTGGAGCACGGCATTCTTCCCGGCATGCAGCAGCTGATTCGGCACATCGGCGACGACGAGCGACGCCACATGGCATGGGGCACTTTCACCTGCCGGCGCCACGTCGCTGCCGACGACACCAATTGGACGGTGTTCGAAACGCGCATGAACGAACTCATTCCGCTGGGGCAGCGCCTGATCGACGAGGGTTCTGCACTGTATGGCGACGACATACCCTTCAATCTGTCAATCGACGAGATGAGGACCTATGCCACCGACAAGGGGATGCGCCGGTTCAGCACGATCAGCAGCGCCCGCGGGCGACCGCCCGAGGAAATCGACCTCGACTACTCGCCACTGCAGCTGGAGGACACCTTCGCGGACGAGGACGCGAGGGTGCTGGCCGGTTCGGCCTGACTTCGACGAGATCGGCGCCAGTGCGTAAAAACGCGGAATTTTTGCGCTGGAGTCGATTCGGCACTGCGAGTACCAACACTGCTCCAGCTTAGTTGCCGTCGCCGGTGCCACTATCTCGGCACGCTTCAAAGATCCGCGATGGCGCAACGCTCCAAGCGGCGGCGAGGCCAGTCATTGACCGCACGACCCGGAGGAGACGACACACGATGCGTCGACCACTTGAGGACGGCTACTTCACGATGCCCAACGGCGATGAGCAGCCGCGGTTGATCGGTTCCTATAGCCCTGCTGCCGACAAGTACTTCTTCCCCCGCCGCCGCCGCTGTCCGTTGACGGGCGGCCCGGTCGAGGATGTCCTGCTGTCACCAACCGGCGAACTGTACGCCTGGACCTACGTCGAGTCGGCGTGGATGGGCAAGTCCCGGTTCGGCTCCACAGGCGACGGGCACGGTGTCGGCCAAGTTGACCTACCGGAGGGCGTGCGCGTGCAATCCATCCTGCGTGGCGAGATGGGCGACTGGGAGATCGGCATGCCCATGCAGCTTGAGGTCTACCCCCTCATGACCGATGCCGATGGCACTGAGCTGTGCTCGTTCCGCTTTTGCCCTACTCGACGGGGGGCATCTCGGTGATGGCCCGCGACGTCTATGTGATCGGCGTGGGGATGGCCCCGTTCGGCCAGCCGGACGCCAACGCGGCCGACTTGGGCTTCGGGGCCGGTGTCAACGCGCTCGGTGACGCCGGCATCGGCTTCGATGAAGTCGGCTACCTCTACAACGGCTACATCGGCGCCGGTCTGCTCACGGGTGTCACCCTTGCGAAGGATCTCGGGCTTACCGGCATCCCGATCACCCACGTCGAGAACGCGTCGGCCACCGGATCGTGCGCCTTCCATGAGGCGGTCCAGGTGGTGGCGGGGGGGAGCGTCGATATCGCGATGGCGCTAGGGTTTGACGACCTCAATCGCGCCACTCGAGCTATCGGGGGCAGCAAGCCCGGCATTGGCCAGGTGATCCTCCCGGCGGCGTTTTTCGCCATGTGGGCGACACGTCGCATGCACGAAGTGGGCACGACGGTCGAGACCTTCGCCGCCATCGCGGCAAAGAATTGGAACCATGCGCGGCTGAATCCCTACGCGCAACGTCGGGCCGACCATGAGGTCACCGTCGAAGAGATCCTCGCCTCGCGCATGATTTCCTACCCGCACACTTCGAAGATGGCCTGCGCCGCTGGCTCTGGGGCTGCGGCCGCGATCGTCGCGAGCCGCGAGGCGGCAGAGCGCGTGGCCGGTTCACGCCCGCTGGTGAAGGTGGTCGCCAGCCAGCAGCAGTCCGAGCAGTTCGTTGACGGCCACATTTTCATGGGTGCGGTCGTCGGTCCGGGCGAGCTCACCGCGGCCACGGCAAAGGCCGCCTACGACGAGGCCGGTGTCGGGCCGGCCGACCTCGACCTCGCCCACGTGCACGACGCATTCCCCATCGAGGAACTGATGTATTACGAGCTGCTCGGGGTGTGCGCGGCTGGGGAGGGGGACAAGCTCGTCTCCGAGGGCGCGACCAGCCTGGGTGGTCGTATCCCGTTCTCGACCGACGGCGGGCTGATCGGGCGCGGTCATCCCGGTGGGCCGACCGGCCTGGCCCAGATCTGGGATGTGACACGGCAGCTGCGGGGCGAGGCGGGCCCGCTGCAGGTCGAAGGCGCTCGAACCGGGCTTGCTCACATGATGGGCGCGGGCTCGGTCTGTGTCATCCACATCCTGCAGGCCGGGCGGTGACGTCATTCAACACATCCGATAAGAGAGAAATCGCCCTGCGGGGCGACAGCATGGAAGGGAAATCGCGTGGCTGAGCTTAGCTTCGACGGGAGGGTCGCCATCGTGACCGGGGCGGGAAACGGTCTCGGCAAGGAGCATGCGATGCTGCTTGCATCACGCGGCGCGCGCGTGTTGGTGAACGATCTCGGCGGCAGCGTCGCCGGCGTCGGCGCGGACCTGACCGCGGCGGAGGCCGTCGCTCAGGAGATCGAAGCCGCCGGCGGTATCGCGGTCGCCGATGGTCACAGCGTGGCGACCCGAGAAGGTGGGGCGGCCATCGTGCAGGCGGCTCTCGACGCCTTCGGGCGGGTCGACATCGTCGTCAACAACGCGGGCATCCTGCGCGACAAGTCCTTCCACAATCTCACGCCGGAGCTACTCGATCCGGTGATCGATGTCCATCTCTACGGCACCATCTGGGTGACCCAGCCGGCGTTCCTCAGGATGCGCGAGCAGGGCTACGGCCGGATCGTCAACACCTCCTCCGCCGCCGGGATTTTCGGCAACTTCGGTCAGACCAACTACGGGGCCGCGAAGATGGGGGTCATCGGCTTCACACGGGTGCTCGCCCAGGAAGGCGCGAAGTACAACATCAAGGTGAACGCGATCGCGCCGATGGCGCGGACCCGGATGACCGAGGAACTCCTCGGGCCGATCGCCAAGAAGCTGGACCCGGCACTGGTCGCCCCGGTCGTCGCGTATCTCTGCCATGAATCCTGCGATCTCACGTCGAGGATCTTCTCCGTTGGGGGCGGGCGAGTGGCCGAGATCTTCATCAGTGTGACGAAGGGCTTCTCATCGCCGACGCTCGATATCGAAGCGGTCCAGGACAACCTTGAGGCGATCTGCGACCGAGAGGGATACCAGACTCCAACGCAGGCCAACGACGAGATCGGCCTCGTGCTTCAAGCGCTCGGCTGAACACGTACGTACGTTGAGGAGGACCATGCCATGGCCGTGATCGACCTGCTGCGCCAAGCGGTAGAGGACCGACCGGACAAGACCGCCGTCATCGCCGAGGACGGCGCGGCCACTTTCCGCGAGCTCGACGCTGCCAGCAGCCGGGTCGCCCAGCAATTGCACGCCGCTGGGGTGAGCCGCGGTCACAAGGTGGCGATGCTGCTCGCCAACGACCAAGCGATGCATTTCAATGCAGTGTATTTCGGCATCCACAAACTTGGTGCCGTGCCGGTGCCGCTCAATACCCGGTGGGCAGCGCCGGAAAAGCTGTTCGTGCTTGAGCACAGCGACGCCGTGGCGGTGATCACCGGTCTCGCCCACCGGGAGGTTCTGGTTGCGCTTGCCGAAGGCGAATCTGTCGAGATCGGCGGCCGTCCCGGTAGCTTCCAACTTGAGCACTTCTTCGTGACCGGCAGCGAGGCGCTGGATGGATTCACCCCCCTGGGCGACGTGGTGGGCGCGGGCTCTGCGGACGTGCCGCTCCTCGAGCCTTCCCTGAGCGCCGACGACCCGGCGGATCTGCTCTATACGTCCGGCACCACCGGGATGCCCAGGGGCGTGCTGGTGCCCGAGGGCAACCTCGCCGACGAGCCCGGCCAGGCGAGCCTCGGGCAGCTTCTCGGCGCGATGTTCGGCGAGAGCCTGCTTCATGCGGTGCCCTTGTTCGGTTTCACGGGCTGCCATGGCCTGATGCTGCTAAGCATTCGTGCCGGGGTCACGCAGATCGTGTTGCCGCGTTTTGATCCCGAGCAGTTGCTCGCGGCGATCGAGCGCTACCGCGCCACGTCGATCATGGGTGTGCCGACAATGCTGAATTTGGCCATGAAGCACCCCACGGTGGGTGATCACGACTACAGCTCGCTGCAGCTCGTGTTTTTCGGGGCGGCGCCGATCCAGCCCGACACCGTGCGCAAAATGCGGCAGGTGTGGCCCGGAGCGAAGATGCTGAACGCTTACAGCCTCACCGAGGCCGGTGCCGGCGCGGCCTGCATCCTCGGTCCCGACCCAGATGACATCCTTGCCCGGCCGGGCTCGGTTGGCAGGCCCGTAGGATGCGAGGTTGTCGTCGTTGATGACTACGATAACCCACTCCCCCCAGGCAAGGTCGGCGAGATCTGCTTTAAGTCGAAGATAGCTCGGCGCAGCTACTACAAGGGGGAGCAGCCCACCGCGGAACTTTGGAGCGGTGGACTGTTGCACACCGGCGACGTGGGTTATGTCGCTGACGATGGCTACGTCTATCTGACCGAGCGCAAAAAAGACATGATCCTGCGCGGCGGCTACAACATCTTCGCCATCGAGGTCGAGCGCGTGCTGCTCGAGATGCCCGAGGTGCTCGAGGCCGCAGTCATCGCGGTGCCGCATTCGGACCTCGGTGAGGATCTCCTAGCGGTGATCGCGCCCAAGCCCGGGTTCAGCGGCGGCGAAGGCGAACTCACCGCGGAGCGGATCAACCAGTTCTGCCGCCAGCACCTCGCCGACTACAAATGCCCGCGCCACATGGTCGTAGTGGACGAGCTACCGAAGAACGCCATGGCCAAGGTCATGAAAAACGAACTCCGACAGCGCTTCCGAGATCACCTGTTCGATCAAGGGGCCGAAAACAAATGAATGCTCCTTGAATATCGGCTTAACAGCGCGACGGCGGCCATTCCGAGCAGTGTCCGGCGCATAGCCACAGAAGAACCGTAAAGCGAGCGGATGGGGACGGCGGAAGATGCCAAGGCCGGTGAGACAGTGCTTACGCGGAATTGATGAGCGCTTCGGTGTGTGGATTGGTCGATCCAGGCGACGGTAAGGCCGTCCCTATTTCTTTTCGCGACAACAACTGTTTGAAGAGAAGATGAGGTGCCATGTCATGGATTTCATGCTCAGTCCAGAACAGGACGATTTCCGCCAGACTATACAGCAGTTCGTTACCGAACTGTCACCGCTGGCCAAGGTTCGCCAGGCGGTAACAACTGCGCCGGGATATGACATCGACCTTTGGTCTCGCATGAGTCGGGAACTGGGGCTGCCGAGTCTGCTCGTACCGGAGGAGTACGGCGGTGCGGCAGCAACGATGATCGAGGCTGCTGTCGCCATCGAGGAGCTTGGACGCGGCATCGTGCCGTGCCCGCTGTTCGCGACCGTCGCGCTCGGTGTCGCGCCGATCTTGATCGCGGCCAGCCAGGAGCAGAAGAGAGAACTGCTTCCAGAGATAGCCGCGGGCGCTCGTACAGTCACGACTGCTATCAATGAACCGGGTTGCGTTGACGGCTTCGGTGCTGTAGCCATGCGAGCGGCGACAAATGGCGACGCCGTCACGCTGTCTGGGACCAAGATTCATGTGATCGACGGCCATAGTGCGGACACCCTGCTGGTGCTCGCTCTGCCGCCCGGTGACTCCGCTGAGCCGGCATTGTACCTCGTTGACGGTAACGCCGTCGGCCTCACCCGTACACGCGTCGAGACCCTGGACATCACCCGACCGCTGGCCACCCTGACCTTCGACGCCGTCTCTGCGGTTCCCTTGGCTGGCGCGCACGGCGTCGCGCCCATACGCCGTGCGTTAGATGTCGCGAAGACGTTACTCGCAGCGGAGATGGTTGGTGGCACCGAGGGCGCTATGACCATGTCCGTCGAATACGCCAAGGTGCGTCACCAGTTCAATCGGCCCATCGGCTCCTTCCAGGCGATCAAGCACCGATGCGCCGAGATGGCAATCGAACTGGACAGTGCTCGTGCAGTCACTCTCTACGCGGCTCATCTGGCAGCGGAGGAGAGCGCTGACCTCGCCAAGGCGGCCCCCATTGCCGTGGCAACCGCCGCGGCCGGATTTGACTTCACCGCATCGTGGAATGTGCAGATTCACGGCGGGATCGGGTTCACCTGGGAGCACGACGCACACCTCTACTACCGGCGGGCGAAAGCCGACCGGGTACTGCTGGGCTCAGTACGCGAGCAATGGCTCGAGGTCGCTGACCGCATCGGGCTCTAAACACCGCCACATACTTCGTCGGCACGAACAGAGAAAGATGACATGTGGATGGGGACCCCCTCAGCTCAGACGCTCGTTGATATAGGCGTTAGAGGAATTTTTCAGGAGCTCGAGGAGGTCCCGATGACGATGGTAGGCGGTTTCGACGTGCGGCGACAGCAGATCACATTCGATTACGTCGATTATGACGGCTTGTTGCGCTGGGGTCAGATCGGTCCGGCGACCCGGAAAGCGTTGCGGAACTGGCTGGCTGAGCACTGCAGCGATGGGGACGGCCAGTTCGCGCTGGAGGGCTGCCCGGGGTGGCGGTATGTGTGCGAGGAGCTGGCCGCTGCTGGGATCTGCGCGCACCTGGGGGATGCGGCCGAGATTGCCGTCTTACCGGAGCCCAAGAAGCGCGCCAAGACCGACCGCGCCGATACTCGGTTGCTGCGTACGCTGTTGTTCGAGGACCGGTTCCCCGAGTCGTGGATCCTACCCGCACACATGCTGGAGATCCGCACGCTGGGCCGGTTGTACTACACGTTGATGGACGAGCGGCGGGCCTGGCAGCAGCGCATCCATGTCCAGCTGTTCCATCAGGGCTGTCCACCGATTCGGGCGCTGTTATCCGGCGCAGGCCGCGCGGCGCTGGACAGCGTCGACTTGTCGGCGGCGGGCCGGCGGTGCGTTGACACTGCGCTACGGCGCATCGATCAGCTAAGCACCGAGATCGACCCGCTGCCAAGCCAATTAGTCAACTTCGCCCGACGCCAAGCCGGGTGTCAGGCAATGCAGCGCCATTACGGCATCGGTTGGTTGTGCGCGGCGATCATCTGGTCCGAGGTCGGTGATGTCCGCCGATTCAGCAGTTCCCATCGGCTGGTGCGGTTTGCTGGGCTGGATGTCACCGTGTACTCCTCTGATACCAAACGCTCACCAGGGCACCTGTCGCGAGAGGGCTCACCCGAGCTGCGCTGGGCGGCGTTTGAGGCAGCCGAGTGCGCGAGCCGGCGCCGTTCCCTTGATTACGGTTACTACCACAAGCTGGCAGCCAAGCGCGACGGCCACAACGGCAAGAATCCCCACCCTGGCGGTGGAACGCAAAATTCTGCGCCGATGCTATCACCCGCTGCGTGCGTTCGAAGATGGCGCCCTGGCGCTGCCAGTCCCCGAACGCCAGGAGGTGGCCTCTTAAATGATGCGTTGCGCGCCTGCCATGCCCATTAATCACCTGATGCTAATCACCTGATGCCTGCGGCCAGCGCCCGTGTGGTTCCTGTCGCCACTCCGCTGTTGGGTGGACTTCCCGGAAAGATTGAGCGGCCGCGCCTTCGTTGCCCGCACGTCGGGCACCCCATCGATCATCAAGTTGCCGGATATCGTCCGTGGACTCAGATAAGGCTGGGCGCCGGCACACGCGACGCGCGTCTTTCGCCCCACATTTATGCACCGGAGGGCAGCAGATGACTTGAACCACACCGTCTTTTCCTGTTCCCCGGCGGCCAAGTATGCGGCGGATCCTCGTCGGTCTCAAGGTCGTTCGTCCTCGCTACGCTGCGGGCGCTCCGCCTTGACCCCGACCGCGGTCCACCGCCTTCAAGCGGTCGAAAACGAAGCAAAACACGCAAAAAATAACCCAATGGATCCACCTTTACGCGGGTCCTCAACACAGATAAGGGACGACGATTCGATATGGACCTGTCTTATCCCCCGTCAGCTGAGGCGTTCAGGTCACGAGTGCGCGACTTCATCACCGCGAACGTCCCTGCCGACTTCGCTGGAATCGGGGCGTTGGATCAAACCCGGCGGAAGGAGTTCATCCGAGAGTGGCGGAAGACGCTCGCGGACAACGGCCTACTCGCCGTGTTGTGGCCAAAGCGATATGGCGGAGCGGGACTGACCCCACTCCACCAAGTCGTGCTGGCCGAGGAGTTTGCTCGCGCCGGGGTACCCGCCGGAACTGAGAACGACATGTTCGGGATTCAGCTGCTTGGCAACACGCTTGTCGTCTGCGGCACCGAGGACCAGAAGAATTGGTTCTTGCCGCGAATTCTGTCCGGTGATGATCGGTGGTGCCAGGGGTTTTCCGAACCCGACGCGGGATCGGATCTGGCCAGCCTGCGGACGAGAGCGGTTCTTGATGGCGACGAATGGGTCATCAACGGGTCCAAGATCTGGACTTCAGTGGGACACCTCGCCAACTGGATCTTCGCACTGTGCCGCACCGACATGGATGCTCCCAAGCACCGGGGGATCTCATTTCTGCTCGTGCCGATGGATCAGCCCGGCGTGGAGGTTCGACCCATCAAGAATATAGTGGGCCAGTCGATGTTCAACGAGGTGTTCTTCACCGACGCCCGAACCGCTGCAGACAACGTTGTCGGGGAAGTGAACGCAGGATGGTCGGTGGCCATGACGCTGCTGGGTTTCGAGCGTGGAACAAGTGTCACCACCGACGCGATTCGCTTCCAAGCTGAGATCGACCGGCTCTTCGAGCTGGCGAAAGAACGAGGTAAGACTAACGACCCGCATATCCGTGAGCAGCTCGCTTGGTGCTATGGTCGCGTCGAGATTATGCGGTGTCGTGGGTATCAGGCGTTGACGCGCTTCTTACACGGTGAGTATCCAGGTCCCGAGGCCGCGATGACCAAGATCCTCTGGAGCGAGTTCTTCCAACGCGAGACCGAACTGGCGATGGAGATCCTCGAGACGGACGTGTTGACGCTGTCGGGCACGGGAACGAACGGCGCCTTGGCGACTGCGGATGTCGGAACACCGAATTCGTCGCTCGCGTGGGTTGAGTCGGCATTGGCGGCGCGAGCCGCCACGATTTATGCGGGCAGTTCACAGGTGCAGCGCAATATCATCGGCGAGAAACTGCTCGGCCTGCCCAAGGAACCGCGCCTCTAGGATCCGAACAATGCCGGAGCCCGTAGACACCAGTAGTGCCGCTTCCGGTAGATGGGCGGCCATCTCGAATGCGGAATACCTGCGCAAGTGGCTGGGCCTTGGTATCGCGATCGGCACTCGGCGACGCCTGAAAACTGACCCCGTGTCGACGCAGATTTTGACCCCTTCGACCGATTCTCGGCTTGGGCCGAGAGGAGAAAGGAGTTGTTGTCAGTGGACGATTGGCTGAGATCCGCAGACCGCCGCTGTTGAAGATGTTGCCGAAAAGCGGTTCTCCGCGCAGCGGTCACCGTGCCGGTGATGGGTGCGACCAACCGATAATCCATTTTGATGATCATCACCGGCTCGTCGTGACGAAGTATCTTGCGGGAACAGCGGATGACACCGGACCGGATCCGCAGCGTCTTAGGACGATGCGGGCTTGCTCTTTGAGCAGCAAGGCCTCTGTCAATGGCCATTTAGAAGTGTCGCTTGCCAGGGTGATGGGGCCACCTGATTGCCAGGGGGATGGGACCACCGTGGCGCGTTATTGAGGAAGCTCGTCGTCGTGGTCTGGGTCAAGCTGGCTGGGTCGGGTGCGTTGACGGTAGGACGGTCCTTCGATGACGAGGGTGTGGGCGGTGGCCGTGAGTCGGTCGATCGCTGATTGGGCCAGCAGGGTGTCGGCGGTCATGGTCAACCATTCGGAGGGTTCTCGGTTGGAGGTCACGATGGTCGTTTTGGCGCGGTGGCGTTCGACGATGATTTCGTAGAAGTCGCTGGTCTCTGTGGCGCCGAGGGGTCTGAGCGCAAAGTCGTCGATAATGAGGACGTCGATGGTGGTGAGTCGGCGGATCTCGGCGTCGACGGTGTTGTCCAGGCGGGCGGCGCGCAGCCGGGTGAACAGCTTGTCGGATCGGGCGAACAGTACGGAGTTGCGTCGGCGAATTACCATGTGTCCCAATGCTGTTGCCAGATACGTCTTGCCTACTCCGACCTCGCCGGTGATCACGCCGATGCGGCGTTCGGCGATGCACCAGCCGATGCGGGCGAGGGCTTCGTTGTGGGCGCTGTGGCGGTGCAGCATGCCGGGGGCCAGGTCGCGGCCGAACGGCGTGCGCGAGAAACCGTAGTAGGAGATCAGGTTGTCCATCATCGGGGTTGGGCCTCTTCGCCGGTGAGTAGGTCGAGCTGGCCGGGGATCTGGTCGGCCCCAGTCAGGGCGGCGTAGTTGACGCCGCGGGCCAGTTCGGTCTGATGCGCGGTCTCGATCAGCCGCGCGTAGTCGACACCAGTGGGTTTCGGTGGTATCGACGGGGTTTCGGGTTTGGCCTTGGGGTGCGAGTGCCGCCCGATGTGGTGCGGGATCGCTAGCCCCATCGGCACGCCGGCCAGACGCACCTCGATGCGGGTCAAATCGAACGGGTCGAATACCAGCTCCACCTTGCGCCCAACCAGTGCGGGGTCGACCTCGTAGCTGTTGCCGTGCAACGAGACGGTCGCCGTCTTGGTGACGCGGCGGTGCTCCTCCCACAAAAACGCCTCGGTGAGCGCCTCCGGGGCGGGCAGGCCGACCGGGCCAGACGCGCACCAGCGGGCCAGCGGGGTCTGCCCGGTTTCGGAATGGACGGTGCGGTGGTAGACAGTTTCGACCCAGGCCGCAAAGAGCCGGTTCAATTCGGCCAGATCGGCGACGTGGTGGCGTCCGGCGACGTCGGGCTCGCCGGTGATCTCGACCAGGAACTGCTCACGCACGGTCCTGAAAAACCTCTCTATCTTCCCTCGCCCTTCCGGCCGATGCGGTGTCGAATGCACCAGGCGCACACCGAGTTTCGCGCACGCCCTCAACAACCACGTGTCTATATAGGCCGATCCGTTATCGACATACACGGCCTTGGGGACGCCGCGCGAAGCCAGCGCCGGGCGCAGTGCGGCGGCCAGCCGCACGGTGTCCTCGGCATACCCCCACCGATAGCCGGGCAGCAGCCGGGAATGATCATCCAAGAACGCGAATAAATAGGTTTTACGGGCCGCGATCGCGATGCCGTGCAGCGCATCCCCGGTCCACAGGTCGTTGGGGTGCTCAGCCTCGAACCGGCCGAACACCGGCGCCGACCCGCAACCGGTGCCGGCGGTCAGCCCCAACCGGTGGAAGTTGCGTTGCAGGGTCCGCTCATCGGGCGCCCAGCCCAACTGGGTGAGCAGGATCCGGCGGATCGCCGCGGCGGTGCGGGCGGGGTTCTCCCGACGCAGCGCCACCGCCAGCTCCAGCACTTCGGCCGGGGTGCGCGGCGTGCATTGGCGCGGGCTGGGCACCAGCGCATCGAACCCGCCGGCACGCCAGTCCCTAATCCACCGATCGATGGTCTGCCGCGAGATCCGCACCCGCCGCCCAAACGGGTCGGTGTGCTCGCGCGACGCCAACTCGCGCACTATCTTTCCCCGCTCCTTGGTGGAGTGCGCCGGCTCGGCGGCCTCCCGGATCAACTGGTACCGGAACAATCCGATCACCCGGGCCCGCTCGGCCCGCACCCTCGCCTCATCATCGCCGACCACCACCGGCCGCCTCCTTTGCTGTCTTTTAAACACACGACAGCGCACAGGATTACGGCCTCATCTGCCTTGGCGGCAGGGTCGACTCGTGTTGCACCCACTCCCCGGGCCAGCCCGACGCCAACAACCGGCCACCGGAGACCGCCACCGCGACTTCGGCCAGCGACACCTCGGGCAGCGCGAACCGGCGCTCGATCACGGACGAGGACGAAGAAGATATCGCCGATTGGTCCGTTGCCGAAGACCGCACGACCGACCCGCGACAAGACCGATGGATATTCAGTGACATACGGCGTTGCATGAGTGACGTACGCGAGATAGGCGACACCGGCCAGCAAGAACCCGAGAATGCAGGCCATCGCGGTGAGCACTCGACGTGCGTTGACGCCCTGCGGCTTTCGGAAGACGTCGACTGTATTTGGAAATCGCCTCAACCCCGGTCAATGACGAACCCCCGTTGGCGAACGAACGCAGCAAGGTCAGGATCGTCGCGCCCATCACCAAGCCGTTGCCCTGCTGTACCGGCACCGTTCCGGCCAGGTGATGCGGGTCGTACACCGGTAATTCCCAAAATATTTCGCGAATGACACCCACCACGATCGTCAGACTGATCATGGCGATGAAGGAGTAGGTCGCCACCGCGAACGGCATTCCCGCTTCCTTTAAGCCACGCAGGTTCAGGTAGCAGATGACAAGCACCACGCCAACCGTGATGGCTAGGCTGTAGGGACCCAACACCGGGATCGCCGACACCACCGCCACCGTTCCAGCCGCCGACTGCACTGCCACCGTGACCACATAGTCGATCAACAGTGCAGCGGCCGCGACCTGCGCGACCCGGGGTCCGAAATTCTCCCGCGCGCCAACGCCGCCAGCCCGGCCTGGGGCAGCAGTTCGATCAAGATCTGCTCCGGGCCGTATGCGGTCGATGAGATTGCGTCCGGTGAAAGTGCCCCAAGCGCAACGGGATTCGACAACTTCTCGGATGTCAGGTTCTCGGTAATCAGCGGCTTTCCCAGAAAGACGCGCTTGGCTATGTCCCCGACAGTCGCCGGGATACGCTGCTTGCCAGTCGAAGTTGTCACGACCACATTCTTTACCCGAGGTTGAGCGCTAAGGAAGCACTTGGCAACGCCTTCGATGCATTCTGCCGCCCGCCCCCTCCACGCGGGTGCGCAAGCTAAGCGAGGCGGCCGGCCGCGGCGGCGACGCGCTCGTCAGTGGCGGTCAGCGCAACCCGCACATGCTGTGCACCGCGCGGGCCGTAGAACTCGCCGGGCGCCACCAGGATGCCGCGCGTGGCCAACCACGGATGCTGTCCCGGCATGGCTCACCGCGGGTGGCCCACAAGTAGAGTCCTGCTTCCGAATAGTCGATAGCAAAACCGGCTGAGCGCAGCGCCGGCAACAGGGCCGCCCGCCGCCGCGCGTACCGCTCGCGCTGCAGCTTTTCGTGATCGTCGTCGTCCAGCGCGGCCACCATGGCAGCCTGCACCGGCGTCGGCACCATCATTCCTGGCATGTCTGCGTACTGCCAGCAGTTCGACGACCAGGGCGGGATCACCGGCGACGAAACCGGCCCGGTATCCCGCGAGCGACGAGCTCTTCGAGAGCGAGTGCAGCGCTAGCAGCCCGGTGTGGTCGCCATCGCAGATGGACGGATGCAGCACCGACAATGGCTCGGCATCCCAGCCCAATCCCAGGTAGCACTCGTCGGAAGCCACCACAACGCCACGATCGCGCGACCACCCCACCACCTTGCGCAGGTGTTCGGCGCCCAGCACGCGCCCGGTCGGGTTGCTCGGGGAGTTCAGATACACCAGTGTCACCGATTGCGGGCCCAACTGGGTCAGCGAGTCCGCGAGCAGCACCTGCGCTCCCGCCAGCCGGGCGCCGACGTCATACGTCGGATACGCCAGTTCCGGCGCCACGACCACATCCGCTGGGCCCAGGCCCAGCAGGGTCGGTAGCCAGGCGATGAGTTCTTTGCTACCGATCACCGGCAGCACGGCCGCCTTGGTCAGCCCGGTGATGCCGAAGCGGCGGTCAAGGGCAGCCACTGCCGCTTCACGCAGCCGCGCAGTACCGGCGGTTGCCGGATAGCCCGGCGCGGAACTGGCGGCCGCCAACGCCTCTCGGATCACCGGCGCAACCGGATCTACCGGAGTGCCGATGGACAAGTCGACGATGCCGTCCGGATGGGACCCGGCCAGCGCCTCCGCCTCGGCCGACGTGTCCCAAGGGAAATCCGGCAGGGAGGCCGACACTCCCCTGCGAGCGGGTGGTACCCCCAGTCGGCCCATCCCGGGCTTCTGCAGCACCGGCGCGCTCAGTCGCCTTCGCCCTGCGGTGGCAGATCCTTCACCACTTGGGGATCGTTCTCGGTCATGCCGACCTTGGCCGCACCACCCGGCGACCCCAGCTCAACGAAAAAGTCGGCGTTGATCTGCGTGTACTGGCTCCACTGTTCGGGCACATCGTCTTCGTAGTAGATCGCTTCGACAGGGCAGACCGGTTCACAAGCCCCACAGTCGACGCATTCATCGGGGTGGATGTAGAGCATCCGAGCACCCTCGTAGATGCAGTCGACCGGGCACTCCTCAATGCATGCCTTGTCCTTGATGTCGACGCAGGGTTCGGCAATTGTGTACGTCACGGACGTCTCCTCAAGGTGTCCTCCATGTAATGCCCCGTGTGGGCTGCCGTTCGCATTGTCGCGGCGGTTCTGGACCGCTTCCAGACAAAGCGTTTGATTACTGATACTAGACGTTGCACATACACGTCAACCACTTGGCACGCCCGTCAGACCGCAGTGCTATGCACCTAGTCGCACCTAGTCGCACAGCGGCGTGGTGTGCCATTTCTGCTGCCCGGATGGCACCGGCGTACGCGACCTTGGTGTCGCTGTGCGAACAGGCCGGCTCGGGCTACCAGTTACCCCCTGGTTGATCAAGTTCCTGTGGGAGTCCGATGCCCCAGAATTGGGGCGAGGAGGACTCGATTCATGGCACGTCGACGGCATACACCGGAGCAGGTGGTCCGCAAGCTTCGTGAGGGTGAACGGCTGCTCGGTGAGGGCAAAGACCTCGGGGAGGTCTGCCGGCATCTGGAGGTCAGTGAGCAGACCTGGCATCGCTGGCGAAATCAGTACGGCGGGATGAAAGCCGAAGACACCAAACGGCTCAAGGAGCTTGAGCGGGAGAATCAGCGGCTCAAGAAGCTGGTCGCCGAGCAGGCCCTCGACATCGACATGCTCAAGGAGATGAGCCGGGGAAACTGGTGAGCCCCGACCGTCGGCGGCGAGCGGTGGTGATGCTCGTCGAGCGGTTCGGGGTCTCGCAGCGGCGTGCCTGCCGGGTGGTCGGCCAACACCGCTCGGTGCAGCAGTATGGGCCGCAACGACCCGATGGCGTCGAACAGCGGCTGCGCGCCTGACTGCGGGAGATCGCCATCAGCCATCCGCGGTGGGGCTGGCGCAAGGCGCACGCCATCGCCAAGTCAGAAGGCCTCGTGGTCAATCCCAAACGCACGCACCGATTGTGGAAAGACGAACGGCTGCAACGTCCGTCGAAGACCCGCAAGCGGCTGCGCCTGGGCCACAGTGCGGCGCACCGGCGCATGGCGGCGGCCCGCCCCGATCACGTGTGGGCGCTGGACTACCAGCACGACCTCACCGTCGACGGCCGCCAGCTGCGTTTCCTCAACGTCATCGACGAGTTCACCCGCGAGGCGTTGGCGACACGGCCACGTCGGTCGTGGAACGCCGATCAGACCACCGGACTGCTCGACGAACTGATCATGACCACTGGCCGCAAGCCCGAACACATCCGAATGGACAACGGACCCGAACTGACCAGTCACGCCCTCGCCGACTGGGCCCGCTTCGGCTCGGTAGGCGCCGTGTTCATCCAACCCGGCGCACCGTGTTCGGGGGCATTCAGGTTGAGCACTTGGGGGTAGCGATCCGGCACTGACGGTGATCAGTTCGTCGGCCGGTCGTTTCTGCGTTTGGTCTTTGTGGTGTCGGGGCGGCACGGTGATCACGTCGTTGTGGGCGGCGGCCCTCCCGATGTCTCTGGGCGGAGTCTGCGGGAGGGCCGTCTTCGCGCTTGGAGGCGCAGTGGTCACGGTAGAGGCAGATGTCGATGTGGTCGAGCGCAGGCTGGCGGCGGGCGAGTTGAGCTGCCCGGCATGCAGCAGCGTGCTGGCGCGTTGGGGGTGGGCCAGGCCGCGACAGCTGCGCGGTCGGGACGGGTCGGTGCGGTTGTGTCCTCGCCGGTCGCGATGCACCGGCTGCGGGGTGACGCATGTGTTGTTGCCCGTGACCGCGTTGCTGCGCCGTGCCGACACTGCGGCGGTGATCGTGTCGGCGCTGGCTGCCAAGGCGTTGCGGCGGCGGGTGGGGTTTCGCCGGATCGCGGCCGACTTGGCCCGTCCGGTGGAGACGGTGCGGGGCTGGCTGCGTCGCTTCGCCGAGCGGGCCGAGGCGGTGCGGTCAATGTTCACGGTCTGGTTGCGCGCGGTGGACCCCGATCCGGTGATGCCTGAGCCGGCCGGCGGGGTGGTCGCCGATGCGGTGACGGTGATCGCCGCGGTCGCGGGCCCATTTCGATGATCGACCCGACATATCACGTGATCGAGGACCCCGCGAAGGCCGGCAGGCCCGGGGACTCCGGGGAATCCGGGCAACGCAGCGAAACGTAATCTTTTGGCCGGATATCGGGCTGACCCGAGGGGTGTAAATGGCCGAAAGCCGGGCAGTTAGATTCGTTAACTAGTGGGCGGTGTACGTCATGCCCGCGGTCGACGGAAAGGACAGCTGTGAAGCGACTGGCAGCCGTGTTGGTGTCCGTGTTGGGTTTCGCATTCACCGCCAATGGTTACCGGGCGCTGACTAAGCGCCCGTACGGCTCGGTTTTCGCGTCGGAACTTCCAATGCAATCGCTCGGCGTCCAGGTCACGGCGCTGGCGGCGGTGGCTGGGGCTGCTGGGCTTGCGCCACGTCGGGCGAAAGGCCGACGAACCGCTGACCGCTGCGCTCGATGCCGGCCTGGGTCCCGAGCGTCGCACCGAGTCGGGCGATCTATGGAAGCGGCCCGCGCCCGCAGGTGCGACCGCGAAGAAACCTGGCGTGGGACGAATGCTGCGGATCTACCGTGACTACGCGCATGACGGCGATATCAGTTACGGGGAGTGCGGCTCCAGGAACCATCTCGACATCTGCTCCGGTCCAGGTCGGGCCAGTGGGGCGTCGGCAACGTCGGAACGGTGGCGCTTCGCCATTTCGTCGGTAACCCTGCGTACGAGGTGGTCGGCGTGCTCTGTAATCGTCCGGAAAAAGTTGGCAAGGATGCCGGTGAGCTCGTCGGCGCCGCGCCGATCGGTGTGCTTGCGACCACCGACAAGGAAGCCATCGAAGCGCTTGACGCCGATTGCGTGTTCTATGCGCCACTTTGGTCCGATCCCGAAGAGGTCTGCCGTCTGCTGCGCGGGGGCAAGAACGTCGTCGCCTCGGGTGGCGCATGGTGGTATCGAACCGAACACAGCAAGGCGGATATCGACAAGATCGACGCAGCGTGTCACGAGGGCGGTACTTCGTTCCACGCAGGTGGTATCAATCCTGGCTTTGCCGGAGACCTGCTCGTGCTGACGCTGGCCCGAATCGTCAGCCGGATCGACGCTATCCACATCTACGAGGTGGTGAATTTCGGCAAGGACACTTTGAAGTACCTGCACGAGATGGGGATGGGGAGCGATCCCGAAGAGTTTCTGGCCGGACCGAATCTCCTGGGGAACGCATGGCCGTTGTTCGCCCAGTCGATGGCCATGGTGGCGGACGGATTCGGCAAGACGGTCGACAAGTACACAACGGATGTAGAGTTAGGGACGGCCACGCGCGACATCCGGTACGAAGGGGGGCCGACCAGCGACATGCCAGGCTTTAAGGGCGTGATCAAGAAGGGAACAGTCGCCTCACAGCATCACAAGTGGACGACTTGGGTGGACAACAAGACCTTCATCACATTCCACGAGATGTACACGATGGACGAATACAATGCCATTGAGCCGCAGCCTGATTGGGGCGGTCACTATCACTATCGCATCGTGATCGAGGGCGACGAACCCACCGAGCTGATCCTCCAAGCGCCTCCGGATGCGCAGGGCAACTACCCGAAGCCGGGCTACACCTGGACCGCGATGGGCCCCGCGAACGCGATTCCAGCCGTTTGTGACGCCCCGCCTGGATTCCTCACCCATAAGGAGCTCGGGCTTGTGCCGCTGCGCGGCCTGGTGCGCTTGTAGCGATTACAAAACCGCTGGGCCCGAATCAGCCGGGAGACGGCGGGAGGATCCCGCGAATCCGGGCCGTGAGCCACGAGGCCACCGCTCAGGTTTTGCGCGCCGTCAATGAGCTTGCGGACCAGGAGGGTTCTCGCTCCGGCGGGTATTTCGTGCGGGCAGTGGGGGCGATGAAGCCACGTCATCCTTGCGGTCGGGGTCGCTGTCACCTCGGTGCCGGCGGTGTCAAAAATCTTCGCCGACCTGAAAATCCTGGACACACGGTTCAGGCAAGACGACTCTGCATCCGTGGCAGATGTTCTGGCACCTTTTCGCAACGGTGGCCTACTTCATCCTCGGGCTCAAGCTTGTTCCACGCGTCATCAAGCGCATCAACACTTCTCGCTGGAATGTCTTTGCGCGGCAGTCGCCCACCGGCTACCCCATAGCGGTCCTGCTGGCATACTGCGCAGTTGTCGGAGCCCTCGACGTCAACCTCGTCTTCGCGGCGTTCCTCGCAGGTTTTGCCGTCGCGCATAGGAAGCGCAGGATCTTCGCCGACGCGCTCGAGGCAATCGGCAAAGTCTCCTTCGCCTTCTTCATTCCCATCTACTTCGCGATCGTCGGCCTGAAGCTGGATCTCATCCGCGGCGTCTCGGTATGGATGATCGTCATCTTCATTGTCGGCACCTGCGCGATCAAAGTGATGTCGGTATCGCTCGCCGGGCGGTTCGCGGGTTTCCGGGGACTTGACCTGATCAACCTTGCGATCACCACCAACGCCCGCGGTGGCCCCGGCATCGTTTTGGCCAATGTCGCCTTCGACGCCGGCATCATCAGCTCAAAGTTCTACACCACACAGGTAATCGCAGCCGTGCTCACCTCCCAGTTCGCCGGTACTTGGCTCGACTACGTCATGCGTAAAGGCTGGCGGGACTGTCTGAACAACGGTGGATCTGATCTTGGTCTGTCACGCCGAGCGTGAGCTTGGCGGGAAGGACTGACGATGTCAGAAACACTCGATCCTGTGGCGATGGAACTGGATCAACGGCAGCTCGCTGAGCAGCTGCTGGCGCAGGCAAAAGAACAGGGTGTCGAGCTGGTCGGCCCGAACGGGCTGCTGAATCAGTTGACCAAGAACGTGCTGGAGACCGCGCTGGATGCCGAGATGGCCGAGCACCTGGGCTATGACAAGCACGACCCTGCCGGGCGCGGCAGCGGGAACTCCCGCAACGACACCAGGGCCAAGACGGTGCTCACCGAGATCGGCGCCGTCGAGATCGAAGTGCCTCGCGACACCAACAGCAGCTTCGAGCCGCAGATTGTCAAGAAGCGTCAGCGTCGGCTGACGGGTATCGACGAGATCGTATTGTCACTCACGGCAAAGGGATTGACCACCGGTGAGGTCGCTGCCCACTTCGCCGACGTCTACGGCGCCACGGTATCCAAGGACACGATCTCGCGGATCACCGACAAGGTAGTCGCCGAGATGACCGACTGGTGTAACCGGCCACTGGTGCCCGGGCGGATTCCACTCATCGTTGCGAATCAGTGAAGTGTGTACTGACGCTCCCATCGTCGCAGAAGTTCGGTCGGGGTGTTGTCCTTGAGGCACAGTCGTGGGCGGTCGTTGAGTTCATCGGCGATCTGCCGGAGTTGGCCGTCGTCCCAGATGCTGAGGTCGGTGCCCTTTGGTAAGTATTGGCGTACAAGCCCATTGGCGTTCTCATTACTTCCGCGTTGCCAAGGTGAGTGTGGGTCGGCGAAGTAGATCTTCAGCCCTGTCGCCGCCTCGATACGTTTGTGATGAAACATCTCGTTGCCCTGGTCCCAAGTCAGGGTCCGGCGCAGTTTGACCGGCATTTGGGTGAACGTTGCGATCAGGGCATCCCCGACATGCTGTGCCGAATGTCCATTCGGCAGTCGAATCAGCAGTGTTAGACGCATCTTTCGTTCCACCAGCGTTGCGACCGCCGACCGCTGCTGGGCGCCGACGATGAGGTCACCCTCCCAGTGGCCCGCCTGTCGGCGGGTTTGGACGCTCGCCGGTCGCTCGTGGATTGACCGCAGCTTGGTGAGTTGTTTCAGCGCGCCGTCGATAGCGCGATCCGTACCGAGGCCGACACGCTGGAGCGCATTCGGCGGCTGGCAGCCCACTACGACGACGCGACGATCGCGCGTCTGCTCGCACGGCAGGGCGTGATGACTGCGACCGGGCTGGCGTTCACCCGCGACCGGGTTGGCAGCCTGCGCCGCAAACACGGTATCGCCGGGCCGACCGAGCCTGTCGTACCCGTCGGCGACGATGTACGCATGGTCAGTATCGCCGAAGCCGAGACGCTGCTGGGGCACCTCCCGCGCCACTCTCTACCGGTGGCTGGCAAGCGGCTTCATCCACGGCGAGCAACATCGCCCTGGCGACCCGTGGCGGATCCGCATCGACCCCGAGCTACGCGCCAATATCACCCCAGACACACCCGACGGATGGGTTGGGCTCGAGCAGGCTGCCCGCCGACTCGGCGTGGCCAAACAGACCGTCCTGGATCGAATCCGCCGCGGAGAGCTCAACGCCGTCCACGTCAACCGTGGCCAACGCAAAGGCCTGGCCATCCAACTGCCGCTGCCGGAGGAGACCTTGTTCACTACGGCGCCATGAAACGCCGACAGCAGCTTGTCGCATCCGGTCCAGAACACCTAATCGCACCACCCGCCCGACCATGAACACCAACAACAACGCAGCATTCGGCCCGAATCTGGACCGAATGAGACAAACGACGAAAGGAAATTAGCAGTGAGAACCGGGATCGACCGGGTTGCCCAACTCGTCGCGCAGATCGATCGTTCGCTTGCGTTCATGAGTCTATGCGGTAGCGCTGACAGGCTCGGTTGGCACCAGGCCAGTTTCGGTGTGATTTTGCGGATTCCTTTGCGGCAGTTCGGTCGGTGGGTCGTGCAGCGATCTGCGTAGGTCGGCCAGCAGCCGCAGCCCGGCCGGGGTCATGGTGAACCCGCGCCATCCGGCGCTGGCGCGGTCGAGTACGGCCCACACCAGTGTGAGGCAGGAGTACTCGCCGGGCAGGCGGCCGATCACCTTGACTCTGCGCCGTGTTTCGCCGAAGGTGCGTTCGATGAAGTTGGAGTGTCGGGCCCTGGGCCAATGCTCACGGGGAAACCGCAGGTAGACGGTCAGCGAGTCGCGGTCATCGAGCAGGGCCCGCACTGCGGCCGGGTAGGAGTCGCGCCAGCGCTTGGCGAACGCGTCGGTCCTGTTTTGGGCGAGTTTGACCGCGGCGATGCCGGGTTCGACATCGGCTGGTAGGTCGAAGACCGCCCAATAATCGGCTTTGACGTCAGCTTGGGCATTCTTGGGCACCTTGGCCAGGATGTTTCTGGCGCGATGAATAAGACACCGCTGCCGCAACGCCGCGCCCATGGTGGTCTCGACCGCGCCGATCAGCCCGGGTGCGCCGTCGCTGATCACCAGCAGTGGGCACGCCAGGCCGCGTTCGCCGAGCCCGCGCAAGAACCCTTCCCAGGCCGCACCGGATTCCGAGGAGGCCGCCTCAAGCCCGACGAACACCGGTTTGCCGTCGGTGTCGATACCCCACGCGGCCAGTACCGGCTCGGCTGAGGCGCCTGCGTGGTATTTAAAGTGCGACCCGTCCAGGAACAGGTAATCGAGCTCGACGTCGTCGAGGCGGCGAGCGCTCCACTGCTCGAACTGAGCCGTTGATGTCCTCGCAGATGCGCGACACCGTCGACTTCGACACCGCGGCGGCCTCGCCGAGCGCTTCGACCAGGGTGGCCTCCACGTCGCGGACCGACAACCCGCGCACGAACCCGGCGATCACCAATGCCTCCAATGCGTTGGTCTTGGTTACTCCCTTGCCGAACAGCTGGGAGGCGAACCGCTCGGTGGTGCCGCGCATCTTCGGCCGTGCCAGCGTCACCGGTCCCGCGGTGGTCTTCACCGTGGTCGGGCAGTATCCGTTGCGCATCCCGGCGCGGGCGTCCGCACAGCTCGCGGTCCGCTGGTAGCGGTCCCGGCCCAAAAACGCGGCCACTTCGGCCTCGATGGCGGTCTGCAGCAGCAACCGGGCACCAAGCCGGGCTACTTCCTCGATCGCGCCCGCCAGGTCCTCGCCGCCGGCGAACACACCATCAATTTCTGCCTGCAACCGCTGCACAGGCGATACCCTCTTCGACACGGACGTAGGCTCCTTCCATCAGACTGGCCGGTCTTCGAGGGAACCTACGTCCGGATTCTTTTACACCGCGGCAGGGACACGACCTAGCGAGGACACTGTCGCGTTAGAGGACTTGCTGACTCCGACACTCGACGAGTTGGACACGATCGCTACCAATGGCGGTCTGGCGCGGGGCGTGCCGACCGGATTCGCTGATCTCGATGAGATCACCTGCGGGCTTCAGCCAGGAACCATGGTTACCGTTGCGGCTCGTCCGGGCGTTGGAAAAGTCCGTTCTAGCACTGGATTTCATGCGATCGTGTTCGCTCAGACATCGGATGGCCAGTGTCATCTTCTCGTTGGAAATGAGTAAGTCCGAAATTGTGATGCGGCTGCTGGCGGCCGAAGCGAGGGTCAAACTTGCGGATATGCGTTCGGGGCGCATGAATGACGATGACTGGATCCGGGTGGGCGGCACCATGAGTCAAATCAGCGATGCCCGGATTCGGCCCGTTGCTAGGAGGCGGAATTCGTGGCCGCGATTAACGGCGATCTAGCTAACTACGAGACCGTGGATAGGCTTGCGGGCATCGCTGGTCTTTCACCAGTGCCACACGATTCCGGGCGCGTCACGGGCAACCTGAAACGTCCACGCAGGTATGACCGGCGCTTACTCCGAGCCTGCTACATGGCTGCCCACAACAGTCTCCGCACCAGTCCAGCATCGCGTGCCTTCTACGACCGGAAACGAGCCCAGGGCAAACGCCACAGTTGTCGGCGTCGTCTGAAAACTGACCCCGTGTCGACGCGGTGGTTTCTAGGTGCGGTCGCAACACTTCTCTAGATTCT
>NZ_LQOY01000083.1 GCF_002101675.1 Mycobacterium gordonae | reverse complement strand
GGATCCACGACCTCACCCTCGCGTGCGGACCACACAACCGCCTCGCCGAAAAAGGCTGGACCACCCGCAAAAACGCCCGAGGCGACACCCAATGGATCCCACCCGCCCACCTCGATCACGGCCAACCCCGCACCAACACCTTCCATCACCCGGAGAAACTGTTCACCACCGAAGACGACGACGAACCCGGATGACCGCGCTTCGCAATGCGGCCCTCACCTGGCATTCTGTACGGATGGCAGGCAATGAGTTGGACCCCATCCGCGCCAGAAGCGCGCTGGCGGTTATCAAGCAAAACCCCGGCATCGTGCTTTTCGCAGTGTCGCCGCTGATCGCTCTGGTTGCGGTCACCTGGTATTTCGCCGGCGCCGGTTGGGGCATCGTGCTGGCCCTCGTGCTGCTGGTCGCCGGCGGCGCCCTCGTTCTCCGCAAGCGCTGACGCCACCGGCATGCGTTCGTGGTGGGGGTGGGGCACGCTCGAACAGGCCCTCACCGAACAGGAGACCAAAGACCTGGTGGCCCGGGTGGCGGCAATGCTGCCCGGGCACGACCTCACCGACCACCGCCCGCCCGACCCGAACACGCTCGGGTTACCGAGCCCGCGTATCACCCCGCCGCCCTCGCTGGCCGCGTTGTGCTCGTCCCAAGTGGTGGATCGGGCCGGGCACGCGCGCGGCAAGGCTTTCCGTGATGTCGCGCGCAATCTGCAGGGGCGCCTCGACCATCTGCCGGACCTGATCGTCCGACCGCGACGCGAGCAGGACGTGGTGGACGTCCTGGATTGGTGTACCCGCGAGGGGATTCCGGTGATTCCGTACGGCGGTGGCAGCTCCGTCGTCGGCGGCGTGGAGCCGCGCTTCGAGCAGCCCGCGGTCACCCTGGACGTCAGCGCCATGAGCGCGGTGATCGAGGTCGATCAGGTCAGCCGCGCCGCGCGGATCCAGGCCGGCGCGCTCGGGCCGTGGATCGAGGACCAGCTACGCAAGCACAACCTGACGCTGCGCCACTTCCCGCAGTCGTTCGCGTTCTCCAGCCTCGGCGGCTGGCTGGCGACCCGCGCCGGCGGGCATTTCGCCACCCTGTACACCCACATCGACGACCTGACCGAATCGGTAAGAGTGGTCACCCCGGCCGGTGTCAGCGAGTCCCGCCGGCTGCCCGGATCGGGTGCCGGGCCGTCACCCGACCGGCTCTTCGTCGGCTCGGAGGGCACCCTCGGCGTCATCACCGAGGCCTGGATGCGCTTGCAGTATCGACCGCGCTGGCAGGTCACCGCGTCGGTGGCGTTCGACAGCTGGCCGGCCGCCGTCGCGGCGACCCGCACCGTCGCGCAAGCCGGCCTGTACCCGGCGAACTGCCGGCTGCTCGACCCCACCGAGGCGTTCCTGAACGCCGGCGCACCGGTGAGCGGTGGCCTGCTGGTGCTGGCTTTCGAATCCGCCGACCATCCGATCGATCCGTGGCTGAATCGTGCATTGGAGATCACCGCCGAACACGGCGGCACGGTCATCTCGCGGCGCAACCGCGAACCCGACGGTGACGCAACGGAAGACCGAATAGACGACGCGTCGACCAACTGGCGCTCGTCGTTCCTGCGGATGCCCTACCAACGAGATGCCTTGGCGCGCCGCGGCGTCATCGCCGAGACGTTCGAAACCGCTTGCACCTGGACCGGATTCGAAGACCTGCACAACGCGGTGACCGGCGCCGCCCGGGCAGCGATTGAGAAGGTCTGTGGCACGGGCGTGGTGACCTGCCGCTTCACCCACGTCTACCCCGACGGCCCGGCGCCGTATTACGGCATCTACGCCGCCGGGCGCTGGGGTGCCCTCGATGCGCAGTGGGATGAGATGAAAGCCGCTGTTTCCGAGGCGATCACCGCCACGGGCGGCACCATCACCCACCATCACGCGGTCGGCCGTGACCACCGCCCGTGGTATGACCGGCAGCGTCCCGACCCGTTCGCCAAAGCGCTGCGCGCGGCCAAGCACGCGCTGGACCCGGCTGGAATCCTCAATCCCGGAGTGCTGCTTGGCTAGTGGCGGCCCGCTTCGCCCGGCCCCCGGCCGAGCTCGCGACCGCCACGTCGGTTAGACCGGGATCAGCCGTGCCCGATGTGCAGCAGCCGAGCCAGGTTCGGCAACTTGACCCGTGGTCGGCCGTGCGGCTCGCCTGCTGACCGCTCGAATTTGTCGATGACGTCCCAGTGCTCGGAGGTGATCACCTTGGGCTGCCGCTCGGCCAGCCAGTCCGAGAGCTTGTCGGCGTGGTCGCCGGGGAAGTCGGCCACATCAGCACCGGCAAGATCGGCGATCAACGTGTCGACGGTCTCCTGGGAGTCACTCTTGTTGGTGCCGATCACGCCGGTCGGCCCGCGCTTGATCCAGCCGACGACGTATTCGTTGCGACTGCCCTCGATGCGGCCGCCGGTGTTGGGGATAGTGCCGCGCTTCTCGTCGAACGGCAGTCCGGGAGTCGGGACACCGCGGTAACCGACCGAACGGACGACCAACTGCACGGGCAGTTCCTCGCGCTCGCCGGTGTCCTTGGCCGACACCCAGCCGCTCTCGTCCGCGACGAGTTCGTTGCGGCCCAGCACAATGCGCTCGACGTGGTGCTCGCCCTTGATCTCGATCGGAGAGGTCAGGAAGCGGAACACGATTCGCCGATGACCGGGACGCGGCTCACGCTCCGCGTAGCCCCGCAGCACCTTGATGTTCTGTTTGGTGGTCTTGCCCGCAGCCTCGGCGTCCTCGTCGGTGATGCCTTCGAACTGGGCTGGGTCGACGATCACGTCGACGCCTTCGAGCTCGCCGAGCTCGCGCAACTCCAGCGTGGTGAACGCCGTCTGCAGCGGCCCGCGCCGGCCGATGATGATCACCTCTTCGACACCGCGGGGGCGCAGCGACTCCAGCGCGTGGTCGGCGATGTCGGTGAGCGCCAGCACGTCGGGGTCGGTGACCAGGATCCGCGCGACGTCGATCGCGACGTTGCCGTTGCCCACGACCAGGGCGCGGGCGCCGGACAGGTTCGGTGTCTTGTCCTCGAAGTGCGGGTGCGCGTTGTACCAGCCGACGAAATCGACCGCGGAGATGCTGCCGGTCAGGTTCTCCCCGGGAATGTTCAGCGGTTTGTCCGACTGGGCGCCGACGGCGTAGATCACCGCGTCATAGCGCTCGGCAAGTTCGTGGGCGTGGACATGTTCACCGACGGCCACATTGCCGAAGAACCGGAACCGGGGATCGGTGGCCGTCTTCTCGAACTGTTTGCTGATCGACTTGATCTTGGGGTGGTCGGGTGCCACACCGGAGCGCACCAGCCCCCACGGCGTGGGCAGCATCTCGAGCATGTCGACGGCCACGTCGATCTCGTCGGTCGTGTCAGCCGCCTTCAACAGGGACGCGGCGGCGAAGAAGCCCGACGGCCCGGAGCCGACGATGGCGACGTGATAGGGACGCATGTAGAAGGATGCTAGACGGTGGTGCCGGTAACGTTGTCGCCTGTGGAACCTGACCGTCAAGCAGATATCGCCGCACTTGACTCCACCCTGACCACGGTGGAGAGGGTGCTTGACGTCGAAGGTCTGCGCACTCGCATCGAGAAACTCGAGCAGGAGGCCTCCGATCCCAACCTCTGGGATGACCAGGCCCGCGCGCAGAAGGTGACCAGCGAACTCTCGCACACCCAGGGCGAATTGCGCCGGGTCGAAGAGCTACGCAGTCGGCTTGACGATCTGCCCGTGCTCTACGAACTGGCCGCTGAGGAAGAGGGCCCGGCGGCCGACGCCGCGCTGGCCGAGGCCGACGCGGAACTGAAAGCGTTACGTGCCGACATCGAGGCCACCGAGGTGCGTACGTTGCTGTCCGGCGAGTACGACGAACGTGAGGCGTTGGTCACAATCCGCTCCGGCGCAGGTGGGGTGGACGCCGCCGACTGGGCCGAGATGCTGATGCGGATGTATATCCGCTGGGCAGAGCAGCATAAGTACGGCGTCGAGGTGTTCGACACGTCCTACGCCGAAGAGGCCGGCATCAAGAGCGCGACCTTCGCCGTACACGCCCCGTTCGCCTACGGAACCCTGTCGGTGGAACAGGGCACCCACCGGCTGGTGCGAATCAGCCCTTTCGACAACCAAAGTCGACGTCAGACGTCCTTCGCGGAGGTCGAGGTGCTGCCCGTGGTGGAGACCACCGACCACATCGAAATCCCGGAAGGCGACCTGCGCGTCGACGTCTACCGGTCCAGCGGTCCCGGTGGCCAATCGGTCAACACCACCGACTCGGCGGTTCGTTTAACCCACATTCCAACGGGTATTGTCGTGACTTGCCAGAACGAAAAGTCGCAACTGCAGAACAAAGTTTCAGCGTTACGAGTGCTTCAGGCAAAGTTGTTGGAGCGCAAGCGTTCCGAAGAACGCGCGGAGCTGGATGCCCTGAAAGGCGACGGCGGCAGCTCCTGGGGAAACCAGATGCGGTCATACGTGCTGCACCCCTACCAGATGGTCAAGGATCTGCGCACCGAGTACGAGGTGGGTAATCCGGCGGCCGTCCTGGACGGAGACATCGACGGATTCCTGGAAGCCGGGATCCGGTGGCGCAACAGAAAAGATGACAACTAATAACACCGCGTTCAACATGAACATCGCCTCCGCGGCCCAGCGATGGCACGACTTCTGGCGTGGCCCCCTCGGTGAGTGGATCATCACCAGGGGATTGCGCGTCGCCATGCTCATCATCGCGGCGGTGCTGGCTGCCCGCTTCGTCAGCTGGGTAGCCCAACGGATCACCCGCCAACTCGACCTGGGCTTCGCCGAGAGCGACGCCCTGGTGCGCTCGGAGGCGACCAAACACCGTCAAGCCGTGGCCTCGGTGATCCGCTGGGTGTCGATCGTGATCATCGCGATCATGGTGATGATGCAGATCGCCGACGTGCTGCAGTTCTCGGTCGGCGGGCTGGTCGCCCCTGCCACCGTCGTGGGTGCGGCCCTGGGTTTCGGTGCCCAGCAGCTGGTCAAAGATTTGCTGTCGGGGTTCTTCATCATCGTCGAGCGGCAGTACGGCTTCGGTGACCTGGTAAAGCTGACGATTTTGGGTTCGACGACCGACGCGGTAGGCACCGTGGAGAACGTGACACTGCGGGTCACCAGGCTGCGGTCGGCCGATGGCGAGGTCTTCACCGTCCCCAACGGCCAGATCGTCAAATCGGTCAACCTGTCCAAGGACTGGGCGCGCGCCGTGGTGGACATTCCGGTGTCGACGACCGCCGACCTCAACCGGGTCAACGAGGTCTTGCACCAGGAATGTGAAAACGCACGCGACAACCCGCTGCTGGGAGAGCTGCTGCTGGATTCGCCGACGGTGATGGGCGTGGAGAGCATCGAAGTCGACACCGTCACTTTGCGCCTGGTGGCGCGCACCCTGCCCGGCAAGCAGTTCGAGGCCGGCCGGCTGTTGCGGGTCCTGGTCATCCGGGCGCTGGCCAAGGCCGGCATCGTCACAGCGGCTGACGCGACGGTCGGGGTGGTCGACGACGCCGGTATACCCGCCGGCAGCGAGGTGACCGACGCCGACAAAGGCTCGGTGGCGCAGCGATGAAAAAAGTTGGATCGACTCTGCTGCAAAAGCTCCGCGACAGGCAGCGCACGCCCAGCCACCTGTTCGGCGGCCGGGTCCGCACCTCGACTGTCGTGCTGGTTGTGGCGTTCTTCGCGCTGTGGTGGACCTACGCGACCTACCGCCCGCAGCCCGAGCCGCCACGCAGCAACACGCCGCCGCCCGGGCAGGTGGTACCGCCCGGCTTCGTGCCCGACCCGGGCTACACGTGGGTGCCCCGGACGCGGGTGCGGGAGCAACCGGTCACCACGACCCCCACGCCGACGCCGACGACGACCACACCGCCGCCGCCGACCACCACGACCACGACAACGACGACACCAGGGTTGCCGTGCCTGCTGCCACCGCCGTTCTGCCCCGCGACGACGACCCCTGCCACCCCACAGCCGGAACCCGGTCCGACCCCTCCGTCGCGCTGAGTTTCGCGCCCCCGCGAAGCACCCGGCTACACTGGCGTGCCGTGATGATCACCCTGGAACATGTCACCAAGCAGTACAAATCGTCGGCACGTCCCGCCTTGGACGACATCAACGTCAAGATCGACAAGGGTGAGTTCGTTTTCCTCATCGGTCCGTCGGGGTCCGGCAAGTCGACGTTTATGCGGCTGCTGCTGGCGGCCGAGACTCCGACCACCGGCGACATCCGGGTGTCGAAGTTCCACGTCAACAAACTGCGCGGACGCAACGTGCCCAAGCTGCGGCAGGTGATGGGCTGCGTCTTCCAGGACTTCCGGTTGCTGCAGCAGAAGACCGTGTACGACAACGTCGCCTTCGCGCTCGAGGTGATCGGCCGCCGCGCCGACGCCATCAACCGGGTGGTACCCGAAGTGCTCGAGACCGTCGGCCTGTCGGGCAAGGCCAACCGGTTGCCGCACGAACTCTCCGGCGGCGAGCAGCAGCGGGTCGCCATCGCTCGCGCTTACGTCAACCGGCCGCTGGTACTACTGGCCGACGAGCCCACCGGCAACCTCGACCCAGACACCAGTAAGGACATCATGGATTTGTTGGAGCGGATCAACCGCACCGGGACGACGGTATTGATGGCCACCCACGACCATCACATCGTGGACGCGATGCGCCAACGCGTGGTCGAGCTGTCGCTGGGCAGACTGGTCCGCGACGAACAGCGCGGCGTCTACGGGATGGATCGCTAGTGCGCGTCGGATTCCTCCTCAACGAGGTCGTCACCGGCCTTCGTCGCAACGTCACCATGACGATCGCGATGATCCTGACCACCGCGATCTCCATCGGCTTGTTCGGTGGTGGTCTGCTGGTGGTGCGGTTGGCCGACAACTCCCGCGCGATCTACCTCGACCGCGTCGAGACGCAGGTGTATCTCACCGAAGATGTCTCGGCCAACGACCCGACCTGCAACGGCGATGTCTGCAAGGCTTTGCGGAACAAGATCGAGGGCCGCCAAGACGTCAAGTCGGTGCGGTTCATCAACCAGCAGGACGCTTACGCCGACGCGATCAAGAAGTTCCCGGAGTTCAAGGACGTCGCCGGCAAGGACTCTTTCCCGGCGTCGTTCATCGTCAAGCTGAGCAACCCCGACCAGCACGCCGAATTCGCCGCCGCGATGGAGGGTCAGCCCGGTGTCCGCGGCATCCTCAACGAGAAACAACTGATCGACCGATTGTTCGCGGTGCTGGACGGGCTCAGTAACGCCGCGTTCGCGGTGGCGCTGGTTCAGGCCATCGGCGCGGTTCTGCTGATCGCCAACATGGTGCAGGTCGCCGCGTACACACGTCGCACCGAGATCGGCATCATGCGGCTGGTCGGGGCCAGTCGCTGGTATACGCAGTTGCCGTTCCTGGTGGAGGCGGTGTTGGCCGCGACGATCGGTGTCGCGATCGCGATCGTGGGGTTGATTCTGGTGCGCGCGCTTTTCCTGGAGGGGGCGCTCAGCCAGTTCTATCAAGCCCATCTGATCGCCAAGGTCGACTATGCCGACATCGTCTACATCTCGCCCATCCTGTTGCTGCTCGGTGTCGCCATGTCCGGGTTGACGGCGTACGGGACATTGCGTCTGTACATACGGCGGTAGCGGTGGCCACCAAGGCGCGCCGGAGCGACGGCAGACAGATCATCGCCAGCAACCGCAAGGCCCGGCACAACTACTCGATCATCGAGGTGTTCGAGGCCGGCATCGCGCTGCAAGGTACCGAGGTTAAGAGCCTGCGCGATGGGCACGCGTCGCTGGTCGACGCGTTCGCCACCGTCGATGACGGCGAGATCTGGTTGCGCAACGTGCACATCCCGGAATACCGGCACGGCAGCTGGACCAACCACGAGCCGAGGCGCAACCGCAAGCTGCTCTTGCACCGGCGCCAGATCGACACCCTGATCGGCAAGATTCGCGAGGGCAATTACGCGTTGGTGCCGCTGTCGATGTATTTCTTCGAAGGCAAGGTCAAGGTCGAACTGGCGCTGGGCCGCGGTAAGCATGCCCATGACAAACGTCAGGATCTGGCCAAGCGCGACGCCCAGCGCGAGGTGATCCGGGAACTCGGCCGCCGGGCCAAGGGAATGGGCTGAGGACCGCTAATATCCCCCCATGGCCGACCGTCCAGTGACACTGCTCGACAAGTCCGAGGTGCTGGCGGGGCTGTTCGCCGTCTGGGACGACCTCGACGCGTTGCTGGACGGGCTGTCGGAGGCGGATTGGCAGACGCCGAGCGCTCTGGCGGGCTGGGACGTCAAGGCGGTGGTGTCGCACATCGTCGGCACGGAGTCGTTCCTGCAGGGCGTCAGCCCGCCCGAACCCGACATCGACGTCAAGGCGCTCGACCACGTGCGCAACGACATCGGGGTGATGAACGAGTGCTGGGTGCGCCATCTCAGCGGGGAACCGGGTGCGCAGGTGCTGGCGAAGTTTCGTGAGGTCACCGGTGCGCGTCGCAAGGTCCTCGAGGCCATGCCCGACGAGCAGTGGAACGCGGTCTCGTTCACTCCGGCCGGGCCGGACAGCTACGGACGGTTCATGCGGATTCGGGTGTTCGACTGCTGGATGCACGAACAGGACATCCGGATCGGCCTGCAGCGACCGTCGTCCGAAGAGGAACTACTCGGACCGGCGCTGCGGTTGTCGCTCGACGAGGTCGAGACCTCGATGGGATTCGTGGTGGGCAAACTGGCGAAGGCGCCCGAAGGTTCGCGGGTGCTGTTCGACCTGACCGGGCCGCATTCGCGACAGGTGCGGGTCAGCGTCGACGGCCGGGCGCAGCTGGTCGACGACTTCGGCGGCGCGGAGGCGACGGCCGTGATTCGCGTCGACGCGCTGCAATTCACCCGGCTTGCCGGTGGGCGCCCGTTATGCCCCGCACGCAGCCAAGAGGTGGCACTCAGCGGCGACCAGGAACTGGCCGCCCGTATCATCGAGCGGATCAACTTCGTTATTTGAGAGCGCTTTTCGTCACAGAAGCGACATGCATCACACCTGAGGCCTGGATGTTGACTCGGCAGCCCATATGGGTAGCCGACAGTTACGGGCGCCTTCGCGCCACCCAATCCGTAAGACTCAGGGAGGTCTACAAATAATGACTGCACCAGATACGACCAGACTGCTCGCGCAGCTTCGCACTCTGCTCGATCTGACCAACACCGAAATCCAAATCGCCGAAACCCGGGTGATTCAGGCTCGCACCGAGGCGGTACGCCGCGAGCTGACCCAGAACGCTGAGAACGGCCGCGAGCGAGCCGAGGCCATCCAGGCGTCGATCCGGGACCTCGGCGGCTACCCCGACGTGATCGGCCCGTTCCTGGGTCGCGCGGCCGCGGCCGTCAAGGCGCTGACCGAGCAGGCCGAGCCGTTCGACGAGGCGCTGCTGGGTGACCTCGCGCTTGAGGACCAGCTGCTCGACCGTGCGCGCTACACCAAGGCGCTGGCGATCGCCGCCAAGAACAAGGACGTCGAGAGCCTGGCCGACCGCCTGATCACCGCGCACACTGCGACGGTGGAGTGGCTGACCACGGTGCTTGCCGAAGACGCCCTCGGCGGCCCGGCCGCGCTGCGTCGCACCCCGGTGCAGGCAGCCGCCGGCACCGCGGTGAAGCTGGTCAACCTGCCGGTCACCTGGTCGGCGCGCGGTATCGACCGGGCGGTCGAGACGCTGCGCAGCGCCGGTCCCGCGTTCCGGGAGCTGGTGGAGCGTGGTGGAAACGCCAGCGAGATCGCGGCCAAGGCGCTCTCTGCCTCGCAGAATGCCGCGTTGCGGGCAGCCGAGCGAGTCACCCGCAGCGAGGGCGCCGACGGTGCCGCCGACGCGCTGCACCAGGGTCGCGAGACCGTGGGTGTCCTGGACGCCAAAGAGTTGCCGATCAAGAACTACGACGACTTGAACGTCAACGACGCCGTCGCGGCGATCAAGGATCTGACCTCACCGCGGGACGTCCGCGTCATGATCGCCTACGAGGAGGCGCACAAGGACCGCGCACGCATCGTCTCGGCTGCGCAGACCCGAGTCGCCGCCATCGCGAAGGAAGCCGTCGGCATCAGCTAGCAGGATGTGTCGATCAAGTCCCCCCGGTCCGCTAACCGGGGGGACTTGGTCGTCCGAGCCCGCGGGAAGATAAATGCGTTGCCGCTGGTTGATAGAGGCGTACCATAAGTTGTCCTGCCGGGAAGCCGGCAGAGATGCTCGAAGCAACAAAGACAAGGGGCTGAACGGTTTCGACTTCGCGCATCGAATCAAGGGAAGCGTGCCGGTGCAGGCAAGAGACCACCGTAAGCGTCGTTGCAACCATATAAGCGCCGATTCACATCAGCGCGACTACGCTCTCGCTGCCTAAGCGACGGCTAGTCTGTCGGACCGGGAACGCCCTCGCCCCGGACCCCGGCATCAGCTAGAGGGATCAACCGATGAGTTCGGTCGCGGGACTCATCGGGACACCAACAGCGACTGGGATCGTCATCCTGGCTAGTTCGCGTGACCAGGAGATCCGAGCAGAGACATAGCGGACTGCGCACGGAGAAGCCTTGAGGGAATGCCGTAGGACCCGGGTTCGATTCCCGGCAGCTCCACCAGAGAAGGACCAGTTGAGGGCCCATTTGACTCGGCCAAAACGCTCCTGCGTCAACATTGCGTCAACAAGAGGGCTACAGTCGTTGACATGGCGTCGTTGCGCACTAGGTTCCGAAAGGACAATTCGGCCTATCACGCTGTCCTCTACCGCTACGGCGGCAAACAGAGTTCGACTAGCTTTGAGGACCTTCAAACCGCCGAGAAGTTCATGGGACTTGTCGACCGCATCGGGCCGGCAAAGGCCTTGGCCGCCGTGTCCTCCGACCCTGCGCTGTCGAAAACTACCGTCGCGGAGTGGGTCCAGCATCACATTGATCACCGCACCGGCCTGGCAAAATCGACCCTGGCGGACTATCGCTCTTACCTCAAGAACGACATAGCGCCAACTCTCGGTCCAATCCCGCTGTCGGCGCTCACGCGGGAGGACGTAGCCAAGTGGACCCAGGACATGGCTCAAGCTGGAAGTTCGGGAAAGACGATCTCGAATAAGGCAGCGTTCCTGGCCTCTGCGCTGAACTCGGCAGTCGAGGCAGGCGAGCTCAACGCGAATCCTGCCTCTGGTCACCGCATGCCGCGCACAGAGACAAGAGACATCGTGTGTCTGTCCCATGCGGAGTTCGGCCAGCTCCGAGATGCTGTCACCAAGTACTGGCAACCGCTGGTCGAGTTTCTGGTTGTCTCGGGTGCGCGTTGGGGCGAGGTGACGGCCCTACGCCCCTCCGACATCGATATGGAGCAGGGCACCGTGCGCATAAGGCGGGCATGGAAGCGCACCTACGCGCTCGGTGGGTACGAACTCGGGCCGCCCAAAACCACGCGGTCGGTGCGGACTATCAATGTCCCGAAAACGACGTTAGGCAAGCTAGACCTGACCAAGGATTGGGTCTTCACCAACAAGTCGGGTGCCCCAGTTCGCGGCAATGGATTCCATGAGAGGGTGTGGCAGCCTGCCGTGGAGCGGGTCTGGCCCAGTGCCGATGACGAAAGCCAGCGGGTACCGTCGCAGACCACGGTGCGGCACCCGCGTATCCATGACTGCAGGCACACTTGCGCCTCCTGGCTCATCGCTGCCGGGGTTCCGATGGCGACAGTGAGCCGCCACCTCGGTCACGAATCGATCCAGACGACCATTAATCTCTACACCCATTTGGATCGCAGCAATATGCAGGTCGCCTCGGAGGCTATGGAGAGGATTCTTCGCTGAGGACGCGTACTGCTCTCGGCGAAGGCAGTCTGGTTCCGCAACCCGTCCGCGAGGTGGGCGGCTTCAGCGGAATCGGTATTCGACAGTTGACGACACCATTCGTCCTGACACCGTGGAGTGCAGCCAGCCATACTTGCAGCCCTACATGCTTTTCATGCCTGCATGGTTACATGTGAAACACATTGTCAGTAAACAATTTTGGTGAATTTGGCGATCAGATCTTACTTGCGGAGTAAGCATCCGTGCGTGTAGCGTCATGGGTGGAGAACCGAATGCAGCCTTTTCGGCTTGAGGTGGATTAATCACCGCCCGGGACGCACCAGATCATCGGAGCCAGGTCGTGCTGGTCGGCATCCGATGGCGTGATTCGAAATGGCCAGCGCATCAAACGGTCAGAGCACGCCATTTGCATTGAATCGACACCCTCGCGTTGTCGTCTCATGCCAGCATTTCCGGAGTCCGGCCCGTGTCCAGCACTACCTGTGTCCGCGCTCATCGAGCCCGAGTCGCAGCACTAACCCGTCACCGCGATCATGCCGACCCCGAGTTGGCCGAGGCCCGCGAGCGGCTGCACGAAGAAGTGTTCGTTGCCGCCGTAGAGCGTGCCCTCCGGTCAGCGCTACCGATCCGGCCCGAGATCCGTGATCGGGTCCTTCTGCTGCTGGCAGCTGGAGCCGTCGCATGAGCAACTTCAAGACCTACAGCATCGACGAAGTAGCAGAGGGTCTCGACTGCACGCCGCGCTGGCTCACGGAGCAAGTGCGGTCGGGTAGGTTTCCTGCAATCAAGATCGCCCGACATTGGCGTTTCACAAGCGCGGATGTTGAGGCGATTTTTAGCCTGTGCGCCAACAACTTTGATAGAGGAGCGGGAGGCTCCGTCACTGTCCCCGACGTCGCCCGAATTGTCGGTCTCACTCCGCGCAGCCGTAGGCGGGTGCTGGGCCTGTGAATGCTCCGAGGTACACGGAGGATGGGCCATTGGCCATGTCGCCCCGGCCGCTCAACATTAGGGCTTATTCGGAAAGCTTGGCTGTCCTGCGGGTTGGTCAGTTCAGCCCACATGTGTGTCCTGAGCCGAGACACCGTGCACCAGCCCGCATGTACAGCAGGCCTCCTTGACCTGTCATTCGCATGTCCACAAAGAGTGATGCCCTCGGCTGCAACCGAAGGCATCGGACCCCTGAAATCTCACCCAGCGCAGAGGATCTCCCTGATGTTAGCGGATTCGAACGCTCCCCGGACAGGGGCGCGGCTGAACCGTGCCCGGAAAGGAGCTTCTGACGAGACTGCCGCAGAAAGCATTTCGATCAACCGCGCTTTGCCGCCGTGGGCAATGTCAGCCCTGCGGACCGGAATTGAGTGCAGCAAGCCCGACCTCCGCAAGGTTTGGGGCCTGTTTGTCGCTATCGCCATGTCCTGCCAGCGACGTGGCTGGACCCAAGTGCAGTACGTCGAGGAAATGTGGTCGCGGGAAACCCGGTTATTCGCCCGAGGCGAGAGGGTCTTTGGTCACTGGCCGTTGATGATTCAACTGCTGACCGGCGTCAAGGGCAACTCGAAGCGTGCTCAGCGACAAATCGACCGAGCCTGGGCCACGGCTAGTGAAAACCTTAAACGCGAGGGCACGCTCAAGCCCATCGATGAGTACATGACAGACCTGATCGGGGCGGCATACGCCTGGGAGGACCGCCTCGATGACGACGTGGACAACCTGTCGGACCCCCAGAAGCAGGTAATGCGCTATGTCATTGCGTCAGTACAGAAGAGACGTAACTCCAAGGTCACCTGTCCCTGCCGTGAGGTCGGTGCCATCGTCGGCATCCCGCATAGCTCTGCCAGTAACACCCTGAAGGAGTTGGCCAAGAGGGGTTTTCTGGTCCTGCATGACTCCGGGTCCTACTCCGAGAATCCAAAGAACCGGAAGGCGGCGATCTATTCCCTTTCCGACCCGTTTGAACTCGCCTACGGAGGCCGTCAGTGAGCTTCCATGCCTTGGACATAGGAAACCCCTGGGAAGTACTCCTATGTCCAAAGTCAACAGGGCACTGCTCATCCTTTGAGAAAGAAATTGAGATGACGAGAAAGGCGTCCATGACATGTTCACGTCCGATACGGAGACGAACCCGTCCCGTCGAGCCGAAGGTGATCCGCTGATGGCGCGCAGAAGGACTCGGCGCAGCCGCGGTATTACTGACAATGAGCTTCTGGCTTCCGGCTGGGGCGAATTGAAGGGCACGGCAAGGGTTAAGACCCGGCGAATACCATTTCCGACTTGCACAGCACCATTCAGCGCCCGTCACCGCACTTTATGCGAGCGGCGCGGGCGCTGGTTCGAGGGGGCGACGACGTACAGTTTCGCTCAGACTTCTCGGGTGCGCTGCATAGCTGGTGCGAGCCCCACCGATTACCCCCGCTGCGGTTGCAAAGCCAATTGTCAGGGGCGAGCGACCAGAGCCCCCCGTCTGCCTCGAGTGCCACCTGATGCTCGCGCAAGGGTGCTGGTCATGATAACCGGGATCGGCCGCCTCCTAGCGGAGGTTCGGTGGTGCGGACCCTCGGCTTTATGGAGTGGACGTGAGCACTAACTCCATGCCGATGTACGACAATCTGGCAGACCACATCAGATGGCTGCTGCTAGAGGGTGCCACCTACCAAGAGACGCCGGACTTAGGTGCGGAAGTACTTGATCTCGTCGACAGCTTCGCAGCACGGTTCCTCGCCCTTCCCAACGACTACGCACGTCACTCGCTTGTGCTGTGGTGCACGCACTGCTGGTTGATGGACTGCTGGGAGCACACCCCGCGCCTACTGTTCACCTCGCCAGAAGCAGGCAGTGGCAAGACCCGTGCCCTGATGGTTACCAGCCAGCTGGTGCCCCGGCCAGACCACGTCGCCGATCTGACACCGGCTGCTCTATATCACTCGATAGACCAAGCGCTTGAGCTTGAGGGTGGTCGACCGACGGTCCTGTTCGACGAGTTCGACACCGTCTTCGGCAGCGCCGAAACCGGCAGAATCCGTAACGAAGAGATGCGCCGACTGATCAACGCCGGCCACGACCGTAACGAGAAGCTTGCTCGCAAAGTGGGCAAGAAGGTCAAAGAATTCCGGTTGTACACCCCGATGGCGCTGGCCGGGAAGATGTCGATTGACGACGTACCGGCCACTATCCGCACTCGTTCCATCACTATCCCGATGCAGCGCCGCAGTCCGGAGGAAAAGGTCGAGCGGTGGAACCGGCACCAGCATGAGGCCGAGGCCCAGGCGATCCGCTGGTCACTGCAGTGCTGGGCCGAACTCGTCCACAGCTACGCGCTGGACTGCATGGGACTAAATCAGCCCGTGTTGCCCGAGGGGATTGAGGACCGTGACGCCGACGTGTGGCACCCGTTGCTGGCGGTCGCTGAACTAGCGGGCGGGCACTGGCCGGAACGGGCGCGTGTAGCTGCTGTAGCTGCTGTAGCTGCTGACGGAGTAAAGAACACACCCAGCCCCGGCATCGATCTGCTGGCCGACATCAAGGCTGTCTTCGATGACTTGGCGACAGAAGTGGTGTTCACCACTACCCTGCTGGCCGAGTTATCCAGCAGGGACCAGCGTTGGCGCAGGCTCGACGGCAAGAGACTGGCCCGCATATTGCACAGCTACGGCATTCACCAGATCAACAAAGACCAGCGCATCGGCGCCAAGGTCACCAAAGGTTACCGGCGTGAGTACTTTGATGACGCCTGGTCACGCTACCCCGTAAGTGCAACTGCATCAGCTATGCCCACTGCAGACGAGGGATACCACGATGAGTGATCTGCCGACCGACATCGAAGTCGGTGACGCCCACGCACTGCGCACCTTCGCCGTAAAGGACGGCAGGTTGACGTCCATTGCCCAATGTGGATCGCACTGGAAGGAAGGGAAATGCGAGGCGATCTGCCTGTGCAGCCCCGACGACCCCGACCACGAGGTCCCCTCCGCCGACTGCACGTGCGGCGTCTACGCCTTCTGGACCGTCGAGGAGCTACTCAACCAGTACCGAGACTTCGCACGCCGCATCGTCGCGGTTGTTCGGATGGACGGCCTGACCATCGAAGGTGAGAACGGGGTTAAGGCCAACGCGGCGCAGATCGTGGCGTGGTGGTGTGCAGAGGACGAACCCGAATTGGTAGCGGCGTGCGTGGCCAGCGCCCCGGGAACTCGCCGGTACTTCGACAGAGAAGTGATGATCCGGCTACACCTGGCACTAAACAAACAACAATTGCTAGAGGGGATGCGGGATGGGTGACATCGGGCAACCGCGCCGGCGCGTCATCAGGGTGCCGACAACGCCAATACGCAAGCCGACACAGGAGCCGAGTCCCCCGATCAAGCCCGCGCCACCGGCACGGGAACCGACCCGCACAAGTTCGCGTTAGGAAACAGCTGGTTAGCGGGCGCAGGCTGGCGACATATCGCCAGTTGAAGGTCCATTTTAGAAGGCGAACGCTGCTTGAGTGCTCAACATAAGGAACGTGCGGCGTTTGAACAGCCGTCCGGGCTTGTACACACTTCTGCGTGGTCGCACCACATCTGCCGAGTGCCGAGACGACGGTTATGCCCCGGACAGGACAGGTGGATGATGAGGTCGGCGTGCGTGTCGCTGAAGCTGAGGTATCGCCGATCCGGACCGCCTGGCACGAAGCAGTCATGTGGTTGTGTTGACCGTTCGGCGCGGCCTGCCGGGTAGGCCGCGGCCCGCTGAAAGAATGTCGAGGGCTCCGAAATGAAGGAGTTCAACCGACCGAAGGAAGCACGCACCCGGTGACAATCACCCAGCAAGAACTTGAGACGCGGCTGTGGGACGCGGCCAACGCACTGCGCGGACCGGTCGACCCCGCCGACTTCAAGACCTACGTCTTTCCGATGCTGTTCTGGAAGTGGATTTCCGACACCTGGGCGTACGAGCGCAATGAAGCCCTCGACGATTACGGCGACGACCTCGACGACGAGATCGAGGCCGACTTCCACAGGTTCGAGATGCCGGCGGGCACGCTGTGGTCCGAGGTCACGACCAAGGTCAAGAACCTCGGTGCCGAGATTGCGCGAACGTTCCAGCAGATTGAGAAGGCTAACCCGCGCTCGCTGGCTGGCGTCTTCGGCGATGCGTCGTGGGGAAACCAAGAGCGCATTCCCCAGTCGGCGCTGCTGGGCCTCATCAAGGCCTTCAACCAGATCCGTCTCGACCCGTCCACCGTCTCCCACGACCTACTCGGCGCCGGGTACGAGTACCTGCTGAAGAACTTCGCCGACGAGTCCGGCAAGAAGGCAGGCGAATTCTTCACACCGCGCGAGGTCGTGCACCTACTTGTCGGGATCCTGGAACCGCATCCGGGCGAGGCCGTCTACGACCCGGCGTGCGGCTCGGGGGGCATGCTGGTGGCCACCATCAACGCGCTGCGCGAGTCCGGTATGGACCACCGCACGCTGCGCCTGTACGGCCAGGAGATAAACCTCACTACCTCCTCGATCGCCCGGATGAACCTCTTCCTGCACGAGATCGAGGACTTTGACATCAAGCGCGGCGACACGCTCCGCGCGCCGGCGTTCAAGGACACCAGCGGTGCCGTTCGCCGGTTTGACGCGGTGATCGCCAATCCGCCGTTCTCGCTGACGAACTGGGGTGCGGACCGATGGCCGGCGGACCCACGAGCGTTCTGCGGGGTCCCGCCGGCGCAAAACGGCGACTACGCGTTCGTGCAGCACATGGTCTCCTCTATGAAGCCCGGCACCGGCCGGGCTGGCGTCGTCATGCCCCACGGCGTGCTGTTCCGCGGTGGCGCAGAGGGTCGGATCAGGCAGTGCCTGATCGAGAAGGACCTCCTCGAGGCCGTCGTCGGGCTGCCTCCGAATCTCTTCTACTCGACGACAATCCCGGCCTGTCTGTTGATCTTCCGCGACCGGAAACCAGATGACCGTAAGAACCAGGTGCTTTTCGTCGACGGGTCGGCTCGGTTCGACAAGGGCAAGAACCAGAACCGCATGTCCGAGGACGACGTTAAGACGCTCGTCGAGGCCTACCGCACCGGTCGTGACCCCGACGGCGAAGGCGGCGCGCACGTCCGGCTGGTGTCGTTCGACGAGATCAAGGACAACGGCTTCGACCTGAACATCGGACGGTACATCAAGGTTGCCGCTGAAGAGGCCGCCGACCTGGGCACCACACTTGTCGCGTATGCGGACGCACGCCAGCGCCGCATCGACACCGAAGCCGTCATGTTCCAGCGTCTCGCCGCGGCGGGCATCGACCTGAGCATGTTCGAGGTGGCCGGTGAGTGAGTGGCCGCTTGGCAAACTTGCTGATGTCTTAACCGAGGTGAATGACCGCAATACCGCGGGGGCTGTCGAACTCGTTCTTAGCGTCACCGAGGGGCGCGGCATCGTGCCGCAGACCGAGATTTTCAAGAAGCGCATCGCAACCGACGACACCGTGAAGTACAAGGTTGTTCAGCCCCTAGACATCGCCTGGAATCCCTATCTTCTGTGGACAGGGGCGGTTGGGCAATGGCTGGGCGCAGCGGCCGGCGTGACATCTCCGGTGTACCCGATCTTCCGAGTTCGGGAACATCACGACGCCCGATTTTGGGGGCTGGTCTTGGCGAGTGGCCAACTGACCCCGTACTTCAACAGCACGGCCATTGGGTCCATTCAGCGTCGTCGGCGAACGACGGTGCCGGTATTCAAGGCTGCGACTGTTCTTGTGCCGCCGCCGGTGGAGCAGCGCCGCATCGTTGACGTCATGTTAGCGGTGGACGCGCAGATCAATGCGTTGGCGGCGGAGGCCGACAGTCTGACTCGGTTGGCTCGCGCGCGACGATCGCAACTAGTGAACGATGAAACGGTTCCCGAGGTGCGCGCCCACCAGGCTTTCGAATTCTCGACAGGGGTGCGACGGACCCCAGATCGGGCCAACGGGCCACACATGACGCGCTACCTGCGCTCAGCCAATGTCGGATACGGATCACTCGATCTATCGGATGTACTTGAGATGAACTACGAGCCGCACGAACGCGAAAAGTTCAGCCTTCGAAATGGTGACGTCTTGGTATCCGAAGGAAGCGCCAGCCCAAAGGCAGTGGGGATGCCAGCGATGTGGCGCAATGAGATTTCAGGCACGGTTTGCTTCCAGATGACCCTACTTCGCCTCCGTGCAATCGCTGAGGTCTGTACTCCAGACTTTGCCTTCCAGTGGTGTTTGTGGGCATATGAAGCGGGCAGATTCCTCGATGTTGCAGGCGGCACGAACATTAAGCACATCAGTGCGAAGCGGTCGAGCCAGATGGCAGTGCGATTGCCCTCCTTGACGCGGCAGCGGGAAATCGCGTTGGAGTTGGATTCCCTAGGCGCCCAATTGACCTCGGTGCGTTGTGAGCTCGCAAGACTGCGCTCCTTCCGCTCCGCTCTCCTTTCTTCTCTACTGAATCAGGAAATCGAGATCCCCTCGTCCTACGACATACTGCTGGAGGAGGTGCTCTGACATGGGCTGGACAGAGACGAGCACAATCCAGCGGTCACTGATCGAATGGGCGGAGGAGTCCGGCTGGGAATACGTGCCGGGCGGCGAGCTGCCGCGCGACGAGCACGACGTAGTTGTCGAACCCTGGGCCCGGGAGGCACTGCTCGCGCTGAACCCGGAGCTCGTCGACGATCTGGAATCAGCCGATCTCGTAATGCATGAGGTCAATCAGGCGATCCTTGATGCTGACAACGGCCTCGTCGCTGCCAACGAACGGCTCACCGTGATGCTTCGCGGCGACCATGCGTTTCCAACCATCGCTGGCAAGCATGTGCCCCGCAGACTCATCGACTTCGAGCACCTGGAGAACAACCGGTTCGTCGTCGCCGACGAGGTCACCATCGCCGGGGCACTGAAGACCCGGCGGTTCGACATCGTCTACCACGCCAACGGGTTCCCGCTCGTCGTCGCCGAGACGAAGACGCCCGTCAAGCAGGCCGTCTCATGGGTGAACGCTGCGAAGGACATTCACGATGTGTACGAGGACGAGTACCCGAACTTCTTTGCCACCAATGTATTCAACGTCGCCACCGAGGGACTCGAATTCAGGATGGCTCCGATCCGCGCAGCCCCCGACCCCGACTCCGAGATCTGGGCACCGTGGGGCTCGACCGAGGACGACCCTAAGGTCGTGACCGGCCCGGCCCGCGTCGAGCGCGCAGCGCGGCTGCTGCTTCGGCCGGAGACGATCCTGTCGATCCTCAAGGACCTGGTGATGTTCCGGCACGCGCGGGATGCATCCGAGGTCGACATCAAGTTCCTGCCGCGCTACCCGCAGTTCGAGGCGGCGCTGGCGATCCACGACAAGGTGCTTGCCGACCGACCCGGCGGGCTGATCTGGCACCACCAGGGCTCGGGCAAGACCGAGCTGATGGCTTTCGCCGCAGCGCGGCTGCTGAGGGACGACGCAGTCGTCGAGATGTTCGGTGGCGCGCCTACGGTGATCGTCATCGCGGACCGCAAGGACCTTGTACGCCAGACTGCGGAGATGTTCGAGACTGCCGGTATGCCGCGCATGAGCGTGCCCAAGAATCGGCGCGAGCTGTTCGCTCTGCTTCGGGCCAATGAGCCAGGAGTTGTCATCACTACGGTGCACAAGTTCGCCGAGGCGGGGCACCTGACCGACCGCGCGAACATCATCGTCCTCGTCGACGAGGCACATCGCTCG
Source organism: Mycobacterium gordonae (assembly GCF_002101675.1). Lineage (GTDB taxonomy): Bacteria > Actinomycetota > Actinomycetes > Mycobacteriales > Mycobacteriaceae > Mycobacterium > Mycobacterium gordonae. Next base: position 16,090 of record NZ_LQOY01000083.1, on the reverse strand, counting down.
CAGGAGGGGAAATTCGGTAAGGCATGGCGGGATGCGGTCCAGAACGCAAAATTCTTCGGCGCGACCGGCACCGCGATCCAGGACAAGGATCGCTCGACCTTCAAGCTGTTCGGCGATCCGTCGGATCCGGACTTCGTCATGTCGCGGTATACACCGGAGCAGTCGATCGCCGACGGGTTCACCAAGCCTGTCATCGTGGAGGGCAGGTCCGTCGGCTTCAGCCTCGACAAGGAAGCACTGGATGAAGCGTTCGACGAACTGGCAGCGGAGGAGGACCTCGACGAGGACGAGAAGGTGTACCTCTCGGGGAAGGCCTCGCACATCGAGACCATCCTGTCCAACCCGGACCGCGTCGCGGCAGTGTGCGCCGACATCGTCGACCACTTCCTGACGTTCGTCGCCCCGTTGGGGCAGAAGGCACAAGTCGTGGCCTACAACCAGTCCCTGGTCATCGCTTACGCACGTGCCATCGAAGCTGAGCTTGTTCGTCGCGAAGCGCTGATGCCCGACGGCCAGCTGCGCGAGGTCGGCGTGGTGATGCACGTCGCCGACAGCAAGGACACGCCGAAGGAGTTCAAGAAGTACCTGCTAACCCCGGAGCAGGAAGAAGTGCTCAAGCGCCGCTTCAAAAAAGTCGACGACCCGATGTCGTTCGTCGTGGTCACCGCGAAGTGGATGACTGGGTTCAACGCGCCCATCGAGGGTGTGCTGTACCTCGACAAACCCGCCAAGGACGCGAACCTCTTCCAGACGATCACCCGACCGAACCGCCCGTGGAAGAACCCAATCACGGGTCAGCGCAAGGACTACGGGCGCGTGGTCGACTACATCGGCCTCGCCAAGGCCATCGGTAACGCGATCGCAGGCCCAAACGCTGGCAAGGACGAGGACAACGAACTCAATGTTGTCGACGCCTCCAAGTTGGCGGGCAAGTTCGTCACCGACCTGACGAAGCTCCTCCATCTCTTCGCCGGCATCGACACCACCGACGGCACCTTCGAGTCCCTCGCTGAAGCACACGAGCGGATCCCCGAAGACAGCTCGCAGCGCACGGAGTTCGTCGAGGGCTACGTGGCGCTGCAGACCGTGTGGGAGTTTCTCGACCCCCACCCGATGCTGCTGCCCTTCAAGCAGCAGTACCACTGGCTCGCGAAGGTGTACGAGTCCATCCGCCCGAAGGACGTCTCCAAGACTTTCCTGTGGGCCCGCCTCGGCGCGAAGACCACGGAACTCATCCACAGTCACATGAATGAGGTCGCCGTGAAGTCGATGGCATCACGCACGGTCACCCTCGACGCCGCAGGCCTGGCGCTGCTGCGGAGGATCGCGGCCCAGTTGAAGCTCCCGGACGATTCGCCAGTCAAAGGGGACAGCGACGTCTATCAGGACGTGCTGGACTCGATCGAAGCGAGGCTCAAGCGCCGGCTGTCGGAGGGCGACAACCCTGTGTACAAGTCGCTGGCCGAACGCATTGAGAAGCTCCGGGCCAAGGCGATCGAGAACATAGAGGATTCGCTCGCGTTCCTGGAGGAAGCGCTCAAAGTCGCCCAGGACGTTGTCGCGGCCGACCGCGCAGCCGAGGAGGGCGACGAGGAGACATTGGAGCGCCTCGCCGATCCGAAGAGGGGCGTTCTTACGCAGATAGTGGAGGAGAACACGCCGGAAGGGCTGCACAAGATCGTTCCGGAGATCGTCGAACGCATCGACGCGATCGCCGTTGAAGTCGCCTACACAGGCTGGACTTCGAGCGACTCTGGTGACAAGTCCGTCCGTCGGGAGCTACGCGCTGTGCTCAAGAATTACTCCCTGCCGATCAAGGGCGAATTATTCGACCGGGTCTATCAATATGTGCGCGAGAACTACTAGCGCGCGCCAGCGAGGTGCGCCGGTCGGAATGTCTAGGGAAGGCTCGTCGGATTGATACCGGCCGCCGTACACATGCGTTCGAAGTGCGTCAGGTCGGACTCTCGCAAGAACTGCATGCACCGACGGATCTGTCCGTGCACTGCTCGCGCGTCGAGTACGTCAACGCTTTCGCTGCCCTCACCATGAGAGTGCTTATTGCAGAAGGTGAACACATCGCGGAAGGGCTCACCTGGCTGCGCCTGCACCAGAACTTCGAGCTGCTGCGCAAAGTCCGTGCGGTGCGGCGCTTTGTAGCTGGCGAAGATCTCAAGGACCCGTACGAACCTATCCGTCACACAGAATGCTGGTCGAGGACTTCACTGCCGCGGCGACGCTCGATGCGGATCACGTGGTCACGTATGTCATGGACGCCGTCGACCACTGCCAGTTCCGTTACGGCCTCCACGACCGTGCGTGTGCGGCGGCGGTCGGTGTATGGGTACCCGTCGATCGTGGCGAAGGTATCGGACCCGCGGGGCGGGGCGTTTGGGTACAGGGTCGCGCCGGAGTTGATGGGGGATAGCCGCACCTTTTCCTCGTGTGCGTCCAGGATGCTCTTCGTGTCGATCACCAGCACATCTTGTTCGAACGTTCGGTAACGCTGAGCGTCCAAGAGCCGGTTAAGCTTCGCCGGATGCAGCCAGAAGAAGACACGGTTGTTCAGGATCGCTAACCACTGCTCGACCGACATATCGGTGAGGCAGCCTTCGAGGAATTGCAGCCTAAGTGGCGCCTGGTCCCGGATCGTCACGGTGCCGAGGGTCGGGTGGTTAGCGGTGAGGGACCGTGGTCGCCGCTCGATCAGCACGGAGCGCTCGAACGCCCCCGCGGATGTCTCCACGATTTGTTGGGTGGTCCACAAGCCGTGGCTTTTGATGGCGGCCCAACTTCCAGCGCACGCCATGTGAAAGAGCTGGGGATAAAGCTCAACGAGTTGGTCTCGATGCATCAGTTTCCTTGTGCGAAATCACCATTCGCGTCGATCGATGACACTGCGCGGGTGAAAGCGGGTCCCGATCAGCGAAACCGGAGCGCCCGCCACTCGCTCGACCTCTTCAATAAAGTGGATGGTGACAGTGTCAAGCTGGTCGTAGCGCCGAGCGTCCTTGTTCTTTGCATGTAGGTAGTCCGCAAATGTAAGCGCGATGTCGGTTGCGCCGTTGAGTTCGGCAGCGCGTTTGAGCAGTTGCCAATCGAACTCAGCGACGCGGCGCCTGTTATCACTGACCGACCCGCGTTCGGCGGCCCGCAATTCTTCTTCGGGTATGCCTGATCGCTCGGCGATCACATCCCAGTCGATTTCCTGCGACATGGGTCCTGACGTGGCTCCGGTCGAGGAGTTGCCGACGCGAATCGGGTAGGTCCGGGTCACCATGATGACCCGCCGCAGCCGGTGCGGCCCGATCCCAGCTTCGGCAAGGCATCCGGCGGTGGTCGTGTCTCGGCTTGTCACGTGCGGGTAGAACCCATGGAACAGGCTCAGGGCGGTGCCCTGGGTGCCTTCGAGAAGCAGTTTCTTGCCGGCGCGGAACACGTCTTCGAGCAGGTCCCCGCTGGGCCTCTGGGTAAACGGCTTGAGTTCTTCAACGTCGCGGGCCAGGCGTACCGGCGGGTCGGAGCGACGTCGACCCATGATTCGGCGAGCGGCCGCTGCGCCGCCGCCTTTGCCTGTCGAGCTGATCTCGTCCACGAGGGCCTCTTCGGCTTCCAGGTCGGCCTGCTCGATGATCATTGCCTGAGGGTCAATACACAGCCGCCCAACTTCGACCTGGCATTCGGTGATCTCGGTGGTCAGCACCTTAAGGTCCAGCGTTGCACCAGGTCCAATGACCAACAGTGCCTCCGGGTTCGCGAGGGTTCCGGAGGGCAACAGCCGGTGGGTGTACACCGGGTCGGTCGGAACTTTGTGGCCGGCGTTGGGTCCGCCGACCCTCATGAGAACGTCGTACTCCGGAGCGAGGTAGTAGGCGATGTTGCCTTTTCCTTCACTGCCGTATTGCCCTCCCACAATGACGTCAACGAACTGGCCGCTGTGAGGCGACGACAGGCGCAGTGCCGCCGCAGCCCGGATCTCGACATCGCCGATCGTGCACCGCTGGGAGTCGATAGATACGTCGGCCTCGGCCTCGAGGCTGCTGACCTGACTTTCCGTCTCATTCGCTCGAACCTCGGCGTAGCTTTCCAGCTCCTGCAGCTCGCTGTCGCGCTCGCTGTATCGGCGGGACAGTTCAGTTTCGGACGCTTGCAGGTGAATGTGACTCACCCGAGCGGGAAATGCTTCGCGCAACCGGTCGATTTGCTCCGCTCTGCGGGCCGCGTCCACAACGATCAGTTCGCCGATGACCTCACCGTCGGCGATCTTTTCCGAAAGCCAGTCCGATACCCAGCTGCCGCCGGTGTCGCGGTCGAGTTGATCGCCGAAGTCCTGCATCGCCCGCCGCTCGCCGTAAAGCGCGAAACCACGGCTTATGGCTATGTCGCGCATGATGTCGGGTGTGCGGACATGCACGGCGCCGTACCGGCGATGAAGGCGATCCGCCAGGGTGGACTTGCCTGCGCCGACCGGACCGCTGACTACGACGATCCTCGGCACAGCCGAAGCTGCCCCGATGCTCCCGTCGGCATGATCACTCATCCGGTCTGACCGGCCGCACTTTGCCAGCTGGGCTTAGTGTGCACCGTGACATTGACGCCGCGGGCAACCAGATGGGTATCGATCAGATCTGCGATGACATCCCAGCGGCCCCCTGCTTGTCCGGACCCAATTCGCGGAATATGTACTGAAGCCCCCTGTTGGCACGCCCGCTCGGCGACTGTGTCTAGGCATTCAGCTAGCGCGTCGTACCTCAGCCGAACACTAACGCTTGGACCGAATCCGTGCTGGGCCACCATGCTCGCGACGGTGATTTCCCGGCCACGCAGCGTCTGGTCGAGGAAATGAACCCGGCCCAGCCTCAGGTTCTGGCTATCGGCAATAGCCCATGATCGAAAGGCACGCGCCGCATCGGGAAATGTGGCGGACAACGAGGCGCCGACGTTGAACCGGCCCCACGTGTGGCTTGCGTCGGAAACGACGTGTGCGATAACAACGGGCTCAGCACCTGCATCGAGCTGAAGCAAATCCCCTGTCACATAGGCAATCTCAGGATGGGCATCGGGCTGGTCAGGTTCTTCAAGGAGCGCCAGCACGCGCGGGAGGCGCGAACCGGGGTATGGCGGGGCGCCGACGGCTTGTGCTCCGAACACATCGGGTCCGATCTGGACCGCTCCGCGCACGGTTTGTCCGACGGCAACGCAGTCGAGAAACAGCTCGGCTCCGGGCAGGAATTGGCCGTGTTTGAGCGACCGCAGTGCGCTGGCGTCCGGTGTCCCGTCGGAGTGATCGGCGTAGTCCAGACGCAAAGCCTTCTCCCCGTTGTGGCCGACGTGGCTGATAGCGGCCATCGTCAGTGCGCGAGGGGTGGCCCGAGTCAAACGTCGCAACAACGCCTCGACGGAGACATCCCAGCGTCGCCGTGTCTCCATAATGAAGTCGATGTCGGTGGCGATGTTAAGCAGGCCGGCGACCGCGTCATCCGGCAGAAGCAACTCGGAGGCGATGACGTTGCAAAGCAGTTCGAGTTCCCAGTTGTCGCCCCGCTCGGAGTCTGCGACCGCCCCGGGTCCGGTGCGGTGACGGACCTGGTCGCCGACGCCCGGAAAGCAAGCGTGGGCCAGCTCGTGAGCGATGCTGAAGCGCAGGCGACCACGCGGCCGGTTCGGGTTGTAGTCGATGGTCAACCCCTCCGTGCCATCCGGAAATGTGCTGAAATCTTCTTGATCAGGTCGGGTCCCGGCCTGGTTGGCTCCGGCCGTTTCGACCACGATGCGCGCGTCGGCGACTTCGTTGACCGCGCGCACGTTGATGCCAGCTGCCCGCGCGAGGGCTAACACGTCCACCGGCGGCCCCTGGAGATCACGTGCACGCGCGATGGAGGCAAGCTGCGTAGCCACCTCGCGCGCCCTGAGCAGCGGGTCAGCGCCGCCCGCGAATGCCAGAACGGACGGGTTGGACCACGCCGAGGATCGGTCGGCCATGTCAGCAAGACTAAGACACTCCACTGACAGCCTCAGCTGGTATGGGATCAGATTCAGAGCGTGTCTTCGAACGGCAGCGGAAGCTGCACTGCCAACACCGCTTTCACATCCGGTCGCCGGTAGGTGATGGGTTTCAGCACCTTACCGTCGGAACGCATGACGGGTCGACCGTCTGGGCCGAGTTTGCTCATGTTAGAGCGGTGGATTTCACGCAACACCGCGTCGAGGTCGATGCCGTACGTCAGCGCCGCACCATAGGTCACATAGGCAATGTCGGCGAGGGCGTCGGCCAACGCCACTATGTCGCCGCTGCGCGCGGCATCGGCGAACTCCTGCACCTCTTCGACCAACAACGCAATACGCAATTCGAACAGCTGTGGTGGAACTTGAGCGACACAAGGCCGAGCGGCACCTGGAAGGCCAAATGCGCGGTGGAACTGCATAACGCATTGCATCGCTTCGCTGAGTGGCGCGGGACGGGCGCCGTCAACCTCATACGTTTCGAACCTGCGCGAACTAGCTCCGCTAGGGGGCATGACCCGTTCCGCGGTACGTGCCATGGCACATACTCTGCCATACCGTGGGCCAGCAGCGTGATAGCCCGGGCCCCAGAGAATTACATGTCAAAACGGCGACGGGAGATGACCGATGTTGGCGCGCTATACGTCGGAAGCGATGAATCGAATCTGGTCCGACCAGCAGCGGTTCGAGCTGTGGCATCGTGTCGAGGTGGCCGTTGTCAGAGCTTATTGCGACCTGGGTATGTTTCCACCAGAGGTCGCCGACCTGGCTGATGGCGTGCCGGCGCCGACGTTGGAGCAGGTGCGCGAACGCGAGGCCGTGACCGCGCACGATGTCGCGGCCTTCCTTCAGACATGGGCAGATGGCATGCCTGTCGAACTGGCATCGCGCATACACCGGGGACTCACAAGCTCCGATGTCGTCGATACCGCGCTAGCAATACAGCTCAAAGAGACCTCGATCATCCTGCAGGGTCAGCTGGACACACTTGTTTCGACGTTGCGTGATCACGCACTGACTCACCTCGATGTGGCGCGGATCGGCCGCACCCACGGGCAGCACGCCACCGAAGACACCTGGGGGCACCGCGTCGCAGAGTTCGCCGCGGCCGCGGCACGGGCCCGCGAGCGGTTCATCGTCGCGGCCAACAATGTAGCGGCTGGCAAGATTTCGGGCCCGACGGGAACGCATGAGAACGTGCCGCGCGCAGTCGAAGAGGCCGCGTTGGCATCTTTGGGGCTGCAGCGTTCCGAGATATCCAGTCAGATCGTCCTGCGTGATCGAATCGCGTCGTGGATGTGCGAGATCGCTCAAATCGCCACCCTCTGCGAGGCGATCGCGACCGAAATACGTCTGGGCCAAATCAGCGAGATCGCCGAAGTCTTCGAGCCGACGGGCGCAGGTCAGGTCGGATCGTCGGCGATGCCGCACAAGCGGAACCCGATCAGATCCGAGAAGATCTGCGGGCTGGCCAGGGTGGTGCGCGGCTACCTGATACCCGTTCTTGAAAATGTCGTGTCCTGGCAACAACGTGACATCTCGCAATCGTCGGCGGAACGAATCTGCCTGCCCGACGCGGCTGGGCTTACCGAACACCTCCTCCAACAGACCTCGGTATTGATTGCCGGACTCACCGTCGACGGCGATCGGATGTCTCTCAACATGTCTCGGGCAGGGACGGCGCGGCAAACCAATCGCGCGGTGGTAGTGCTTGCAGACCAGGGAATCCCTTACGTCACTGCGCACGAGATCATCGCGGGCACAGTGCGCAGCCAGGACGGGACTGACTTCGCTACCGACATCGTTAGGTTTGCCGCAGCACAGGGAATGGCCCTCGACACCGACCGGCTACGCGAGTTGATGACGCCCACACCGCTCGACCTCGCTGACGTCCGTGAACAACTTCTTACTCTCTAGGGCCGATGCGGTGGTGGTGGGCTTACGTTAGGACCAGTTGCGCCATTTTGGTGTGGTGAAACTTCCGTTCGAGGTCCTGGCGATAGGCAAGACATCGCCGGGCCGACAAGGGCTGCGGCAAGCCGACTCGGAGGAACAGAAGAACTTACCTTCGGCTGGGAGGTTGTCTTCTGGGTATCGGCGGAGCTTCGCTATGCGCGCCGCGTCTTGGCAAGATCGACTGTGATAGCTGGATGGATTGCCATTGATCTAATGTTGCTCGGGCAGTGCGCAGTGTCACTCGACAGCGAAATGATGCCGGGACCGTGCGGCCAGCACGCCGATGAACCCAAGCTCCTGGGAAGGGTCACTAATCCTGTAAACGTTGAGAGCTGATATGCGTGCCTTCGCCAGATGATCACGGCGCTAATCGTGCGAGGGCTTCACGAAGCGCAATGTTCGGCCGAGCACTCGGCAGCTCGGACGTGATCTGCTCGAGCGAACGTGCGCCGCTGAGGCCCTGCATGCGTGCACCGTAGAGCGCCGCCACCGTCGGTGTACGGCTTTGACCGGCCACACAGTGCAGTAGGACGGTACGGCCTTCGCTGCGTAGCTGCTCGAGAAGGCGCACAGTATCGGTGAGCACATAATCTAGGTTGGGGTTGGCGTCTGGCTCAACATCATCATTAAGCCAAACGTCAATCTGCTCGACATCCGATGGCAGGTCATCGTCATTGACACGGCATAGCGACACTATCGTGTCCACCCCCGGCGGGAGGCTCTGCAACGCTGCGAGGTCACCCAGCCATACCCCGTCATCGTACGGATGCCGGACTGGCGTGATCCAGAACGGCTCATCGCGGAACTGGTTGTCTGCCTTCACGATCCTGGTCGCCAGCTCGACGAGGTCACGTGTTTGCAGTCCCGGCCAGCCATGTAACTTCCGCCGCCACCCAGCGGGTACGGCTGAGGCTCCGTAGGTTGCGCCGAGCAGACCCCCAGCGATAGCGGCGACGGTATCTGTGTCGTTGCCACCCCGGACCGCTGCATCGAGGGCCAGTCGCAGGTGGTCGGCGCGGAAGGTACCCTTGGCCGGGTCATCCTGCGGGACAGGGGTGGTCGAGATCGCAGACCAGGCAGCCTGTAGTGCTTGCGCCACCCATCCGTTGTTGGTGAACTCGGCAGGATGCATCAAGTCCGCCTGGTGAATCCGCCCCGCCCATAGGGTCCGACGCTCGACTTCCAGGTGCCGCAGACCAATACGGGCGTTCAGCTCGCCGGTGAGGACGGCATTGCGGATGGCTAGGCACCACAGGACACAGGCATCGCCAGCCTCGGGGTCGTAATGAGTCAGCTCACTGACGGTGCGCGCAGCTTCAGCCAATACGTCCTCATCATCGAGGAAGGCTAGTGCTACGGGTGCGGTCCGCATCAGCGACCCGTTTCCGGCGGTACGGCCAGTCAGCTTGTGCAACCGCGCAGATTCTTCACGTGCTTTCAGCGCTGTGATGCCGCCCTGGCCAGCTTGGCTGAGCACTGAGCGTGTCTGAATGCCAACGTCTTTAGCTCGTTGAGCCCACTGATGCCAGCGTTTGACGATGGTGTCGAGGGCTGGCTCCTCTCGCAGATCGACATCGGAGGAGGCTACTTCAGCGATGACGACTGCCATCGAGGTGTCGTCGGTCCACTCGCCCGGTTCCCAGCCGAAGCCACCGCCCCCCACCATCGCGACCTCCAACTCTGGACCGCGTGGTGGGCCGAACTCATACGGCGCGCCGAGTGCGTCACCGGCTGCGGTAGCCAGCAGCGCACCGCAGGCGCGGTCAAGTTGCGCGTTGGTCAGCTTCATGGTGAAGTCTCCTCTCGCCCAATGGCATATGGGCAGGTTCGGATTGATAGGTCGCGTTCCTTCAGCGGGACGAGACCGAAGCTCTGATTGAGGTGCTGAGTGTTAGGCCGCCAGGGGCAAGACGGTGCGCGCCTGGCCGGTTGGGCGTTTCGGACGGTCCCGCTCCTACGGGTCTACGTCTCGCCGGGCGGGCAACTGCTGCGGAGGTTCGCCTTCTCAGGGTCGTCGCTGGCGGCCAACGGATCGAGACCTGCAGCTGCCCGCAGTATGTTGAGGGCCATCGTCGGTTCGTCCTTGGGGAGGATGTAGTACTGGGCTTGGGACCCGCGTGGAGGAGTCATTGTCGTTACGCCGCAGTCTCATCGGAGAGGTAGCGGTATAGGGTGGCTCGGCTGACGCCCAGGTACTTCGCTACGTCTCGGGCGGTGTGGCCCTCATCCCTCATCCGTTTCGCCGTGACGAGATGGGTCGAGTCGGCCACTTTCCTCCGCCGCCCGAACTTCGTGCCGTTCGCCAGGGACATCGCCCGCTTGAGGGCCGTCCGTTCTTTCACCAACTCGCGCTCGTACTCGGCGAGGGACCCCAGAACTCCGATCATCATCCGGCCAGCCGCAGTGGAGGAGTCAATGCCGTCTGAGGTCGAGACCAGGGTGACACCCCGGTCAGTCAAAGCCTTGACCATTTCCAGAATGTGGAGGGTGTTGCGCCCCAGGCGGTCGAGCTTCCAGACCACCACCGTGTCACCTTCGCGGACATAGTCGAGCAGCGCGGCTAGGCCTGGACGGTCGTCCCTGGCACCCGACATGGTGTCGGAGAAGGTCTTCGTCACACCGGCAGTGGCCAGGGCTGCGTTCTGCTGATCCAGCGTCTGGGCAATGGTGCTGACCCGAACGTAACCCACACGCGCTCCACCAGTTGTGGCCAAGGCCTTCACGGGTAAGGGATTTTGAGTCATAGATAACTATACCACTTATCATTAGACCCTCAATGATTGTGAGACATCATTGTGAGACACGGCTAAGGAGACGGACTTTCGAGACTCAGCCACCTGGACGAGTCGTGCGGCCCCTCCCGGCAGATAGAGCGTCTCGAATGTGCTCTATTTCGAGACATAGCCGCAGCACGCACATCACATTGGCGGGATGCGCAACGCATCGCGGGAATTAGTCGGCATGTCGCCGCCCAGATGATCAGCACCCGCACGCTGGGCCTTCGGGCCCGAGCGGACGCCGCAATGGCAACCTGTCCCCACAGATGTCGGCGTCATCTTGTCGATCCCTGACGGAAAGCCCACCGCAACGCCCGCGCTAAACCCCTAATGTATTGGTCGCGCTCATCTTTGGGTCGCGTCATCACCCGGTATGGGTGCAGAAGACAAAGCAGGGCGGTAGCCTCTGCCGATCTGGTTCGCGGGGATCTGACCAACGGCCATGGCAGCTCTCGCCAACCGCGATCCTTGGCCTCAGACCGCAGCGCCTCTTCTGCGAACCGTCCCAGGCCGACGATTAGCCGAGGTTCAACAATGTCAAGTTCGGCCCGCAGATGAACACGGCAATTGTCGAGTTCGTGTTGCTCGGGGTCGCGGTTGTCTTTTGGGGAAGAGTGCGGGTGACAGTGCACTGTATTGGTAATGAAGAAGTCAGCCTTTTCAAGGTCGGCAAGCTTGAAGCTGGCCTTCAGAATCCGCTCGCTGCCCCCGGTGAAAGGTTCCTTCGTCTCCATACATTTGTGGCAAAGGCTTTCGCCCACAAGCATCACGGGCGAGTCCACAGGACCACAGCCTGGAGCCGATGCGGTTTCGCCGGGCTGATTCATTCCCGGGCAAAGCCGGCAATTCTCGATCTGCTTGTTGAGAGCCCGTATGCGCAGCTGGCGAGGTGCGCTAGCGTTCTTTGCCCTGGTGTGGTTCACCAAGTCGATACCACCATCCTTCGAGCGCCGCGGCACGTACTGCCTGCCATCGCTTAGATCATCACAGGCATCTCGGTTAATCGACGTCCCAGGGCGCACGTTGGCGCTTGCTGGGATCATCGGTCCTGTGTAGCAGGTAGTCGCCGAACGCCTTGTGTACGAACCCTTCCTGCGTCAGCTCGGCGTCCGGCAGCAGACGGACTAGATCTTCTCTCCAGCCGAAGAGATCGCCCCCGTAGGACGCCTGATAGGCCGCAAGATCGTAAAGCTGGCCAGCGGTCAGCGCGAAGTGTGGCCTCCCATTTGGGTCCGTACGCTCGCGCCACAGATCAGAGCATTCAGACCCGCGATCTAGCGTCGCCACGAAAGTTGCACTCGCTTCCACGCGATCGGCGGTCGCCCACAGCTTCTGCAGCTCAGATTCTTTGAGGCCACGCTGACTCACCTTGCACTCCCCTACAATCCATCGTCCGTTGGTGAGAATGACGACGACATCAAACTCGGCAACGACTTCCTTTCCACCGAGTTCCATCAGCTCAATTCCTGGGTACGCCCCGAAAACCATGCGTCGTCCCAGGATTTCAGCGATATGGCGTATCGACAGCACGTGCGGAAGGACATCGTGCTCGACCGCCCTCAGCAGGATCTCGCTCGCGCGGTACTGATAGTCAATCTTTTGAGAACCAAATGGCGTGTGAATGGGAAGACCGCAGCCAAGGCACTCCAACTCGGGCACCGCGTCTCCCAGCGGCCGCCATTGCACGTGCTTGCAATTGCGACACGTCGCCTGCACACCTCGCAGGATCAGTCGGCGGCGGACCGCCCAGTCTATCCATGATGCTGTCTGCCTAGCATTGAACGACTTGCCTTGAAGGCCCAGCGTTTGGCCAATCTTGTTGAAGTTCATGTGACCGATCTCGTCAACGTCGGGTGCGCCCAACGCAGTGTCCAACCTCGCCGCTAAGATCTCGTATTTCTCCGATCCGGGAATGACGTCGGTGCCTTCGAGAAACTGGTTAAGGCGACGCTTGACCAAACTCGCATGACCCCGCCTCGCCAACCCCTCTAGCAACGAGTTCACGCCCGGATAGGCGAACATTGATAAGTCGGCTCTTGCCGCACGCATTAGGTTCTCGGCGGCCTTGCCAGGGGTGCTCACTCGTGCCTGCAACGAGTGATCGCGGGTTAAGGCCCTAAGAACCTCCAGCCCTGCTGGTTGCCTTAAAGTTGCGAACTCGTCGAGCTTCCCTACGTGAACAACCTTGCCGTGAAGGTAACCCGGCTCCTGCCAACGGGTGCGTCTCATGCTCGGACTTGGAGGTAGACGGCACTCCGATACAACGGTAGTCAAAGTCAGCCAGGTCGCATCGCTACTTCCCAAGTAGTGCTGCCCCAACGTCTCTATGTCTGTGGGCGAAAAGCTCGGTACCGTCGCATTGCCGTCGACGAATTGGGCCATCTCCGTTGACGCAACGCCACAGCCATATACCTCGCCGACCACATCCCACGGGTCAAGAACGTCGAAGCCGGTGCCTGCAGACAGTGCATTGAGCTCGTCCGGTGACACCGAAAAGGAGGTGATGCCAAGGTTGTGACCCATACCGAAGAAACGCTGAACCTGAGACGTCCGGCGCAGCGAAATGATGTCTTCGCGAGTTGAATGACCAAAAGGTATTGCGAGCGGAAGCCCATTGGGGTGGGCAAAGCGTGCCCGCAGATTCCACACGAGAGCGAGATCCTCGGTGCTGTCAGCCCGATACACAACCAGAAGGTTGGGACCGTATTGGGTCAACGCGGATGAGTGCCCCCATGTGAATCTGGACGTAGTCGGCATCCCCTGGTTGTATCCGCCGATTGCACTGGTGGGCAGCCTCAGTCTCGTCAGCTCAACCGCCGACATCTGTTGAAGATTCAGCAATCTACGAACCAGATCTCGCAGCGAGGGTTCCCCAACTACTTCTGCGATGTCGGCTACGTCGCGAAAAGTCAGATCGTCCCGGAGGTCGTTCTGGCTATTGCGCTTCGCATCTGGCACATCGGGAAGGTCGCCGAATACGACGAGGTAAGCCGGATACCACGGATTGTCTACCGCTACGCCACGACATGTCTGGACAATGGGCCGGTTCTGGTCCTTGACGTACGCGACCTGCCGCAACAGCCATTGAGCAGCGTCGGCAAATCGGTCCGAGTAGCGCTGCTCGATGTCCTTTGAGAGGAGCTTGCGACCCTCCAACCCATCGATATTGCTGCCGAGCAGTGCCCGCGCGACGCGATCATCTAACTTGGCGGCATCGGGGTCGACTGAGATCAATGGTGAAAAACCACCGCCCCAGCGCGTACAGATAGTGCCGACTACTTCTCGGAGGTCCTGCATCGCCCCAGATCGGACAGCAACCGCCGTGACTCTGGGACGCAATTGGCGCTCGATTGAGTACGCGCCCGTCAACAGATCCTCAGTCAGCAGTGGCCAAAGCTCCATACACGTCACCTTGTCATGCTTCGCACCCGCGAAGCCGGATGTTCGCATCAGCTCAGAATTAATTGTTAGGCCTGGGAGAACCGGCGGCCACGTCGCCACTTGTTGTGCGGCAGGGCGTTTCAGCCATTCTGATGCAGTCGGACAACTACCATTCCTGCCACGTTCTCTGGCAAGGTCGACGCCAGGTGGACGGCATCGAAGTCGCCTGACTCTAGTTCCAGCACGTAACTGGGCGGAGAATGCAGCAGAGGGCCAAGTATGCGCTCGAAATAGGGGACGCCCCAGTGGCCGGTGTCGGCGGGTAGCTCCTGGAAGACCGATCCGAGCCGGTCGTGGCTACCGTCGGGTAGCGCCGCCTTCGCAGGAGCGATAACCTCTCCGAACTGTCCCATGCGAACCCTGATGACCTGCTCAATCAATGTCTTCGCCACTGCACGGGTCCCTGTCTGCGGGTTCATTAGAAAAGCGACAAGGTCCGGCGCGATCTCCTCCCTGAGCGGCGGTATGAACAATGCTCCCGTGGAATCGGGGGTCCACAGCTCTTCGAGGGCTGTTGAGCGTTCATAGATGTCGCCTGGATCTTCGGGGACCACTCCGTAAGTCAACAGCGCTGGCATCAGGGAGACCGATCGCTTCCTGCATGGGAGACATCGTCTGCTGTGGCGTTCGTCGGAACACGGCGTCCAGCCCCGATAGTCGCCCGTGCCCAGGTAGAGCGCATACATCGGCGTCAGGCCCAAAACCTCCGCCGTCGATATCAACCTCGACCGCTGAGTCCCCTTTGAATAGTCAAAGTCAAAGCGCCATTTGCCCCTGCTGACCCTCAGACGCTTCGCCTGCACCAGCATCCCGTACGCGGAACTGGCGTCGACCCACCACCAGATCCAGTCTGCGCCGCTGATGGACTCAGCAGCTTGGGTGAACGGTAGGATAGCCACGGCTTCAGCAACGTGTGAGATCACTATCTCGGTTATGGCCGTTTCGCCCCAACGGAGGTTTGCCTTCTCGCACGCGGCCATGTGCCGCACGGCATGGATGCGAGCCCACCGGAAGGCATCCTCGACGGTCACCACGGCCCGATCCTCGCATGTATGCTCGCGATGGTGCACTTTCGTGTGCGCCGCGCCACCTACCGCAAGCTCCGCCCATCGGTGCACGCCGAGGCGAACCCGACTGACGGATCTAGTGCACCTTCACCTCCGGGGCGCATCGGGATAGCCCAAGAAATGGCGTGCGCTGTCTACGCAGCCGGCTAGGTAGTCCTGCCCGCTGGGAACGGACTTATTCGCCGCCGCGCTTTGCAGCATTCTTGAACATGTTCCGAAAAGATCTGCGTTAGGGGCGGTTATCCCGAGTGCGGGCGCAAGTTCTTGCATGTCGTTGTAGCCCTCCCAGTAGGAAGGACTGGCCGGAGCATTGGGATCGGCGTTGGCCCCAACGACGACGCCGATAGTCAGACACCCCCAGGTCATCAAGATTGTGCCTATGGAACCAGCAATGAGTGTGCGAACTGTCATAGCTGCTAGTCCTCCCTGTAAGCAGAAATAATATTCATCTGGCAGCTCCCAACGGCTACGAATGGAACCAAAAGACGGGGTCAAGTCCAGGGACGTGGTGTACGACGTCGTCGTGTGATTCTTCGACTTGGTGGTTTAGGCGGTCAGTGCCGCCGGGGTGTCCTCCTGTTCTGTTGATGGCGTGTGGTCGGCGCGGGATTTGCTGAGGACGTCGAGGCCGAGGTAGCGGCGGGATTCGGCCCATTCGTCGTGTTGTTCGGCCAGCACCGCGCCGACGAGGCGGATTAGGGCGTTGCGGTCGGGGAAGATTCCGACGACGTCGGTGCGCCGGCGGATTTCCTTGTTGAGTCGTTCACAAGTTATCTGGAGTTCTGCCTAGGATACCTATGGTGACCTGGCGGTTTGTGTCGTGGAGGGTGTCCATGACGCGGTTGG
>NZ_LQOY01000082.1 GCF_002101675.1 Mycobacterium gordonae | reverse complement strand
GCGGCCGAGCCGCCCGCGCCGCCCGCCTTGCCCGCCGCTCCCGACCCTCCCCGCCCACCGTTACCGACCAACAGACCCCCGGCGCCACCGGCCTGACCGGTACCAGCCGCCCCATCGGCGCCATCACCAATCAGCGGCCGACCCAGCAGCGCATTCGTGGGCGCGTTGATGAGATCCAACAGACCTTGCAGCGGCCCGACACTCGCCGCTTCTGTGGCTGCATACGCCGCCCCGCCGCGACCTAACGCCTGCACGAAGTCATCGTGAAACCGTGCCACCTGCGCACTCAGACCCTGATACTCCCGGGCGTAGGACCCGAACAAGGCCGCAATCGCCGCCGACACCTCATCCTCAGCCGCCGGCAGAATCTGCGCTGTTGACCCTGCCGCGCTTGAGCCGGCCTCCCTGATCGCTGATCCGATACCAGACAAGTGGACGGCTGTCGCATTCAACTCGGCTGGAACGGCGATGAGAAACGACATCTGCGGAGCCTCCTAGACCGGTAGATCGCCAGATGAAAACAGGCGACATATTAGAACGACATTCAGTCGGATTAATAGGGTTTTCCGTACCTTTTGTCGGGCAAAATCGGGACGCTCGGCTGGCGACGTCCGCCTTGCCTCGCCGGAGAGAGCGAAATCGCATGCGCCGGCGCATCTGATCACCGCGCGGTGCCTATCACCGGCCCCTGCAGGAGTGCGGCCACGGCGGCTTTCGCACCGGGTTGTGACTGTTGCCGAAGCGGTGTGCGTGCGACCCCGGTGGAGTCGGTGTGGGCGGCCTTCACCGCGGCCGTCACCGCCGGGCGATCTTGACCTAGGCGGTGATGTGCAGGTTGCGCGTTAGTCCAGGCATGGCTTCATCGGCCTGTGACAGCGAAAAGCTCTGTAAAATAGGGTGATACGAGTATTGATCTTGTAATGCTGCTAGCGCAAAGGCATTCCGTTTCGCTACCTGATGCGCTCGACGCGTAGCCTGCGGTGATCGGGCAGTCAAACCTGTACCGCCCGGGTCGATTCTTATGCTGAAAACACTGAGCGGGAAGGGTTTTCAGACTTTGACGGCCACCGGCCGCTCGTTGCTCGGACTAGCGCGGCAAGCCCAGCAACCGCTCGGCCGCCACCGTGAGAAGGATCTGCTCGGTCCCCCCGGCAATCGTCAGACACCGCGTGTTCAGGAAGTCGAACACGGCGCGGTTGCGCACCAGCCCACCGCCGTCCGACACATCCATAGCGAACTCGGCCAACTCCTGCCGGTAGCGCACGCCAATGAGTTTCCGCACGCTGGACTGCGCGCCGGGGTCCTTGCCACCGACCGCCAACTGAGCGATACGCTGGTCCAGCAACGCGCCGGCCTGCGCCAGCAGGATCAGCCTGGCAAGCCGATCCTGTTGCGCCGCATCGATTTCCATCTCGGCCAGCACCCGCAGCAGCTCTTCCATCGGGTTGCCCAGCGCGGTTCCGGTGGCCATCGCGATCCGCTCATTGGCCAGAGTGGTGCGGGCCAGCCGCCAACCGTCGTTGACCCCACCGACCACCATTTCGTCGGGAACGAAGACGTTGTCCAAGAAGACCTCGTTGAACAGCGAGTCGCCGGTGATCTCCCGCAGCGGCCGGATCTCAATGCCCGGCGACTTCATATCGACCAGGAAGTACGTGATGCCTTTATGTTTCGGTACATCCGGATCAGTCCTGGCCAGGCACACACCCCACGCGGCCTTCTGCGCGGCCGACGTCCACACCTTCTGACCGGTCAGCAGCCAACCACCGTCTCCGCGTACCGCCTTGGTCCGCAGGGACGCCAGGTCCGAGCCGGCGCCCGGCTCGGAAAACAGCTGACACCACAGGAAGTCGCCACGCAGTGTGGCCGGCACGAATCGCTCGATCTGCTCGGGCGTGCCGTGCTCGAGGATCGTCGGCGCCGCCCACCATCCGATGACCAAGTCCGGCCGCTCGACGCCCGCCGCGGCCATCTCCTCATCGATCAACAACTGCTCGGCCGGACCGGCTCCGCGCCCGTAGGGCGCCGGCCAGTGCGGCGCCTGCAACCCGGCCTCCGCCAACGCCACCTGCCGCTTTTCGGCCGGCAATGAAGCCACTTCGGCAACGGCGGCGGCAATCTCGGCGCGCTGCCCTTCGACCTCGGTCAGGTCGATCGACAGTTTGCGCCGCACCCCATCCTGGGTCAGCGCGGCGACCCGGCGCAGCCAGTGCTCGAGTCCACCTAGGAAGCGGCCGATGCTGTGGGCGCGGCGCAGATAGAGATGCGCGTCGTGTTCCCAGGTGCAGCCGATTCCGCCGAGCACCTGGATGCAGTCCTTGACGTTGGCCTTCGCCGAAGCGATGCCGATGCTCGCCGCCGCCGCGGCGGCGATGGCGAACTGCTGGGAATCCGATTCGGACGCCGCCCTGGCCGCATCGCTGGCGGCCACCTCAGCCTGCTCGGCGCGGCACAGCATCTCCGCGCAGATGTGCTTGATCGCCTGGAAGCTGCCGATCGGCTTGCCGAACTGCTCTCGCACCTTGGCATAGGCGACGGCGGTTTCCAGCGCATAGCGGGCGATGCCGGCGGTCTCGGCGGCCAGCAGGGTCGCTGCCAGATCCGAGACCGCGACCGACTCGGTCACCGTGGCCGGCACGCCGGTCAACTCGACCCGGGCCAGCGGGCGGGAGAAGTCGGCGGCCTCCAGCGGCTCCAGCGTGACCCCGTCGACGTCCAGGTCGACGAGCAGCCACTTCCCGTCGGCGGGCAGCAACAGGACACCACCGGCCAGAGCACCCAGTGCCCACGGCAGCGTGCCCGACGCCGTCTGTCCGTCGAAGGACACGTCACCCTCAAGAGCCAAGCCGGCAACGCGTTCACCGGTCATCAGCGCGCTCAGCACCCCGGGATCGGTGACGACCAACGTCGCCAGCGCGGTCGTGGCAACCGGCCCCGGAACCAGAGCCTTGGCCGCCTCCTCGACCATGGCGCACAGGTCGCCGATGCTGGCCCCGGCGCCGCCGTTGTCCTCCGACACGGCGACGCCGAACAGACCCAGCTCGGCCAGTCCGGCGTAGACCGGCCGCCACGCGTCCGGGTCCCCCTGCTCCACGGCCCGAACCGCTACGCTCGCGGTCTCCCCCGACGCCGCGGTGCGGGCCCAGTCGCGCACCAGCTCACGGGCCGCGAACTGTTCATCGGTGACGGTCGCTACCACCAGCAGTCCTCCGCGTCATCAAATTCACATACCAAGATATCTTTCCTCCACACTAGAACGTGTTCTAATAGTGGAACCGATCAACCGTCAAGTTGGTCGTCATCGAGCCAGTACAACGAGGTGGCCCGGCGTTAGGGAGGTGGGAGATTACCGCGAAGAATGCGTATCGTTTGCGATTGAATCGCCCGCACGAGGAGCTGCCTGCCACATGTCGCCCGACGGCCAACCGCGCGAGGTTGTGAACATGGCCGTATTGGCTGAATCCGAACTCGGCTCGGAAGCACAACGCGAACGTCGTAAGCGGATCCTGGACGCCACCATGGCCATCGCGTCGAAGGGTGGCTACGAGGCGGTGCAGATGCGCGCGGTGGCGGACCGCGCCGATGTGGCCGTCGGAACGCTGTACCGGTATTTCCCGTCGAAGGTGCACCTGCTGGTGTCGGCTTTGGGCCGGGAGTTCAGCCGCATCGATGCCAAGACGGACCGTTCCTCGATGGCCGGTGGCACGCCGTTCCAGCGCCTGAACTTCATGGTGGGCAAGCTCAATCGCGCGATGCAGCGCAATCCGCTGCTGACCGAAGCGATGACGCGCGCATACGTGTTCGCCGACGCATCGGCGGCCAGCGAAGTCGACCAGGTGGAAAAGCTGATTGACAGCATGTTCGCCCGCGCCATGAGCGACGGCGAGCCGACCGAGGACCAGTACCACATCGCCCGGGTGATCTCGGACGTGTGGCTGTCCAACCTGCTGGCCTGGCTCACCCGTCGCGCCTCGGCCACCGACGTAAGCAAGCGCCTGGATCTGGCCGTGCGCCTGCTGATCGGCGACCACGAGAACTGCTAGTCGGCGACCATCTGGCTACGCGGGCGGTCCCGAGGTACGCCCCCGGATCAGCTCGGTGGCCAACAACTCCACCGCGGGCAATCCGGACCGCGGCGGCTTGAGCACCAATTCACCCGCCCGGCGGCCCTTCTGCAGACTGGGCTGCGCCACCGTGGTCAGCCCGCGGCTCAGCGCGTCCTCGACACCGTCGAAGCCGGTGACCGTCAGCTGGCCGGGCACGTAAATGCCATGTGCACGAAGGTAATCCATCGCTGACAGAGCAAGGATGTCGGCCGTGCACATCAGCGCAGTGATCCGCGGATTAGCTTCCAGGGCAACCTTCGCGGCGTCTCCGCCGGAGGTGGGCAGGTGCTCGTAGCTTTCCACCACCGTGAGCGAGTCGGGATCCACGCCGGCGGCTGTCATCGCCTCCCAGACACCGATGATGCGTTCGCGCTGCACGTCGAAGGTCGGCGACTTCAACCGCTCGGCATCGACCAAGCCTTGGCGCCGATCCCGGCCCAGCCGCATGGTGAGCAGCCCGATCTCCCGATGACCCAGACCGAGCACGTACTCGGCGAGCTCGCGCATCGCCGCCCGGTCGTCGATGCCCACCCGGGACACTCCGGGCAGGTCCACCGGCTGGTCGACCACCACCACCGGTAGCCGCCGCTGCAGGACGACCTGCAGATAGGGATCGTCGTCGCGCACCGAATACACCACGAAGCCGTCCACCCCGGCCCCCAGCACGGCCGACGTGCCGTCCTCGATGCTGCGGTTGGGACCCACCGCCACCAGCAGCAGGCCCTGCCCGAGTTCCTCGCACGACTGCGCCACTCCGGCAACGAAATCGCGTGCCGCCGGGTCGCTGAACGAGTAAGTCAGCGGCTCGGTCATCACCAGTCCGACCGCGCCGGCCTTGCGGGTGCGCAGCGAGCGCGCCACCGGGTCGGGCCCCGCATAGCCCAGCCGCTTGGCTGTGGCGAACACCCGGTCGCGAAGTTCTGGCGAGAGCTGATCCGGCCGGTTGAAGGCGTTCGAGATCGTGGTGCGCGACACTTTGAGCTCGGCTGCCAACGACGCCAGAGTCGCCCGCCTACGCGGTGTGGGACTCACGTTCCGTGAGGCTACCGGGCTACCACCTCGACTTTCTAATGGAAACGATTTTCATTAGTATTGTGGGTCGGCCACCCGGCCGGGTGAGAGGATGCGACGTGCGGATGTGGCTTGCGGCGTGCCTGGTCTGCACGGCGACTCTGACCGCCTGCGCGACCGGCGGTGCGGAGCACCCGGGCGCGGTCGCCGTCGTGGCATCCACCGAGGTATGGGGCAGTGTGGCGCGTGCTGTCGCCGGCGGTCACGTCCCCGTCAAGTCCATCCTGACCGGCGCGGACACCGATCCTCACTCGTATCAGGCGACACCCGCCGACGCGGCAGCGCTGGCCGACGCCGACCTGGTGGTCTACAACGGCGGCGGATACGACCCATGGGTCGACCGGGTGCTGGCGGGCCACCCGGGTATCCATGCCGTCGACGCGTACTCGTTCCTGCGGCCGGTGGGCGAGGCGCCCGACGAGCACGTGTTCTACAACCTCGCCGTCGCCAAGGCCGTGGCCATCTCCATCGCCGAGCGACTGGCGATCATCGACCCGCCCAACTCGGCGGATTACCAGGCCAATGCTGCCCAGTTCGGCCGCGGCGCCGACGCGATCGCCAACTCCGAGCGCGCGATCGCCACCACATACCCGGCCACCGGTGTCATCGCCACCGAGCCGGTCGTGCACTACCTGCTGACCGCCGCGGGCCTGATCAACCGCACTCCCGTCGGGTTCGCGGTGGCCAACGAGAACGACGCCGATCCCGCGCCTGCGGACATGGCATCCGCCCTGGACTTGATCAACCGCCGGCAGGTGGCGGCGCTGTTGATCAATCCGCAGACCGCAACCGCCGCCACCGCCGACCTGCAGGACGCCGCCCGGCACGCCGGGGTGCCGGTGACCGAGGTCTCCGAAACCCTGCCCAGCGGCTCGGACTACCTGAGCTGGCAGCGCGCTACCGTCACCCAGCTCACGGCCGCCCTGCAGTCAGGCCACTGACCTCCCGTGAGCCATGTCGTTGCGCTGACCGGTGCCCGGCTTGCCTTCGGCGACCGCGTGCTCTGGGACCACCTCGACCTGTCGGTGGCGGCCGGCGAGTTCATTGCGGTGCTCGGACCCAACGGCACCGGCAAGACGTCACTGCTCAAGGTGCTTCTTGCACAACAGCCGCTCAGTGCCGGGTCGGCGCGGGTGAACGGCCCGACCGGGTATGTGCCGCAACATCATCCGATCGACCGGGAGGTGATGCTGCGCGGACGCGACCTGGTGGCCCTGGGTGTCGACGGGCACCGGTGGGGTGCGTGGCCGCTGCGCCGAGTCGATCGGGAACGCCGCCACGAGACCGTGCGCGCGGCCCTTGAGCAAGTCAACGGTGCACGCCTGGCCGACGTCCGGGTGGGGCTGATGTCCGGCGGCGAGCTGCAGCGAATAAGGATCGCGCAGGCGCTCGTCAGCGACCCCGCGCTGATGCTGTGTGACGAACCGCTGCTGACCCTGGACCCTGCCAACGCGCAACTGGTCGCGGAGCTGATCAACCGGCGCCGGCACGATGCCGGGACAGCCGTCCTCATGGTCACCCACGAGCTCAACCCGATCCTGCCGTACGTGGACCGGGTGCTGTACCTGGTCGACGGGAGATTCCGCATCGGCGGCGTCGAGCAGGTGATGACGGCGCAGACGCTGTCCGAGCTGTACCGGGCCGACGTTGAGGTGGTCAAGGCGAAGGACCGCTACTTCGTGGTCGGAGCTCCGGACGGGCAGGTGCGATGAACGAGCGCCTCACCGAGATGCTGGAGCACCTGTTCGCCTTCGACCTGACGGCCCATCTGCTCCGGCATGACTTCGTGCAGCAGGCCCTGATCGCCGCGGCTCTGCTGGGCTTGGTGGCCGGGCTTATCGGACCGTTCATCGTGATGCGGCAGATGTCCTTCGCGGTGCACGGCTCGGCCGAATTGTCCTTGACCGGAGCGGCTTTCGCGCTGCTCACGGGGTTCGAGGTGGGGATCGGCGCGCTGGTCGGCAGTGCGCTGGCGGCGGCCCTGTTCGGGATCCTGGGCCAGCGCGCCCGGGAGCGGGATTCGGTGATCGGGGTGGTGCTGGCGTTCGGAATGGGCCTGGCGGTGTTGTTCATCCACCTCTACCCGGGGCGGACCGGGACCAGCTTCGCGTTGCTCACCGGCCAGATCGTCGGGGTTGGCTACTCCGGGCTGGTCATGCTGGCGGTGGTCTGCGCGCTGGTCATCGTCGTTCTGGCCGTCTGCTACCGCCCACTTCTTTTTGCCACGGTCGACCCGGACGTCGCCGCCGCCCGCGGCGTGCCGGTGCGCGTATTGGGCATCGTGTTCGCCGCGCTGGTAGGGGTGGTGGCCGCGCAGGCCGTCCAGATCGTCGGGGCGCTATTGGTGATGTCGTTGCTGATCACTCCCGCGGCGGCGGCCGCCCGGGTGGTCACCGCGCCGGCGGCGGCCATCGTCACCTCGGTTCTGTTCGCCGAGTTCGCCGCGGTCGGGGGAATCGTGTTGTCTTTGGCTCCCGGCGTCCCCGTCTCGGTGTTCGTGGCCACCATCTCGTTCCTGATCTACCTGATTTGCTGGTTACTCGGGCGACGGCGCTGAACAGCATTTAAGCTGGCAGAACGCCGCGTCAGGGGGCCGCGGGGAGGGGGAATCGAGTGCGCCTGCAGAGTGCCGTCCTGGCCGCCGCGTGCCTGCTGGTGGCCGGTTGCACCAACGTCGTCGACGGGAACGCTGTCGCCGGCGAGAAGGCCGGCCTGGCGAACCAGACACCGATACCCGTGAGTGCGCTGGACGACCTGATGCTGGACGCCGGCCAGATCAACGACGCACTGGGCGCCACCTCGATGAAGGTCTGGTTCAAGGCCAAGGGGATGTGGGACTGGAGCAAGAACATCGACGACAAGAACTGCCTGGCCGTGGACGGCGCCGCGCAAGACAAGGTCTACGCGGGCACCGGGTGGACGTCGATGCGCGGCCAGCGCCTCGATGACAGCATCGACGACTCCAAGAAGCGCAAGCACTACGCCATCCAGGCGGTGGTCGCCTTCCCGAACGCCCAGGACGCCAGCAACTTCTACAACTCCTCGGTCCAGAGCTGGAAGGCCTGCTCCAACCGCCGGTTCAACGACGTCAGCCCCAATCAGCCCGCCACCATCTGGTCGGTGGGCGAGGTGACCAACGACAACGGCATGCTGACCAGCTCGCAGGTCCAGGAGGGCGGGGACGGCTGGTCGTGCCAGCGTGCGCTGACCGTTCGCAACAACCTGGCCATCGACATCGTCACGTGCGCTTACGACGAAAGCGGTCCGTCCGCGACCCACATCGCCAGCCAGATCGCCACCAAGGTCGCCAAGCTGTAGGTCGCGGGGCCTTCTAAGCTGGCTAGGTGGCCCGCATCGACCTCAACGCCGACCTGGGCGAAGGATTCGGGGTCTGGCAACTCGGCGACGACGACGCCATGCTCGGAATCGTCAGCAGTGCCAACGTCGCGTGCGGCTTTCACGCCGGCGACCCGGCGGGGCTACTGCGCGTCTGTAGATCGGCGGCGCAGCGCGGCGTACGGATCGGCGCACAGGTCAGCTACCAGGATCTGGCCGGCTTCGGCCGACGCTTCATCGATGTCGCCCCCGAGGATCTGCTGGCCGACGTGGTCTTCCAGATCGGCGCCCTGCAGGCCATCGCACAGGCCGCCGGCTCTGCGGTGGGATACGTCAAACCCCACGGGGCACTTTACAACTCGATTGTCTCCCATCGTGATCAGGCGGCGGCCGTCGCCGAGGCGGTGGCCACGGTGGACGCTTCACTGCCCGTGCTGGGCATGGCGGGTTCGGCCTTCTTCGAAGAAGCCGATCGACGTGGCCTGCGCACGGTCACCGAGGCGTTCGCCGACCGCGCCTACCAGCCCGACGGCCGCCTGGTCCCCCGCCGGGAACCCGGTGCGGTGCTTGATGACCCGGTGCTGATAGCGCGCCGGGTGGTGAACATGGTGACTACCGGGCAGGTGACCGCGACCGACGGAACGGTGCTGCCGGTCGCCGCGGAATCCATTTGCGTACATGGCGATTCCCCCGGCGCCGTACAGATCGCGGCGGCCGTGCACGAACAGCTCCGCACCGCCGGCGTCGAGATCGGGGCGTTCTGCTGATGCGACTCAAACTCGGGCGCCCCGACCTCGCCCAGTATGCCGATCGCTTCAATGTGCCGGTGGCAGAACAGGATTCGCCGCTAGCGGTGACCTGGATGGGAGTGGCCACACTACTCGTGGACGACGGCACCTCGGCGTTGATGACCGACGGCTACTTCTCAAGACCAGGACTGGCCGCGGTGGCCGCCGGGAAGGTGGCTCCGTCGGCGGCGCGCGTGGACGGGTGTCTGGCCCGCGCCAAGGTATCTCGGCTCGAAGCGGTCATCCCCGTGCACACTCACATCGACCACGCGCTGGATTCCGCCCTGGTGGCCGATCGCACCGGCGCCCAACTGGTCGGCGGCGAATCCGCCGCCAACGTCGGCCGCGGCCACGGACTGCCCGCGGAGCGGATCGTCGTGGCGGCGTCCGGTGTACCAATGACGTTGGGTGCCTACGACGTAACGCTGATCGAGTCACACCACTGTCCCCCAGACCGGTTTCCTGGTGCGATCACCGCCCCGGTGCGACCACCGGTGAGGGCATCCGTCTACCGCTGCGGTGAATCATGGTCGGCACTGATTCACCACCGTCCGTCCGGCCGGCGTCTGCTCATTCAGGGCAGCGCCGGCTACGTCACCGGCGCGTTGGACGGCCAGCGCGCCGACGCGGTCTATCTCAGCGTCGGGCAGCTCGGCCTGCAGCCGAAGTCCTACATCGCCGAATACTGGGATGAGACGGTGCGCGCGGTGGGCGCCCGCCGGGTCATCCCGATCCACTGGGACGACTTTTTCCGCCCGCTGACAAAGCCGTTGCGGGCGTTGCCTTTCGCCGGTGACAACTTGAACGTGTCGATGAGCGCGCTGGACGAACTGGCCGCGTGGGACGGAGTTGCCCTGCAAATGCCCACGGTCTTTCGGCGCGAAGACCCCTGGGCTTAGACGTTGCTCCTGGTCCTCTCGCTGGCATCGCTGGCGGTCGTGCTCGGATTCGCGGTGGCGCGTCCCCGGGGCTGGCCGGAGGCGGCTGCGGCCGTGCCGGCGGCGGCCCTGCTGATCGCGCTCGGCGCGATCTCGCCACACCAGGCCGGCGCCCAGGTGTCCGGACTCGCCCGGGTGGTCGCGTTCTTGGGCGCCGTGCTGGTGCTGGCCAAACTCTGTGACGACGAAGGCCTCTTCGAGGCCGCCGGGGCGGCGATGGCGCGCACCAGCTCCGGGTCTCACGGGCTGCTGCGCCAGGTGTTCGTCATCTCCGCCACCATCACCGCGGTGCTCAGCCTGGACGCCACCGTGGTGCTGTTGACCCCGGTGGTGCTGGCCACCGTGCGCCAGTTGCGAACCCCGGTGCCGCCGTACGCCTATGCCACCGCCCACCTGGCCAACACGGCGTCGCTGTTGCTCCCGGTGTCGAATCTGACCAACCTACTCGTCTACCGCGGCGCCAATATTTCTTTCACGAAGTTCACCCTGCTCATGGCGCTGCCCTGGCTGTGCTCAATAGCCACCGTCTACCTTGTCTTTCGCCTGTTCTTCGCCCGCGACCTGCGAACCCAGCCCGATCCCCAGCACGCCGCCCAGCCGCCGCGACCGCCGGTTTTCGTCCTTACCGTGGTCGGGCTGACGCTCGTGGGATTCGCCGTGGCCGAGTGGTTGGGCATCGCTCCCGCCTGGGCGGCGCTGACTGGTGCTTCGGTGCTGGCGGTGCGCAGCTTGCGGCACCGGCGCACCACGCTGGGCGAGATCGTGGCATCGGTGAACATCCCGTTTCTGGTGTTCGTGCTCGCGCTGGGCATCGTCGTGCAGGCCGTCATGCTCAACGGGATGACCGCCAGGATGTCGGCGTTGGTGCCGCGTGGGTCCGGCTTGGCCGCGCTGCTGGGCATCGCGGTGCTGGCCGCGGCGCTAGCCAACCTCGTCAACAACCTGCCCGCGACACTGGTGCTGGTGCCCCTGGTGGCGGCCAGCGGACCCGCGGCCGTGCTGGCGGTGCTGATCGGGGTCAACATCGGCCCCAACCTGACCTATGTCGGTTCCCTGTCCAACCTGCTGTGGCGACGGGTGCTACACCAGTACCAAGTGCAGGCCGGAGCCGCCGAATACACCCGGCTCGGCCTGTGCACCGTGCCCGCCGCGCTGCTGGTGGCGGTGCTCGCCCTGTGGGCGAGCGTGCGGGTCTTCGGGGTCTAACCCGCCGCCGGCGGCCTCGTCACGAACGTCAGCCGGTGCCCGTATGCGGCGCCACCGGCATGTTGCCGCCGACGGCCCCTTCCGCGGCTGCCGAAATCGAGGTGGCGTTGCTGACCGCCGTCACCCCGGATCCGGCCTCCTCGGCCGCCGCCGCAGCGGTGCCTAGATCGTTGGCAAGGCTGCCCAGGAGTTCACTATGTCGACACGATTCCTATGAGCACTCATAGAAATGCCGCCGCGGTGTACGGCCGCGCAGCCCCCGGCGGAGGCGGCTCAGCTTCGGCGTTGCCGCGCGATTTCGGCCAGCACGACTCCGGCGGCCACCGCGGCGTTCAGCGATTCGGCCTGACCAGCCATCGGGATGGAGACCACCTGATCGCAGTTCTGCCGGACCAGCCGGGACAACCCTTTGCCTTCGGAACCCACGACGACCACCATCGGGTCGTTGCCGTCCAGATCGTCCAATACCGTGTCGCCACCGGCATCAAGTCCGACCACCCGCAACCCGCGGTCGGCCCAATCCTTGAGGGTCCTGGTGAGATTCGTGGCCCGCGCCACCGGGATCCGAGCTGCGGCCCCGGCGCTGGTGCGCCACGCGACGGCGGTGACCGGGGCGGATCGGCGTTGCGGTATCACCACCCCGTGCCCGCCCAGCGCCGCCACTGATCGCACGATCGCGCCGAGATTGCGGGGGTCTGAGATGTTGTCGAGTGCGACCAACAGCGCCGGCGGCGCTTCCAGGGCGCTTGCCACCAGGTCGTCTGGGTGGGCGTAGTCGTAGGGCGGAACCTGCAGGGCGATGCCCTGATGCAAGTGGTTGGCCGTCATCCGGTCCAGATCACTGCGCGGCACCTCCAGGATGGCGATCCCCCTGTCGGCGGCACGCGCGACGGATTCGGTCACCCGTTCGTCGGCCTCGACGCCCAGCGCGACGTAGAGCGCGGTCGCCGGAACACCGGCCCGCAGGCATTCCACCACCGGATTGCGGCCGAGCACCGTCTCGGCCTCATCCACCGGCTTACTCGGGCGCTGCTGCTGGGGCTTGCCGCGCTTGGCGGCGGGATGGTTGGGACGCATGTGCGCCGGCGGCGTCGGACCACGACCTTCCAGGCCCCGACGGCGCTGGCCACCCGAGCCGACGGTGGGCCCCTTCTTGGAGCCGGCCTTCCGGATCGCACCCCGGCGCTGCGAGTTACCGGCCATCTATTTGCCGTCACCGCCCAACGTCCACTGCGGGCCGTCGGCGGTGTCGGTAACCTCGATGCCGGCCTGCTTGAGCCGGTCGCGGATCTCGTCAGCTAACGCCCAATTGCGTTGTTCCCGGGCCTTTTTCCGGTTTTCGAGTTCGGCTTGGACCAGCACGTCGACCGCCGCCAGTGCGGCTGAGGTCTCGTCGCGGGTCTCCCAGCGCTCGTCGAGCGGGTCGCAACCGAGAATGCCCATCATCGCCCGGATTGCAGATGCGCTCTTCAAAGCGCCCTCGTGATCACCGGCATCAAGGGCACGGTTGCCGTCGGCGCGTGTCTGGTGAATCTCGGCCAGTGCCGTCGGAACCGCCAGGTCGTCGTCGAGCGCCGCGGCGAACCGCGGGGTCCACTCACCGAGGCAGACCGTGCCCACCCGGCTGCGCACGCGATGCAGGAAGTCCTCCACTCCCACATACGCCTTCACCGCGTCCTGCAGCGCAACCTCGGTGTACTCGAGCATCGACCGGTAATGGGCGCTGCCAAGGTAGTAACGAAGCTCGGCCGGCCGGACGCGCTGCAGCATCGCCGGGATGGCGACTACGTTGCCCAGCGACTTGCTCATCTTCTCGCCGCCCATGGTCACCCAGCCGTTGTGCAGCCAGAAGCGAGCGAACCCGTCCCCGGCCGCGCGGCTCTGGGCGATCTCGTTCTCGTGGTGCGGGAAGATCAGATCCATGCCGCCGCAATGGATATCGAATTCGGGCCCTAGATAGGTGCGGGCCATCGCCGAGCACTCAATGTGCCAGCCCGGACGTCCCCGTCCCCAGGGCGACGGCCAGGACGGTTCCCCGGGTTTCTCACCCTTCCACAGGGTGAAGTCACGCTGGTCGCGCTTGCCGGTGGCCACTCCCTCGCCCTGATGGACATCGTCGATCCGGTGCCCGGACAGCTGGCCGTAGTCCGGGTAGCTGAGCACGTTGAAGTAGACGTCACCGGCCGCGGGGTAGGCGTGGCCGGTTTCGATCAGCCGTTCCATTAATTCGACCATCTGGGTGATGTGCCCGGTCGCACGCGGCTCCGCCGACGGCGGCAGGACGTCGAGTGCGTCATAAGCCGCAGTGAATGCCCGCTCGTGGGTGGCGGCCCATTCCCACCAGGGGCGTCCGGCCGCGGCGGCCTTGTTCAGGATTTTGTCGTCGATGTCGGTGACGTTGCGAATGAACGCCACGTCGTACCCGCGGGCCGTCAGCCAGCGGCGCAGGATGTCGAAGGCAACGCCGCTGCGGACATGCCCGATGTGTGGGAGGCCCTGCGGGGTGGCACCGCACTGGTAGATGGAGACGTGCCCGGAGCGCAGCGGCACGAAATCACGCACGGCCCCCGTCGCCGTGTCATGAAGCCGCAATTGGGCACGATCGGTCACGACGTGCCAGCTTACTGCCTGCACCCGCAGCCCCCCGGTGGCCGGTGTTCATCGGAGCGGAATGACCAGCGCCGTCGCAATCGCTGCCAGGCCTTCTCCGCGCCCGGTGAGGCCGAGCCCGTCGGTGGTGGTGGCGGCCACCGACACCGGCGCATTGAGCAGGCGGGAGAGCACCGCTTGGGCCTCGTATCGGCGCCAGCCGATCTTCGGCCGGTTACCGATCACCTGCACGGCCGCGTTGCCGACCATGAAGCCGTTTTCGGTGAGCAGCTCGAGGGTGTGGCGCAGCATGTCGGCACCGGTGACGCCTTTCCAGCGGGGGTCATCGACGCCGAACACTCCGCCGATGTCGCCTAGACCTGCGGCGGACAGCACGGCGTCGCACAGCGCATGAATGGCGACGTCACCGTCGGAGTGCCCCGAGCAGCCGTCCGCGCTGGGAAACAGCAGACCCACCAGCCAGCACGGTCGCCCGGGTTCGATCGGGTGCACGTCGACGCCCATACCGACGCGCGGCGTCTGCATCACTGGCGCACTATAGCTTTGGCCAGCATCAGGTCGAGCTGCGTGGTGATCTTGAAGGCGAGTGGATCGCCGTCGACCACCTGCACCTGGCCGCCGATGTGTTCGACGAGGGATGCATCGTCGGTGAAATCGCCGTCGGCGGCCTGGTCGAATGCACGCAACAGGACATTGGTGGCAAAACCCTGCGGCGTTTGCACGGCACGCAGGCCCCCACGCTCCGGTGTGCCGAGGACCAGCCCGTTGGCGTCGACGGCCTTGACGGTGTCGGAGAGCGGCAAGCCCGGAACCACCGCGCCGTGGCCGTCCCGCAGCGCCTCCACCACGCGCACGATCAGCGCGGGCGGCGTCAGTGCCCGGGCGGCGTCGTGCACCAATACGAACTCGGGTAAGGAGTCGTCCATCGCCGACAAAGCCAGCCGCACGGACTCCGTGCGACTGGCTCCGCCGGCCACGATGGTGGCGAGGTGTCCCAGGATCAGTTTGGCCTCGTCGGTTCGGTCCGGGGGGACCGCGACGTAAACGGTGTCGACGACGCCGGACGCCCGTAGACCCGCTACGGCACGCTCAACAAGGGACTGCCCTTCGAGCTGATAAAAAGCCTTGGGCACCCCGGCGGCCAATCGCCGCCCGGACCCCGCGGCCGGTACGACCGCTACTACGTTGCCGTTCAGGACGCGGCGGCCAGGACCTCGTCCAGGATGGTGTCGGCCTTGGCTTCGTCGGTGCTCTCCGCCAACGCCAGCTCGCCGACCAGAATCTGCCGGGCCTTGGCCAGCATCCGCTTTTCGCCCGCCGACAGGCCGCGCTCCTGGTCACGACGCCACAGGTCGCGGACGACCTCGGCCACCTTGTTCACATCGCCGGAAGCGAGCTTCTCCAGGTTGGCCTTGTAACGACGCGACCAGTTGGTGGGTTCTTCGGTGTGCGGAGCGCGCAGCACCTGGAAAACTTTGTCGAGGCCTTCCTGGCCGACGACGTCACGAACACCGACGTATTCGGCGTTATCGGCGGGCACTCGAACAGTCAGGTCACCCTGCGCAACTTTCAAGACGAGATACTCTTTTTGCTCCCCTTTGATGGTCCGAGTTTCGATCGCCTCTACTAACGCAGCACCGTGGTGTGGGTAGACAACGGTGTCACCGACCTTGAAGATCATATGATTCGAGCCCCTTTCGTTAGTTCATTCTAACACGCCGGCTCACCGCGTGTAGATCAACGGTGCAGGTCAGGGGCACTGCACGCACAATTTAGGGGTTGACAGGCGAGCTCAGACGTGCAGTGGGGCGGCGCCGGGACCAGCCGGCGGCGGGCACCGGCAGCGCGTCCGGGGCCGACACCGAGCATCCCGCCGCTACCGTCAGCGGTAGCTTGCTACTACTCTGCATAGTTGAATTGCGCCTGAATTGCGACGGGGCCGACCAGGAGGCATTGCGTGAACCACTCGAACATCCGCCTGCCGTTCCGCACGGCGAAGCTGACCGCCTGGTTGGCCGCTGTGGCGCTGGCCGTGGTCGCGCTCAGTGGTTGCGGAACCGGTCAGATTTCCCAGACCGCCGCCCAGGAGCCCGCCGTCAACGGCAACCGGGTCACCATCAACAACGTGGCGCTGCGCGACATCCGCATCCAGGCCGCGCAGACGGGTGACTTCCTGCAGCCCGGCAAGACGGTTGATCTGGTGCTGGTGGCCGTCAACAACTCACCGGACGTCAACGACCGGCTGACGGGCATCACGAGCGACATCGGCAACGTCACGGTCGCCGGCGACGCCAAGCTCCCGGCCGGCAAGATGCTGATCATCGGCACACCGGAGGGTCAGGTGGTAGCACCGGGACCGGCCGAGGGCAACGGGGCGGCCAAGGCGACCGTCAACCTGACCAAGCCGATCACCAACGGCCTGACCTATAAGTTCACCTTCAAGTTCGAAAAGGCCGGTGAGGCCAGCGTGCAGGTGCCGATCTCGGCCGGCATGCCTCAAGCACACGAGGGTTCTAGCCACCCCTGACGGCCCTGCGGCGTTCCTTCCCCGGAACTGTCACCGCCTCCCGCTACCGTCACGGGGTGGCCAACGCGCGATCGCAATACCGCTGCTCGGAATGCCGCCACGTCAGCGCCAAATGGGTCGGGCGCTGCCTGGACTGTGGCAGCTGGGGAACCGTCGAAGAAGTGGCCGTGCTGGCCGCTGTCGGCAACGGCAAGCGCTCGGTGCCGTCCGGGTCACCGGCGGTGCCGATCAGCGCGGTGGAGCCCAATAAAAGCCGGCACAAATCCACCGGGGTGGACGAACTCGACCGCGTGCTCGGCGGCGGCGTGGTTCCCGGGTCCGTAACGCTGCTGGCGGGCGATCCCGGCGTCGGCAAGTCGACCCTGCTACTCGAAGTCGCCCACTGCTGGGCGCAACGGGGTCACCGCGCGCTATACATCTCGGGCGAAGAGTCCGCCGGACAGGTGCGCCTGCGGGCGGACCGGATCGGCTGCGGCGGTACCGCCTTCGACGAGGTGTACCTCGCCGCCGAGTCCGACCTGCACACGGTGCTGGGGCACATCGACACGGTGCGCCCGGCGCTGGTCATCGTCGACTCGGTGCAGACGATGTCCACCACCGAGGCCGACGGCGTCGCCGGCGGCGTCACCCAGGTGCGCGCCGTCACCGCCGCCCTGACCGCCGCCGCCAAGGCCAACGGTGTCGCGATGATCCTCGTCGGCCATGTCACCAAGGACGGGGCCATCGCCGGCCCGCGTTCGCTCGAACATCTCGTCGACGTGGTGCTGCACTTCGAGGGCGATCGCAACGGCGCGTTGCGCATGGTCCGGGGCATCAAGAACCGGTTCGGCGCCGCTGACGAGGTGGGATGTTTCCTGCTGCACGACAGCGGCATCGAAGGGGTCGCCGATCCGTCCAACCTATTCCTGGATCAGCGGCCGAATCCGGTCCCGGGCACCGCGATCACGGTGACCCTGGACGGCAAGCGGCCGCTGATCGGCGAAGTTCAGGCACTGCTGGCCACCCCGAACGGCGGCTCGCCGCGCCGCGCCGTGAGCGGCATCGATCACTCCCGAGCCGCGATGATCACCGCGGTGCTGGAAAAACACGCCGGCCTGCGGCTCGCCGTCAACGACATCTATCTGGCCACCGTGGGCGGCATGCGGCTGACGGACCCCTCCTCCGACCTCGCCGTGGCCACCGCGCTGGCCTCGGCGTACTTCGATTTGCCGCTGCCCACTACCGCGGTGACGATCGGCGAAGTGGGCCTGGCGGGCGATCTGCGCCGGGTGCACGGGATGGACCGGCGGCTGGCCGAAGCCGCCCGTCAGGGCTTCACCATTGCCCTGGTCCCGCCCGGCTGCAAGACCATTCCCGCTGGTGTGCGGGCCCTTAGCGCGGCCACTATCGTCGAGGCCCTGCAGCATCTGATTCGCATCGCCGAGCACCACACCGCGGCCGAGGTGAAGTTGCCCCGACCCGGCAGCGCCCAGTAGGGGTCCCGTTACCCAGCCGGCCATAGCAGAATGCTCGCTGTGACACGTCCGACCCTGCGTGAGGCCGTCGCCCGGCTGGCGCCCGGCACCGGGCTGCGCGACGGCCTGGAACGCATCCTGCGTGGCCGCACCGGCGCCCTGATAGTGCTCGGGCATGACGAGAATGTGGAAGCCATCTGCGACGGCGGCTTTCCGCTCGACGTCCGCTACGCCCCGACCCGGTTGCGCGAGCTGTCGAAGATGGACGGCGCGGTGGTGCTGTCGACCGACGGCAGCCGCATCGTGCGGGCCAACGTGCAGTTGGTGCCGGACCCGTCGATTCCCACCGACGAATCGGGCACCCGGCACCGCTCGGCCGAGCGCGCGGCGATCCAGACGGGTTATCCGGTCATCTCGGTCAGCCACTCGATGAACATCGTGACCGTCTACGTGGGAGGTGAGCGCCATGTGCTCACCGACTCCGCAACCATCCTGTCGCGCGCGAATCAGGCCATCGCCACCCTGGAGCGCTACAAGACCCGGCTCGACGAGGTCAGCCGTCAGCTGTCACGGGCCGAGATCGAAGACTTCGTAACCCTGCGCGACGTGATGACGGTGGTACAGCGCCTTGAGCTGGTCCGGCGCATCGGACTGGCGATCGACTACGACGCGGTCGAACTGGGCACCGACGGGCGCCAGCTGCGGCTTCAGCAGGAGGAACTACTGGGCGGCAACGACGTCGCCCGGGAGTTGATCGTGCGCGACTACCACGCCAATCCGGAGCCGCCCTCCCGGCTGCAGATCGCCGCGACGCTGGAGGAGCTGGACTCCCTGTCGGACACCGAGCTACTCGACTTCACCGCGCTGGCCAAGGTCTTCGGATACCCGACTACCGCCGAAGCCCAGGATTCTGCACTGAGCCCTCGTGGCTACCGCGCCATGGCCGGTATCCCGCGACTGCAATTCGCCCACGTCGACCTGCTGGTTCGCTCGTTCGGCACCTTGCAGGGGCTACTCGCGGCCAGCGCGAACGACCTGCAGTCATTGGACGGTATCGGCGCCATGTGGGCCCGCCACGTCCGCGAGGGGCTATCTCAGCTGGCCGAATCCACCCTGACCGAACACTAGCTAGCCGCCCTGCGCGGGCGGGGCCTCCGGCGGCGGCGCGAGCGCCGGACCAGGTGCGGGTGCCGGTCCCGGCGGCTGCGGCGGCTGGTTGAGCACGAACGGAAGCGGCTGCGAGCGCAGGTTGCCGAGCTGAACGACCAGGTTGTAGGTGCCGGGCCCGATCGCCGGCCGGGGCAGCGGGCATTTCGGCGCCGAGCCCATGCCCGTCCAGGTCACCGCGGTGGTGACCTGCTCGCCGGGGGTGAAGGTCTTGACCAGCGTCTCGTTGGACGGCGCGCAGTCCAGGTTGGACCACAGCCGCTTGTTGTCCAGCGAGTACACGTAAGCGGCCAGCACCGCGGCACCCACATCGCGCTTGCAGGACACCAGCCCGATGTTGGTGACCACCATGGTGAATTTCGGCTGGTCACCGATGTAGTACTGGGGCGAGTTGGTCAATCCCTTGACCGCCAGCGTCGCGTCGGGGCAGTCGTCGCCGTCCTTGAGCACCGGTGGCGGCTGGACCGCTGCGGTCGGTGTGGCCGACTCCGGGTTCACCACGCCCGGGGCCCCGCCGGGGGCGGGAGCCTCGGTCTGCCCGGCCGGTTGCTGCGTCACCGGCGCCTGCGGCGCGTTGGAGCCGGGATGACTCTGCGCCGAGGCGGGCTTATCGGCAGGCTTGGCCCCTGCGTTGCTACTGACGAGGGCGATGACGGTGGCGACGACAATCCCGACCACGACAACCGCGATACCCAGGGCTAGTCCCCTGCGCCGCCAGTAGATCTCGGTCGGTAGCGGGCCACGCGGTTCCAGATCCAGCACATTTCCACGGTAGGGCCAGGTCACGCATCCTCGTCTGACCCGACTCGGCGTGTCGCGGGGTTAGCTGGACAGTCCGCGTGTTAGGACGCCGCTAGACAGCTTGTTCGTGCGCCGCCTCTTCGCCGATGTCGCCGATGTGGTCGACCAGCTCCGCCTTGCCCTCAGCGAGCTGATAGGTGACACCGGCGAGGGCCAGGGTGCTTGCGGCCACGCGGTCCGCGATGATCGACGACCGGCCGGCAAGTTGCTTCAGCGTTTCGATGACATGCCGCTCCTCGAACTCGTCGACACGGCTCAGGCCGTCTCGGCGCCCCGCAAGGACCGACGGGACGACGCGTTCGACCACGTCGCGAATGAAACCGCCCGGGATCGCGCCGTCGTCGAGCGCTTCGATGGTCGCCTTGACCGCACCGCAGCTGTTGTGGCCGAGTACCACGATCAGCGGGACGTTGAGCACTGCGACCGCGTACTCGATCGAGCCCAGCACGGCCGTATCGATGGCCTGACCCGCGGTGCGAACCACGAAGACGTCGCCGAGGCCCTGGTCGAAGATCAATTCGGCGGCGACCCGGCTGTCCGCACACCCGAAGATGACGGCGGTCGGCGTCTGACCGCCGGCCAGGCTGGTGCGGTGGTCGACGCTCTGACTGGGGTGGGCGGGCTTGCCGGCGACGAATCGCTCGTTACCCTCTTTGAGTGCTTTCCAGGCGCTTATCGGGTTGCTATTCGGCATGCCAGCTATTGTGCCGGAAGTGCCGGTGATCGGCCCAGTACACATACCGGCCACCAATCTTGTCGCCTGGTATGAGCGGTCACGCCGGGACCTGCCGTGGCGCGAGCCCGGGGTCAGCGCGTGGCAGATCCTGGTCAGCGAATTCATGCTGCAGCAGACGCCGGTGTCGCGGGTGCTGCCGATCTGGACGGACTGGGTGCTCCGCTGGCCGACACCGTCGGCGACGGCGGCGGCCAGTGCGGCCGACGTGTTGCGGGCCTGGGGCAAGCTGGGCTATCCGCGGCGGGCCAAACGCCTGCACGAGTGCGCCGTCGTCATCGCGCACGACCACGCCGACGTCGTCCCAGACGACGTGGACACGTTGCTGACGTTGCCGGGTGTCGGTAGCTACACGGCCCGGGCCGTCGCGTGCTTCGCGTATCGACAGCGAGTTCCGGTGGTAGACACCAATGTTCGGCGGGTTGTGGCCCGCGCCGTGCACGGCCGGGCCGACGCCGGCAACCCGTCGGCCACCCGCGATCACGCCGACGTGGCCGCCCTGCTGCCGAATGTCGATGTGGCGCCGACCTTTTCGGTGGCGTTGATGGAACTGGGTGCGACGGTGTGCACGGCGCGAGCACCGAAGTGCGGCTTGTGCCCGCTGCAGCACTGCGCGTGGCGGGAGGCGGGTTTTCCCGCCGACAGCGCCCCGGCGCGGCGCACCCAGAGCTACGCGGGCACCGACCGGCAGGTCCGCGGCCGGCTGTTGGATGTGTTGCGCGACAACAACTCTCCCGTCACCCGTGCCCAGCTGGATGTGGCCTGGCTGACCGACACCGCCCAACGCGACCGCGCACTGTATTCGTTGCTGATCGACGGTCTGGTCACCCAGACAGCGGACGGGCGGTTTGCACTGGCAGGGGAGGGATAGACCGCACCGGACCAGGTGTTATACGAAATATATTTCATGAGTCTTGACAGACGTATTTTATCTCGCGTAATTTGCATCGCATGTACTCGAGCGCCGTTCTCCTCGCCGCCTTGTCCGTGCCCCTGCTCGCCTCGCTCGTCGCACTGGTAGCCGGCCCACGAAAGTGGGTCAGCCGACTGGGAGCCGCCGCCGCCGGCGCGGGCTTCCTAGCCGCGTGCGTGACGACGGTCGACGTGCTGCTGCACGGGCCCATTCGCGCCACCCTGCAGACCGGCCGAGGCACCCTGATCGCCGAAGTGGGAGCCGACCGGCTCAGCGCCCTGCTGCTGGTGCTGGTCTACGGGGTCAGTGCCGTCGTGCAGCTGTTCGCCCTGCGCTATCTCGCCTGCGACCGGCGGTCCGGCTGGTTCACCGCCGCCACCGGCCTGCTCACCTCGGCCTCGGCGGGCCTGATGACCGCTGGAACGCTCATCGGCCTGGCCTTGAGCTGGAGCGTGGCCGGCGCCGCGTTGTGCCTGCTGCTTGCGACCTACTGGGAGCTGCCGGCTGCCCGCGACGGGGTGCGCCGAACGGTCACCGCCTTCCTGATCGGCGACGCTGCCCTGTGGTCGGCGGTCGCGTTGATCACGCTGCTGCGGGGCAACCGGAGTCTGTCGGCGCTGAACGCCGACCTGATCGGGAACTCGTCAATACTGGCGGCGATAGCGGTGCTGATCGTCGCGGCGGCTCTGTCCCGGTCAGCGCAGATTCCGTTCCACCGCTGGTTGCCGGCCACTCTCGCGGCGCCGACCCCGGTTTCGGCCCTGCTGCACGCGGGCGTCGTCAACGCCGGCGGTGTGCTGCTCGTCCGCCTGAGTCCGATAGTCAGCGGATCGCCCGTCGCGATGGGCATCGCCTTCACCGCGGGCCTGCTCAGCATGGTCTACGGGGCGATCGTCATGCTCACCAAGGCCGACATCAAGGGCTCACTCGCATACTCGACGATGGCCCAGATGGGCTTCATGGTCGTCACCTGCGGCCTCGGCCTCTCCGCTGCGGCGGTATTCCACCTGGTGGGACACGGCTTCTACAAGGCCACCCTCTTCCTGTCGTCCGGGTCGGCCATAGCCAAACGACGCCAAAAGGCCGCTCGGCCAGCTGCTCCGGTGCTGACCCCGGCCCGGCGAGTAGCCGTGCAGCTCACCGCGCTGGTGTTACCGGCAATCGCCCTCTACCTGGCCGCCGTCGTGGTGCCGCTGCACGGCACCGAGCACGGCTCGGCCCAAGCGCTGCTGATCTTCGCCTGGGCCACGGCTGCCGCGGCGCTGCTGGGCTGGCTAGGCCGGTCGCCGAACGCGCGCGCCGTCATGGCCGCGGCGGTGGCCCTGCTCGGCGCGGCCATCGGCTACCTGGCGTTGCTCGGTGCGGTGACCGGGTTCCTCGCCCCCTCGATACCACCGGTCACCGTGCCGTCTGCCTCCGCACTCGGCATCGTCGTGATGGCCGTCGTCCTCGGGGTGCTGGCGCTGCTGCGCCAGGCTCCCGGCGACGGCTGGGTTGGCCGCCTCCAGCGCGTCATTTACACCAAAGCCCTTGTGGCCGGCAACGTTCCAGCAATCCGCCTGACTCCACAACTGACAGGAGCGCCCCGATGACCATCGTTTCTGAGCACATTTCGACCGATACGCTGCGAGCACAGCTACGCAGTGAGGTCAACCTCGCGGCCCGGGTTATTCCGACGCACTACCCGCTGGAGACCTTCATCGCGGTCAACCCACTGGCCGGACTCGAGACGATGCCCTTCGAGCAGGCCGTGCTTCGCGCCGGTGATCTCTACGGCTCGGCCGGGTTGCTGGACGAGACCGCTTACCGCGAGCTGTACCGTCGCGGGCGGATCACCGATGCCGACCTCAAATCGACACTGCGCCTGCGCTACCCCGCGTTGCTGGACGGGGAACCCGTCCAGCTCGGAACTCGGACGGTGACGCCGGCCGAGCTGCTGCTAGGCGACCTGCTGCACGGCCGTGTCGCGGCAAAGCCGCTGCGCCGCAACGTCACCCGCGCCGAGCTGGCGGCACCACAGGTAGCCGAGGAGGTGGATGCCCAGTCCGCCAAGTGGTGTGCGGCCTTCTTCGGCTCGCCTGCGGCCGGCTGGCCGATGCCCGGACGAGAGCGCGGCTTCTTCCACGCCTGGCGCGCCCTGGCTTCCGGCGACCACAAGCTGGGCCGCCAGGTGCGCGCCGAGCTGCGCAGGGTGCCAGACCGGGCTGACGACGCCGCTCTGCAGGCTCTGCAGCGGTTGGGCGTCACCGAGGACGAACGCATCACCTACCTGCAGGCGCATCTGACCCGGCTTCCGGGCTGGGCCGCCCATATCCGGTGGTATGCCGAGCGGGTCGTCGGCGCGGATGTGCTCGACTACCTGGCGATGCGGCTTTCCTATGAATCAGTGTTGTTGTCGCACCACGCTTCCGGGCCGCTACCTGAGCCGGGGCGGACCACCCGCCGGCCTATCCCGTCGGCACGGGAGCGGGCCGCGGAATTGGCCGGTCAGTGGCAACTCGATCAGGTGAGCGACACTGAGTTGGACTCTGCCGCAAGGATACTGGCAGCGTTGCCGGTCACCGCGCGGTCAGTGGTATGGCAACAGGCCTACGAAGCGCACTACCGGGATTCACTGCTGAATTCGCTGGCGCACAACACCGCCCATCGATCCGGCGAGCGGCCGCACACCCAGCTCGTGTGCTGCATCGACACTCGCTCCGAGGGCCTACGGCGCCACATCGAGGGCCGGGACGGGTACGAAACGCTCGGTTTCGCTGGATTTTTCGCGGTCGCTATCCGGTTCACCAGCCTGGTCGGCGGAGCGCCTAACGACCTGTGCCCGGTCTTGATTCGCCCCGAGCATGAGGTGCACGAAAGCGCCACAGCCGCCGCCGCGGCTCGCCGGTTGCGGGCGGGCAGCGCCATCATGGCCGGTGCCGATGCGGCCTTCCACACCGCCAAGCAGGCGCTGCTGGCTCCGTTCACCCTGGCCGAGGCCTCCGGCTGGGCCGCCGGTCCCTGGGCGGCGGCCAAGACGCTGAGTCCGACGGCCACCGGGACATTGCGTCGGCGCTTGCGCGACCGGCTGGCCCCGCCGGTACCCACGGTGCTTTCGGTCAACGACACCGTCGACCTGGCGCACCGCGGTCTCTACGCACAGGTGGCGCTCACCACCATGGGGCTCACCAAGGAATTTGGCCGGCTGGTGGTGATGTGCGGACATGGCAGCACCACCGAGAACAACCCCTACCAGGCCGCGCTGGACTGCGGGGCCTGCGGCGGGCAGCCCGGCGGTCCCAATGCACGCACCGCGGCGGCGATCCTCAACAACACCGACGTCCGAGCAGAGTTGAGCGAACGCGGCATCGACGTTCCGGACGACACCTGGTTCGTAGCGGCGCTGCACGACACCGCCACCGACCGGGTGACCGTCCTGGACGAGCATCTCGTCCCAGCTAGTCACCGCGCCGACCTGTCCCGGCTGACCGCAGATCTCGCCGCGGCCGGAGCCGAGTTGGCAGCCGAGCGCTGCGCGGTGCTACCGGGCGGGCCGGCCCGTCCGGACCCGACGCGGGCAGCGCGCCACGTCGCCAACCGATCGACCGACTGGGCACAGGTCTTTCCCGAGTGGGGGCTGGCTGGCAACGCCGCCTTCATCGTCGGGCCTCGTACGGTGACCCGCGGGATCGACCTGCAGCGCAGGGTGTTTCTGCACTCCTACCAAGCGGACGTGGACCCGGACGGCTCCGCACTGGAAACCATCCTGACCGCGCCCATGGTGGTCGCACAGTGGATCAACTGCCAGTACTTCTTTTCGACGGTCGCCCCCGAGCTGTTCGGAGCGGGCACCAAGACGATCCACAACGTCGTCGCCGGCGTGGGCGTGCTGGCGGGCCACGGTGGCGACCTGCAGCTGGGCCTGCCCCGGCAGTCACTCACCGACGGTCAGTCCTTCGGGCACGAGCCGATGCGTCTGCTGACCGTCGTCGAGGCGCCGCTAGAGCGCATCGACAGCATCGTCGAGCGCAACCCGGTGCTCATGCACCTGTTCGGCAATGACTGGGTTGCGCTGGCGGCCCGGGAAGGCCCCGGACACGACTGGCAGCGCTGGACCCGCGCCGGCTGGCGGCGCTGGGACGCCGACATCGACATCAACACCGCAACTGAGGAGGTAATCCCATGCCGCTGAACGGACTGACCAAGATGACCAAGATCGAAGTGGTCGTCGCCGGCGAACACGCTTCCGCGGTCCGCGAGCAGTTCCGCAGCGCCGGAGCCACCGGGTTCACCAGCGTCTCCGGCGTCTCGGGCCTGGGCCACCACGGCTACCACCAAGGCCGGCTGCTTTTCAACCAGCAGGCGGCATTGGAGCTGCTCATCACCGTCGTCCCGGACAGCAAGTCCGAGGCGCTGATCGCCGGGATGCGCCGCCTGCTGGACGGCTCACCTGGGGTCATGTTCGTGACCGAGACCTACGTCAGCCGTCCCGAGTACTTCAGCTGATCAGCTGAAACCCACCAAGAAAGGAAATATCATGTCCAACCCCTCATCCGCCTGGCAGAGCCTGCAAGCCGGAAATCAGCACTTCCACAACACCTTACGCAAGCAACACAGCCCTGCCAGCGAACAGCCGCCCGCCGCCGTCGTGTTCCGCTCCGCAGATTCCGACGTGCCAAGTCAGGTGGTGTTCGGTCAAAGCTGGGGCTCCCTCGTCGACATCAGCAACTGGGGACACGTCATCGACACCGGCGTCCTGGCCACCCTCGAGTACGCCGTAGGCACCCTCAAGGCGCCTTTGATCGTTATCCTCGGCCACTCGGACTCCAGCGCCATGCAGACGGCCCTTGATGCATGGAACACCGCCAAATTCCCCGACGGCGCCACCCGCGCCGTCGTCGAACAGGCGGTTTCCTCTCTGGCTCGCAAAGACGCCGGTATCAACACCGCCGATGACCTGACGACAGCTCACGTGGCGCACGTCGGAGTGTCGCTGTTGCACAAATCGCCGCTGGTGGCCAAGGCCGTCGACAGCGGAAGGTGCGCGATCGTCTGCGCCGTACTCGACCGTTCAGACGGCCGGGTCCAGGTCTGCGGGACCATCGGACAGGTTTCCGACAGTGAGACACCATTGCTGCGGGTGGTGTGAGAAGTACGGGCAGCCCGGCCCGGCGGATTCCGCCGGGCCGGCAGCTTGCTGCCAACCTCGCATGAACACACGCGATGACGGCTACGCCGGCACGGTGATCGCCATGGGCACCATGCACGGCAAGGAGCGCCAGGTGGCACCTGCTTTCGCCGCGGAGTTCGGTGCTCAGGTGATCGTTCCCTCCGGGATCGACACCGACCGATTCGGCACCTTCGCCGGTGAAGTCACCAGGACGCTGACGCCGGTGGCAGCCGCCACCGCTAAAGCCCGGCTGGCGATGAGTGCGGCCAAGGTGCCCTATGGCGTGGCCAGCGAAGCCAGCTATGACGCGTG
The DNA here is from genome assembly GCF_002101675.1 of Mycobacterium gordonae. Classification (GTDB taxonomy): domain Bacteria; phylum Actinomycetota; class Actinomycetes; order Mycobacteriales; family Mycobacteriaceae; genus Mycobacterium; species Mycobacterium gordonae. Next base: position 24,055 of record NZ_LQOY01000082.1, on the reverse strand, counting down.
GTACGGCGTGCTGGCCGTGCACCAGGAAATTCTGGTGTTCATCGACGACACCCGCGGCATCCAGGTGCTGGAAGGCGTCAACGTCCCCCGTGCCCCGGGCCTGCCGAAGCTGGTCGAGAGCGGGCACGAAGCCGTCGACGAGGCGCGGCGATTCGGGTTTCCCGAGCAAGGCGCTGTGGTCAAAGCCACTATTGAGGGAGGCATCCGGGTATTCGGCAAAGGACTCACGGACGCGTTCGCGCTCGTGGAGGTCGTCGATGCGGCGGTGGCGGCTGCCGACGACCACCGCGCCTGGCTGGAGCCCGATCTGCGGGCGCACTACAACCCCAGTCGCCGGGAGGTGCTCTCGGCCCTGGCGAGTCGACTCGCCGGCCGGCTCGCCACGCCGTGCCCCGGCTGTCTAGGGCCTGGATACGGAAGGGTCGCAGTGCGCGAGGGGCTACCCTGCCGAGCGTGCGGATCCCCTACCACGCTCATCGCGGCTGACGTCCTCGGGTGCCCGGCGTGTGAGTATCGCAGCGAGACGCCCCGCACGGGGACGGCCGAGCCCCGCTACTGTCCGCAGTGCAATCCCTAACGGCGATCGCAAGCGCGGCGTTGCCACGCGCAGCGGGTCGCGGCCGTCGGTCCTAGCCGCGACCGCAAGCGCGGCGTTGCCACGCGCAGCGGGTCGTGGCCATCGGCCCTAGCCGCGACCGCAAGCGCGGCGTTGCCGCGCGCAGCGGGTCGTGGCCGTCGGTCCTAGCGCCGGTCAGGACAGCGCGGCGACCAACTCACCGACAGTGTGGTTGGCTTCGAGTGGGTGGCGCAGTCTGCCGTGGGGATTGACCTCGTAGACGTTGCGGCGGCCGACCTTGGCCTTGGTCAGGTAACCCTCGGCGGTCAGGTCGGTCAAGATGGCCTGCACCGAGCGCTCCGTGATACCGACGCGCAGCGCCAATTCGCGCGCCGTCAACTCCTCGCCGGTCGAGAGGCAGAGCAGGACGTGCGCGTGGTTGGTCAGGAACGTCCAGCTCCGGTCCTGCATTTCCAGCGCAGGCGGCGCTATCCCCCTGCGTTTCCCCGCAACAGCCACCGCTTGATGATACCCATGCCCGATTCGCGTAAACGGCTTCGCCAATTCACCCGCGCGCCGCGCGCCGGAACCAACCCGTTCCGGTAGCACCACCCGCGCCGGCCGGTACCGCGCCTGACAAGAGCAGGCCAGCCGCCGATCGGAGGGTGGCGAGACGGTGTTCGCTTTACCGGTCTGTGTCAGCCAGGAACGATTCCACAGCCCGGCGGTATGCCTCGGGCGCGTCGTCATGCACCAGGTGGCCGGCCTCCGGTACCGCTAAATACGTTGTCGGTAAATCCCTTTGAGCCATCTGGCGCATCTGCCCGGGCGGCGTGACGGTATTGCCGGCCTCGATCAGCAGCGCCGGAGCGCGCACGGCATGCCACTGCGCCCAGTAGTCGCGTGTTCCCCACTCGGCGGCGATCTCGATCCAACTGGCGGTGTGCCCGTGCAACCGCCAGCCCGTGTCGGTACGGTCGAACGCCTCCAGGAAGTACTGTCCGGCGACCGGCCCGAACTCTGCGAATATCCGCTCGGCAGAATCGAATTCGACGGGCAGGGCGTGCAGCCAAGGTTCCCACGGCCCGGTCGTCCGGCCCACGAAATCCGGGGCCATGTCCTCGACCACCAGCGCGCTCACCAGCTCCGGCCGCTCGGCGGCCAGGCACCAGGAGTGCAAGCCCCCCATCGAATGCCCAATAAGGACGACGGGAGTGTCCAGCGAGCCGACGGCGTCGCCCAAGTCGGCGACGAAGCGTTCGGTGCTGATCGGATAGGGGTCGGTTACGTCGCGCCCGCGGTGCCACGGAGCGTCGTAGGTGTAGACCGCGCCCAGCCGGGCGAGCCACGGCAGCTGCCGCGGCCAGGTGGTGCCGCGTCCCATCAGTCCGTGCACCAAAACCAACGGCCTGCCCGCCCCGCCGCGATGGGTCAGCAGATCGTCGGGCATGTTCGGCACGGTAGCCTAGCCACATGCCAGTGGTGAAGATCAATGCAATCTCGGTGCCCGCCGGCGCTGGCCCCGAACTGGAAAAACGCTTCGCCCATCGCGCGCACGCGGTGGACAACCAGCCCGGTTTTCTCGGCTTTGAGCTGCTCCGCCCGGTCAAAGGTGAAGACCGCTACTTTGTGGTGACACATTGGGAGTCTGATGAAGCGTTCCAGGCCTGGGCGAACGGGCCCGCGAAAGAAGCCCATGCAGGTGAGCGTGCCAACCCCGTGGCCAGCGGCGCGTCGCTGCTGGAGTTCGAGGTCGTGCTCGGCGTTGCCGGGAACACCCAGGCCAAGTAGGCGGCGCGCGGCGCCGCGCCGGGCTCTGGCGCTGAGCGCCGCCGCCGCTCTGGTCGTGACACTCACGTCCGGCTGCTCCTCCTCACCGACGCCGTCGGCGAATGCGGCGAACGTCGGCCACCGGATCGACACCACCACTCCCCCGGGCCTGCGGGCTCAGCAGACCCTGGACATGCTGAATTCCGAGTGGCCTATCGGCCCGGACGGGGTACGTACCCTGGCCGTTGCCGACCAGGTCGAGTCCGTGGAAGCCACCATGGAGAGCCTGTGGTGGGATCGGCCGTTCACGCTCGAATCGGTGGTCATCGGGGCCAACGTGGCGACGTTGCAGTTGATCTCCTCCTACGGCGCACGCCAAGACGTCCGGATTCATACCGGCGATACCGGCGAAGTCGACCGGTTCGAACTCGACACGCAACCGCCGCCGCCGATCAACACCTGGTCGGACGTGGACGCGGTGCTGGGCAAGACCGGCGCCCGCTACTCCTATCAGGTGGCCAAGGTCAACGACGGTCACTGCGACCGGGTAGCCGGCACCAACACCGCTCAGCCCTTGCCGTTGGCATCGATATTCAAGCTGTATGTCCTGCACGCGGTGGCGACCGCGGTCAAGAACGGCACGGTGTCCTGGGACGACCAGTTGACGGTGACCGCCAAGGGCAAGGCCGTCGGATCGTCTGGCCTCGAATTGGCTGTGGGCGACCACGTTTCGGTGCGCAAGGCCGCCGAGAAGATGATCGCCACCAGTGACAACATGGCCACCGACATGCTGATCGAGCGAGTGGGAACACGCGCCATCGAGCAGGCACTGGCCAGCGCCGGGCACCACGATCCGGCCAGCATGACGCCCTTTCCCACCATGTACGAGTTGTTCTCCATCGGCTGGGGCCAGCCCGATGTGCGCGAGCGGTGGAAGAACGCCTCGCAGCAGGAGCGCGCCACGATGCTGGAGCAGGCGAACTCCACTGACTACAAACCGGACCCCTTCCGCGCCCACACGCCGGCCTCGGCCTACGGCGCCGAGTGGTACGGCAACGCCGAGGACATCTGCCGCGTTCACGTCGCGTTGCAGGCCGACGCCGTCGGCGCGGCGGCACCGGTGCGGCAGATCCTGTCCGCGGTCGCCGGCATCCGGCTGGACGCCGCCGCATGGCCTTACATCGGCGCGAAAGCCGGTGGGCTGCCCGGAGATCTGACGTTCAGCTGGTACGCCGTCGACAAGACCGGACAGCCATGGGTGGTCAGTTTCCAGTTGAACTGGCCGCACGACCACGGGCCGACGGTGACCAGCTGGATGCTCAAGGTCGCACAGCAGGTCTTCGCGCTGGTGGCACCGCGCTGACTACAACCGCACTGTCCAGGCCCCGTCCCGGTGATGCAGGACGGTTTGACTGACGGGTGCGATATCGATGCGCCAGAACGACTTTGGCGGGGCATCCAAGGCGGCCAGGATCGCGGCTCTGATGACCGCGGGGTGAGTGACGGCGACCGTCTTACCCGCGTCGCCGTACTGCGTCAGCCACGTTGCGACCCGGTCGATCAGCTCGACGATGGACTCCCCGCCGTGCGGCGCCAGCCCTGGATCGCTCAGCCATGCGCGAAGCTCGGTGGGCGCAATGTCGTGCAGTGCCCGCCCGCGCCAATTCCCGCAGTCCAGGTCAGCCAGCTGCGGCTCGATGCAGGCGCGCAGACCCAGCAGTTCCGCGGTCTGCCGGGTCCGCACTTCCGGTCCGGCAAGTGCCCGCCCAGCTGTGTGCAGGGGGCCGGCCTGACGACGGCCGGCCGCGCTGAGCGGTTCGTCGTCCGGAAAGCGTCCACCCGCCATCGCGTCGGTCATCGCATGCGAGATGAACGTGAGGCGGGCGCTGGGCCGCGTCACGCCCCGACGACGCTTTGCGCCCTTGTTTGTTCGCGCAGCAGCCGCCTGGCCAGCGCGCCGAAGACCAGACCCAGGCTCGCCCACAGCACCAACTGGGTGCCCAGCGAAACCAGCCTGAACTCATAGAGGTCGGCTGCAGGAAAGCCCGGTGGCACCTCGGCCACGCTTGGCAACGCCAGCATGACGGCAATGACCGCCGCCCCGTAGGCGCCGGCCGCGAGCAGCCTGGCGTTGAACGTACCGAACCGCTCCACTAAGCGCCGCGCCAGCCACCGGGCGGCGATCGCCAGCCCAACCGAAGCCAGCACCATCACCAGGTATTCCAGTGTGCGCGCGCCGATGGTCTCTTCCCGGCCGACGGCGGGTGGGTTCGGTGGGTACTTCAGAAACGGCACCAGATAGACCGCCACGAACGCCGCAGCCGCCAACCTCATCGACAGTTGTTGCGGCGCAACGTGTCCCGATCCGGGGTAGTAGACGCAGAACAGCACCGCGAACAACGCGCCCATCGCGACACCGAAAACCAGCACGCCGAAACCTAATCCGGCGTTGCCCTGGACGCCGCGGGAGAACAGCTCCGCACCGTGCTCGTGCGCACCCTCGAACTCGATGGCGCGGCCTATCACCGGCTCGGCGAACAGCCTTGCGAATACGAATGCCAGCACGGCACCGACCGCACCCGCCAGCACACCGCGCGCTATCAGACGCTTTTCCACGACTGCGGATCAGTGGCAGGGAAAGCCGAGCAAATGCCTTGCGTCGTGGAAGAACTCGTGCACATGGGTGTCGCGGCCGAACAGCGACACGGCACCCTGGTCGATGCCGACGAAGTAGATCGCCAGCAGCGCCAGGAAGGCGGTCGCCGCCAACCAGAGCGCCGCATTGGCCGCCGACAGGTCAACCGCTCCGACCCGCGTCGTCTCAGAACTCGCCACGATCAACTCCTTCTGGGGATCTCGCGTCCCGCGTTGGGCGCTCTCGGGTCAGCTTACGTCTCGAGCTCCCCCTGGTTCCGCCGCCCGTCTACACCAGGCACCCTGTCTCAAAGGCAGCCCGGTGGTCGTCATGGCAAGAGCGGTCACCGAATGGCTCGGTGACCGCTCTCTGCCGCGTCTTCTCAGGCGGGTGCTACGGCGCTTCCCGCCCCTAGCCGGCGCTGGGTGCGCCGGCCTTGGCCAGGTCCGGCTCGGCCGGCGGCTTGCGCGCTCCGGTGAAGGTGAACACCGCGTCCTCACCGCTGCCCTCGCCGTCCCAGTTGTCGACGTCGACGGTGACGATCTGACCCGGGCCGACTTCCTCGAAGAGGATCTTCTCCGACAGCTGGTCCTCGATCTCCCGCTGGATGGTGCGCCGCAGCGGACGGGCACCCAGCACCGGGTCGAAGCCGCGCTTGGCGAGCAGCGACTTGGCCTTGTCGGTCAGCTCCATCGCCATGTCCTTGGCCTTGAGCTGGTTTGCGACGCGGCCGATCATCAGATCGACCATCTGAATGATCTCGTCCTTCGTCAGCTGGTGGAAGACGATGATGTCGTCGATACGGTTGAGGAACTCCGGGCGGAAGTGCTTCTTCAGCTCGTCGTTGACCTTCTGCTTCATCCGCTCGTAGTCGTTCGCGCCACCACCCTGGGTGAAGCCCAGACCCACCGGCTTCGAGATGTCGGATGTGCCCAGGTTGGACGTGAAGATCAGCACCGTGTTCTTGAAGTCGACCGTGCGACCCTGTCCGTCAGTGAGCCGGCCGTCCTCGAGCACCTGCAACAGGCTGTTGTAGATCTCCTGGTGGGCCTTCTCGATCTCGTCGAACAAGACCACGGAGAACGGCTTGCGCCGCACCTTCTCGGTGAGCTGACCACCCTCTTCGTAGCCGACGTAGCCCGGAGGGGCACCAAACAGCCTTGACGCGGTGAAGCGGTCGTGGAACTCGCCCATGTCGATCTGGATGAGCGCGTCGTCATCGCCGAACAGGAAGTTGGCCAGGGCCTTGGACAGTTCGGTCTTACCGACACCGGACGGGCCGGCGAAGATGAACGAGCCCGACGGGCGTTTGGGGTCTTTCAGCCCGGCACGGGTGCGGCGGATCGCCTTGGAGACCGCCTTGACGGCGTCCACCTGGCCGATGATCCGCTTGTGCAGTTCATCCTCCATGCGCAGCAGACGCGTGGTCTCGGCCTCGGTGAGCTTGAACACCGGGATGCCGGTCCAGTTGCCCAGCACCTCAGCGATCTCGTTGTCATCCACCTCGGCGACAACGTCCATGTCGCCTGAGCGCCATTGCTTTTCACGCTCCGCGCGCTGAGCGACCAGTTGCTTCTCCCGGTCCCGCAGGCTGGCGGCCTTTTCGAAGTCCTGAGCGTCGATCGCCGATTCCTTCTCCCGGCGTGCATCGGCGATCTTCTCGTCGAACTCACGCAGGTCTGGCGGTGCGGTCATCCGGCGGATCCGCATCCGGGCGCCGGCCTCGTCGATCAGGTCGATCGCCTTGTCCGGCAGGAACCGGTCGTTGATGTAGCGGTCGGCCAAGGTTGCCGCCGCCACCAGCGCGCCATCGGTGATGGACACCCGGTGGTGGGCCTCGTAGCGGTCGCGCAGGCCCTTGAGGATCTCGATGGTGTGCTCCACCGTCGGCTCGCCCACCTGCACCGGCTGGAAGCGGCGCTCGAGCGCGGCGTCCTTCTCGATGTACTTGCGGTACTCGTCGAGGGTGGTGGCGCCGATTGTCTGCAGCTCGCCGCGGGCCAGCTTGGGCTTGAGGATGCTGGCCGCGTCGATGGCGCCCTCGGCGGCACCCGCACCGACCAGCGTGTGCAGCTCGTCGATGAACAGGATGATGTCGCCGCGGGTGTTGATCTCCTTGAGCACCTTCTTGAGGCGTTCCTCGAAGTCACCGCGGTAGCGGCTGCCCGCGACCAGCGATCCCAGGTCCAGGGTGTAGAGCTGCTTGTCCTTGAGCGTTTCGGGCACCTCGCCGTGCACGATCGCCTGAGCGAGTCCTTCGACCACGGCGGTCTTGCCGACGCCGGGCTCGCCGATCAGCACCGGGTTGTTCTTGGTGCGCCGGGACAGCACCTGCATGACACGCTCGATTTCCTTCTCACGGCCAATGACCGGGTCGAGCTTGCCTTCCATGGCGGCGGCGGTGAGGTTGCGGCCGAACTGGTCGAGCACCAGCGATGTCGACGGGCTGCCTGATTCGCCGCCCCGGCCACCGGTGCCCGCTTCGGCGGCCTCCTTGCCCTGGTAGCCGCTCAGCAGCTGGATCACCTGCTGGCGCACCCGGGTCAGTTCAGCGCCCAGCTTGACCAGCACCTGAGCCGCCACACCCTCGCCCTCACGGATGAGGCCGAGCAGGATGTGCTCGGTGCCGATGTAGTTGTGACCGAGCTGCAAGGCTTCACGCAGGCTCAGCTCCAAGACCTTCTTGGCCCGCGGAGTGAACGGGATGTGCCCGGACGGTGCCTGCTGACCCTGGCCGATGATCTCCTCGACCTGGCTGCGCACGCCCTCCAGCGAGATTCCCAGCGACTCCAGCGACTTGGCCGCGACACCCTCGCCCTCGTGGATCAGACCCAGGAGGATGTGTTCGGTGCCGATGTAATTGTGGTTGAGCATCCGGGCCTCTTCTTGCGCCAGGACGACGACCCTGCGGGCACGGTCGGTAAATCTTTCGAACATCGTCGGTTACCTGCTCTCCCTCACCATTAGGTACTCCGTCTCGGAAAGGCGTTTGCCGGCCGTCGCCGACCTTTTGTCGACGCCGGGCCCGCACCGCGTACCTGCCGTCCACTGTAATGGTCGGCCTGCCGGGGTTCATACCTCGCAGTGCGCAAGCGGTTCCTGGACGTATCCGGTTTAACGAGGAAAAGCGCCAATGCGTTTCCCGGTCTGGGCTCCGATCAGTTCGCCACGAGCGAAAAGCACAAATCCGGCGCCCAGGCTTGGAGCCTGGACGCCGGAAGGTGCGTGCCTAGGTGGCGGCGTGGAACGCGTCGATCACGTCGGCCGGGATACGCCCCCTGGTCGACACGTTGTGCCCGTTGCGACGCGCCCACTCGCGGATCGCGGCACTCTGTTCGCGGTCGATCGCGCCGCGGCCGCGACCCGACCCGGAACGCCCGCGCCGTCTACCGCCGACGCGACGGCCGGCCGCAACCCATTGCTTCAGGTCATTGCGCAGCTTGGTCGCATTCTTACTGGAAAGGTCGATCTCATAGGTCACCCCGTCAAGCCCGAATTCGACCGTTTCGTCGGCGGAGCCGGCACCGTCGAAATCATCGACCAAGGTGACGGTCACTTTCTTCGCCATTGGCTTACCCTCGCGTTTCTTCCCGTGCGGTTACAGATCCAGATTGTATAGACTCCCCACTGACCTAATCTGCCATAGAAACGCAGATTACTCAATCTAGACACAACTTGTGCAGTTCAGTTGGAGTGCGGGCGAACAATCGGGAACAAAACAGTCTCCCTAATTGACAGCCCGGTCAAACACATCAGCAACCGATCGATACCCATTCCCGTTCCCGTACACGGCGGCATCCCGAACTCGAGCGCGGCCAGAAAATCCTCGTCAAGTTGCATCGCCTCATCATCCCCGGCCGCTGCGGCGCGGGCCTGATCGGCAAATCTCTCCCGTTGCACTACCGGGTCGTTTAATTCCGAGTAGCCGGTGGCCAGCTCCATTCCGCGCACGTATAGGTCCCACTTCTCGGTGACCCCGCCGACGCTGCGGTGGTGCCGGGTCAATGGGGTTGTCTCCACCGGAAAGTCCCTGACAAATGTCGGTGCGGTCAACGTGTTGCCGACGGTGTGCTCCCAGAGTTCCTCGACGAGTTTGCCGTGACCAAAGCCACGATTGTCGGGAATCTCCACGTCCAGTTGGGCCGCGATCTCACGTAACCGTTCGACCGTAGTCTCGGGCGTGATCTCTTCTCCCAGAGCTTTGGACAGAGAGGAATACATCTGCAGAGTTGCCCATTCTCCGTCGATGTTGTACACAGTGCCGTCGGGCATCGGGAGTTGCCTGGTGCCGATCGCCTCATCGGCCACCTCTTGAATAAGCTCCCTGGTGACGACCGCCGAATCGTCATAGGTCCCGTACGTCTGGTACGTCTCCAACATCGAGAATTCTGGTGAATGCGTCGAATCGGTTCCTTCGTTCCGGAAGACCCGATTAAGTTCGAAGACCTTGTCGAAACCACCGACGATGCAGCGCTTGAGGAACAGTTCCGGCGCGATCCGCAGGTAAAGGTCGATGTCCAGCGCATTCGAATGAGTGATGAACGGCCGTGCCGCGGCACCGCCGGCGAGCGTCTGCAGGATCGGAGTTTCGACCTCCAGGAACCCGCGTCGCTCCAGTGCATTTCGGATAGCGCGTATTACAGCGATGCGCTGGCGGGCCACCGAACGCGCCTGCGGACGCACAATCAGGTCGACATACCGCTGGCGCACCCGCGCCTCTTCGCTCATCTCTTTATGAGCGACCGGCAGCGGCCGCAGTGACTTGGCGACCATCTGCCAGGAATCGGCCAGGACAGAGAGTTCACCTCGGCGTGAACTGATCACGGTGCCGTGCACGAAGACGATGTCGCCGAGATCGACGTCGGTCTTCCAGGCATCCAGGCTCGCCTGACCAACCCGATCAAGACTGATCATCGCCTGCAGCTGGGCACCGTCGCCGTCCTGCAGTGTCGCAAAGCACAGTTTTCCGGTGTTGCGGGCGAACACCACCCGACCCGCCACACCGACCACATCGTCAGTCGCGGTGTCGACGGGCAAGTCGGGGTGGGCGGCACGAACCTCGGCCAGCGTGTGCGTCCGCTCTATCGCCACCGGGTAGGGATCGTGGCCTTCGGCGAGCAGGCGCGCTCGCTTGTCCCGACGGATCCGGAACTGCTCGGGAACATCCTCGACGGGATCTCGATCGGCGGCACTCACGACGTGCCAGCTTAAATGAGATCGCGCCGTCCCTCAGCGCGCGGTCTTGAGCCGGCCGCGCTGGGCATCGCGGTTTCGTTCGAAAATCAGGCGCAATCCGTGCAGCGTCAGATGCTGGTCGTAGTGCTGCACGCTGTGCAGTTCGGGCAGCAGCAGCGGCGCTGTATGGCCGGTGGCCACCACCGCGACGTCGTCATCAGCGGAGAATCCGGTCACGTCGTCCCTGATCCGGCCCACCAGGCCGTCGACCAATCCGGCAAAGCCGAAGACGGCACCCGACTGCATACATTCAACAGTGTTCTTGCCCACAACGGATCGCGGCCGGGCCAGTTCGACCCGGCGCAGCGCCGCCGAGCGCGCAGCCGCGGCGTCGGAGGACACCTGCACGCCGGGAGCGATGGCACCGCCGAGAAACTCGCCCTTGGCCGACACCACGTCCACACAGATCGACGATCCGAAGTCGACCACAATGGCGGCCTTGCCGAATTTGTGGAAGGCCGCCAAGCAGTTGACGATCCGGTCGGCACCCACCTCTTTCGGGTTGTCCACCAAGAGCGGAATGCCGGTGCGCACCCCCGGCTCGATCAGCACGTGCGGGACCGACGGCCAATATTGGTCCAGCATGACCCGGACCTCGTGCAGCACCGACGGCACGGTGGACAGTCCCGCGGCGCCGGTGAGTCGCTCCGCATCCTCACCGATCAGACCGTCGATGGTGAGCGCCAGCTCGTCCGCAGTGACTTCAGACTCGGTGCGTATCCGCCACTGCTGAACTACTTTCGCGTTCTCCTTGACTCCCGATACCAGGCCGACGACCGTATGGGTGTTGCGGACGTCGATAGCCAGCAGCACGGTTACCGCACACCGATCCGGGGGTCGAGCAACTCGTCCACGCCGTCGGGCACATGCGCGGGGTCGCTGCCCAGGTCGATCTGCTTGTTGTCCGCGTCGACGAATACGATCCGCGGCCGATAGGCGCGCGCTTCCGCGTCCTCCATGGTGCCGTACGCGATCAAGATCACCAGATCACCGGGGTGAACGAGATGCGCTGCGGCACCGTTGATTCCGATCACTCCGCTGCCTCGTTCACCGGTGATCGCGTAGGTGACCAACCGGGCGCCGTTGTCGATGTCGACGATGGTGACCTGTTCGCCCTCCAGCAGGTCCGCGGCGTCCATCAGATCGGCGTCGATGGTCACCGATCCGACGTAGTGCAGGTCGGCCTGGGTGACGGTGGCGCGGTGAATCTTCGACTTCAACATCGTCCGTAACATCAATTCCTCCACTGTGATTGAACGTCCGGCCCACTGCTGGTGCCGGCGAAAGTGCCGATTTGGATTGCCACGTTGTCCAGTAGTCTGGTGGTGCCCAGCCGCGCCGCGATCAACAGCCGGCCGGATCCGCCGGTGGGGACCTGCCCCAGCTCGGTGTCCCGCAGCTGCAGGTAGTCGACCACCAATTCGGGCGTGGCCTGCAGCACCGCGTTCGCCGCGTCCAGCGCCGCCTGCACGCCATAGGTCGCGGCATGCGCACCGGCGCTCAGTGCCGCCGAAAGTGCCACCGCCGCTTCACGTTGCGCCGGGTCGAGGTAACGGTTGCGCGAGGACATCGCCAGCCCATCGCGTTCGCGCACCGTCGGCACCCCCACCACTTGCACGTCGACGTTCAGGTCGGCGACCATCTGCCGGATCAATACCAGCTGCTGATAATCCTTCTCTCCGAAGAACGCCCGGTCCGGCCGCACGATCTGCAGCAGCTTGAGCACGACTGTCAGCACACCGGCGAAATGTGTTGGACGCGCACCACCTTCGAGCTCAGCAGCCAGCGGGCCCGGTTGCACCGTGGTGCGCAGCCCATCGGGATACATCTGCGACGCCGAAGGCGCGAAGACGATTTCGACACCTTCACCCCGCAACAGCTCCACATCCTGGTCGAGGGTGCGCGGGTAGGCGTCGAGATCCTCGCCCGCGCCGAACTGCAGCGGGTTGACGAAGATCGACACCACCACCACCGAACCCGGCACCCGCTTGGCGGCGCGGACCAGCGTCAGGTGACCTTCGTGCAACGCTCCCATGGTCGGCACCAACATGATCCGCCGCCCGGTGTGCCGCAGCGCGCGGGCGACGTCGGTGACGTCGGCCGGCGCCGAGTACATGTTGAGTTCGCCGGGCTTGAACGCAGGCGGCTTCTTGTTGCCGATCATCGCGCCAGCACCTCGACGACGTCATCGGGGGCATGTGCGCGTTGCGCGGTGCGCAGCGCGTTCACCCGGTACGCCTGGGCGAGTTGAGGATCGGCATTCCCGAGTGCGCTCAAGTGCCCGGCCACAGCGGCGGCGTCGCCGCGCGCTACCGGGCCCGTCAGCGCGGCCTGACCGCGCTGCAGTGTGTTCTCCAGCGCCGCGCGGGCCAGTGGGCCGACGATACGCTCGGCGATTCCGCCCGGTTGGTTGTCGACGCGCTGCTGGCCGAGCAACTCGTCCCCCTTGAGCGCGGTCCGCAAGGCCTCGAGGGCATCGGCCAACACGGTCACCAGATGATTGGACGCGTGCGCCAGCGCGGCGTGATAGAGCACGCGGGCGTCCTCACGCACGCAGAACGGCTCCCCGCCCATCTCCAGCACCAACGACTGCCCGATGGCGTATCCGATTTCGTCGGCCGCCGTGACCCCGAAGCAGGTGTCCGCCAGCCGGGCGATGTCTTCGTCTGCGCCGGTGAAGGTCATGGCCGGGTGAATCGCCAGCGGAATGCAACCCTGCCGGGTCAGCGGCTCCAGGACCGCAATGCCGTTGGCGCCGGAGGTGTGCACCACGATGGTGCCGGGCCGCACCGCCGAGGTCGCGGCCAACCCGGCCACCAGACCGGAAAGCTCGCTGTCGGTGACCGCCAGCAACAGCAGCTCAGCACCGGCGGCGACATCTGGCGGCGAGAGCACCGGCGTATCGGGGAGCCGGCGCTGCGCCCGCTGCACAGACGCGCGGGAAATGGCGCTGCACGCCACCACGACGTGGTCGGCGCGCTCCAGCGCAACCCCCAGCGCGGAGCCGACCCGGCCGGCCGAGATGATTCCCACCTTGAGCCTGGCCGGGCGCAATCCGTCGAACTGCTCCATCGCAGACGACCTCACAGATTTCTTTCGTACGTTCCAGTCCCGCTGCGGGGTACCGGACGGTCACTACGACTGTAGTCGATGCGTCAGATCGAGCGCAGCGTGTCAGGCGTCACGCCGGCGCCGACGCCCGCCTCCGCTGGGCTGCACCTGGAATCTCGCTAGCAGGTCGGCGGCCGATTGACCACCGCTCGGGGTGTCGGTGTCTTCCTGAGTCGCAACCGGCTCTTCGGCACTGCGGTGCCGCGGAGCCGGCGGTGCGGGGGCAAGCCGGGGCGGCGCGGGTGGGGCCGGTGGCTCCGGGGTCTGCTCGGGTGAAAGGTCTCGGGGCCGCGAGAGGTTCCCGACGCCGTAATCCCGGTACTCCGCTGAGTGCCTTGACCGCGACCGCCGGCCACCGTATTGCGCGGCGGGCTCGTCGTGAGTGACGCCGACGGCGCCGGGACCTGGCTCGTCAGAGTCGTCCCGGTATCGCCTTCTGCGTCCCTCCGGCTCGACGCGGGGCGCGACTGCCGGGGCATCTGCCGGCGCCCAGTGGCTGCCGGGCGCCCCGGGTGGCAACCACTGCCCCTCGGCGGGTGCCGGCTGCCAGGCCACCGGCTGGGGTTGCGGCTGGGGCGGCGGCGGTTGGAACTGCGGCTGCGGTTGGAACTGTGGCTGTGGCTGTGGTTGGGGTGGTGGCGGCGGCCGGTGTCGCGGCGGGAGAGGTCCGGGGGGCGGCGGCGATTGCGGCGGCGGCGCATACTCCCGGACGTTGACGGGCTGGCGCGGTGGCAGCAACGGTTCCTCGGGCACGTCGATGATCGCGACTTCCTCCTCGCGGGCTTCCGGTTCCTCCGGCTCGTCCTTTCGTACGGCGGTGACCCGGTCGCTGGTCACCCAGTCCGCGGGCGGGCTCTCGCCGTTTCTGACGCCGTTGGCTGACCGATCGGTCAGCGCTCGCGCCGCTTCCCTGTTCAGCGTCTCGAGGGCCGGACGATGTTCGAGGTCGGTGTCGAACAAGATCTCCAAGTTGGTCCGCAATGCCGCCAGCTCGGCCCGTAGCGCCGCGATCTCGTCGGCCGCCTGCGCCCGTATCTCGGCAGCCAGTTCCCGGCGCAACTGCGACTCGACCGTCAACTCGTACTCGCGCCGCGCCGAGATCTCACGGTCCAACTGCAGGTCGTACACCAGCTTCATGTCCCGCGCCCGGGCCTGGTCGGCCTCGGCCTGCCGGCGGTACAGCACCGACACGAAGGCGCCGGCCACGGCGGCCCACAACGCCAGGATCACAGCGAGCTTGAGGAGTTCCACCCGATCGGTGAAAACCAGCGCGGAACTGGCCCCGATCGCCAGGACCAGCAACGTCGTCAAGAGCACCCACCCCGGCCTGCGGCCGCCGCGCCGAACCCGGGCGCCGCGGGACAGAACGGTCATGGCCCCTGACTGTACCCGGGCGAGGTCACTTGGCGTGTCGCGCCAGTCCGGCGATTCTCGACGAGAGCTGTCAGGTGGACCGGGCGGCTACGTCTCGGCCCCCTCGCCGGGCTCGCCCGAGTCCTGCGGAGGCGACTTGCAGCAATGCTGCAGCCACATCGCCGCGATCACCAGAGCCAGTGCGCTGGCCGCGGCCACCACCGCGCCCCCGGTGTCCTCGGCGGCGGCCCGCATCCAGGACCGGCGTGGCAGAAAGTACACCAGGACTCCCAGCCACCAACCCAGCATCACCGCTCCCACCCAAGCCGACGCCTTGGCGACCATCAGGCTGCGCGCCACCGCCAGGGGGTGCAGCCGACCGGGGGCGTCACCGATCTCACCGTCATTGATCTTGGCGCGCACGGTGCGCGCCCACAGGGCTTCCGCGACGGCGACCACCAGCAACGAAACCCCACTCCACACGGTGATCGGCGGAAAGTACCGGTACAGCACGGTGATCAGCAGGTAGCCCAGCAACGCGGCACCGAGCACCACGGCCGTGAGGTCACGTTTGCGCGTTGGGCCCATCAGGCTCCCAGCGCCAGTGCAGTCGGGCGCACCACGTCACCATCCAATTCGGTCAGCAACTCGCGCACCGGCCGGGACAGTTCGGCGGCCGGATCAACGTCCAGCCACGGCACCAACACGAAGGCCCGCAGATGGGCCCGCGGATGCGGCAACGTCAGGTCGCGGTCGTCGACGGTGATCTGGCCCTGTGGTCCGTAACAGACCACCAGGTCGACATCGAGCGTGCGCGGCCCCCAACGGCGTTCTCGCACCCGTCCGGCCGCCTGTTCCATCTCGTGAGCCCGGCGTAGCCAAGCGTGTGGATCGCGGGCCGGGTCCTCGGCAATCAGCACGGCGTTGAGGAACGGCTCCTGCTCCACGCCACCCCACGGGTCGGTCTCGTACACCGGCGAGACCGCAACGACCGCGTCGCCGAGCCCCTCGACGACTGACTGTAGATGGGCCAACCGGTCACCCAGGTTGGAGCCGATGGACAACACCGCTCGTGTCACAGGCGCCGCTCCTCCTCATCGCTTCGCTCTGCATCGTCGCCGGCGGAAGTCACAGCCGCCGCTCCTCCTCATCGCTTCGCTCTGCATCGTCGCCGGCGGAAGTCACAGCCGCCGCTCCTCCTCATCGCTTGTCATACGACCGTGCCCGCCGGGATCACGGAGCCGCGCCCGCCGCGCCGGGACCGCCGGGTCACCACGGCCACGTCGTCGAAGGCTTGCGAGATGGGGGCCTGCGGCTTGTGGACGGTCACCTCGACGGCGTGCACCCGCTCGTCGGTGATGACCCGCTCGGCGATGTCGGCTCCCACCGTTTCGATGAGGTTCCGCGGCGTTCCGCCGACGATGTCGGCCACCAACTGCGCCAACGCTCCGTAGTCGTAGGTGTCGTCCAGCTCATCGCTGGCCGCCGCCCGGGCCAGGTCGATCCACACCGTGATGTCGACGACGAAGTCCTGCCCGTTGCGCCGTTCGTGTTCGAATACGCCGTGGCGTCCGCGAACTTTGAGGCCACGCAATTCAATTCGGTCAGCCACCGGTCGTCGTCCCTTCCGCACCCTGCCACGCCTCGACGACCTTGCGGGCGTCGACCGATGCGCGCACGTCATGCACACGCACCCCCCAAATCCCGTGCAACACCGCCAATGCCGAGATCACCGCTGTCGCGGTCTCGCGGCCGTCAGCCGGCCGCGGCGTACCGTCGGGCCCGGCCAGCAACGTACCGAGGAACCGTTTTCGGGAGGCACCCAGCAAGACGGGGAAGCCGGTGGCCACCAACTCCGGTAGGCCGCGAAGCAGAGCCCAATTGTGTTGTCCCGTCTTGGCGAAACCCAGTCCGGGGTCGATCAGCAGGTTGGCCGGGTCAACGCCGGCCGCTACCGCATCGTCCACACTGGCGAGCAGGTCAGCGCGCACATCGGCCACCACGTCGCGGTATTCCGGCACCCGGTGCGGGTGGTCCGCCGATACCGGCCGCCAGTGCATGAGCACCCAGGGCACACCGGCCTCGGCCAACAGCGGCGCCATGGCCCGGTCGGCACGGCCGCCCGACACGTCGTTGACGAGCTGCGCACCGTTGTCCAGCGCCGCCCGCGCCACCGGCGCGTGCATGGTGTCTATGCTGACCCTGATTCCTTGTGCCGCAAGCTGTTTCACAACGGGGATCACACGCGCGGTTTCCACCTCGGGGGCCACCCGCGTCGCTCCGGGCCTGGTCGATTCTCCCCCGACGTCGACGATGTCGGCACCTGCGGCGGCCAAAGCCAACCCGTGTTCGACGGCGCAGTCCGCATCGAGATAACGCCCGCCATCAGAGAACGAGTCGTCAGTGACGTTGAGCACCCCCATCACCTGCACGGGTGCCGAACTCACTTACGCAAGATGAGATCGAGCGCTTCCGCCCGGGACGCAGCGTCGGTCTTGAACTGGCCGCGCACCGCTGACGTCGTCGTGGTGGCGCCAGGTTTGCGGACGCCGCGCATCGCCATGCACAGATGCTCTGCCTCGACCACGACGATGACCCCACGCGGGTCCAGTTTGTTGACCAGGGCGTCCGCGATCTGGCTGGTGAGTCGCTCCTGGACCTGTGGACGTTTGGCGTAGAGGTCAACCAGCCGGGCGATCTTCGACAGGCCGGTGACCCTGCCGTCCACTCCCGGGATGTAACCGACGTGGGCCACCCCGTGGAAGGCCACCAGATGATGCTCGCACGTGGAGTACATCGGTATCCCTTTGACGAGCACCAATTCATCGTGGTTCTCGTCGAACATGGCGTTGAGCACCGAGGTGGGCTCCGTGTAGAGCCCGGCGAAGATCTCCCGGTAGGCGCGCACCACGCGAGCCGGGGTGTCGCGGAGACCGTGGCGATCAGGATCTTCGCCGAGCGCGATCAGCAGCTCGCGCACCGCAGCCTCGGCGCGTTCCTGGTCGAATGGGCGGGCGCCGGTCTCTCTGGATTCCAGCTGTGTCATCGAACCCTCCGTTGGTCAGCCGTGGGCCGGTGGGTTGGACCGAGTCACATCTTTGTCCCGCTGACCGGAGGGTTCCTCGGCATCAGACTCGTCCGGACCGGTGTAACCGGGCGCGGGTTGGGGCCGGTCGGACGCGGGCGGCGGCCAGCCGGGTGCGTGCCACCCCGCTGGCGCACCGTAGTCGGGCTGGGTGGTGCCGTGCGAACCATTGGCGCCCCGGGCATTCGGGCTGTCGCCGTTGCCCTGTTCGGCTTGGGCCTCCTCGGCGGCCTTGCTGGCACGAGCAATCGCCACCTTGAACGCCGGCTCGGGCACCGGCTGCGGCCACGGCTCGCCGCGCTCGATCGCCAGCTCGCCGGGGGTCTTGATGGGCGGCTTGTCCGACGGAATCCGGCCACCGAAGTCGTCGAACATGGTAAGCCGCGGGCGCTTTTCGACGTCGCCGAAAATGGCCTCCAACTCGGGCCGGTGCAGGGTTTCCTTTTCCAGCAATTCACCGGCCAACGTGTCCAGCACGTCCCGGTATTCGGTGAGGATCTCCCAGGCTTCGGTGTGCGCGGCCTCAATGAGTTTGCGAACCTCTTCGTCGATCTCGCGGGCGACCTCGTGGGAATAGTCGGGCTGGTTGCCCATCGTGCGGCCCAAGAACGGGTCGCCGTGTTCGGTGCCGTACTTGACGGCGCCGAGGCGAGCGCTCATGCCGTATTCGGTGACCATCGCCCGGGCGACCTTGGTGGCCTGCTCGATGTCGGAGACCGCGCCGGTGGTCGGCTCGCGAAACACCAGTTCCTCAGCGGCGCGCCCACCCATCGCGAAGACGAGCTGGGCGATCATCTCCGAGCGGGTCCGCAGGCCCTTGTCCTCTTCCGGCACGGCGACCGCGTGTCCGCCGGTGCGGCCCCGGGCCAGAATGGTCACCTTGTAGACGGGGTCGATGTCCGGCATCGCCCAGGCCGCCAGCGTATGCCCGCCCTCGTGGTAGGCGGTGATCTTCTTCTCCTGCTCGCTGATGATGCGGCCCTTGCGGCGCGGGCCGCCGATGACCCGGTCGACCGCCTCTTCCAGCGCCGCGCCGGTGATCACCGTGCCGTTTTCCCGGGCGGTCAGCAGCGCCGCCTCGTTGACGACGTTGGCCAGGTCGGCG
Source organism: Mycobacterium gordonae (assembly GCF_002101675.1). Lineage (GTDB taxonomy): Bacteria > Actinomycetota > Actinomycetes > Mycobacteriales > Mycobacteriaceae > Mycobacterium > Mycobacterium gordonae. Next base: position 5,205 of record NZ_LQOY01000082.1, on the reverse strand, counting down.
CCGGTCATACCGACGGTCCGCTTGGCGAGCCCGTCCAGGTCGGCGTCGGGGGCGATCGGCTTGCCCTTGGAGTGCACCCGCAGGACCGCCCGGCGCCCCGCGAGGTCCGGGTTGGACACCGGGATCTGGCGGTCGAAGCGTCCGGGCCGCAGCAGGGCGGGGTCCAGGATGTCGGGGCGGTTGGTGGCTGCGATCAGGATGACGCCGGCACGATCGCCGAAGCCGTCCATCTCGACCAGCAGCTGGTTCAGGGTCTGTTCCCGCTCGTCGTGACCACCGCCCAGGCCCGCACCTCGCTGGCGGCCCACGGCGTCGATCTCATCGACGAAGATGATGCAGGGGCTGTTTTGTTTCGCCTGCTCGAAAAGGTCTCTCACCCGCGATGCGCCGACGCCGACGAACATCTCGACGAAGTCGGAGCCGGAGATGGTGAAGAACGGCACGCCCGCTTCGCCCGCGACCGCGCGGGCCAGCAAAGTCTTGCCGGTGCCGGGCGGGCCGTAGAGCAGCACACCCTTGGGGATCTTGGCGCCCAGTGCCTGATAGCGCGTCGGGTTCTGCAGGAAGTCCTTGATCTCGTACAGCTCTTCGACCGCTTCGTCGACGCCGGCGACGTCTGCGAAGGTGGTCTTGGGCATGTCCTTGGACAACTGTTTGGCGCGGGATTTGCCGAAGCCGAAGCCCATCCGGGCGCCGCCCTGCATGCGGGAGAACATCACGAACAGGCCGACCAGCAACAACAGGGGCAGCACGTAGACCAGCAGTTCGCCGATCAGGCTGCCTTCGTTGACGACCGTGCTGACCTTGGCGTTCTTGGCCGTCAGCCCCTTGAGGAGGTCGACCCCGTAGCCCGTCGGGTACTTGGTGATGACCTTGTCGGAGTTCTCGGTGTCGTTGTTGCCCTTTTTCAGGGTCAACCGCAGCTGTTGTTCGCGGTCGTCGATCTGCGCGCTCTTGACGTTGTCGCTGTTGATCTGGGCCATCGCCACCGATGTGTCGACGGGTTTATAACCGCGGGTGTCGTCGCTGAAGTAGAAAAACGACCAGCCGAGCAGCACCACCACGGCGACTGCCGTAACGGTGCGGATCACGTTTTTACGGTTCATCAATCATCGGCCGAGGGGGCCAGGTCCTTCCGATTAACGCAGCTGGAAATGTCCAGGTTACCGCCAGTGGTGACCGCGAGCTCCGGCAGCGCCGGAGCGCAGCGGGTCACCACCCTTGTTCCAGTGGTGACCGCAAGCTCCGGCAGCGCCGGAGCGCAGCGGATCGCGCATGTCTCCTAGTCAACGATCGCGAGTTCCCGACTCATCGACCGTGAAGCCCAGCTTCACGCTCGGCGAAGGAGCTACTCGTAGAAGCGGGCCTCGATCACGTTGCCGTCCGGGTCGGCGAAGTAGTAGCCCTGCGGCGCCCAGCCCCGAGCTCCGAAGCTGTGGTTCAGCCGCGCACTGGTATCCACGCCCTCAGCCTGCAGGCGGCGGTCCAGCTCGTTGTACTCGTCCTTCGTCATGGCCAGGCAGACGTGGTTGACCGGATGTCCCGCACTGCCCTCGACTTTCGTCATCGCCTCGGTGCCCGGCGCACCGTCGGCCGGCAGCAGGTCGATGATGGCGTCGTCGCTGACGCGCACACTGGGGAAAGGTGCCTCACCGGCCTGGAATTCCTCGTATCGGACCGGCGCAAGTCCGACCACCCGGGTGTAGAAATCCATCGCCCTGGCCGGGTTCTTCGTCCAGAGCACCACATGGTCCAGCCGCATGAAGCCATGATGCGCCGCCGAGCGGTCGAGAACCGACAACGCCCCTTCTCAGGCCGGTGGTGTTGTGATTTGGTGAGACGATGGGCGAATCAACCGAACGGTTAGTTGACACCAACGGTGTGCGGTTACGGGTGGTCGAGGCCGGAGACCGAGGTGCGCCCGTCGTCGTGCTCTGTCACGGCTTTCCCGAACTTGCCTACTCCTGGCGACACCAGATCCCGGTGCTCGCCGACGCCGGCTACCACGTGCTCGCACCCGACCAGCGCGGTTACGGCGGCTCGTCATCCCCGGAGGCGATCGACGCCTACGACATCCACCACCTGACCGCCGACATCGTGGGACTGCTCGACGATGTCGGCGCCGAGCGCGCGGCGTGGGTCGGCCACGACTGGGGCGCCATGGTGGTGTGGAACGCGGGCCTGCTGCATCCCGATCGCGTCGCCGCGGTGGCAGCACTGAGCGTTCCCCCGGTGCCGCGCGCCAAGCGGCCGGTTACCGTTGCCTTGCGGCGCACCTTCGGTGAGAACTTCTTCTACATCCTGTATTTCCAGGAACCCGGCGTCGCCGACGCCGAACTGAACGGCGACCCTGCGCGGGTAATGCGCCGAATGATGGGCAGTCTGCAGTTGACGGGCGACCAGGACGCGGCTTTACGGATGGTGGCGCCCGGGCCGGAGGGGTTCATCGACCGGCTTCCGGAACCCGACTCGCTGCCCGACTGGATCAGCCAGGACGAAATCGAGCACTACGTCGCCGAATTCACTCGCACCGGCTTCACCGGCGGGCTCAATTGGTACCGCAACATGGACCGCAACTGGGAGACGACGGCGGAACTCGACGGCGCCAAGATTGCGGTGCCGTGCCTGTTTATCGGCGGCACGGCCGATCCGGTGCTGGCATTCACGCGTAGCGACCGCGCCGCGGAAGTGGTCAGCGGACCCTACCGCGAGCTCATGATCGACGGCGCCGGGCACTGGCTGCAACAGGAACGGCCCGACGAAGTCAACTCGGCCTTGCTGGAATTCCTCGAAGGAGTGGAATGGTGAGCGCACCAATGCGATTCGGCGTCTTCATCACGCCGTTTCATCCGACCGGACAATCTCCGACGGTGGCTCTCGAATACGACATGGAGCGGGTCGTCGCGCTGGACCGCCTGGGTTATGACGAGGCCTGGTTCGGCGAACACCATTCCGGTGGTTACGAATTGATCGCCTGTCCCGAGGTCTTCATCGCGGCCGCTGCCGAACGCACCAAGCACATTCGACTGGGTACCGGCGTGGTATCACTGCCCTATCACCATCCGCTGATGGTGGCCGATCGCTGGGTACTACTGGATCACCTGACCCGGGGCCGCGTCATGTTCGGCACCGGACCCGGCGCGCTGCCCTCCGACGCGTACATGATGGGCATCGACCCGGTTGACCAGCGCCGGATGATGCAGGAATCCCTCGAAGCGATCCTCGCGTTGTTCCGGGCGGCGCCCGAGGAGCGCATCGACCGTCACGCGGAGTGGTTCACCCTGCGCGACGCCCAATTGCACATCCGCCCCTACACCTGGCCCTACCCCGAGATATCCACTGCCGCAATGATTTCACCGTCCGGACCGCGCCTGGCCGGCGCGCTGGGCACGTCGCTGCTGTCGCTGTCGATGTCGGTTCCGGGTGGCTTTGCCGCCCTTGAGAACACCTGGGACGTGGTATGCGAGCAGGCCGCCAAGGCAGGGCGTCCCGAGCCGGACCGCACCGGTTGGCGGGTATTGAGCATCATGCACATCGCCGACACGCGTGATCAGGCGATCGAGGATTGCACCTACGGGCTGATGGATTTCGCCAAGTACTTCGGCGCCGCGGGCTTTGTGCCGTTGTCGAACACCGTCGAAGGCACGCAGTCACCCCGCGAGTTCGTCGAAGATTATGCCGCCAAAGGGAATTGCTGCATCGGCACGCCCGAGGACGCGATCGCCCACATCGAAGACCTGCTGAACCGTTCGGGCGGTTTCGGCACCTTGCTGCTGCTCGGGCACGACTGGGCCTCACCGCAGGCGACCTTCCACTCTTATGATCTGTTCGCCCGCAAGGTCATTCCCTACTTCAAGGGCCAGCTGGAAGCACCGCGCGCCTCCCACGAATGGGCCAAAGACAAGCGTGAGGAGCTGATCGGGCGTGCCGGACAGGCCGTCGTGCAGGCGATCTCCCAGCATGTTGCCGAACACGACGGTACGCCAACCTGATGCGCGCGTCGGTATTGCGCGACGGACGGATGGTCTACCGAGACGACGTGCCGGAACCCGTGCCGGGTCCCGGACAGGTCGTCGTCGCGGTCCGATGCTGCGGGATCTGTGGCTCTGACCTGCATTTCGCAGCGCACGGCGCCGAGGTGGTGGCGCTGAGCAATCAACTGGCCCGCGGTCGGGGTGCGATGGACCTGGATCTCGATCAGGACGTCTTCATGGGTCACGAGTTCAGCGCCGAGGTGCTCGAAGCCGGCCCCGATACCGCAACCCATCCCCCCGGGACCCTGGTCACGTCCATTCCGGTGGTGTTGTCCGACAAGGGGGTTGAACCCATCGTATTCAGCAACACCACGCTCGGGGGCTACGCCGAGCGGATGTTGCTGTCGGCCCGGCTGTTGCTCGCCATCCCCAACGGCCTGGACCCCAGGCATGCCGCCCTGGCCGAACCGATGGCGGTGGGACTGCACGCGGTGAATAAATCCGGCATCGGAGCCGGTGAGACGGCCCTGGTGATCGGCTGCGGGCCGATCGGCATCTCCATCATCGCGTCGCTGCGGGTGCGTGGTGTGGAAAACATTGTGGCGTCCGACTTCTCGCCGAAGCGGCGTGAGCTGGCAGCCAAGATGGGCGCTCACCAGACGGTGGACCCGGCGCAGGGTTCGCCGTTCGACACCGTCAAGACGCGGGTGGTCTTCGAAGCGGTCGGGGTGCCCGGCATCATCGACGACATCATGCAGCGGGCGCGCAACGGCACCCGGGTGGTGGTGGCGGGTGTCTGCATGCAGCCCGACACCGTGCATCCGTTCTTCGCGATCGCCAAGGAGCTCAATTTGCAATTCGTCAACGCCTATACACCAGAGGAATTCGTCGAGGCGTTGCATGCGATCGCCGAGGGCCGCATCGATGTCGCCCCGATGATCACCGGCGAGGTCGATTTGGCCGGCGTAGGTGCCGCTTTCGACGATCTCGCTGATCCGGGGCGACACTGCAAGATCCTGGTCACGCCGTAGAAGGTGCCGCCAATAGCAACGGCGGCGGCAAATAAATTGCCGCCGCCGTCAATGTGTCAGGCTCAGGCCCAGCTGGACCCGACGGCGCTGTCGGTCTGCGCCATGTTGTTGCCGGCCGACTGGACCTTCTGGCCGTGGGTGTTGGCCTGCTCGTAGATCACCTGGAAGTTGCGGCCCAACTGGGCGATGAACTCCTGGCA
>NZ_LQOY01000081.1 GCF_002101675.1 Mycobacterium gordonae | reverse complement strand
GGAAGACGGCTTCCGCGTCTTCACCGAACTGTCCCCTCACCCGCTGCTCACCCACGCCGTCGACCAGACCGCCCGCGCTCTGGACATGTCCGCGGCCGCCTTGGCCGCCATGCGCCGCGAACAACCGTTGCCGCACGGCCTGCGCGGCCTGGTCGGCAACCTGTACGCCGCGGGGGCCGCGGTGGACTTCTCGCTGCTCTACCCCTGCGGCCGCCTGGTGGATGCCACGCTGCCGGCCTGGGCGCACCGTCGCCTGATGCTGCTGGAAAGCACCGACCGCCTCGCGCACACCCATGCCGTAGCCGTGCATCCGCTGTTGGGCGCGCATGTCCGGCTGCCCGAAGAGCCGGAACGGCACGTCTGGCAGAGCGACATCGGCACCGAAGCGCTGCCGTGGCTGGCCGATCACCAGATCCACGGCGCCGCGGCGCTGCCCGGTGCGGCCTACTGCGAGATGGCGCTGACGGCGGCACGCACCGTGCTGGGCGACGCCGCCGAGGTACGCGATGTCAAGTTCGAACAGCTGCTGCTGCTGGACGAGGAAACCTGCGTCGGCGCCACGGCGACGGTCGATGCGCCGGGAGTGGTCCCGTTCGCGGTGGAGACCACCCAGGGCGGGGAACGCACCCGACGGGCCTCCGCCGTGCTGCATGCCCTCAACGACGAGGAAGCCGCGGACCAGCCGGCTGCGCGCGATGTGGAAGCCCTCCTGGCCGCCCACCAGACGCCCATCGAGGGTGACGACCTTCGGCTGGAAGCCGATCTGCGCGGAATCCAGTTCGGACCCGCTTTCTGCGGCCTGGCCACCGCCTACACCGCCGAAACCGAAGACACCGTGCTGGCCGAGGTCGGGTTGCCCGGCTCCATCCGCTCACAGCAGGGTGGCTACGGGATTCACCCGGCCCTGCTGGATGCGTGCTTCCAGTCCGTGGCGGCGCACCCCAGCGCCCGCAGCGCCGGCAACGGGGGCCTGCTGCTCCCATTGGGCGTCAGCCGGATGCGTTCCTACGGCGCCGCACGCAATGCCCACTACTGCCTGACAACGGTGACCCCCGAGGGCACCGGGGTGACCGCGGATATCGACATCCTCGACGAGCACGGCACCGTGCTGCTGGCGGTGCGCGGCCTGCAGATGGGCACCGGGGTGTCCCAGAGCAGCGAACGCGATCGCGTCCTGAACGAGCGGCTGCTGGCCATCGACTGGCAGCACCGCGAGCTGCCCGAGAAGACCGTGACGGAGCCGGGCAACTGGCTGCTGGTCAGCACGGCCGACGCCACCGACATGGTGGCCACCCAGTTGACCGACGCCCTGAAGATGCATGACGCGCAGAGCACCACGATGTCTTGGCCGCTGCACGGTGACCACGACGCCGCGGCCGAACGGCTGCGCGCTCAATTCGACTCCGGCGCCTTCTCAGGTTTAGTGGTGCTCACCGAACGGCAAAGCGGTGTAGATGAGGATTCGATCGTCCGCGGCCAGGAATACGTCAAGCTCGCGGTTCGCATCGCCCGCGAACTGCCCGAACTGGTAGGCCAGTCGCCGCGGTTGTACGTGGTGACCCGCAACGCCCAGACGGTGCTGGCCGACGACTGCCCCAACCTCGAACAGGGTGGGCTGCGCGGCCTGCTCCGGGTGATCGGCGCCGAGCACCCCCATCTGAAGGTCAGCTACATCGATGTCGACGACCAGTCGAGCACCGAGAACGTGGCGCGCCAACTTCTGCTGGCCACCGAAGAAGACGAAACCGCGTGGCGCGACGACCAGTGGTACACCGCACGCCTGTACCCGACACCGCTGCGGCCGGAGGAACGCCGTAACACCGTCGTCGACCACCAGGAAGGCGGCATGCGGCTGCAAGTCCGTGTCCCGGGTGACCTGCAGACGATGGAGTTCACCGCGTTCGACCGGGTGCCGCCCGGCCCGAACGAGATCGAGGTCGCGGTCAGCGCCGCCAGCATCAACTTCGCCGACGTACTCGCGGCCTATGGCCGCTGCCCGACCTTCGACGGCAAGCAGCCACCTCTCGGCCTCGATTTCGCCGGTGTGGTGACCGCCGTCGGCGCCGACGTAACCGACCACAAGGTCGGCGATCACGTCGGCGGTTTGTCCCCGGACGGCTGCTGGTCCACTTTCGTCACGTGTGACGCGGGCCTGGCGGCGACGTTGCCGGCCGGGCTGACCGATGCTCAGGCAGCCGCCGTGACCACGGCCTCAGCCACCGCCTGGTACGGGCTGGAGGAACTGGCCCGGATACGTTCCGGCGACAAGGTGCTCATCCACTCCGGAACGGGTGGCGTGGGCCAGGCGGCCATCGCGATCGCGCGTGCCGCCGGCGCCGAGATCTTCGCCACCGCCGGCAGCGAAAAGCGGCGGCAGATCCTGCGTGACATGGGCATCGAGCACGTGTACGACTCCCGCAGCACCGAGTTCGCCGAGCAGATCCGCCGCGACACCGACGGTTACGGCGTCGACATCGTGCTGAACTCCGTTACCGGCGCAGCGCAACTGGCCGGAATCAGGCTGCTGGCCATGGGCGGCCGTTTCGTCGAGATCGGCAAGCTGGACATCTACCAGGACACCAAGGTGGGCCTGTTCCCGTTCCGGCAGAATCTGGCGTTCTTCGGTGTCGACCTGGCGTTGATGTCGCGGACGCACCCCGCTCAGGTCCGCGGCCTGCTGAAGAAGGTCTACGAGCAGACCGCCGGCGGCGTGCTGCCGATGCCCGAAGCGACGCACTACCCGTTGGCCGAAGCTGCTACCGCGGTCCGGATCATGGGCGCCGCCGAGCACACCGGCAAGCTGGTCCTCGACGTCCCGCATGCGGGCCGCAGCAGCGTCGTGTTGCCGCCGGAGCAGGCGCAGGTCTTCCGCGGTGACAGCTCGTACATCATCACCGGCGGTCTTGGGGGCCTGGGCCTGTTCCTGGCCGAGAAGATGGCCGCCGCGGGGGCGGGCCGCATCGTCCTCAGCTCACGCTCGCAGCCCAGCCAGCAAGCCCAGGAGACCATTGAGCTGATCCGCGCCATCGGAGCCGACGTCGTCGTGGAATGCGGTGACATCGCCGAATCCGGCACCGCGCAGCGGCTGGTGTCGGCGGCCACCGCTACCGGCCTGCCGCTGCGCGGGGTATTGCACGGCGCCGCGGTCGTCGAGGACGCCACCCTGCCCAACATCACCGAGGAACTCATCGAGCGTGACTGGGCACCGAAGGTACGCGGGGCGTGGTACCTGCACGAAGCGACCCTGGGCCACGAACTCGACTGGTTCTGCGCCTTCTCCTCTGCGGCAGCGCTGGCCGGATCGCCCGGTCAGGGGGCGTACGCCGCGGCCAACAGCTGGCTGGACGCCTTCACCCTGTGGCGGCGCGCCCAAGGGCTGCCGGCCACCTCGATCGCCTGGGGCGCCTGGGCCGAGATCGGCCGCGGAACCGACTTCGCCGAAACCTCGGGCGACTCGATCGAACCGGAGGAAGGCGCCCACGCCTTCGAGGCGCTGTTACGGCACAACCGGGCGTACACGGGCTACGCCCCGGTGATCGGTTCGGCGTGGCTCAGCGCCTTCGCCCAGCGCACTCCCTTCGCCGAGGCGTTCAAGTCCGCCGGCAAGGGTCGTTCGGGCGGCAGCAAGTTCCTGGCTGAACTGGCCGAGTTGGACCGCGACGAGTGGCCGGCGCGGCTGCGCCGGATGATCTCCGAGCAAGTCGGCCTGATTCTGCGTCGCGCCGTCGACGTCGACCGACCGATTTCCGAGTTCGGCATGGACTCGCTGGGGAACCTGGAACTGCGCACGCATATCGAGTCAGAGGTCAAGATCCGCGTCACGACTACCGACATCACCACCGTTCGCGGCTTGGCAGATCACCTTTACGAGCAATTGACATCAAAAGGCGACGCAGCAACACCTGTATGAGGTAGAAAAGACCAAGCGCCGCTGCTTGGCAGTCGGCAGATATAGAGGAGGAAGCGTGATCATAGGCGGGGGATCAGCAGACGTCACTCTCGGCGTAGGAATCGTCTACGACTGGGAGCCCGGCCCGGGTTCAGTTGTGACCTGGCAGCCAACGCCGGCATCACGTGCGAAAGCTGCAAAAGCGCCAGTAGTCGACGTACCGCCCAGTTCCATGCAGGCCGGCCATTTGCGCGGCTATGTGGAATTCGGCGAGCGTGGCCTCGACTATTCCCGGCTGGTAATGGGCTCGTGGGAGATTCCGGGTAAGTGCGATATCCGGACCATGACGCACGTCATCAATGCGCACGTGCGCCGGCACGAAACCTATCGCAGCTGGTTTGAATACAACGGTCCGAAGGACATTGTTCGCCACAAGATTCAAAACCCACGCGACATTCAGCTGGCTCCGGTTCAGCACGGCGAAATGACACAGCCGGAATGGCGTGAGCTCGTCGTCTCCACGCCGCCGCCGCTGGAATGGGACTGCTTCCGTTTCGGTCTGATCCAGCACGAGAACCACTGCTCGCTGTTCGCAATCGTCGACCACCTGCATTGCGACCCGGCCGTGGTCTCGTCGCTGTACGTCGAGATTCTGACCAACTATCGCGCGCTGCTCGAGGGCAAACCGCCTCTGGTGATGCCGGAGCCGGGAAGTCACGACAATTTCTGCATCCGCGAGGCGAAGACCTCCGCAGAGATGACTTTGGACTCACCCGAGGTCCGCAAATGGATTGACTTCGCCGAAAACAACGGTGGCGGTCTGCCGGAGTTCCCGTTGCCGCTGGGTGAGCAGTCGCACGCCTGCGGAGGCGACATCATGATCGAGAAACTGATGACCCCGCAGCAAACGGCGAAATTCGAGGCGACCTGCATGGCCGCGAATGCCCGCTTCAGCGGCGGCCTGTTCGGATGCGTCGCCCTGGCGCACTACGAATTGACCGGACAGGAAACCTACAACGGCATGACTCCGGTCGACAAGCGGAACTCGCCGGAGGAGTACCTGTCGATGGGCTGGTTCACCGGCGCGGTGCCGTTCACCGTCGCCATCGACCCGAATTCCTTCGAAGAAACCGCTCGCTCCACCCAGGCGTCGTTTGACGACAACATGGACATGGCGAACGTTCCTTACGAGCGTGTTCTGGAATTGGCTCCCTGGCTCAAGCGCAATTCGTCGCAGTTCTTCATGACGAACTACATGGACGCCGGCCTGCCGCCCCTTTCCGCCGTCGTCGCCACCGCCCTGAAAGGTGCAAATGCGACGGCTTACAACGACGGCCGAAACCCGGCATATCTCTACTTCTCGGTGATCCGCCTTTTCGACGAGGTTTCCATCATGGTGAACTTCCCGAATAACCCGGTGGCACGTGAATCAGTGACCCGTTACCTCGAGGTACTCAAGTCCGTGTTCGCTCGGGCCTGCGAGGGTCAGTACGCTAAGGCAGCTGTTCAGCTGGCGCAATAATGCTCGGTGTTTACGGCCCCGCCATCCGAATGGCGGGGCCGTAACACGAAAAAGGCTCAATGCATAACCTGCAATTGAGCACCAGAAAACCGAATCGCACGCACAGAAATACAATTGCCGCGATCTTCAAAAGAACCGCCAGCAACGTCCGGCTGTAGCGCCGCGCCAGCGCCGGAGCTGCGGTACTGAGAATCGAAGTGTATGTCGCGGCAGCAGCGCGTGTGGGCGGTTTCGCAAAATCCGACGAAACTTGCCGGCAACGGCCACCCGACGGCGTCGGCTCACGCGCGGGATCTTCCGCTGCCGCAGGCGGTACACAACCGGCCAGTAGCTACGTTTTCCCGCACCGCCCTTTTCGGTCTTCCTCCTTACGAACAGAAGTGCGGCCGCCCGGTTCGCCGCTGGCACGTCGAGGCCCCAGAGCCCGCCGCGACCACCACACAGGGGTGGGGAGCACGTCCCGCGTCAAGCTGTGCGGCGAAACCGCGCTGCCGCTGCCAACCCCTTGCCGCAGCGCGCCTACCAGGACTTATTTGTCATCAACTGGCAGTGTTGCACCACCTTGATGCCCGGATGCCCGGCGCGGAGCCGGCCGGCCACGCGAAGGTTTCCGGCTCGGCCGCCCGACGTGGCGCCCGGCCGCCGCGGAGGTGAAGATACGCACAATTCTTGTACGTCTGCACGATTTTTCCACATCCACCGAGCAAACCGGATACGCTGCTGATCACCTCATGAATGTGAGGTTGGCTTCGGCGCGGGGGCAGGTCCTGATCGACGGGTTCGCTGGCTCGCGCAGCGCAGCGGCGCCCCTCAAAGCGAATCGAGATGCGAGCGGATCGCCGCGAAAAGCTGCACCGGGGCCCGGTAGGCGCGGGGTATGGAGAGGTGAACGACGTGGACAGGACGGGTGTCACTCCGGTTGCCGTCATCGGCATGGCGTGCAGGCTGCCAGGAGGCATCGACTCTCCGGAACGGTTGTGGGAAGCGTTGCTTCGCGGCGACGACTTCGTCACCGAGGTTCCCTCCCACCGCTGGGACGTCGAGGAGTTCTACGACCCGGAGCCCGGCGTGCCCGGCCGGACGGTCTGCAAGTGGGGCGCCTTCCTGGACGACGTGGCCGACTTCGACCCCGAATTCTTCGGCATCACCGAGCGTGAGGCCACCGAGATGGATCCGCAGCACCGTCTGCTGCTGCAGACGTCCTGGGAGGCCATGGAGCACGCCGGCCTCACCAGGGAGGCACTGACCGCCGTCCAGACCGGCGTGTTCGTGGGCCTGATGCACGACGACTACCTGTTCATGCACGCCGACGCCGACACCCTGAGCGGCCCCTACGGCTACATGGGGAACAGCTTCGCTATGGGGTCCGGTCGCGTCTCCTACGCGATGGGGCTGAGCGGTCCGGCGATGACGGTCGACACGGCGTGCTCGTCGGGCCTGTCGGCCATCCACCTGGCCTGTCAGAGTCTGCACGACGGCGAAAGTGACATCGCGCTGGCCGGCGGCGCCTCGGTGACGCTCGAGCCCCGCAAGGCCGCGTCCGGGTCTGCCATCGGCATGCTGTCAGCCACCGGGCACTGCCACGCCTTCGACGTCAAGGCCGACGGCTTCGTCTCCGGCGAGGGAGCCGTCATGCTGCTGCTCAAGCGCCTCGCCGACGCGCAGCGTGACGGTGACCGCATCCTGGCGGTCATCCGTGGCACGGCCGCCAACCAGGACGGCCGCACCGTCAACATCGTCACGCCGTCGCTACCCGCGCAGGTCGCGGCGTACCGGGCGGCCCTGGCCGCCGGCGGCGTCGACCCGGACACCGTCGGCATGGTCGAGGCACACGGCACCGGCACACCGATCGGCGACCCCATCGAGTACGCCAGCCTGGCCGAGGTCTACGGCACCACCCAGCCGTGCGCCCTGGCGTCGGTGAAGACCAACTTCGGGCACACCCAATCGGCCGCTGGTGCGCTGGGCATGATGAAAGCCGTCCTGGCCGTGCAGCACGGGGTGATCCCGCAGAATCTGCATTTCACCCAGCTGCCGGAGAAATTCGCCGAGATCGAAACCAATCTCTTTGTGCCGCAGACCAATACGCCGTGGCCCGGTGGCGATGACGCGACGCCGCGCCGCGCAGCGGTGTCCTCGTACGGCTTCTCGGGCACCAACGTGCACGCCGTCATCGAGCAAGCACCGGCACAGGTTCCGGTCAAGACCGTCGAGCCCGACGGCGCCAGCGCGTTGCAGGGCGCCCTTGTCTTCCCGATCTCGGCGAGCTCCGAAGACGGCCTGCACCACACGGCAACCCGGCTCGCGGACTGGGTGCAGGCCCAGGAGGACCTGGACATCTCAGACCTCGCCTACACGCTGGCCCGCCGGCGTTCCCCACGCGCGGTGCGTACCACCGTCATCGCCGAGGACCGCGCCCAGCTGATCGAGGCGTTGCGTGAGGTCGCCAAGGGCGAGGTGCCCTACCCGCCGGCCACCGGTCAGGACGACAAGGGCCCGGTCTGGGTGTTCTCCGGTCAGGGGTCGCAGTGGGCCGAGATGGGCAAGGACTTGTTGGCCCAAGAGCCGGTGTTCGCGGCGAAGGTCGCCGAGATCGAGCCGCTGATCGCCGCGGAGTCCGGGTTCTCGGTCACCGAGGCGATGACCGCGGCCGAGAAGGTGACCGGCATCGACCGCGTCCAGCCCACCCTGTTCGCCATGCAGGTGGCGCTGGCCGCCGCCATGAAGTCCTACGGCGCCAATCCGGGCGCCGTCATCGGCCACTCCCTGGGTGAGTCCGCCGCATCCGTCGTCGCCGGCGCCCTGTCGCTGGAAGACGGTGTCAAGGTGATCTGCCGGCGCTCCAAATTGATGACCCGCATCTCCGGCGCAGGCGCCATGGCATCGGTGGAGTTGCCCGCCGAGGAAGTGATCACGCAGCTGGTCGCGCGCGGCGTCAGTGACGTCGTGGTGGCGGTGGTCGCCTCGCCGCAGTCCACCGTGATCGGAGGCGACACCCAGTCCGTGCGTGACCTGGTCGCAGCCTGGGAAGAGCGCGGCGTGATGGCCCGCGAAGTGGCCGTGGACGTGGCCTCGCACTCGCCGCAGGTCGACCCGATCCTCGACGAGCTGTATGAGGTGCTGGCGGACATCGAGCCGCTGGAGCCGGACGTGCCCTACTACTCGGCGACCTCCTTCGACCCGCGCGAGGAGCCGTACTGCGACGCCGGCTACTGGGCGGACAACCTGCGCCACACCGTGCGCTTCGCCGCCGCGGTACAGGCCGCGCTGGAGGACGACTTCCGGGTCTTCACCGAACTGTCCCCGCACCCGCTGCTGACCAACGCGGTCGACCAGACCGCGCGCAGCCTGGACAAGGCTGCCGCCGCCCTGGCGAGCATGCGCCGCGAGCAGCCGATGCCACACGGACTGCGCGGGCTGCTGGGCGATCTGTACGCCGCCGGCGCCGCCCTCGATTGGGCCGTGCTCTACCCCGACGGACGGCTGCTGGACGCGCCGCTGCCCACCTGGAGTCAGCGGTCGCTGTTCCTGGCGACCAGCGGTCTGGATTCGGTGGCGCGCCGCAGCGCACTGGTGCCCGCACATCCCTTGATGGGCGTGCACGTGCGGCTGCCCGAAGAGCCGGAGCGCCACGTGTGGCAGGGCGAGGTCGGCACCGACGCGCTGCCCTGGCTGAGTGATCACCAGATCCGTAACGCGGACGTGCTGCCCGGCGCCGCCTACTGCGAGATGGCCCTGGTCGCGGCCCGCACCGTGCTGGGCGACGCGGCGGAGGTGCGCGACCTGCGGTTCGAGCAGTCGCTGCCGCTGGACAAACAAACTCCGGTCGGCATCACCGCGACATTCCAGGGACCCGACGTCGTCGACTTCACGGTGGAGAGCAACCGCGAAGGACGCTACGAACGGCAGGCTACGGCGGTCCTGCATGCGGCCGACCCTGCCGACCAGCCGTCCGCGCTCAACCTGAGCGAGCTGCTGGCCAGCCACCAGCGCCCGGTGGACGGCGACGACATCCGCAAGTGGATGGACAAGCGCGGCCACCGGCTGGGACCGGCGTTCGCGGGCCTCGGCGGCGCGCACATCGCCGAGAACGCCGGCAACACCGTGCTGGCAGAGGTCTCGCTGCCGGGTCCGCTGCGCCCGCAGCAAGGCACCTACGGCCTGGTCCACCCTGCGTTGCTGGATGCCTGCTTCCAGGCCGTTGCCGCGCACCCCAGCGTCGGCGGCGCGCTCAACGGCGGCCTGCTGCTGCCGCTGAGCATCCGCGCCCTGCGTGCCTACGGGTCGGCGCGGCATGCGCGCTACTGCTACGCGACCGTGACGGCATGCGGCGCCGGCGGCGTCGAGGCGGACCTGGACATCGTCGACGAGAACGGCACCGTCCTGATGACGGTGCGCGGCCTGCAGCTGGGCACCGGCGCCTCACCGGACAGCGAGCGCGACCGCGTCCTGGGTGAGCGGCTGCTGACCGTCGAATGGCAACGGCGGGAGCTGCCCGACACCACCGTCACCGAACCCGGCAACTGGCTGCTGGTCACCACCTCCGATGCCGCCGACTTGACGGCCACGGCCTTGACCGACGCGCTGAAAGTGCATGACGCGCAGGCCACCACGCTGTTCTGGCCGTTCGCCGGCGACCACGCCGCGCATGCCGCGCAGCTGCGCACCCAGCTGGAGGAAGGCGCATTCCACGGTGTGGTGCTGGTCACCGCGCCGCAGCAAAACGCCGTCAACGAATCCGGCGACCGGGGCGGACAGTACGTCGAGCACGTGGTGCGCATTGCCCGTGAGTTGCCGGAGCTGCTGGGCTCGCCGCCGCGGCTGTACGCGTTGACCCGCAACGCGCAAACCGTGTTGCCCGAGGACCAGCCGAACCTCGAGCAGGGCGGTCTGCGTGGCCTGCTGCGGGTGATCAGCTCGGAGAATCCGCAGTTGAAGGTCAGTTACATCGACGTGCCGAACGATCTTGGCGACCGTGGCGCCGAGCAGGTTGCGCGCCAGTTGCTGCTGAACACCGCCGAAGACGAGACGGCCTGGCGCAACGACGAGTGGTACACCGCCCGGATGCTGCCCACTCCCCTGCAACCCGAGGAGCGCCGGTCCACCGTCGTCGATCACGCCGATGCCGGTATGCGCCTGCAGATCCGGACTCCCGGCGACCTGGAAACCCTCGAGTTCGCCGCCTTCGACCGGGTGCCCCCGGGCCCGAACGAGATCGAGGTCGCGGTCAGCGCGTCCAGCGTCAACTTCGCCGACGTGCTGGCCACCTTCGGCCGTTACCAGACCTTCGACGGGCAGCTACCCGACCTGGGCCTCGATTTCAGCGGCGTGGTGACCGCGCTCGGCTCCGACGTCACCGACCACCAGGTCGGCGACCACGTGGCCGGACTGTCGACCAATGGTTGCTGGGCCACCTTCGTCACCTGCGACGCCCGCCTGGCCGCCAAGGTTCCGGCCGGTCTCACTGACGCCGAGGCCGCCGCGGCGACCACCGCCTACGCCACCGCCTGGTACGGGCTGCAGGATTTGGCCCGGATCCGGTCCGGCGACAGGGTGTTGATCCATTCGGCCACCGGTGGCGTGGGCCAGGCCGCCATCGCCATCGCGCGCGACGCCGGAGCGCAGATCTTCGCCACGGCCGGCAGTCCGGAGCGCCGGGAAAAATTGCGCGCCATGGGAATCGAGCATGTATACGACTCCCGCAGCACCGATTTCGCCGAGCAGATCCGGCACGACACCGACGGCTACGGCGTGGACATCGTGCTCAACTCGCTGACCGGCGCCGCGCAGCAGGCCGGGATCAAGCTGCTGGCCCTGGGTGGGCGCTTCATCGAGATCGGCAAGCGTGACATCTATTCCAACACCCGGCTCGAGTTGTTCCCGTTCCGGCAGAACCTGGCGTTCTACGGTGTGGACCTGGCCCTGATGGCCGAAAGCCACCCGGCACAGGTCCAGGAGCTGCTGAGCACGGTCTATCAGCAGATCGCCGGCGGCGCGCTGCCCGCACCCGAGGTCACCCACTACCCGATGGCCGACGCCGCCACCGCGATCCGGGTGATGGGAGCGGCCGAGCACACCGGCAAGCTGGTGCTCGATGTCCCGCACGTCGGGCGCAGCAGCGTGGTGATGCCGCCCGAGCAGGCGCCGGTGTTCCGGGGCGACGGTTCCTACATCATCACCGGTGGCCTCGGCGGCCTCGGCTTGTTCCTGGCCGAGAAGATGGCCAGCGCCGGTGCCGGCCGCATAGTGCTCACCTCGCGCTCCCAGCCGAACCAAAAGGCTTTGGAGACAATCGAACTGGTCCGGTCGATCGGATCCGATGTGGTGGTCGAGTGCGGCGACATCGCCGAGGCCGGCACCGCGGAGAGGCTGGTGGCCACCGCCACCGCGACGGGACTGCCGCTGCGCGGAGTGTTGCACGCGGCCGCGGTGGTCGAGGACGCCACGTTGCCCAACATCACCGAGGAGCTCATCCGCCGCGACTGGGCGCCCAAGGTGCACGGCGCCTGGAACCTGCACGAGGCCTTGCAAGAGATCGAATCCGAACAGCCGTTGGACTGGTTCTGCTCGTTCTCCTCGGCGGCGGCACTGGTGGGTTCGCCCGGGCAGGGCGCGTACGCGGCGGCCAACAGCTGGCTCGACGCCTTCACCCACTGGCGCCGCGCCCAGGGCCTGCCGGCCACGTCGATCGCCTGGGGCCCGTGGGGCGAGATCGGCCGCGCCACCTCGTTCGCCGAGGCGGCCGGCGACGCCATCGCACCCGAGGAGGGCGCCTACGCGTTCGAGGCATTGCTTCGGCACAACCGCGCCTACACCGGCTACGCCCCCATCATCGGATCGCCGTGGCTAAACGCATTCGCTCAGCACAGTCCCTTCGCGGAGGCGTTCAAGGCCACCGTCAAGCACGGCGGAAACAGCAAGTTCCTCAGCGAACTGGACAAGCTTCCGCAGGAGGAGTGGCCAGCCCGGTTGCGCCGCATGGTTTCCGAGCAGATCGGGCTGATCCTGCGCCGGACCATCGACGTCGACAAGATGTTGACCGAGTACGGCCTGGATTCGCTCAGCAGCCAGGAGTTGCGTACCCGCATCGAGTCCGAGACGGGCATCCGCATCACAGCCACCAACATCAACACCACGGTGCGAAGCCTGGCCGATCTGTTGTACGAGGAGTTGGCCGGGGAGGCGGTCGCGTCCGCGTGAAGTTCGTACTGGCGGTACACGGGACCCGCGGTGACGTCGAGCCCTGCGCCGCTGTCGGCATGGAGTTGCAGCGGCGTGGCCACGAGGTCCGAATGGCGGTGCCGCCCAACCTGATCGGGTTCGTCGAAACGGCGGGCCTGAACGGTGTGGCCTACGGTCCCGATTCCGGGATCCAGATCAACCAGGTCGCGGCGTTCGTCCGAAATCTCACCAAAGCGCAAAGCCCGCTGAATCTGGCGCAGGCGGGCAAGGAACTGTTCGTCGAGGGCTGGGCCGAGATGGGCACGACGCTCAAAGAGCTGGCCGAGGGCGCCGATCTGCTGATGACCGGACAGACCTATCACGGTGTCGTCGCCAATGTCGCTGAGTTCCATGACATTCCGCTGGCGGCGCTGCATCACTTTCCGATGCATGTCAACGGACAGGTAGGTATACCCTCGCTACCGCTGCCGCCGAGCATGGTCCGTACCGTCGCCAAGGCGTCCTGGCGGCTCTATTCGTACACCACCAGTGATGCCGACCGCACTCAGCGCCGCGAGCTGGGGCTGCCCCCTACCTCCGTCCCGGCACTACAGCGGATCGTCGGTCGCGGCGCACCCGAGATCCAGGCCTACGACCCGGTGCTGTTCCCCGGGATCGCGCAGGAGTGGAAAGTGCAGCGCCCCTTCGTCGGTGCGTTGTCGATGCAGTTGCACACCGAGCCCAATGTGGAACTGGACGACTGGATCGCCGCGGGCAGCGCACCGATCTATTTCGGTTTCGGCAGCACCCCGGTGCAGTCGCCCGCCGACACGATCGACATGATCGCCGACGTGTGCGCCGAGTTGGGCGAACGCGCCCTCATCTACTCCCCCGTCAATGGCTCCGCTCCCGCCGCCGCGCCTGAGCACGTGAAACTTGTTGGCCTGGTGGACTACTCGACGGTATTGCCGCAATGCCGGGCCGTCGTCCATCACGGCGGGGCCGGCACCACGGCCGCGGGCCTGCGTGCCGGGATGCCCACGCTGATCCTCTGGGACGTCGCCGATCAACCGATCTGGGCGGCCGCGGTACAGCGCGTGAAGGTCGGTGCGGCAAAACGTTTCGCGCACGTCAACCGCAAGTCGCTGTTGCGCGGCGTGAAGACCATTCTGCAGCCGGAGTATGCCGCCCGTGCCCGCGAAATATCAAAGCGGATGAGCAATCCGGCTGATGCCGTCGCCACGGCCGCCAATCTGCTGGAGAAGAATGCCGGGCAACGAAACAAGGGACGGTGGGCAAGCACCCATGACTAGCGATGGCACGTGCATCGGCAAAGCCCCGCAACCGAATTTGCGGCCGCCAATGCGTCCACTCGGTGGAGCGCAGTTGCCCCGACGGCGGTGTTGCTCAGGCCGTCAGCCGACGCTTCGAGTATGTCTCTCACTCCTCCAGCAGATGTAGATCGCGAGAATCATGCCCACACAATCCCCGGTTGTTGTCGCTATACCGAACTACAACATGAGCGGAAATCTTCGCCGCCTGCTGCCCCAGGTTTTGGCGCAGTCCTACGACGGCGTGTTCGTTCTCGATGATTGCTCAACGGATGACACCGTAGACGTCGTCAAAGACTTCGGCCACGAAGTGACGTTGATACGTGGGCGCGAAAACGGCGGCCCCGCCGCCAACCGCAATCAGATCATCGACCATGTCCAAGACGACGTGATCATCCACTTCATCGACGCCGACATGGATTTGGCGACGACCGAGACGCCCGCGGTCGCCAGGGAAGTGATGGGCCGATACGCGGAACGCGATGTCGGTCTGGTCGGCGGCCTGGTGAGCCGGTTGGACGGCAGCCAAGAGCTCGATAATTATGGCGCCGTGTTCTCGCTGTGGGGCAATTCCACCGCGGTTGTCCAGTTGCTGATAGACAACCTGCGGAAGAAGAACCCCAAAGCCGCACGGGCGGTGCGGCGGGCGGTCGCGCCGATCGTCAAGGATTGGCCGAACATTCTCGAGCCTCCGGCTCCGACCCCGGTGTACTGGGTCCACGAGGGAAACATGCTCGTCCACTCCACGTTGTTCAGATCGATCGGCGGCTACGACCCGGTACTGCGCGCCCACGAAGCCCAGGATCTCGCGATACGGCTGGAGCGACTCGGTATCGGTCGGCAATTCGACCCGAGCATCAAGGTTGTCCACCACGAGGTCGATGTCCGCGGCAAGAATCGCCAGAAGTGGGTGAACAAGGCCTCGATGTACCTGCTGCGCAAGTACGGGTTGTTGAGGTTTCTCACCGATCACTGAGCGCCGGTCCGACCTGCTCCGCACCGCTCGAAAAATGACGTCTGGCCGGCGTGTCGACTTGCCTACCTGCGCAAATAAGGTCACCAGGTGGCCGGTGATCGGGCTCAGTGAGCGTGCCGCCCGCGAAAAGTGGACCGGTTTACGAAAATCGCCGAATATTTTCATTTCGCAACAACATTCGCCTCGGCACGGTAGCGTCCTGAGGCATGTGGGCAACGGTTCTGGCGCTTGCACTGTGGATGGCAGTGAACGATCCGGTGCGCCTCGTCATCGCTACGTTCCTGGTTACCCGCGAACGGCCCCTTCCGAACCTGATCGCCTATTGGGTCGGCGGCGCCGGTGGTGGCATCGTCAGCAGCATCGCCGTCATCTTCTTCCTGCGCGACATTGCCGCGCCGATCATGCACACCGTCACGTCGACGGTGTCAGATCTCACCGGCGGATATGTGCGTATCGCCCTGGGTATTGTCGCGCTCCTCTTCGCGGCGAAGATCGCGGCACAGATGCTGCGTCGTCAGCCGGTGAGCGTCGCAATGGATGCCGTCAGCCCATCGGCCGTTGCGTTGCAGCCACGCACTCCCGTGTTGGAGCAACTGCGCAGCCTGCTGCAGCGGCTCACTCCCGCGACGATCTCGCGCCTATCGGCGAGGATCTGGCACGCGCTGGGTTCCGGATCGCCTCGGGTGTCCTTCGTTGCAGGCATGATGACCGCGTTGCCGCCGATCGAGCACCAAGCGGCGCTGACCACGATCATGGCCTCCGACGAGGGCCTCGGCGCGCAGCTCGGCGCTTCGATCATGTTTGTACTGGTAGTGATGGCCACCCTTGAGGTTGTCCTGGTCAGTTACCTGCTGTCACCGACGAAGACCCAGGACTTCATCCTGCGACTGCAGGGCTGGCTACGAACCATCGGCAAGCGGTTCCTGCCCCTCACGGCCGGAGCGATGGGTGTGATGCTGGTCTTCAGCGGCATGGGCGGAATCTGACCGGTCCGCTCCCCCGAGGAGGTGGCCTCGGAGCGATCTCACTGGGGGCAGCTTTTTCGCACGGCGCTCTCCAATAGATCCGCGGTAGCCGTGATGCTGTCGGCCGGCTTGGTCATCCGGGACC
Source organism: Mycobacterium gordonae (assembly GCF_002101675.1). GTDB lineage: Bacteria > Actinomycetota > Actinomycetes > Mycobacteriales > Mycobacteriaceae > Mycobacterium > Mycobacterium gordonae. The sequence goes on along the minus strand of NZ_LQOY01000081.1, from coordinate 208,450 downwards.
CGAGTTCGCGTGCCCGGGCGATGCACTCCGGTGCCAGGATCGCCCGCAGGTCGGTGACCAGCGATTCTGTGGTGGCGCTGGAGAACCGACGGCCACGACCGACGTCCAGCAGCTTGACCTGAGCGGCCCAGAATGGCTGGTCGGACGTGATCCAGAGGATCAGCGTGGGCACGCCGGCTCGCAGGCCCGCGGCAGTGGTCCCGGCGCCGCCGTGGTGCACCACCGCGCGGCACGACGGAAAGACGGCCGCGTGGCTCACCGCGCGCACCACCTTCACATGGTCGAAGCTCGGTAGCTGAGTCGAATCACTGGGACCCGAGCAGATCAATGCCCGCTCGCCCAGCCGCGCACAGGCGGCGGCGATCTTGTCCACCAGGTCGGGCAGTGATCCGACGGGCATACTGCCGAAACCGAAGTAGATCGGCGGAGTGCCGCCGGCGATCCACGACATGACCTCGTCGTCAGCGTCGGTCGGCAGGCCCATTGTCAACGCACCGACAAAGGGCCGTCGCCCGCCCCACTCCGCGGACAACCCCGGAAAGCAGAGCTCGTCGTAGGCCTGGATCTCAAGTGCTCCACGGTCGGCCATGCGTTTCGGAGAAGGGCTTGACGCCTTCGGCAGGCCGAGCACGCGGCGCTGCTCGTCCTCCACCCCCTTGGTCATGCGCCAATACAGCCAGTCGGTGGTCGCAAACGCCGAGCGGGCGATCGGTCCCGGGAACCGGATGCCGGAGAAGCCGATCTGTCCGTTCGCGCGCATCGGATAAAAATGCAGCGCGGCCAGCGGCATGTCGAAGTGCTCCGCCACGTTGGCGACGACTTCCTGGTATATCTGGCCGGTCAACAACAGGTCGGCGCCATCGGCCACCGGGGTGAGCATGGAGCTGAGTTCCAACCAGCCCTCGGTGACGGGTGCCATGGCTTCCCGCGCCAGCTTCACCGGATTCTGAATCTTCCACGCGCTGTGCAGGAATTGCTCGTCGAGTTGCTGTTGAGAGTCACGCGTGCCGTAAGCGACGGCCGTGAGCCCGGCTGACTCGACGAAGCCGATCAGGTTAGGCGGGACCGCAAGACAGACGTCGTGTCCGCGGCGCCGCAGCTCAAGCCCGATCGCGGCGCAGGGTTCGATATCGCCACGCGTTCCATAGCTGGCAACGACAAATTTCATGGGCGGTGCGGCGTTGCGTCAGTCCTTCGCGAAAAGGTAGATCCGGTAGGTGAAGCCACCGCCGCGCTTCAGGTCGCGGTCCAGCACATTGACGGCATAGCGGGTGAGACCGGTCAGAAACGCCGGGGCCTTGCGACTGATGATGTCCTGGGTGCGACGGGTATTGGCGTCCAGTCCGCGCTTCGCCTCGTCCTGGATGTCGCGCTGGGCAATCTTGCGCAAGGGGCTGTCCGCCAGCGCCAATTCCCAAGCGGCGACAACCGGATTGCGGCGCGAGTCCGTATAGAGGAAGTGCCCGCCTGGACGCAGCACGCGGGCTACCTCCGCGAGAAAGCCGGGAAAATCCGGGTACTGGTGCGACGCCTCGACGTTGACCACGGCGTCGAAGGATTCATCCGGGAACGGCAGGTTCTGCGCGTCGCCCTGGACGAAATCCAGGCCGGGCAACCGGTGCCTCTTGCGGCAGAGGTCGATGCTCGCGGGATTGAGATCAAGACCGGTGTACGACGCCGGCTTGAGGGCCCTCGTGATGTAGGAGGCTCCGCCGCCGGCGCCGCAGCTCACCTCCAGGACCTTCTTGCCGGTGAGATCCACCTGGCTCGCCGTCTGGTGGTAAAGCTGGATGCAGTACCGGTTGGACTCGTCGGAGGGATCCAATGGCAGGCCCATCGGCGGGTCCTCTTCGTATCCGAAGTTGAAAAAGACCACGTCGTCGCCGACTTGGCGGGTGCCAAGGGGCAGCAGGTACCTGGTGGTGATCTTCCCGACTAGCGGGTTGGATTGCAGGCGGTATTTCAGAGCCACGCGGAGAAGTGTCGCATGAGTCCAAGGCCCGGCGGGCCGAAAGCACCAACATCGAGGGCGTCAAGATCAGCACGCCCGTGCAACTTTGTCATTCTTTTCGATGCCGCACGATCGCATCCGGCGCAATGACAGTCACCCGCGTCCGGCGCCAAGAATGGCTTCTGAGCAGCGCGTTTGCTCTAAGAAACCCGGTTGCAAACCTCCATTCGCGCCGATCCGACCGATGCGATGCGAATTTCCATTCCCCCTCCTGACCAGCGCTCCTCCCTGTACGGTGATTACGTGGCGCGGCAGGGGAAATCACACGACGAAGCCAAGGTCGGAGGGCTCTTCGACCGCATTGGCGACTTCGTCGTCAAGCAACCGTGGCTGGTGATCGGATCCTGGATCGCCGTGGTGGTGGTTCTCGTCCTGACTTTTCCGCCCCTGCAGGTCCAAGCTTCCAAGCACGAGCCGAAGCAGGTTCCGGACGACGCGCCGACCATGGTCGCCCAACACGAGATGGCCAAGGCTTTCAGCGGCGGCGCCAGCGTCGGCGGCAAGGGCGGCTCGCTGCTGCTGGTCATCTTGACCAACGAGAAGGGCTTGACCGCCGCTGACGAGGAGACCTACCACAGACTGATCGACAACCTGCACGCCGATACGCAGGACAAGATGCAGGTGCAGGACTTCCTGGGCACGCCGAAGGCGCGTGAGATCTTCGAGAGCAAGGACAAGAAGGCCTGGAACCTTCCGATCCAGCTCCCGGGTGAAGCAACGTCTCCAGAGAGCCAAGCGGCGCTGCGCAACATCACCGCCATCGCCAAGAAGACCGTGGCCGGAACGTCGCTGAACGCCTACATGAGCGGACCCGTCGCCACCGTCGCAGACGTGCAGAAGATCGGTGAAGAAGACGTTCAGATCATCGAGATGGGCACGATCATCAGTGTTCTGGTGATCCTCATCATCGTCTATCGCAACCTGGTGACGATGTTGATGCCGCTGGCCACCATCGGTGTGTCCATCGTCGGCGCGCAGGGGCTGTTATCCGCGCTCGCCGAGATGGGCTTCATCGTCAACATGCAGACGATCGTGTTCATGAGCGCCGTCATGATCGGTGCCGGGACGGACTATGCCGTCTTCTTGATCAGCCGATATCACGACTTCGTGCGACATGGTGAGACTTCGGATGTCGCGGTCAAGAAGGCGCTGATGTCCATCGGCAAGGTGATCGCCGCGTCGGCGGCCACCGTCGCGGTCACGTTCCTCGCCATGATCTTCACCAAGCTGGAGGTCTTCTCGGCCGTCGGCCCGGCCATCTCCATCTCCATCGTCGTGACGTTGATTGCCGCGACCACCTTCTTGCCGGCCGTCCTGGTGATCGTCGGCCGAAGAGGCTGGATCAAGCCGCGCCGTGACATGACCACTCGTTTCTGGCGTATCTCCGGCAGCCGCATCGTGCGGCGTCCGGTGATCCACCTGGTAGGCAGCCTGGTCATCCTGCTGGCTCTGGCCGGCAGCACCAGCCTGATCAGGTTCAATTACGACGACCTCAAGACCGTCCCCCAGGACATGGACAGCGTCCGGGGCTTCAACGCGCTCAATCGGCACTTCCCGATGAACTCGATGAGCCCGATGGTGCTGTTCGTTCAGTCCAAGAAGGATCTGCGCACACCGGCCGCCCTGGCCGACCTGGAGATGATGTCCCGCCGGATCGCCGACCTGCCGGACATCGTCATGGTGCGCGGCCTGACCCGGCCCAATGGGGAACCGTTGAAAGAAACCAAGGTGTCGTTCCAGGCGGGTGAGGTCGGGAGCAAGCTCAACGAGGCATCCACTGCGATCTCCGAACACGGCGGAGAACTCGACCACCTGGTGGGCGGCTCCCGGCAACTGGCCGACGCCCTCGCCCAGATTCGAAGCCAAGTCAATGAAGCCGTCGCCAGCTCGGCGGGGCTGGTCAGCATGCTGCAGAATCTGCTGCAGCTGATGGGTGGCGACAAGACCATCCAGCAGCTCGACCAAGCGTCCGGCGCTGTCAGCCGCATGCGTGCGCTCGGCAACAATTTGAGCGGGACCGTCAGCGATGCCCAAACCACTGCGGTATGGGCCGCCCCCATGGTGACGGCCCTCAATGAAAGCCCGTCCTGCAACGCCGACCCCGCTTGTGTGCGATCGCGCGGACAGCTGGCGGCTATCGTCGAGTCCGGCAACAACGGCCTGCTCCGCTCGATCCAAGCGTTCGCGGTCACGCTGCAGCAGACCGATCAATATCAGACCTTGGCGCAGACGGTAGGCAAGCTCGACGACCAGCTGAAGCAGATCGTCAACACCATGAAGATGGTCAAGGGGTTGCCCAACACACTGTCGCAACTGCAGCAGGGCGCCGGCGCGCTAGCCGATGGTAGTGGCGCCGTGGCGGACGGTGTTCAGGCACTGGTCGACCAGGTGAAGAAGATGGGCGGCGGTCTCAACGAGGCATCCGACTTCCTGCTGGGAATGCGGCGCGACGCCGAGCGCCCGAACATGGCCGGCTTCAATATTCCGCCGCAGATCCTCACCCGCGACGACTTCAAGCAAGGGGCACAAGCTTTCCTGTCGCCGGATGGACACGCCGCGCAGTATCTGGTGCAGAGCGGTCTCAATGGATTCACCCCCGAGGGCATGAACCAGATTCACAAGATCGAGGAAACCGCACGCTCTGCGCTGCCGAACACCGAACTGTCCGACGCCAAAGTCGCCCTGATCGGCATGCCGACCGTGATGGCCGACACCCGCGATTACTACAACAGCGACATCCGGTTCATCGTCATCGCGACCATCATCATCGTGTTCCTCATTCTGGTCGCACTGCTGCGCGCCGTGGTTGCGCCGCTGTATCTCATTGCCTCCGTGTTGGTTTCGTACCTGTCGGCACTGGGGCTGGGTGTCATCGTCTTCCAGTTGATTCTGGGTAAAGACCTGCACTGGAGCCTGCCCGGTCTGTCGTTCATCCTGTTGGTCGCGGTCGGCGCCGACTACAACATGCTGCTCATCTCCCGAATACGCGACGAGTCGCCGCACGGCGTGCGGGTCGGTGTCATCCGCACCGTCGGCTCGACCGGTGGGGTGATCACCTCCGCGGGGTTGATCTTCGCAGCGTCGATGTTCGGCCTGCTGGCCGCCAGCATCACCACCATGGCTCAAGCCGGCTTCACCATCGGTATCGGCATCGTGATCGATACGTTCCTGGTGCGCACCATCACGGTTCCCGCGCTGGCCGCGATGATCGGCCAGAAGAACTGGTGGCCATCGAAGATGGGCCAGACGAACAGCAACCGCAAGAAGAGCAAGTGGGAGCAGAAGGCCGACCTCTGGCTCGACCGCACCAAACGGTTCGTGACGGGCAAAGCGCCGGCTCCGCCGCCAAAACCAAAGGTGGTCCGGCCACCCAAGCCGAAGCCGGTGGGCAGCACCATCGACCTGTTGCCGGCGCATTCGCTACCGTTGTTCGGTCTCAGTACGGTGCCCGACTATGACCTGTCGAGGTGCGCGTCACAATCCAAGCGCAAGCGCAAGGCGAAAGAGATGCGCCTGGGCAAGCAACAGGCCGACCAGCTGCTGACCCACTCGCTACCGTTGTTCGGTCTCGCCGACATGCCGGGATACCAAGAGCTGCAACGAGAGTTGAATGGTGACGCTCGGGCCGATGTGGTGAGGCCGAAACCGGACACCTCGGTCATCACCTGATATTCGCGCGCTGCCCACTCGGCACGCCACGCTCGCGGGGCAGTCTGCCGCAGATTTACTGCCGCCGATTTGAGGGCTATGCGTCCAACCGGACGAACTCGCCGCGCCGGTAGAGTTCCCCGCACTGCGCGCGCCGGGGTTTGCCGCTGGTGGTGATCGGAATCGAACCCTGCGCCACCAGAACGATATCGGACGCACTCAGGCCGTGAGCCTTGGAAATGGCAGACGTGACTTCACGTTTCACGTTGCCGTAACGCTCGGCCGCCTCTTCTGCCGTTTCGTCCTTCTGCTTGAGTTCGATGATGGCGACGAGTTTCTCGACACCGTCTTGTGGAACGGCAATCGCCACGCACCGGCCCGGGCTGACCGTCTGAATGGTCGCCTCGATGTCGTCGGGTGAGTGATTGCGCCCGTACACGATCAGCAGGTCTTTGATCCGGCCCAGGATGAACAGCTCGCCCTCGGAATAGAACCCGGAATCGCCCGTCCGAAGCCAGGGGCCCTCCGGCGTGCCGGGGGTGGGGTTGACGATCGACGCACCGAAGGTGGCTGACGTCGTCTCCGGGTTCTGCCAGTAGCCAGAAGCGACATTGCCGCCGTGCACCCAGAGTTCACCGACGGTGCCCTCCGGGCACTCGATGCCGGTGTCGGGATCGACGATGCGCACTTCTTGGGTGTCCACCACTCCGTAGCTGACAAGCGGTGTGCTGCTTTCGCTTTCGCCCTCGATCCGTTCGGCGTGACCGTCCGGCAATTTCGTCGCGTCGAAGTTGACGATCTTGGGTGGCTGTCCGGCCTGGCGGGTCGCGACATACACCGTGGTTTCGGCCATCCCGTAGGACGGCCGGATGACCTTGGGGTCGAGTCCGAACGGAGCGAACCGGTCGACGAAACGCTTGAGTGTGACGGGCTGCACCCGCTCACTGCCGTTGAGGATGGCGTGGATGCCGCTGAGGTCAAGACCTTCCAGGTCCTCGTCTTTGGTCTTGCGTGACGCCAGGTCGAACGCGAAATTCGGAGCGGCGGTGAATCCCAGGGTGTTGTTGGCCAGCATCTGCATCCATCGAGCGGGTCGCTGCAGGAACCCGATGGGGCTGGTCAGCTTGGCCGGCATCCCCGTCAGAATGGGCATGATCAGTCCCAGGATGAAACCCATGTCGTGATAGAAGGGCAGCCACGACACCACGGTCGATCCGGGCGGGGCCAGCTTGCCGTACACGCCGTAGTAGGCGGTCATGATCTGCTCGAAATTCGCCATGAGGTTCTTGTTGGACACCATGACGCCGGCCGGGGTGCGGGTGGAACCGGACGTGTACTGCAGGTAGATCGTTTCCGGCTGCTCGTACCGGGCGCGCCCCGCCGCGCCCGGCCGACCGTCCAGCTGCAGCTTGTCGAGCTCGATGATCTCGGTCTTGATGTCGCTGGGCTGCGCCCGGACGTACTCGGCCACGTTGTCGACGATCGACGACGCCGTGAACACCACGGCCGGCGACGTGTCAGCCAGCACCGACGCGGTGCGTTCGTCGTGGGCACCACCCATCGGGACCGACAGGGGAACCGCGATGACGCCGGCATGCAGCGACGCAAGGAAACTCACGATGTAGTCGAGGCTCTGCGGCGCCAGGATCAATGCGCGGTCACCGGTCGTCGCGTGCTCCCTGATCAGGGCGGCGAGGTTGAGCATGCGCACATAGAGCTGTGACCAGGTCAGGGTCAGTTCAACGCCGTCCCAGGAATGGTCGTAGTCGATGTAGGTGAGCGCAATATCGTTGGGCTGCAAACTCGCACGCTCGCGCACGACATTGGGAAGTGAGGATTCAACCACGGACATCAGACTACCTTTGCCGAGGAGCCAGCTTTGGAAAACGGGATTCCGAAGGTAATGGATAATCGCCGTATCGTGGACAACCGGCTCGCACACATGGATCAGGTGTCGTTCCTGGGTGTTCGGGCGCTCGGTTACGGGACGCTGGCGCAGGTCGTCTGGTTGTACAACCGCGAGGTCGACATCGAGGCACTACGGCGGTTTCACGACAATCTCGGGCACGGCTTGCTGGGCCGCCGAATCGAACGCTCTCCGTTGCCTTTCGCGCGTGACCGCTGGGTGGTGTCGCGGGAGCCGGATCTGGACATCGCGGATACGCCGCGTCCACGAGGAGAGGTGAACGCATGGGCTTACGAGCGCGCTTGCCTACCCATCGACCCGGAATTCGGCCCCGGTTGGCACCTGGGTGTGCTGCCGCTGGACGACGGCGGCACGGCAATCAGCCTGGTGGCCTCACACACGCTGGTCGACGGACTGGGGCTGGTGGAGGTGATCGCCGACGCGGCCCGCGGCAGAACGCGGGACCTGGGCTATCCCGGACCCGGCTCGCGCACTCGCGCCCACGCGGTACTCGAGGATGCGCGCCAGACCCTGGCCTCAGTGCCGGAACTGGCAAAAGCGCTGGCCGCAGGGTTGCGGCTGGCGCGGCAGGGTCGAAGAGAATTCGCGTCCTCGATCGCCGGGGCCCCGCCTGCGCCGCGGACGGCGCGCGACGACCAGCCTGTGGTGGTACCCACCCTGGTCGCCTACGTCGACCTGGTCGAGTGGGATGCGTGCGCGGCACGCTTGGGCGGCACCAGCAACTCGCTGTTCGCGGGATTTGCCGCCAGTCTCGGCGCCCGCATGGGCCGTCACGCCACGGACGGGTCCGTCGCCCTGGCGTTTCCGGTCGGACAACGCCTACCGGACGATACCCGCGGCAATGCGATGACGTTCGCCAACATCGCCGTCGACCCCGCGCACGCAGCGTCGGATCTGGTGGAGATACGCGGCAAGCTCAAGCAGGCGCTCACTGAGCGCGCGGAGCAGGCCTACGAGCTGTTGGCGCCGCTGCCGCTGGCTGCCATGACGCCGAAGTGGGCGGCGCGGAGGCTGGTAGGCGTGGGTCTGGGCTCATCTGCCCTTCCGGTCGGGTGCTCGAACCTGGGTCCACTCGATCCGGCGGTTATCCGGCCGGACGGCTCGGACGCCGACTACGCCTATGGACGGCTGATCGAGCCGGGGATCAGCAAGCGCGCACTCGAGGGTATGGGCGGTCAGCTTTTCGTGGCGTCGGGACGCATTCCGGGCAAGGTGTTCATCAGCGTGGTCGCCTACCGGCCCGGCCAACATAATTCGACAGAGGCCTTGCGCGAGCTGGTATCTCAGACCTTTGCCGACTTCGGCTTGACCGCTGAGATCACCTAGTCGGGGCGAGCGCACGCCGGAAACGGCGGGCGCGGGCGATTTCACGAAAAGGCGCCTGACTGAAGGTTTTCAGTGACGACCAGCGCTGCGGCCCCCACACCACAGCCTGCAGCAGTGAGAGCCATGCCGGCAGCCACCACAGCGCTGCGAGGGTCCGGACACTGGCGGATGAGGCCGGATCCAGCGTCAACCAGGTCAGAATGCGCAGCTGGTCGAGCCAATAACGCCGCATGGACAGGTTGCGAGCCGACTCGGTCGTCGCGGTATGAGTGCGCACAGACAACTCCTGCGGCACAAAGCCGACCGAGGAACGAAGCATCAAGCGGTACCAGATGTCCAAGTCGACCAGTTGGTAGACGTCGTCACGGAAGCCACCTGCGTCCAGGGCGAGCCGGCGACGAAACATCACACACGTCGGTTCGCCTATCCAGTTGTGCAACGCCCCGCGCGCCGCCATTTGTCTCACCAGCGACCGTCCGCGATTATGGGCCTGCAGTCCTTTGAAGTGGGTGTGCAGGACCCCGTATTGTCGCCGGAAGTCCTGGTCGTCGGTCTCCACTTTCCTTGGGGCAAAGGCCATCCCCACCTCGGCGTTGTCGAAACACGAGGCCAGGGTCCGCAGCGCGCCGGGCAGCAGCCAGTCGTCACCGTGCACGAACTGGATGAGCTCGCCGCGCGCGACCTCGAGGCACCTGTTGTGATTCCCGTTGAGGCCCAGCCGAGGTGCGTTGCGCACCAGTCGATCCTGCGGTCTGAGCAGCGCGGCCGCGGCGGCGGCACAATCATCCGTCGAATCATCGTCTACCACAACGATTTCGAAATCGACGCCGTCCTGGTCCAGGATGCTGCGCAGGCAACGCTCGATGGTTGCGCTGTTGTTGTACATCGGTACACACACCGAGACCGTCGGTTTTGATTCGATGTCGTTGTCGGGCAAGGGTCGTTCTCAGGGCTCTAGCGGGAACGTCTGGTACGCAATACCGGTCTTCTTCCAAGCCGGTTGTGGCAGTGTTCCCGGGGGAAATCTTTTGCGCCACTGTCGACCGTGCGTCTTGCGCATCCCATGATTCATCACCTGCTCGGCAAGGAATTCGTAGCGCTTTCTGCCGAATGTGTCTTTGGCAGTGACTCGTCCGAAGTGGTTGATGTAGGACATTTCGGTGGTGTAGCAGCCGAATTCCGCATCGCGGGCGCGCAACACCAGATCGAGGTCGATACCCCAGCCGTAGCGCCCGAAGGTGCGCAAATCCATTCCGCCGATCTCCAGCCAACAAGCGCGGGACAGCATCAACGCCACGCCCTCTACCGCAGGAACTTGCCGATAGAACGGGCGCGGCACGTAATCAGCCGCATCAACCGGCTGCTCCACCTCGGCGCACCAGAACCCGTGGTCGATCATCGGGCCGACGACTCCCGCGTCCTCGGGAAGCCGCGGATCGAGCAGGCCGGTGACAAAACCCTTGGAGATCCGCGTGTCGTTGTTCAGTGTCATCGCGTGGGAGTAGCCCTCGGAGAAGGCGACCCGAAAACCCAGCTCACTCCCCCCACCCCAGCCCAGGTTTTCGCGGGGCGTCATGACCCGTTCGTTGCCGATCCTGGGGTAGTCGCCGCGATTGTCGACGATGAGATACTCAGCGCCCTCACGCTCCAAATCCCCCACCAGAGCGTGCGTGTATTCATGTTGTCCGAACACCGGAACCGTAATCAGCACGGCCACGCGCTGACTGTACACGGATGCGCGCGACCGCGAGGCGACTTGAGATCGTTGCCGACGTTCACTATTGGCTCTCGGATTGTTAGCTTGGAAAGATGGCGGGGGGCCAATTAAATCGTTTCAAGTCGTGGTGCTCATCGGCTGACTGGGGGTCGGCTCCTTGGCAACGGGTGGTTACCGCAGTCGTTGCCGCGCTCCTGTTTCAAGCGATTTCAGCCACGGAGCCTCCGGTTGGGCTAGACCCGTCCTGGGAAAGCGCGCTTGCGTTAGCTCGCAGTCGCGACCTTGATTGGGGCCCGGAGATCGTGTTCACGGCCGGTCCCCTCGGCTTCCTCCATAACCCGGGCTTCTATTACTACGGCCAGTCGGTGTTGGCTACCGGCTACCAGGTGATTGTCCTGGTGGCGTTGTTCCTCGGGATCGCCGCAGCGCTGCGGCAACGTTATGCACCGACGGCTGCGCTGCTCGGCGCATTCCTGACGACAGGGTTTGCGAATCTGCTGATCGCCTCCCTGTATCCGGACCTGGCCGTTCTCGCCGCTTTTGCATGGGCGATCGTGCCACTGTTGGGGCGGGATGCGAAGCGGTCGACGGTTTTCGCAACCTGCATCACCCTCGGCGCCGTCGCCGGGTTTCAGTTCCTGGTGAAGGTCAACAGCGGCCCGATGATCTTGGCGATCGCTCTTACCCTGTCGCTGTTGAGTGATTGGCGGGCCCTTGGGCGCCACAGCGCAACGGTCGCGGTGTTCGTCACGTCCACGGTTGTCTGGTGGTTGCTTGCGGGCCAGCCGATTGCCGAACTACCTGTCTGGTTGCGATTGAGCGTTGCCGTCGCGTCGGGTTACGTCGACGCGATGGCCGTGCCTCTCTTCCCGTTCGCCATCCCTTCGGTGCTGTTGGCCCTCGGATGGATAGCGGCCATCTGCCTCCTTTTCGTGCGCCGCCGCCCCGACATCCCGCGTCGATTCGTCGTGCTCGTCCTACTCGTGAGCCTGATTGTCGCGAAGACGGCATTCGGACGCTTCGATGCCGGACACGTCTTCATCCTGCTGTCGCTGATCGTGGTGGCGACCGTGGTCACGCCCTCGTTGAGGCGGCGGGAGCGATCCGTTGCACTGGTCGCGGTGGTGCTGGTCTACCTGGGTTTGGCCGGCCCGCTGCCGTTGATCCGGACCGAGGCCATAGCACTCTCGCCGGTGCGGGCAGTGCAGCGCCTGTTCACCCTGGCGACTCCGGGGCAATGGGATCGGCGCGTGGAGGAATCGAAGGCACGGCAGCGCGCGCAGTACGCCATCCCGGCCAGGTTTCTCGACACCATCGGATCGGCTCCGATTCACGTGGACCCCAGCGAGGCGTCGGCAGTCTGGGCCTACAACCTGGGTTGGCATCCGACGCCCGTCTTCCAGACATACTCGGCGTACACGCCAATGCTCGACGCGCTCAACCGTGACACGCTCGCGAACGGGCCTCAGCACGTGCTTTCCCGCATATCTTCCGACAAACCGGCCAAAGGCATCGACGGCCGTCTCGGGGTACAGGAGTCACCTCTGTATTCCCGTGTGCTGCTGTGCAATTACGAACTCAAGGGCATAGAGAACCAGTGGGCGCTGTTCGAGCGTGTGCATTCACACTGCGGACAGCTCACCGGCGTCTCGGAGACCAGCGTCCACGACAAAGAGACCATCACCGTTCCGAGCCCGAGCCAACCGGGCAAGGCGGTGCTGGTGAGCCTCGACCTGGACCAGAACCTTTGCGACCGTCTGTTTCAGGGCACAGTCGCTCCGCTTTCCAACTTCACAGTCGCGCTGGACGGAGTGACGTACCGTCTCGTGGCGGCGAATGCGGCCGAACCTTTTCTGCTCAGTTCTCCACGCTCGCTGGACGGCACAAACATCGAGATTCATGCCCACACCATCGCCGTCGGCCGTCATACGTCTCTTGGCGACACAAGCGCGTCGGCACGGCTCCACTTCTACGAAATGACTGTGGGATAGCCCTATTGCGGCGTGGGCGACGGCCTGATCCAGGACGCTGGGCCGCATCCGAGCCGCTCCACATTCGCGCTGATCAACGCGTATGGATATTCGGTGTGCCGCTCGAGGAAGTCCGGCAGATTCGCCATCGAGTCGTGCCAGGGCGTGTTGTGGCGCGGCAGAATCGTTTTGAGAAAGGGAAATCTCAGGTGCTCGATCAGGCCATCCCAGAAATAAAGGGTGTTGTTGATCGGCTCCCCGTGGAACTTGACGGCCCACTCGTGCGTGGGTGAACGCTCGTATGTTGCGCTGATGGTTGCCGCCGATGCGAACGGTTTGATAGACAGTCCGGCTTTGCGTGCGCGCTTGGACAGGCCGATCTCGTACCGCCTGATGAGCTTGTTCTTGTCGACGATGTACTGGAACCGATCCCAGAAACGGCTTAGGAATGCCCGGGTGCGCGGGTTGAGATCCCAGGCCAGGAAAAACGATTGCAGGTGCGCTCCGAACTCCTCGCTTTCGATGGCGCCGTACATGTCGGCGCCCCGGAACGAGCCCCACATCTCCTCGATGGGAAACAGCGGGCCATAGACGCTGTCGTTGGCCAGAACGAGGCGGTCGAACTGGTCGAGCGACCAACCGTGCTGCCCCAATAGGCGCCACGCGAGGTGCCAGGAACCGAAATCAAGGGACAACGTACGCCGCGTGTAAATGCCGGCACACAGAGATCGCAGGGGCGCGACGGACTCCGGTGTGAGCGTTGGCGAGCCGGAGACGAAAATGATGGTTGCGCCGATCCGATGCAACTGCTCCAGGTAGTAGGTGACGTAGGGATCGACCACGCCTTGCGGATCGAAGTGTGCAAAGAACACGAGTGCGCGTCGACCGGCCGGGGGTTGGGGCGGAAGTTCCTGGTGCGCTTCACAGACGAAGCCCGACGCATCGCCGGTGAGACGGTAGCGGGCTGCGGCAAGCAGCGCAGCGCGTTGCGATTCCTCGTGCAGGAAGCGGAGTTTCACGGGCACCTCAAGCGGTGCCCTTGATGGCGAGCGCGAAGAAATCGGTCCGGGTCGTGGTGACGTCGCGCACTTCGAAGTCTAAATGGGCCAACATCGCCTCGATCAGAGCCGCATCGAAGACGTGATGATGAAGTGTCCTGTTGCTCAAGTTCTGCAAGCTGCGCTGGCGAAAATGCTCCAAATCACCGGCAGGGGGATCCCTTTGGAGGTCATGCAACGTCAAGATCTCTTCGAGATGGGTGAGATCGTCCTCACCCATATCCCGCTCGAAATCGTCCAGCAAGTGACTCAAGGCGGTGACCGGGCGGCGGTGATCGAAATTGCTGTCCTTGTTAGGCAGAACCAGAACGAAACCTCCGCCGGGCTTGATGACTCGTTTCCATTCCAGCAACGCTTTGAAGGGGTTCGCGACGTGCTCCAGGCAGTTCGACGACAACAGGAAATCGTAGTGCGCCGTTGGGATCTGACTCAGGTCGGTCGCGTCGGAGATGTATTGGTGCCCAGCGCCGTCACCGAAGTATCTATAGGTCTGGCCCTCCTGAATGTGGCCCTCCCAAACGGTATCGGTTGCGAAGTTCACCCCGTCAAGGCCGCGTACGCACTGATACAGCGGCAGTACGGTGCTGAAAACGCTGCTGGGGCCGCCGATTTCGATTCCGTACTTGCCTTCGACTGCCGCCTGATACTCACGACGAAAGGGCAATCGCCATCGTTGGTACTTGAGGATAAGCAGCAGGTCGCCAGCCGACTTCGGTGCGAATTCCTTTACTAAAGTGCGCATTTGCTTCTTTCGCTTGTCTGTGGCGTCATCGCCCTGACGCTCGAGAGGCTGGCTCGTGCGGCGGCCGCGAAGAAAGAGGCGACACCGATTGCCAATAAGACGGGGCCGATCTGCAGGGTCACGTGTGTCACGGTCGCGGTGACGCCGGCGGCCGCGCCCTTGAGCCACATACGTTGCCGGGCGCCGGCATTGTCGGCGTCGGGGGGCCGGACCTCGGGTGGCAGGATTGCTCTGACGTTAGGGTCCCTCAGCACCTCGGCCATGCGCCGAGGATTGGGGTAGGCGAGGTCGAAGGTCCCGCCGTGATCGCCTTTTGCTTTCAGCTGGTCGACGTTGCCGGTGGCGAAATAGGTTTGCACGTTGACGACCTGTTGACGGGTCGACTTGTTCCAGTCGATGGCACCGAGGCCAGCCACGTAACCCATCCCCGTGAATACCGCCACCACAGCGAACAGCCACGCCGTGGCCGCTTTCGGCCCCGCAAACCGGCGCCGGTGGGTGCCGCGGGCACGGTCCGTCAGCGCGAACAGTGCCACAAACCCGACCGGATACGCAAGCAGAATGATGTCGTTGTACCGCACCGCAATGACCGTTCCCCGACCGTATGCGAGCAGCGCCAACTGAATGGCGATCCATGCACTGAGTCCGACGGCCACCCACGCGCGGTCACTGACGGACGGCCGCCTTTGCACCGTGTAGCGACAGAACAGAACCGCCGGGACCGCTGCGATGATCACCCGTGCGGTCAGCAGTAACAAACCCAGCAGGACGGTCCACGGCGTACTCATCGGATGTGAACCTGATGCCGTCCATGAAAACATCACCACCGCGATCAGCATGATCGCCGCTACGCCTGCGTATTCGCGACCGGAGCGTTTCCTGCAATTGGTGGCGAGCTGCAATATCACCAGCCCACCGGCGGTGAGCATGCTGGTCGCGCCCGTCGCGAAAGAAAAGAAACTGAGCACGCCGGCGGCCAATCCACCGAACCAGCGGACGGAGAACGGTCGGGCGCCGCTGAAGGCGACTATCGCCGCGATGCCCAAGAGCAGCATGAAATACAACTGACCCTGAAAGCCCCACAGCGTGTTCTCGTAACCGAATGGGATTGCGAAGAGCAGTGCGACGAAGCTGGCAAAGATGATCCGGCGGTGTCGCGCGACGAGTGGCATCAGCGCGGCCGTCAGCGAGGCGATCACCGCAGTGTGCACGAAGGCTTGAAAGACCATCTCGAGGCGCGGATTCCACTCACCGGCCAACTCGAAATGCACCAGCGCGAGTACGCGTTGCAGGAAAATTCGGTGCTCATTGTGCGGGGCGAACAGGTCGGCGAAAGAGAGCGTACCCGTCAAATAAGGAGAATAAAGTCGTGCGGCCTCCGCATCCCACTGATCCATGATGGGCATGGACGAGCCGACAGCCGAAATAGTGATCAGCTTGGCGCCCAGTACCGTGCAGGCGACCGCCGCTATCAGTACGAACGCTGATCTGTCAGGTCGCGGCTTGTCGGGCCGCGGTGTCACCGAGTCGGGCCGACCGTTGTCCTCGCCCTCAACAACCGGTGCACTGCGGTCCTGGTGCAGCGTCAACTCCGCGTCTGGTGTCAATTCGTCTTCTCCGCGCTGTGATTCGGGCACCGAGCCTATCCGAATGATCGCGCTGGCAGGTCGTTTCGCGTAGCCCCGAACGACACCAAGTCCCGCCCCGACCGGCGCAACACGTTCGGCGCCCCAGACGGCGCCGCCACG
Source organism: Mycobacterium gordonae (assembly GCF_002101675.1). Lineage (GTDB taxonomy): Bacteria > Actinomycetota > Actinomycetes > Mycobacteriales > Mycobacteriaceae > Mycobacterium > Mycobacterium gordonae. Next base: position 192,303 of record NZ_LQOY01000081.1, on the reverse strand, counting down.
CCCGCCATTCCAAAGGCTAGACGCCGCATCGCCAGTGCCTGCCAATATAGCCGGCAACCCACGACGCGATGAAAGCTGCGCCGTGGGTGGTCAACGCCAGCCCCACTCCCAAGCGGTGCACGCAGACGCAGCCCCGCCGTGCGCGACACCATTGTCTTCATTGGTCACGGTAGCCGTCTGCCGATGATCAACGTCGACTCGCTGGCTACCCGCGTCTATCGCTGCGGCGCGCCTGGTTGGTCGGTTGATTCACCGGCGCGGGCAAGAGCCGGACGCCGAGCGTACGACGTGAAAATCACTCCCAGCGTGACAAGCCACAGGATTGGGGTGAGGGACATTGTGGTGTCGACAAGCAGGAGGCCGCTGTCGGCACTCGGCGGCGCCACGCGACGTGACGGCCCTGGCAAAAGTATCTGAGCAATGGAAAACGCCACAGCCATGCTCACACATACACCGACTGCGCGACGGCGATCTGCGGACATTTCTGGGCGGTCGAAGATTCCTCTCCCTGGTGGCCCGTCGGGATCTCGGACCACAACGGCTGCGATGGGCAACACGAACACCAAGTAGTAAGGATTGGCCAGCGAGATGAACAGCGACGCCACCGCAAGCATCGTGAAACCGGCCAAGACGGGAGGCAAACGCTTCCCTAAACCTATGACAACCGCCACGACGAGGACGAGCACGACGTACCCGATCAGTGATCGTGGAGCGGCAAGGAAGTCATCAGGGATCTTGCCGCCGTTCTGACTTGCCTTGATCCTGTCGGGGATCGCCAGCAGCGCCTTTCCGAACGACGCGTTAGAGCCCTCTACAACCGCTGATTGGGCTGAACCGCCATACCCGACGATGCCACTAACTGATTGGATGATCGTGCCCGGAAAATCTCGGGGCCACAGCGCGTATGCGGCAACATTCGATATGGCCACACCGGCGACGGCAATGCCGCCCAACCGCCATTGTCGGGCGGCGAACAACACGACAACCAGTACCGCAAACTGTGGTTTCAGAAGCGCGGCGAGCACCACCATGACGGCGGCCAGACCCCATCGCTCGCGGCACAGCGCAATGAGGAATACCAAGGCGATCGGAACCATAAAGCCGACCGCATTGCCTCGATCGATCACCACCCAAGCCGGAATTGCGGCCACACCGCACGCCCCGAACACCACAAGTCGCTCCAGACCAAGCGCACCACGCGATGCCCACACCGCGGGAGTAAAGACCGCGGCCGTCAAGACGGTCAAGTAGCCCAGCAACCCCAGTCGGGGCGCGCCCAACCACTTACCTAACAATCCGAACATCACCTGAGGCGCCAGGCCGGCCGCCGGATAGTTAGCACTGGCGAGCTTGAAATCGGGAGGCAGATACATGAGGACGGGCTCCCACGGGTTCGCCCGCATCCCAAGCTTCACCGAGATCGCATAGTCGCTGAAACAATGTCGACCAACGTCGATGCCCAGGTCCACAAAACAATCGGATGGCAAAAAGATGAGCAGGGATGTAATGACATCGACGGAGTAGTAATGCGCCAGCACGAATCCGACAGTGGCCGAGAGCATCGAGGCGACCAGGACGGTGCCTAGTAAGAGGGTTCGCTCCGATTGGTTGGTCACGGCCGTGAACCGCGCGCGGGCACGCCGAACCGCACCCCGGAGCACCCCACCGGGTCGGTTCACTGCGTTCTCCTCGCTTGTGCTGCAAACGTAACGGCCCTCAAACAGGGTGCCCCACTGAGCCGCCCAGATTCTAACCTCACTGGCTGGTGAGGTTCGGGACTGTGGACACAGGACGCACGGGACAACTTGGCGGATCGTGCGGCGGAGCGTGGAGTTCGGCGGCGCTGCACCGAGCCGAGACATCCGGTGAACACCGAGTTCACGCCCTCGAAATGCGCGAGGTCGCCCAGTACCTGGCTCCGCACGCGGCATACCAGACCGGCCCTGCATCACGAACGCGAACAGCACCACCCAGATATGCGAAATGGCAACAGTGACAAATGTTTTGACCGAGTCCCAGGAATTCAGTCCACGCCGGGGACCCTAACCGCTGCAATGACTATTTCCTTGCCGACTCGTCGTGAGCGTCGGCGGCGCTGCGCCGGAACGAAAAGTAGCGGTGACCGAGATAGTTGAGCACCAAGATGGGCACGAATAGGAGCGCCTGCGCCAAGACGCGCTGCACGCCCAGCTCCACCAACACGGGGAGGGCTACGGCGTTGAGGCCGAATGTCGTGAGATAGACGCTCTCGAAGCGCACGAGGTCACGCAGCACGTGGCCCCTGACGCGGAACACCAGCCGGCGATGCATCACGAAGGCGAACAGCACACTCAGGACGTGGGAGATACCGACTGTCACCAATGAACCGGCGACCGTGCCGAAATGGCGGTCGACGACATCGCCCACCGTCTCGGAGCAGGCGACGAAGATCCCGAATCCCACGACGGTGTTGATGCCGCCCACCACCAGAAACGCCGCGCGCTGGTCGTGGATGAGCCGCATCAGCGGACCTGGCGGCGCCGATTCGGGCGGCAGGTCGAATTCACTCATTGGTGGCCTTTGGGCGCGACGGCTGCGGTTTCCTCAACCGAACCGCTTCTTAGACCATTCGGATACGCGGTCACCCGCTGACGCGCCCCGCGAACACAATTTCGGCGCCCGTCCCGTCATCCGAACCCGCGTACACCTCCGGCTCAAAGCCGGCCTCGCGCACGTACTCGACGATGTCGCGGCCGAACTCTGTGAACGCCAGCAAATCGACTCCCACCGGGATGAACCGGTAGGCTCCGCTCCCCCTGCCGTGATAGAGGGCCGGCAGGAGGTGCACGATCTCGCCGTCGTCGCCTATGCGCGCCCGCACCTCGGTAGTCTCGTGCGTCCAGACCACCGGGACCGTGAAGATGTGGCGCCCCCCGGGGCGAAGCACCCGCCGCGTTTCTGACAGCGCGGCCCGAAAGTCCGGGACGTGTTCGAGGGTGTCAGACGATAAGACGATGTCGAAGGCGGCATCGGGGTAGGTGAAGCGGGCCATGTCTTCATTTCGAACGCCGTCTATGAGCTCACCTAAGCGGTCCGGGCCACGGTAATCGGAGAACATCAGCTTCGGGAGCTGACGCAACAGGTTGTGTAGCGAACCCAGTGACCCGATGGTGTTCACTTCGGCAACGTCGAGCTGACGAAACTCCGGATACTCGACCAGCTCGGCGAACGACTTGCACTCGGGCGGCCCGTAAAGGTGGACGAGTACCTCAGCGATTCGCCGCACCCGCAGGTTGCTGCAGCACTGCCGGCAGAACAAACTTTCGCGCCGGGCGTTGGCTCGGGACACCCTCGAATCGGCCCAGTAGGCGTGCATCTCCTCGGGGAGAGTCCAGGAATTGAAGGCAAAGGTGGTGTCGGTGCCGCAAACGACACAACGGCCTGCCTCGTCGGCGCGTCGATCGCGCAGCGGACGAAGGTTGAGCAGCACGGGGCGGCCTACCCGTGCTTTCACCGCCGCCGTCACGCTCACCTTCGCGACGCTCTCGACAGAGAAACCTCTGGCAATCCCACCTTCTGAGAAGCGGGCACAGCGCGGAGAGTGGTCATGACTCGCTTTCTGTTTCAGCACGTGGCGTGTGCGGTCTAGACACATGTTCGCAGATGTATCCGTGCCCTACCTGCGATACGCCGGGGCGATCTGACAGAAGCCTAGCGTCACGATAAGTTGGCAACTAAGTTACTGCCATACTCGGCCCACACCGGCGTTGCCCGGGATGGCGCCTCCCACGCTAGGAGGGTGTACTGCCCAGGCTCGTTCGGCTGTCGCAGCTCAGCTCCGTGGCCGTCGCCCCGGCCTGCAGCGTGGTCGCTCTCAGCGGACTTACCCCCCAGACCAGTTCCAACGGACGTTCCTTGGACCACTCGCAGGAGGCGGTGTCGTGACGCCAAAAGTATCGGTCGTCGTGCCGGTCTACAACGGCGTCAAATTCATCGACAAGACGATGCAGTCGATTTTGGCGCAGACGTTCACCGACTTCGAGCTTCTGGTTTCCGAAAGATACTCCACCGACGGCACGTGGGAAGCCTTACAGCGCTACACCACCGATCCCCGCGTCCGCCTGACCAGGCTCTCCGAGAGCGGGCCGGCGATCGTGAACTTCAATCACGTGACCGACATGGCCACCGGTGAGTTCGTCAAAGCAGTTTGCGCCGATGACGTGCTCTACCCAGATAACCTCGAAGTGCTGTTGAAGGAGTTGACCGCGCACCCGTCAGCGCTGCTGGCTGTCAGTTCCCGCGACGTCATCGACGCATCGGGCCGGATGGTGTTGCGTAACCGCGGACTGGCCGGGCTGCGCGGCGAAGTCAACGGCACCGACGCCATTCGGCGCAGCGTGCTCGCCGGTACGAACATTTTCGGCGAACCGCCAACGGCTTTATTCCGTCGCGACGCCTTGGTAGCCGTCGGGGGCTGGGACCGTCGTTTCCCCTCACTCTTCGATCTGGCGACCTATTGCGAGGTGCTCCTCAAGGGCAAGGGCAATCTGATCGCGGTGCCCCGGCCGCTCTGGGCTTTCCGGCTCAATGAGTCTCAGGAGACGGTACGTACGTATATGCACTCCCAGACCCAATCCGTAATCGACTTCTTCAATGAGTTGGCCGCTGAGCACCCAGGACTGCTCGATCGGCGCCACCTGGTGATCGGCGCTGCCCGCGCTCGCTCCACCGCCCTGGGACGGCAGGCTCTGTACCGCTGGCTCGGGCTGCGAACTCGTCTTGGGGCCACAGCGGTTGGCAAGCACAGCGGTGCCGGCGAAAACGACTGACAAACCTCTGAGGCACAGGGTGTTTGCCGCCCCGGGTGATACCGCTGCGGCACGGGGCCGGACGAAGCCGGCCGTCAGCGGTTCGGCAGCGCTTGTTGCCGTAAAACATCGTCGTACACGCGCTTGACTGTCACCGGGAACGGCGTGATCGCCACGTCCTTGAACTCCTCAGAGTGGTTCGTGCACAGCCGCAGGTCCCTCACGTGATAGCGCGACGACGAGCTCGCTCCGAGCGCGATGCGCACCGAACGGTGGGCAACTTGTTGCACTGTTCGCACCACCGTGCAGACAGACACCGGTCGTTGCGAACAGATGTTGCGTAGCAACGGTGTTGGTGGCTGATTCCGTATCGATTTCTCGAGCACCGTCCGCACCATCGCAGCTGCGTCATCCGCGTAGAGGTAGTCGCGCAGGGTCTCCATTGGGACGAAAATGTTCAAAGATCTTCTCATCACCGAAGATCGGCATAGCTGGCTGACCAGACCTTGTTGTTTCGCCAAGTTCTGACCGGGTCCGACGAGGTTGGAGAAGCGGCCGATGGCGAGTGGTACCCGGCCTTCCAACGTCGTCCGGACCATTACCTCTTGAGCGAGTTTTGTTTCACCGTAGGGACTTAGCGGCCGCGGAGTTGCCGACTCACTGAAGGGAGGGTGAGTGGACCCGGCGTAGATGCCACCCGCGGAAGATGCGAGGAAGAAGGCACCTCGCCCGGTCGGCCGCGACTCTCGCAACATGTTGACGAAGTGAGAAAGAATGCTCGTCTCCGCAGCAAGCTTTTCGGCCGTGGAGCCGATGACGCCGCTGCCGGCAGCCCAGATGATCGACCACTCGTCGTCGTGTGCCTCGCTGATGAATCGCTCAAGGTCGGATTCGAGTGCTGCGACGGCCGCATCCTGCTTCCCCCATGGAACGGCTTGTCCGGTGAACGTCGGGCCGATAGACCTCGACACGGCGCTGCCGAGTAAGCCCCCCCGGCCCACAATCCAGCTACGCACTACTCAACCCCTCGAGCATTCGACCGCTCTGGCTAGATCGCCCGTCGCAGCTGAAGTGACCGTAACCACTCACGCGTGCCTCCGCCACCTCATGGATTGCGTCACGCAACTGTACCGACCGACACGAGGCCCGAACCTGGCAGAAGGTCACCTCGCCAGATTCTCAGCTCGGCATCATCAAGGGCCAGGTTTGTCTCGCGTACCGGCCGTCCACATAGTTGAGTCGGTGTACGCTCACCGCGTGTCCCTCCTCCCTGGTGTCCGTCGTTCGGGCAGCGAGTGCGGAGGCAGTCGCTTGGAGGTGACATGGAGCGTGCGGGCGCATGTGGTCCAACCAACGGGGGTCATTTTTCTTGATTCAGCATGGTGAAGAAATACTGAAACGTTGTCGCGCAAACTCCGATCTATATGACTGTCAATTGCACGGGTGGCCCGGAGTTTCACCTGTGAATTAGCCAAGCGACCGCCTGATCGCTCGAGTCGCTGTCGTCCCATGAACAAGTGAGCCCGATGAAAGCCGTAATTCTGGCCGGTGGTCTCGGCACCCGCCTCAGTGAGGAAACGACGATCCGCCCCAAACCGATGGTTGAGATCGGCGGGCGGCCGATCCTCTGGCACATCATGAAGCTCTACTCGCATCACGGTATACGCGATTTCGTCGTCTGTTGCGGCTACAAGGGCTACGTGATCAAGGAGTATTTCGCCAACTACTTCCTGCACATGTCGGACGTGACATTCGATATGTCCGACAACAAGATGGAAGTGCATCGGCGCCATGCAGAGCCCTGGCGGGTGACACTCGTGGATACCGGTGACGACACATTGACCGGTGGACGCCTCAAGCGCGTGTCAGCCTACATCCAGGACGACGACGCGTTTTGCTTTACCTACGGCGACGGGCTCAGTGACGTGAACATCGGTGCCAGCGTCGAGTTCCACCGTCAGCACGGTCGCCACGCCACCGTTACAGCGGTACTTCCGCCCGGGCGTTACGGAGCCATCGAGTGTGCGGATGACCGGGTGACGCGCTTTGTTGAGAAGCCACGTGGCGATGGCGGCCTGATCAACGGCGGATTCTTCGTTCTGTCGCCCTCAGTGCTCGATTACATTGAAGGTGACCACATTGCTTGGGAAGGCGCGCCCCTTGCCCGTCTCGCATCCGATGGCGAAATGATGGCCTTCGAGCATTCAGGATTCTGGCAACCCATGGACACTCTTCGAGACAAGATCATGCTTGAAGAGTTGTGGAGCAGCGGCCAAGCGCCTTGGAAATGCTGGAATTGAACACATTAATTGTGGGAACGGCAGCCGCGGGCCGAGCGACGGCATGAACATTCTCGATACCCCATTGACCGGCTTGAAGGTCGTGCAATCCGTACCCCATCGGGATGCCCGCGGCGCATTCATGCGCCTGTTCTGCGCCGACGAACTTCACTGCGTCCTGGGTGAGCGCCACATAGTCCAGATCAACCACTCCAGAACCAGCCACGTGGGAGCCGTGCGCGGGATGCACTTCCAATACCCGCCGCACGCCGAGATGAAGATGGTGCGCTGTCTTCGCGGCCGGGTCTGGGACGTGGCCGTTGACGTTCGGGCCGGCTCCGAGTCTTTCTTGCAATGGCACGCTCAGGAATTGGTACAAGACGACGCCCAGATGATGCTTATTCCGGAGGGATTCGCGCACGGATTCCAGGCGCTCGAGCCTGAGAGCGAATTGCTCTATCTACACACGGCGTTCTACCGGCCGTCTTCCGAGAGAGGCCTGCTTCACGACGACCCGCGGCTTTCCATCGCCTGGCCGTTGCCGCCGCAAGATGTTTCAGCTCGTGACCAATCCCATGCACGAATTGATGCCGACTTCACTGGAGTCATCTTATGAAGTGCCGACACTGCAGCACGCCGCTGGAGCACAGTTTCGTGGACCTGGGTTTTGCGCCCCCGTCCAACGCTTACCTGCAGGCCCAGGACTTGTCTGCCCCAGAAGTGCACTACCCCCTCCGCGTGAAGGTGTGTCACCAATGCTGGTTGGTGCAGACCGAGGATTACGCTCGCGCTGAAGAGCTGTTCAGCGCCGAGTACGCCTACTTTTCCAGCACCTCCAGCAGTTGGCTTAACCATGCCGCTGGGTACGTGCGCATGATCACCGAACGACTGGGGCTTGGCCCAGATAGCTTCGTCATCGAGGTGGCGTCCAACGACGGCTACCTGCTCAAGAATTTCGTCGCAGCAGACATCCCCTGCCTCGGCATCGAGCCGACGGAAAGCACGGCGACCGCCGCCGAGGCGCTGGGAGTCCCGGTTCGCAGGGAGTTCTTCGGTGAGGCGTTGGGGAGTCGCCTGGCAGAGGAAGGGCGCCGCGCAGATCTGATCCTGGGCAACAACGTGTATGCCCATGTGCCTGACATCAACGACTTCACCCGTGGATTGGCCGCTGTGCTGAAGCCGGAAGGCACTGTCACACTGGAATTTCCACACCTCGTTCCGCTGATCGAACGCACGCAGTTCGACACCATCTACCACGAGCACTTCTCGTACTTGTCACTGACGACTGTGGTACGCATCTTCGCCGAGGCCGGCTTACGGGTGAGCGACGTCGAAGCGTTGCACACCCACGGTGGCAGCCTGCGGGTGTATGGGTGTCACGCCCAAGCGGCGGTGGAAACTACCGATCGTGTCGAGTCATTGCTCACGCGTGAGGAGCAGTTCGGGGTGACACGCCTCGAAACTTACCTCGAGTTCCAGCAACGTGCCGACCGCGTGAAAGACGATCTCGTGGCGTTTCTCATCGAGCAGAAGCGATCCGGCCGCCGCGTGGCGGCCTACGGTGCTGCGGCTAAAGGGAACACTCTGCTCAATTACGCAGGCGTCAGGCCTGACCTGTTGCCGTACGTCTGCGATGCCGCTGTGTCCAAGCAGGGTAAGTACATGCCTGGCAGCCACATCCCGATCCACTCCCCGGAGGCATTACGCGAGAACCCCCCGGACTTTGTGCTAATCCTGCCATGGAACATCGCTACCGAGGTGCGAACCGAATTGGCTGATCTTGCCGATAGCGGGGTGCGTTTCGTGACTGCAGTGCCGGAACTGCGCATCCGGTGAAGTCACGTACCAGTGGACGGCAGCAGCGTCGCCGGACTAGTTGCGCTCCAACGTAATCAAGTTGAACTGACCTCGCGTCATGGTGCGGATCTCTTCGAGGTAGTTGGAGTTCATCACACAGATGTCTGAGCCTGGCTCCAGCGCCGCCATGCCCTCCTCCGGGGACATCACCCGCAGACCGGTGGCCGGCACAAATTTGCTGCATTTAGCTGGATTGATGTCGATGAGAAAACTGACCGGGTTGCCGGCGCGTTCTCGTAGCAGCGAATAGATGACACCCTTCGAGGCCGCGCCCCATACAGCGCTCAGCGCGCCTGACCGGTCAGCCGGTGCGGCGTTTGCCATAGCCAGGAAATCCTCCGGAAAATCCACCCGATCGTCCGGGCCGAACACCGGTGGTCTCAGAGTGGCGAGATCGGCGACGACATAGAGGTATTGGCCACCGAAGAGGTGGCCGCCCTCCACCACGCGGCCGAACATTCTGGAAAAATCTTCGAGCCGGAAGTAATTGACGTGTTCGTAGAAAATGTCGAACCATGCTCTCGCACGCAGGATCCAGTCGAGGCACGGCACCTCGATGTAGATCAGGCCGCCGCCGTTCGCATCGCGCAAACCTTCGAGGAACACGACCGGATTCTGCACATGTTCCAGGACGTGACGCAGAATCAGCCCTCTAGCCGAAACCGTGACGCCGTCACCGAAGTAATGACGCTGAACAGCAGGGTTTTCACCCTCATATGTCGGATCGAAGCCCGTGATCGACCGACCCCGCGACTGCAGCAACTCAAGGAAGTACGCCTTGCCGCAACCAACCTCGACCAGTCCATCAGTTCCCAGCGTGCGCTCGACAATGGTGGCCACTTGCTCCAAATGACTCTGGAACAGCGGGCTGTGCGCCTGCTCGTTCTGGTAGGCAGCGTCGTAATTCATCAACTCCGGCCGGAAGGCCTCGTTGTAGACGAGGCCGGTGGTACCGTCCTGCACCAAGCTGATATCGCCGCGGGGGCAGGCGCGTGCCTGGTCGGCTGAGTCGTACATGCGGTTCTGGAAGATCGGAAAGTCCGACTGCTCGTATAGCTGTCTCATCCCACTCATCGCGTCTCCATCCCGACGCCGACGACCCGCGGCGGGTCAACCAAGTTGTCGGGTCTTGCTCCAAATCGCAACAGTTCACGCAGACCGTACTCGTCGGCAATCCGTTCGGCCAGCTGTCGGACCGTGATCCCTTCGCCCGAACAGATGTTCACCGCGCCTTCCAGCTCCCCCAGCGCGACATCGGCGATCATCCGAGCGGCGTCCTTCACGTCAGAGAAATCACGAACCTGATCACCGCGGGTGAGCAAAACTTCCTCTCCGGCTTTTAATTGCCTGCGGATGTAGGGCACCAGTCGTCGTTCATCTTCTCCCTCGCCGTACAGGTAGAAGGTGCGGCACCACGCAAAGCTAATCGCCTCCGCGGCATAGAAAGTGCGCAACACCTGGTAGCTCGAAGCCTTGCACGCGGCGTACAGAGTGTCCGGCGCCAACGGCGTATCGATCGTCAGAAGGCCCGCGGAGAGGTCGTATTCCATGCACGTGCCCACACCGACGAACCGCTTACCCCCCACTGCCAGGAATGCCTGGGCGAGATTGAGTGTGCCGGTGAGACAATCGATGTTCAGTGGCGACGTCAGGTACTTTCCCGGTTCCGCGTACCAGGCTGCGTGGATCACGGTCTCCGAGCCGACAAGCAGTTCCTGTAACCGACCGCTGGTCTCTGCAAACAAGTCAGGCGTCTGCACGATTTCGAGAGCCGCGCCCGGCGAGACATCTTCCACCCGAGACGGATCGCGAACAAGCACCCGCACCGCGCAGCCCCGGTCGAGGAGGTGGCGCAGGATCTGCCTTCCGACGAAACCCGTCGCTCCGGTCAGAGTAATTGTCACTGGTGGCCTCGGCTCGAAGTCGTTCGGCGCAGGAACGCAATGCAGATACGCATCGTCAGTCCGCCGAGCTGTCGAAAACGTCAGCGGGATCGCGCACGATCACATACACGGGTTTGCCCATCGCCATCGTGGCGGCCGCCGCAATGTACTCGGCGATGATTCCGAGCGCGAACAGGACGGCTCCGCCGACGACAAGCGTTGCCACGAACACCGATGTCCATCCCTGCACGGTGATATCACCGACCAATTTCTGGATCACGCTGTAAATGGCGACGCCAAAACCCAAGAGGGCGAACAAGATTCCCATCATGGAGACGAATCGCAAGGGGCGGGTGCCCGATGAGATGACAAGCCGCCAGAAATGGGAGACCAGGCGGCGGAAGTTGTACGCGCTCGCCGGTCGCCCCTCTTGGCGCATCAGCACCGAACAGGTCGAGGGATTGGTGACAACCCAGGAAAGGGCGACGTCGAGGAATACCCCTGCACCGGCATAGGCCGCGACGCTTCGCCCCGCCTCACCCAGGATAAGTCGGTAACTGTTGAACGCTTTTGGTCCATCAGTGGGCACCAAGACGCGGACGAACAGCCATTTGGTGAGCCAGGAGGCGACGTTGCGAAGAACTCCGTGCGGGGGTTGGTTCGCCGGCGAGGCGTAGACCAGCTGAGTGCGATCCCGGTAGGCCGTATCGAGAAGGTCGCCAATATAGGCTGGATCATGCTGCCCGTCCTCGTCCATGGTGACGATCCAGTCCCCACCCGATGACGTCATTCCCGCCAAGGTTGCGGGGTGCTGGCCGAAGTTGCGCGACAGGAATACCGGATGAACCCACTCGTCACGCGCCGCCAGTTGCCGAACCACTTCGTGGCTGCCACCGATGCCCCGGTCCCAGACGAGTAGCACCTCGTCGACGCGAAACCTGCGACCCTGAGGTGTTTCCTGGATCGAACGCAGCTGTTCAAGCTCCTTGATCACGCCAGGAAGCGTCACCGCTCCGTTGTAGACGGGGATTACCACGCTGACCGAATCCACACGGCCTGTTTGACCGTTACCAGCCACGCGACGCCTCCCCATACCTACAAATCCGTGAAGTAACAGTAACGATGCACAACGTAGCAAGTGCGGCTATCTCGCGATGCTGGATTGATCGCGCGCTTGGCCTCTTTACCTTCCGCACACCTCAGCCGTTCACCGAGGTTTCGCGCTGTGCCGGCGACGCAACGGAATGCAACCCGAGCGCAGGAAGGCGGAAGGCAGAGGGGGATTTCCTGACAACCCACGTCCACAGCGTCAGCCGTCATGCCTAAACCCGCTCCTCAGCCGCCCGTACCGTCGGGCCGCGTTCAGCACCCCCAGCCCCGCCGCTCCACTTCCAGCCAGTCGAATTGCGGGACGTCGCATGGCCAAGCCGTACCACCGCAAATACGCCGGCAACCAACCGACGAGGTCGAACTTGCTTTCCCCGGCGGTGCGGTCCTCCCAGCTGCTGGGCACCTCGTCGACCCGGTATCCAAGCAGGTGAGCCTTGGTCGTGAGCTCCAGTCCCACTTCGAAGCCACGCTCGCTCTCCACCGCGACCTCGCTGAGAAATCGATGGCTGTAGGCGCGGAAGTTCGTGGTGGCATCGTGGGTCGGCAGCCTACCGACGTAGTGCAGGCTCAGGCCGGCCGTGCGCGACATCATCGTCTTCAGCCGCGGCCCACCCGTCTGCGATCCCCCGGGCATGTAGCGTGAGCCGCTCACCACATCTGCGCCCTCGTCGCGAACCTTGGCCGCCATCAGGGGAATAACCGACGGCGGATCGGAAAGGTCAGCCATGCTGCTGACAATCACATCGCCGCGGGCCGCGGCGAAGCCGGCGATCAGCGCGTTGGCCACGCCCTTTCCCAGGGAGTTACGCACCAGCCGGACCGATCGAGGGCGGTCGGGCATCGCGGCAAGCGCCGGCAGCGTCGTGTCCTCGTCGAAGTCGTAGCAGACCAGCAATTCATGCGGCGTGTCCGCCAGTGTTTCCGCAAGCCGCCTGACGCAGACCTGAATGTTCTCACCCTCGTTATAAACCGGGATGACAACGCTGATCAGCCGCTCGATGTCGGTTGGCTCGGCCGGTTTGCGAGCGCGGATGACGAACTGCTTACCGAACACCGGCCAGGCCCATCGTGATCGTAGGTACACCTGCACCAGGATCGGCGCCTTGGGCAGGGGCGAGTAGGTCGAGTACGGCAGAAAGTGCTGGTAGCTGTCCACTACTTCAAAGTCGTTGAGCTGCAATAGTTCCGTCAGCGAACGGTCGCTGATCGGCACCGAGTGGTCCCAGAAGTCCCAGTAGGCGCCGGCGAGGAACCTGATGTTGGGACCCAGGGCGATGAAGTGACCGCCAGGTCGCAACACCCGCCGAACTTCGGCGACGGTGCGTTCAACCTCGGCTTTGCCATCCAGGTGCTCGAGCATGTTGCTGCTGAACACGACGTCAACCGAGCCGCCGTCCAGAAAGTCCAACCGGTCGGCCCGCCCTTCGTGAAACTCGATGTCGGGATCCAACTTTCGTGCACTGTCCGGGTTCAGGTCGACGCCGATCCGCCGAGCGGCCTTCACCTGATTCAGGAACTCACCGTAACCGCATCCCAAATCGACGACGGTGTCGCTCCGCCTGACCCACGCTTGAAAGAAGTCGCGGACCAGCACGCTCCATATCTCTGAGCGCGCCTCGAGATCGTGGCCGAATCGGTTGCGGTACAGGTGCTGTAGGTCGGTTTCCCCCGCGATTCGCATGTTGTCCTCTGGGTCAGCGTGACCGCGCGTCAGATGGTTCCCGCTTCGACGGCGTCGAGCACCCAGGGTATGACCTCATCGAGCATGGCATCGAGTGTGGTCGTTGCGGAGAACCCCAACACCTCCGACGCTTTCTGCACATCAGGTGAGCGTAGTTGGACGTCATGCTCGAACGGCGGATCACTCTCGTAACGGAAGGGAGTGTCCGGGCGCATCTTGCGCCAGATCACCTCGGCGAGTTCGATCACCGTCGTCGCCTCCGGGGTGGAGAGATTGAAGTCACCGTTGAGCGCAGCGGGATGCTCCATGCAGGTACGGATACCACGCGCCAGATCGCCACCGTAGGTGTAGTGCCGCACCTGCGTGCCGTCACCGAGTATGTGCAGCGGATCCTGGCCCTTCGCGACCTTCTGAATCAAGTCCGGTACGACGTGACTCATGGCGAGTTTGACGTTGCCGCTGGGAATTTCACGTCCCCCGATGGCTCGCTGTTCACCCGTGCCCACGCAGTTGAAGGGACGGATGATGGTGTACGGCAGACCGTACTGCTCATAGGCGCCGTGCGCGAAATACTCACACGCCAACTTCTGGAATCCGTACGTGCTGGTAGGCGGCGGGCATTCGGTGATGTGCTTCTCCGGCGTCGGGAAGATCGTTGCGTTCTCGAACACCATCGAGGAGCTGATCACGTTGATCTTCTTCAGCCAGCCTTTCTGGTAGGCATAGATCGCCGCATCGAAATGTGCAGCTGCGATGCGCTCGTTCTCGGCGAGCAGGTCATACGCATACTCGTGGAAGTATGTGATGCCGCCGATGCGCGCCGCACTGGCGACCATCTGGTCGCAGCCCTCCACCAGCCGGAACATCAGGTCGACGTCTTTGACGTCGCCTTCGACGAACTGATAATTCGGATGATTGTCGTAACTTTTGGAGACGGGACCGTACTTCGAAAAGTTGTCGATCCCCACCACCTCGTGACCGGCGCGAAGGAGCTCGTCTACGACGTAACCGTTGATGAAGCCCGCACTACCCGTAACGAAGACCCTCACCGGGCTGCAGCTCCCAACCCGAGAGTCGCCAATTCGGCTGCGTTCAAAGCGTTGTCGTCAGCCTCGCTGAGGTCCAGGCAACCCCAAACGTCCTCGACGATCGTGCCCTCGGGCACCCGCAGACCCCGATACTCCGAGTGCGGAACTCCGACGACGATGACGTCGGCCCGATGGATAATGGTGTCCAGCGGCAGGTAGTCCGGCCCGTCCAGGAACGGGTCGTGGCGGATCACCTCTTTGGCTTCGAGCATCAGCAGATGCCGCAGCTTGAAGCTGAGCGAATCGCGCGTGTCGTCGCAGTCGGCCTTGAATGTCATGCCCAAGATGCCAACGGTCTTGTCCCGCAGGTCCACCCGGCGCTTGAGCATGTTGACGATAAATTGCGGCTGCCCCTCGTTGATCAACATGGCCGAATGGCCCAGCATGAAGTTGTTGTTGCTGAACGCGGCGAGCTGCATCGTATCTTTCAACAGGCATGGGCCGGCGGCCAATCCCGCTCGCGGCAGGCTGTCGACCCGACCGTTCTTGTACGTTGCCGCATGGTGGACGCGACTATAGTCCAGCCCAGCCTCGCGGCTGAGCAGATAGAACTGGTTGGCAACGGCGAACTGAATGTAGCGATAGCTGTTGCAAAACAACTTGGCCAGTTCGGCTTCCTGCGGCTCGACTTCGATGATCTCACTCGTGATTCCGGAGAAGAGCTCCCGCACCACCCGAAGACCCTCGTCGTCGAAGCCGCTGATGATCTGGGGAATGACGCGCAGTTCGCGGATAGAGTGTCCCTGCGCGATGCGCTCCGGGCAAAACGTGACGTGCACCCCGATGCCACGTTCCTGGAAGAGGTCGTGCACGCGCTGGGTGAGTCCCGGGTACACGGTGCTCCGCAGCACCAGCGTCTGCTCGTCATGGAAGTACGGGCTGATCTCGTTGATGATCCGAAAGAAGGTGTGGGCCTGTGGAGTCAGGAACTCGTCCACCGGAGTGCCGACGACACAGATGACGATGTCAGCGTTGCGGACGATCCAGGAATCCGTGCTCGCCGAGAGACGTCCCGTCGGCAGTAGGCGTTTGAGCAGCTCCTCGGCGCCATTCTCGATGAAAGGCATCCTGCCGGCCATGATTGTCTTCAGCGCCAGGGCGTTCGTATCCAGAATGTCGACCGTGTAGCCCTCGTCCGCCAGTACCAACGCCAACGGGAGGCCAACGTGGCCCGCGCCGCCCACGATGCAGATGCGCTTGCTGTGCTGATTCGCCACGCGAACGGCCCTCCCTCATTCACCTGATCACGCTCTCGAGTGGACGCGACCAGACTGTCCCCAGCAGTCAAGGTCAATGTGCTGAAATGAGCCTACGAAATTTCTCTGCCGTTGATGCAGTATTTCGCGCTCATACCGCAGGTATGCGTGGTGCGTCGTTTCGATGCGAAATGCATGCGGTAGGTTGCGATGCTGCCGCTTAATGCGGTGACCGCCGTAATGACAAGCCGGCACTGCCCCCAGGAGAGCTCGTGCATTACCTCATCACCGGGCACACCGGTTTCAAAGGCCCGTGGCTCGTGTTGCAACTGCTGGGCCGCGGACACCAGGTGTCCGGACTCGCCCTGGCCCCGCCCGAAGGCAGCCTTTTCGAACGGGCCAAGCTCGCCGATCACTTGCTCCACGACTACCGGGTCGACATCCGCGACGCTGCAGCCACCGCATCAGCGATCCAGGCCGCAGCCCCGGACATCGTGATCCACATGGCCGCCCAGTCCTTGGTCCGCGAGTCCTACCGCGAACCGCGCTTCACCTACGAGACCAACGCGATGGGCACCATGAATGTGCTGGAGGCGGTCGGTGCCACCCCGTCGGTGCGCGCGCACGTCGTCATCACGACCGACAAGGTTTACCGCAACGTCGACCAAGAAGCCGGCTACATCGAAACCGACCCACTCGGCGGTGACGACCCCTACAGCGCTTCCAAGGCGATGGCCGACCTGCTGACCCAGTCCTGGATTCGCAGCTTCCCGGGCTGCCCCACCGCAATTGCCCGCGGCGGCAATGTCATCGGCGGCGGCGACGTCAGCCCCGAACGTCTGATGCCAGACCTGGTACGCGCCTACGCGACCGGCCAGGCGCCGCTGCTGCGGTTTCCCAAAGCGGTGCGGCCCTGGCAGCACGTGCTGGATTGCCTCAACGGCTACCTCACCATCGCCGACGCACTGCTGAACGGTTCGGGCTTGGGCCAGTGGAACATCGGGCCCGGCCGGGAAAGCTTCGTCGAAGTCGGCCAGGTGGCCGGGCTCGCCGCGGAGCTATGGGGCGGCGGCGCGCACTGGGACCGCCAGCCCGGCGAGCACCCACACGAGGCAAACCTGCTCGCCCTCGACGCCACCAAAGCACAGACCGCACTCGGCTGGCGCAATCGACTCGGCTTCCGTGACGCCGTGGCCTGGACCATCGACTGGGAACGCCGCGTGCATGACGGCGCCGACCCGCTCACCGTGACCACAGAGCAAATCGCCGCGTTCGAAAGCCTCGATTAATCCGCGGGCCCGTATATCGTCGCCACGGTGAGCAACCACACCTACCGCGTGATCGAGATCGTCGGCACCTCACCTGATGGGGTCGACGCAGCCATTCAAAGCGGATTGACCCGTGCCAAGCAGACGATGCGCAACCTTGACTGGTTCGAGGTGGAGTCCGTTCGTGGCCACCTGGTAGACGGCGAAGTCGCGCACTACCAGGTGACCATGAAAGTCGGCTTCCGCCTAGAAGATTCGTAACCCTCGGCTCAGCCGGCGACCTGACCCGGCTCCGTGTACGGCGCACCCAGCCCGTGCACCGGACGGTACCCACGCTTACGCGCCTTACCGGCGGCATCCCGAATCATCTTGTAGAGCGCGAGGAATGCGGCGTGGTCGGTGGCTACGAACGGCGTCAGCAACCGGTTGTGCACGACGGAGAAGGCCACCCCGGTCTCCGGGTCATTCCAGCCGACCGAGCCGCCCAGGCCCACGTGACCGAAGCCGGGCATCACGTTGCCGATCGGCAGACTGTGGTAGCCCAGGTGGAATGCCATGGGTATGAAGAGATTGCGGTCCCGCTGACGGATTTTCTCACCCGTCAGCCCGGCGACCAGCCGACGCGACAGGAACTGGGTGCCGTCCACCTCTCCCCCGTTGGCGATCGCGCCGTACATCCGGGCCAGAGCTCGGGCCGTCACCACCCCGTTTGCCGCGGGCAGTTCCCCGTCCAGCATCGGCATGTCGCCCTGAACCGCCTTGATGACACCGGGGAAGTACATGGACCGGTACCCTCCGGAGAACTGGTTGGCGATCCGCTGCACCGCGCAGGTCAGGAGCCGGTTGGCCGCGATGTCCTGCGGCATGATGATCTCGGCCGCCCGGGTGGGTGATCCGGCCGGCGGGCGGCCCAAGTGGAAGCCGTCGGTACCCAGAGGTTCCGCCAGCTCCTCGCGGAACAGCACGCGCATGTCCTTCCCGGTGACCGCGCGGGCCAGGCCGGACATCAGCCACCCGAACGTCAGCGCGTGGTAGGCGGGTTGGCCCAGCAGCCGTCCCGGTGACGCCGCGGCCAGCCGCTCCTCCATCAGGACGTGGTCCAGCAACTCTTCCTGGGTGGCTCCGCGCAGACCGGACAGGCCGGCGGTGTGCTTCATCACTTCGCGCACCGTCATGTTCGCCTTGCCGTTGGCGCCGAAGGCGTGCCAGTACTCGGCGACCGGGGCGTCGTAGTCGATGAGTCCGCGGTCAGCCAGGCGGTGAATCACCGTGGCCGCCATGCCTTTGGTCGCCGAGAACACCATGGGCGCGGAGTCCGCCGACCACGGCACCTTGCCGTCTCGGTCAGCCCACCCCTTCCAGACATCGACGACGGGCTGCCCGTCGAGATAGACCGCCAGCGCCCCACCGCCGAAGCGATGACCAGGGAACATGGTGGAGAAAGCACGAACGACGCAACCAAAGTGGGAGTCCGCGGCGCCGAACACACCATGCCCTGCGTCTGGGGCATCGTGAGAAGGGACAGCGCGGCGATCGACTCCGATGTCTACCGTCACGAGATTAAATTTACTTTGCTTTCGTAGAGTCCACGGGCAAACAAGGACAAAGTTACCTTTCCGTTAGGGCGTCGCTATCTGAAGTATTTGCTGGGCCGCTAGGGCCGGCGTCAGCTCGCCGTCGCGGACCTGACGTTCCACGTCCCGACGGATCTTGCGGACCTCGGGATTGGACATCACCCGGTCCAAGACCGTGTCGCGCACCATCTGCCAGGTCCAGTCGACCTGCTGCTCGCGCCGCCGCGCCTCGAACTTGCCGGCTTCGGTAAGCACTTCGCGGTGCTTCTCGATGGTTTCCCACAGCTCGGACAGACCCGTGCCCTCCACCGCGCTCATCGTGAGAACTGGTGGCCGCCAGAGCGATTCGCGTGGGTGAATCAACCTCATCGCGCCCGACAGTTCGCGGGCGGCGATCCGCGCGTCCTTGAGGTGCTCGCCGTCGGCCTTGTTGACCACCACGATGTCGGCGAGCTCCAACACGCCTTTCTTGATGCCCTGCAACTGATCCCCGGCGCGTGCGAGCGTGAGCAGAACGAAAGTGTCGACCATGTTGGCCACCGTCACCTCGGACTGCCCGACGCCGACGGTTTCGATCAGGATCACGTCAAAACCTGCCGCCTCCAACAGCACAACGGTTTCCCGGGTAGCCTTTGCCACTCCGCCGAGGGTTCCCGATGTCGGAGACGGCCGGATGTAGGCGTCGGGGTGCGTCGCCAGGCGTGCCATGCGGGTCTTGTCACCCAGAATCGAGCCGCCGGTCCGTGTCGAGGAGGGGTCGACTGCCAGCACCGCGACCTTGTGGCCGAGCCCGATCAGGTGCATCCCCAGCGCCTCGATCGTGGTGGACTTACCCACTCCCGGGACCCCCGTAATCCCCACCCGGTGCGCGTTGCCGGCATCCGGGAGCAGGGCCAGCAGCAGCTGCTGGGACCGCTCGCGATGGTCGGCGCGGGTCGATTCCAGCATGGTGATGGCCCGCGGCAGCGCGGCACGGTCCCCGGAGCGGATGGCGTTCGCCAGTTCCTCGACTGATGTCATCTAGGCGGTCCGCCCCGCGGTCGCGTCGACACTAAAATCAGGCACAAGACACGCCGAAGAGGGTGTGCGTAGTTTTAGTCTCGGCGAGCCGTTCACCGCAGCCACCCTGAGCGGACATAAGAGGCGCGAGCACACTAATCCAGGTCATATCCCAGCCGGTCGGCCAGCTTGTGCAGCAGGCCGATGGCGGAGTCGGCGATCACCGTCCCGGGCGGATAAATTGCGGCGGCACCCGCCTGGTACAGCTCGTCGAAGTCACCGGGTGGGATGACCCCGCCGACCACGATCATGATGTCCGGGCGTCCCACCTCGGCCAACGCGTCACGCAACGCCGGCACCAAGGTCAGGTGGCCGGCGGCCAGCGAGGACACCCCGACCACGTGCACGTCGTTGTCGGCGGCCTGCCGGGCGACCTCTTCGGGGGTGGAGAACAACGACCCGACGTCGACGTCGAAGCCGATGTCGGCGAACGCCGTCGCGATCACCTTCTGACCGCGGTCGTGGCCGTCCTGGCCCATCTTGGCGATCAGGATCCGGGGTCGCCGGCCGTCGGCCTCGGCGAATTTCTCGACGAGTTCGGTCGCTTTGGCGATATTGGGGGCCTTTCCCACCTCGTCACGGTAGACCCCGGCGATGGTGCGGATCTCAGCCTGGTGACGCCCGTAGACCTTCTCCAGCGCATCCGAGATCTCGCCCACCGTCGCCTTGGCGCGCGCCGCGTTGATCGCCAGCGCCATCAGATTGTTGCCCAGCCCGTCGTCACCGGCGGGGCCGCTTGCCGAAGCGGCGCGACTCAGCTCGGCCAGGGCGGCCTCGACCGCCGCTGCGTCCCGATTCGCCCGCAGCTCTTCGAGTTTGGCCAACTGCTCGGCGCGCACCCGGCTGTTCTCGACCTTGAGCACCTCGATCTCTTGGTCCTCGACCACCTGGTACTTGTTGACCCCGATCACCGGCTGCTGCCCGGAATCGATCCGCGCCTGAGTGCGGGCGGCCGCTTCCTCGATGCGCAGCTTCGGGATGCCCTCGCCGATCGCCTGAGCCATGCCGCCGTACTCTGCGACCTCTTCAATGTGGGCACGCGCCTTCTGCGCCAGCTGGTGAGTCAGCCACTCCACGTAATACGAACCGGCCCAGGGATCGATCGGCCGGGTGGTGCCAGACTCCTGCTGCAGCACCAGCTGAGTGTTGCGCGCGATACGGGCGGAGAAGTCCGTGGGCAGCGCCAGCGCTTCGTCCAGGGCGTTGGTGTGCAGCGACTGGGTGTGCCCCTGCGTCGCGGCCATCGCTTCGATGCAGGTGCGGGCGACGTTGTTGAACACATCCTGGGCGGTCAACGACCAGCCCGAGGTCTGCGAATGGGTGCGCAGCGACAGGGATTTCGCGCTCTTGGGCTCGAACTTCGCGACCAGCTCGCTCCAGAGCAGCCGACCGGCCCGCAGCTTGGCGACCTCCATGAAGAAGTTCATGCCGATGCCCCAGAAGAAGGACAGTCGTGGTGCGAACTTGTCGATGTCCAGGCCGGCGTCCAGGCCCGCCTTGATGTACTCGACACCGTCGGCCAGGGTATAGGCCAGCTCCAAATCGGCTGTCGCACCGGCTTCTTGGATGTGATATCCGGAGATCGAGATGGAGTTGAACTTCGGCATCTTGGCACTGGTGTAAGCGAAGATGTCGGAGATGATCCGCATCGACGGCTTGGGCGGGTAGATGTAGGTGTTGCGGACCATGAACTCTTTGAGGATGTCGTTCTGGATGGTGCCGGCCAGCTTCTCCGGCGGCACCCCCTGCTCCTCGGCGGCCACCACGTACAGCGCCAGGATCGGCAGCACCGCGCCGTTCATCGTCATCGACACCGATACCGCAGACAGGTCGATGCCGTCGAACAGCTGACGCATGTCGAGGATGGAATCGATTGCCACACCGGCCATTCCGACATCACCCTGCACCCGCGGATGGTCGGAGTCGTAGCCGCGGTGGGTAGCCAGGTCGAAAGCCACCGACAGCCCCTTCTGGCCCGCGGCCAGGTTGCGGCGGTAGAAGGCGTTGGACTCGGCGGCGGTGGAGAACCCGGCGTATTGCCGAATGGTCCACGGCTGGTTGACGTACATCGTCGGATAGGGACCGCGCAGGAACGGCACCTCGCCCGGAAATGTGTTGAGCGGGTAGCCTTCTTCGCCGGCCGCAGCCCGGTCCTCGGCAATGTACACGGGTTTGACGTCGATGCCTTCCGGCGTCTGCCACTGCAGCTGATCGGGGCTGTACCAATGTGCCTTGGCTGCGGCAGCGACGTGCTCTTCGACAGCGGCGGCCGTAGGTTTCGGAGCGCTCCGTTCACTGTGCAGCGGAACGTCGGCGAAGCTTCCGATAGAGGGGACGGTGGCTGTCATGGTTATGCCCCCAACCTGGTGAGCAGATTCGAAAGCGCTTCGACTGCATTGATTTTCGCGGTCAGAAATTCGTCGGGCCGGTGCTCGACCCCGGCCACCACCTTTTCCGGGCCGGCCAGGCACACCCACTCGATGCCGGCGTCGTGCGCGGCCTGCACCACACCGGACACCTCGTCGGGGTAGCGCTTGTCGGTCCCACAGATCACCGCCGCCCTGGGCGACCCCGCCGCCAGGGCGGCCTGCGCGACGCCCGCGGCGTCGACGGTGCCGGGGTTGATCGCCTCAATGCCGCCGGAGGCCAACAGGTTTGCCGCGAAGGTGGTGCGGACGTTGTGTTCGGCCAACGGTCCCAGCGGCAGCAGCAACACCTGCGGGCGCGCGTCGTGCTCGGCGAGGTAGGCGTCCGAGCGGTCGCGCAGCGCCTCGAATTCGGCGGCGTAGCGCAGCACATGGCCTGCTCTGCCGAGTGAATCACCTTGCGGCAGCGGTGCTTCGCCGAGGTTCGGGAATTCGTTAACGCCGGTGATTGCGATTCGGCGGTGCGCGATGTCGTCGGCGCGCCGGGCAGCCAGCTCGCCGATCTGGGCGGCCAGGTAGTCGTGCGCATCGACGAACCCGCCGTGCGACTCGATGGACTGGAAGTGCTCCCAGGCCCGCTCGGCCAGCTGCTTGGTGACGTCCTCGACGAACCACGACCCGCCGGCCGGGTCGAGGACCCGCCCCACGTGCGACTCCTCGAGCAGCAGCAACTGGGTGTTGCGGGCGATCCGGCGCGCGAAGCTGGTGGCCGTGCCCGGCCAGCCGCCGGGGATGGACACGTCGAAGGCGTAGACCAGCACGGTGTCGGCGCCGCCGACACCCGCGCCGAAGGCCGCGAGCGTGCACCGCAGCATGTTCACCCACGGGTCGCGCTGGGTCATCATGGGCAACGACGTCTCCGCGTGCACGACGGCCGCGCCGCTGTCGGGATCGCCGGCCACCTCGGCCACCCGCGCCCACAACTGACGCACGGCACGCATCTTGGCCAAGGTCATGAACTGGTCGTCGTCGGCGGCAAGCCGGAAGCTGATCTGGCGCAGCGCCTGCTGCTCCGGCAGCCCGGCTTCGGTGAGCGCCCTCAAGTAGGCGACCGCCGCCGCGATCGTCGCGCCGAGTTCCCAGGCGGCGGTGGCGCCGAGATTGTGGAAAGCAGGTCCGTCGACGGTGATCGCCCGCACGCCCTGCTGGTCCGCGGCGCGTTTCGCCACCGCGACGACGTCGTCGAGCGTCGGGGCGTCGCGCTCGCTGAGCGTCGCGGTCAGCGGGTCGGCGCCCAAATCCACCGACACCAGCGCGCGCTGATCGGCCTCCACCTGCTCAGCCAGCGCAAACATGGCGTCGGCGGCCGCGACGTAGTCGGCCCCGGCGTCGACGATGACCGGAGCCATGCTCAGGTACACACCGTCGAGCAGCCCCGCCAGCTGCTCGGGAGCCACACCTGACTCCCCGACCCGCAGCAGCAGCCCGCTGACCCCCTCGCCGAGCGCGGCCAGCAACGCCCCGTTGGCCTCACCTACCGACACCCCGGGCAGGGGGAACGCCTCGACGACCTTCCAGCCGGACTTGACGTCGCGCGATGGGTCACCGCCGCGCACGAATGGCCATTGCCCGGGCAGCGGCGGCTCGGGCAATTCGTCGAATGCGGTGTAGAGCGGCCGGATGACGAACCCGTCGTAGGTCGGGGTCTCTAGGCGCTGCTCCGGGTGATCGCCCAGCTCGGCGGGATCGACTCGGGCGCTCTTGGCCAACACACCGGCAACCGCACTGCGCCAGCGCCCGCGAACCTGTTCTAGGTCGGCGAGTTCGGGTACGTCAATGGACACCGATTTACTCCTGTTTCCGCAGCAATAGGCAGTCTTGCTTCGGCTCACTTCCGGCTTGTCGCTTAGCTAATAAGGCTAATTGATGGGCACCAAATTTTAGGAATCGAGGTGCCGCCGAGCGGAACACCACCGCGACGAAACGCCAGCCCCGGGAAACTCGATATTCATTTTCGCCCCGTACGCTTGATAGCCGTGACGACCGCCGCGATCAGCAAAACCACCGATACGGTGCGCGGCATCGCCATCGCTCTGATCTCGGCGGCGCGTCAGGCATCGGTGCCGCGACTTATCGCAACCGTGGTGGGAATCACAGTCCTGGTTGCGGTGGCCCTGCTGGTCCCGCTGCCCACGGCGATGGAAATGCGTGACTGGGCCCGCTCGCTGGGACCATGGTTCCCGCTGGTGTTCTGGCTGGTGCACATCGTCGTCACCGTGCCGCCCTTCCCCCGCACCGCGTTCACCCTGGCGGCCGGCCTGCTGTTCGGACCGGTGATCGGCGTGGCCATCGCGGTGACGGCCAGCACCGCCAGCGCGGTCCTGGCGACGCTGCTGATCCGCGCGACCGGTTGGCGGCTGAACCGTCTGGTGCGCAGCCGCACGATCGGGCGACTCGATCAGCGACTGCGCGAGCGGGGTTGGCTGGCCATCCTGTCGCTACGGTTCATTCCTTTCGTACCGTTCTCGGCGATCAACTACGCCGCCGGCGCCTCGGCAGTGCGGGTGATGCCCTACACCTGGTCGACGGTGGCCGGCCTGTTGCCCGGCACCGCGGCCGTGGTGATCCTGGGCAACGCGTTCGCCGGCGACGCCAACCCGCTGATGGTCCTGGTGTCGGTGTGCACCGGAGCCCTCGGGTTGTGCGGGCTGGGTTACGAGATCCGCCAGTATCGGCAGCACCACAAGCACACGGCCGAGCCGGCGCCCCTTCCGGAACCCGAGCACGAACCAGCGGTCACGTTCTGACGGCTCCGTCCCCCGCGTAGGGTCATTTCTGATGTCACAGGCGCAGTTCGTGCGCACAATCGTGCTGCTGGCCGGAGCATTCCTGTCGGCGGTCGTAGCGTCATGGCCGTTGCTGGCGCGCGGGCAGTCGCGTATCTACAGCTGGCGATTGTCGGCGGTCGCACTGTTGAGCGCGGCAGCGTTTGTGGTCGCCATCTTCCTCCCGGGAGTCAGGAAGCCCGTCGCGCAGCCCCTCGTGGATCTGCCCTCGTTACCCACCATCGGGCCCGGCACCGCCGTCGCTGTCACCTTCGCTGACGGGACTGGCGGAATGGCATGCACCGCAGGATTTCTGGTGCGCACCACCAGCGGCGAGACCGGAGTGCTCACCGCAGGACACTGCAACAAGCCGGGCGAGGCCAGCCGGGTGAGCATGAATTCCGGCGGCGGCCCTTACAAGAGTGTGGGGACGTTCACTCAGACCGTCAGCGAGGGCACCCGCGGCGAGGCCCACGACATCGGACTCATCAGCCTGGACTCCGACACCGTTGCGCGCAGCGCGTCCATTGCCGGCTCGATGCCGGTCGCCCGGGTTGCCAACGACGTGCAGGTCGGGCAGCAGCTGTGCAAATTCGGCATGAAGACCGGCCGGGTCGAATGCGGGCAGGTCACCGAGGTCACCGAGAGCAAGGTGGTGTTCTTGGCGGCCAGCCAGTGCGGCGACTCCGGCGGGCCCGTCTACCTCATCCAGCCCGACGGCGCGGCGGCCGTCGGCATCCACATCCGCGGGGGGCGTCAGAACGACCCCAATCCCGGATGCTCAGCTCCTGCAACGTTTTCCATCGCCGAACTGGTGCGGCCCTGGCTCGACCAGTGGGGCCTGACCGTGGTGACCGGTTGACTCGGCACTTTCCCTGACGGCCGGATACCCAGCCGTCACTGCAATGCCGATGTGGACACCGGCAGACTCAGCCGGAACTGTGCGCCCCCGTCGTGCGGAAGACACACCAGGTCACCGCCGTGCGCACGCGCCAGCGCCCGGGCGATCGGGAGTCCCAGCCCGGCACCACCGTGGTCGCGGGCGCGTCCGGCGTCCAGACGCACCAGCCGCTCGAAGACGCGGTAACGCTCGTCGTCGGGGATGCCCGGGCCGGTGTCGGTCACCGTCACCTGAGCCGCTCCGGGGTCCGCAGTCACCTCGATGGTGATGGCGCCGTCGGCCGGGGTGTGCCGGCGGGCGTTGTCCAGCAGGTTGGACAGGATTTGCGCGACGCGCGTCGGGTCCGCCTGGATCGACAGCTTCTCCAATCCGGTACGCACGATCGACAGTTGGGGAGCCAGCATCGCGGCCCGCTGTGCTTCCGCGTCGACGATAGCGGCCAGGTCGGTGCCGTGGATGTCCAGCGGCAGCCCGGCGTCGATGCGGCTGAGATCCAGCATGTCGGCGACCAGCCGGCCCGCCCGTCGCGCATCGGACTGCAGCAGGCTGGCTCGCCGGTACTGCGGACTGGCTTGCGAGTCGGCCTCGTGGGCGGCGAGCTGTTCAGCGGCGGCCTGCATGCCCGCGATCGGGGTACGCAACTCGTGCGCGGCGTCGACCAGGAATTGGCGGGTCGCGGCTTCGGCCCGCTGGGCGGCCTCGGCGGCCTGCTGCGCGCGTTGCTCGGAGTCTTCCAAAACGTCCAGCATTCCGTCGAAAGCACTTGCCGCCCGGCCTAACTCGGTGTCGGTACGAGACGGGCGCAACCGCCGGCCGCGGTCGCCGGTGGCGATGTCCTGGGCTAGGGTGGTCAACCGGTCCAAGGGCCGCAGGGCCGCCTTGCTGACGACAATGAGCAACAGCGCCGCCACCACGAGTGTCACCAATCCGGCACCGATCATCAGTTGCCGCAGCTGTCGGGTCACCTGGGTGGTCTGCGTGGTATCGGCGACCAGAATCAGCCGGGCGCCATCGGGCAACGGGTGCACCACCACCGTGGCCGTGCCGTCAGGCGGCGGCCCGGGCGGTGGCATCGGCATCGGTGGCGGTCCCGATAGCGATCCCGACGGCGGAATGGGCATCGGCCCCGGCGGGGGACCGAACGGAGGCGGCGGCCCGGGCGGCGGCACCACTGAACCGGCTTTGATGTCAGGGCTGATGCCGGGGTCGCCGTAGGTGGCACCGTCTGCCATGACCACCAGAGCCCGCACGGTGCCGCCATTCAACTGGGCAGCCAGCAGATCGGGCGAAGTGTTGGCGGCGACCAGGGCGTCGGCGCGCGAGGTGGCGGCCAGCAGCCGATCGTGCAGGCTGCGACGGGCCTGCAGGCCGAGGCTGACGTCGATCGTCACCCCGAGCACCGCCAGCAGGACGGCCAGCAGAGCCACCACCAGCAGCACCACCCGACGCTGCAGTGACGGGGTGGCGGTGGTGGGGTCGGCGGTCATGATCGCTGCGGTTGCAGGCGGTAGCCGATGCCGCGCACGGTCTGCACAATGCGGGGCCCGTGAGTCTCGAGTTTGCGCCGCAGACTACTGACGTGCACCTGCACCAGGTTGGCGTCGTAGGCGTCATAACCCCACACCGCATTGAGAATCTGGTTGGCACTGACGATCCGGCCCCGCTGTTCGATCAGGAACGTCAGCAGGCGCAGTTCGGTGGCGGTGAGGTCCAGCGGGTGTCCGTCGCGGGCCGCCACGCCGGCCTCGGCGTCCAGGATCACGTCGCCGAACCGCACCACCGCGGCTACCCGCCCTCGTCGCCGCAGCACGGCGCCCACCCGCGACACCAGCTCGGCGAGCTCGAAGGGTTTGACGACGTAGTCGTCTGCGCCGCCGTCGAGGCCACGTAACCGGTCCGGCAGCCCGTCGCGGGCGGTGATCAACACGATCCCCACGTCACCGTACTCGCGGACGACGTCGATGAGCTCGAATCCGTCCCGGCCCGGCAGCATCACGTCGAGCACTACCAGGTCAGGCCGCAGACCCGCCAGTGTTTCTTCCAATTCCGTTCCGTCGCAACGGGTGTCGGCGTGATACCCGGCATCGGTCAACGCCTCGCTGACCATTTCGCGGATGGTTTCGGAGTCCTCGACGATCAGGACGCGCGGCGTGCCGACACTGAACTGATCCGCCGTCATGCCCTCATTCTTAGTCGCGATCGTGACGTGCCCGCGAATTTGCGGCGGTATTTCACGGTGACGGCGCACAATCCCCCTATGAACTCCGAGGGCACGAACATCCCAGCACCTTCTCGTCGGTATTCCACCGGCGCGCTGGTCGGCGCCGGGCTGGCCGGCGTGGCCCTCGGCGCGGCGGCCGCGTTCGCGGTGACCGGCCTGGTCTTCACCGTCCGCGTCGAGCTGCCCCCGCCGCCCTACCCCCAGTTCTCGTCGACGCCGGTGCCGCCTCCGGCCCCGTCCAGCGTCGCGCCCACATCGGCGTCGCCCGGCCTGTTGCCCGAGCGGCCGTCGCCGCCGTTGCCGCCGGGGCCGCCGGGGCCGCCCTGATTCTTCAGATCCACTTCAAGTTCGGCTTCTACCGTCGCAGTTACCACAAATCCGACGACGTGAGGAGTCGCATGACCTCCGACGACACCACGACGACTGACCCGTCAGCCGCCATGCCCGCTGCGCCCGTTGCACCCGCTGCGCCTGTACTGGCGGAGAAGCGCCGGCATTCCACGCGTGTGGTGCTAGGCGCCGGGCTCGTTGGCGGGCTCTTCGGTGCTTTCTTCACCGCTGGGGCCGCTTTCTTGATCATGACCTTCGGCTTCGGGCCTCCTCCCCCGCCACCGCGGCCGGGGTTCGGCCCGGCCGGTGTATCGCACTACGGCTTCATGCCGCCCGGCGGTCCTGGCGGGCCGGGCGGTCCCGGTGGACCGATGGCCGGACCTAGAGGTCCGCTCGGCATGGCACCGCCCATGGGCCCGGGCGGGCCCGGGATGCGGCCGCCGTTCCCCGGCCCGATGGGGCCCGGTGGGCAGCAGCCGCCTGGACAGGTGCCGGCACCGCCTTCGGCCGCGCCGAGCGCGTCGCCGACCGCGCCCCGGTAGTTCCTCCCTCCGCTGACCGCGAGGGTGCGCTAACTGCCACGCCCACCGGCGTGTCGCCGTATCTAAGCGCACCCTCGACGGCCAGGGGCCCCAAGACGAAGCGCGTGGCGCATTCGATAAGAGGGCTGCCGCCGATGGTCGGGCTGCGGCTGGACTAGCTGCCCTCGGGTCCCTTTGCAGTCATCGCCGCGAACAGCGCCAGGAAGAACACGGCCGGCAGCGCATTGGCCACCTTGTCCCGCACCCGGATGTGGGCGCCCACAGCCAGCACGAAATAAACGGTCAGCATCGCCGTGGTCAGCCTGGCCAGCCCCGGGAAGCGGGTGACCGACGCCAAACCCACGGCCGCGGCTGCCTTCACCACCGGCAAGACAGGGCGGACGTTCTCGGGCACTTCGACGGTGTCCAACACCTTCTTGATCGGAGGCACCGGAATGGCACATGCGACGGCGTCGACGGCATGGAACGCCGCCAGCGCCGCATAGGTCTTCGGCGAAGTCAAAGTGCTCATCCGGCAATCCTATTGACGCAACTCCGGGGGCGCGCCCAGCGGGCGGTCCACCGGCTTGTTGGCAATCGCCTCAGCCTTGGCAACCGCCTGGGCGACCGTCGGATCGGTCTCCGTGGAGAACCAGTCCGCAACCTCGGCATCGTCGGCGTCGGCCGCGTGCCTGGGTGGCTCGTCAATCGGAGACGGCTCGAACCGGAACACCCCGTCCTCGCCGGGCTTGCCCAGCAGGCGGGTGAAGCCCTGCAATGCCGCGTTGAAATCGCTGGGCACCACCCACACCTTGTTGGCATCCCCGCGCGCCATCTCCGGCAGGGTCTGCAGGTACTGGTAGGCCAGCATTTCGGGCGTGGGCCGACCGGCTTTGATGGCAGCAAACGTCTTCTCGATGGCCTTGGCCTGACCTTGCGCTCGCAGATATGCAGCGGCGCGCTCGCCCTGGGCCCGCAGCACGCGGGACTGCCGATCCGCCTCGGCGGACAAAATCGCAGCCTGCTTGGCGCCCTCGGCGGCCAGAATCTGGGACGCCTTCTGGCCTTCAGCCTGCATGATCGCGGCTTGCCGAGTGCCCTCAGCCGTCAGGATCATCGCGCGCTTCTCACGGTCGGCCTTCATCTGCTTTTCCATGGAGGCCTGAATCGACGGTGGCGGGTCGATGCTGCGCAACTCCACCCGGGCGACCCGCAGCCCCCAGCGGCCAGTCGCCTCGTCGAGCACGCCGCGCAGCTGAGCGTTGATCTGGTCGCGGGAGGTCAACGTCTGCTCGAGGGTCATCCCGCCGACCACGTTGCGCAGCGTGGTGGTGGTCAGCTGCTCGACGCCGACGATGTAGTTGCTGATCTCGTAGACCGCCGCCTGCGGCACGGTGACCTGGAAGTAGACGACCGTGTCGATGTTGAGGGTCAAGTTGTCTTCGGTGATGACGGGCTGCGGCGGGAACGACACCACCCGCTCACGCAGGTCCACCCGGGCGCGGACGCGGTCGATGAACGGCACCAACAGCGTCAGCTGACCGCTGACCGTACGGCTGTAGCGACCCAACCGCTCGATGACCGCGGCCTCGGCCTGCGGAATCAACGCAACCGATTTCGCCACCACGATGATCGCGAAGATCACCAGAACGGCCAGCAACACCAAACCAGCTACCGCACCTTCCACCGGGATTCCCTTTCTCGAAAGCCCTACAGATTTTGAAAGACCACCGCGGTGGCCCCCTCGATTCTCACCACGGTGACCGACTGTCCTGGCTCGTAGACGTCGCCTTCGTTGAGCGGGCGCGCGGTCCACACCTGGCCGTCCAGCTTCACCTGACCCTCATCCCGGGCCACCCGGTCCAGCACCAGCGCGTTCTTGCCTTCAAGGGCCTTGATGCCCAGCGGCGGCACCTTGGCTGGCAGCAGCCGCCGGCGCAGCGTGGGGCGTACCACCGAAAGCAGCAGCACGGAGACGATGAGAAACACCAGTCCGTCGGCCCATATCGGCCAGTCGGTGAGCCAGCTGGTGCCGGCCGCGGCCAGCGCGCCGCCGCCCAGCATCAACAGGAACATGTCTCCGGTGAGCGCTTCGGCACCGGCGAGCACCAGTGCGGCGATCAGCCAGATCAGCGCTGCGGGCATGGGCACAGAATACGCGTGATCCACCCCGATGGCGGCGAACAACTACACTGCGTGGTCATGTGGTGCCCAAGTGTTTCGCTCTCCATGTGGGCCAACGCCTGGCTCGCCGGCAAGGCCGCACCCGACGACGTCCTGGACGCGTTATCACTATGGGCGCCAAAGCAATCGGTTGCCGCCTATGATGCGGTCGCTGCGGGCCACACGGGTCTGCCCTGGCCCGACGTGAGCGACGCGGGTACGGTGTGCCTGCTTCAGACGTTGCGCGGCGCGGTCGGCCGCTCTACGGGGTCGCTGCGCGGCACGATCAACGTGGTCCTGCCGGTGCCCGGGGACGTGCGCGGGCTGTTCGCCGGAACGCAGTTCGCAACCGACGCGCTAGTCGCTGGTGAAGCAGTGATCATCGGCAATCCGGCGGACCCGCGAACGGCGATCGGCCTTGTTCCCGATTTCACCTATAGTGACGGCGAAGACACCGACGAGGCGGGCGAACCCGAATTGTGTGCGCTCACATGGATGGTGTATTCGTTGCCCGGCGTTCCGGCCTTCGACTACCACGATCTCGGCGGGGCCGAATACGAGCTGCGGTCCGCGGTGCGCTCGGCCGCCGACGCCCTGGGCGTCATGGGTCTGGGATCATCCAGCGGTGTCGACAATCCCCGCGGCCTGGTCGATCAATTGTTGGAATCGCAACGCCAGCACCGGGTTCCCGATCATGCACCGACGCGCGCGCTGCGCGTGCTGGAGAACGCGGCTCATGTCGACGCGATCATCGCTGTCAGCGCCGGGCTCAGCCGGCTACCCGACCGCATGACCGCTGCACCGGAACTGATTGGCACCCAATCCTCGTCAGAGGGTCAGATCGCCAATGAGGCGTTGCGGCCGTTGACCGCCGTGGTGCGGTCGGCCCGGATGGCAGCGGTGGACGCGATCCTGCATTCGGCCTGGACGGACTAGCCTGCCGCGCAGTGCGGCGGACGGCACGGTTCGCCGTCCACGCTGCTCAGACAACCCGGCTCCGGCCGCGGCCCGGCGATTCGCACCGGCTCGCGGCCGTCGCGTAGTTCGTCGATCAAATCGATCGCCAGCCGGGCAAATCGAGGATCCGCATTCGGCGTGCCCGCGCGAGCGAGCGTAACCCCCAGTTCGTGGGCCTGCAGCCGTAATTCGTGGTCGAGATCCCACACGACCTCGATGTGGTCGGCGACAAAGCCGATGGGACAGACGATCACGGCTCGGGTACCGGCACCGGCCAAGGCGGCTAGATGGTCGCCGACATCCGGCTCGAGCCACGGCACCTGCGGTGGGCCCGAGCGCGACTGCCACACCAGATCGTGCTCGGCATATCCGGCCGCTGACGCGACAAGCCTTGCCGCATAGGCGACCTGGCGGCTGTACAGGTTGGGTCCGCAGCGCTGATCGGCGCCAGTGGGTACGGAGTGGGCGGTGAAGACCAGGCGGGCATCGTCCGGCACGGTCTGGGCCGCGGCGGTGACCGATTCGGCGAACATCTCGATGAAGAGCGGGTGGTCGAAATAGGTGCGCAGCTTGACCAGCTGCGGCGCCCCGGCGCCGACCGCGGACCGCGCTCGGGCGATGTCCTCGACGTACTGGGAGCAGCTCGAGTAGCCGCTCCAGGCCGAGGTGGTGAACGTGGCCGCACGCCGAATACCGTTGTCGCGCATGGCTGCGACGGTGTCCTCGATGTAGGGCGCCCAGTTCCGGTTGCCGAAATACACCGGCAGGTCCTGTTGCCGCTGCAGCTCGGCGATCAGCTCCCGGTTGATGCCGTTGATCGGTGAGACGCCGCCGAAATGCAGGTAATGCTCGGCGACGTCATCGAGCCGTTCCGGTGGCACGTTCCTGCCGCGGGTGACGTTCTCCAGGAACGGCCGGACCTGTTCGGGCCCTTCCGGCCCGCCGAACGACAGCAGCAGGACCGCATCAAATTGCATTGTGCGTCAGAGTAATTGAGTGTGAGCGCCACCATCGGCGTAGATGATGTCACCGGTCGTCGCGGGCAGCCACTCGGACAGCAGCGCACACACCGTCTTGGCGACCGGAGTGGGATCCTTCATGTTCCAGCCGATGGGCGCGCGCTGGTCCCAGCCCTCTTCGAGCAACTGGATCTGGGCACCCGCCTCGTCGCCCAGTGCGCCGCCTACGATCGCGGCCATCGCCAGTGTCCGGATCGGCCCTGCCGCAACGAGGTTCGAGCGCACACCGTACTTGCCGGCCTCGCGCGCGACGAACCGGTTGACCGATTCCAGCGCGCTCTTGGCGACCGTCATCCAGTTGTAGGCCGGCATCGCGCGGGTGGGGTCGAAGTCCATGCCGACGATGCCGCCGCCGGGATTCATGATCGGCAGCAATGCTTTTGCCAGGGAGGCGTACGAGTAGGCCGAGATGTGGATGCCTTTGGACACGTCCTCGTAGGGTGCGTCGAAGAAGGGATTGATGCCCATCCCACTCTGCGGCATGAATCCGATGGAGTGCACGACGCCGTCGAGCTTGTTGCCCTCGCCGATGACCTCGGTCACTCGGGCGGCCAGGCTGTCGAGGTGCTCCTGGTTCTGCACGTCGAGTTCGATGAGCGGGGCTTTCTCCGGGAGCCGGTCGCAGATCCGCTGGATCAACCGCAACCGGTCGAAACCCGTCAGCACCAGCGAAGCACCTTGTTCCTGAGCGACTTTGGCGATGTGAAACGCGATCGAGGAGTCGGTGATGATCCCGGAGACCAGGATCCGTTTGCCTTCGAGCAGTCCTGCCATTGTGAAGTCCCCTTTTGCTCTCTTAGTGGCCCATGCCCATGCCGCCGTCGACCGGAATGACCGCACCCGAGATGTAACTCGCGTCCTCGGAGGCCAGGAAGCTGACCACGCCGGCCACCTCGGCGGCGGTGCCGACGCGCTTGGCAGGGATGAATTGCAGTGCACCCTCCTGGATCCGCTCGTCCAGGGCCCGGGTCATATCGGTGTCGATGTAACCCGGGGCGACCACATTCGCGGTGACGTTGACCTTGGACAGTTCGCGGGCGATCGAGCGGGCCATGCCGATCACACCGGCCTTGGAGGCCGCGTAGTTGGCCTGGTTGCCGATGCCCCAGCTGCCCGAGACCGAACCGATGTAGATCAGCCGGCCGAACTTCTTGCGCTGCATGCTGCGCGCTGCCCGCTGCGTCACCCGGAACGCCCCGGTGAGGTTGGCGTCGATGACCTTCTCGAACCGCTCTTCGGTCATCCGGATCAGGAACGCATCCGCGGAGACGCCGGCGTTGGACACCAGCACCTCAACCGGCCCCTGGTGCTCTTCGACCTCTTTGAAGGCGCGATCGACGGCGTCGTTGTCGGTCACGTCACACTCGACGGCGAACAGCCCTTCAGGCGCCCCGGAGCCGCGGTGCGTGACGGCAACCTTGTGGCCGTCGGCGGCCAACCGCTGCGCAATCGCCAGACCGATCCCCCGGTTTCCGCCGGTGACCAGGACTGAACGGGATACGAATGGGGGTCTGCCGCCGTCGGTGGCGGCCTCGCTTGTGGTGTCGGTGGCTGTGTCAGTCACCCCGTCAACCTAGCGCCTGGACGCTTTGCGACCGAAATTGGGCCTTTCTGCGGCGGGTGCGCGAGAGGAACCAGGCGGCTATCGTGGTTGCGGTTTTCCACAGCCAGGTTCCAGTCGCGCAGGTGCAGCGCGGAGATGTCGGGGTACGTCAGCACACTGCGGTCATGGCGGATCCGTTTCTTGGCAGCGAAGCCCTCGCGGCGGGGACACTGACGCCCTACCAATTGCGCAGCCGGTACGTCGCAGTACACAAGGACGTTTACGTCCCTCGTGAGCAGGAGTTGACCGCACAACTGAGGGCGAAGGCGCTGTGGTTACGCTCGCGCCGGCGTGGTGTGCTGGCGGGTTATTCGGCTTCGGCCCTGCACGGCGCCAAGTGGATCGGCGCCGATATGCCGGCCGCAATCATCGATACCAACCACCGCCGCGCGCCGGGAGTCCAGGTATGGAAAGACCGTTTGGAGCCCGACGAGATCACCGTCATCAACGGAGCGCGCGTGACGGCACCAGCCCGGACAGCCCTGGACCTGGCGAGCCGGTACCCGCTGGACTCTGCCGTCGCAGCGGTCGACGCGCTGATGCAGGCAACCTCTCTGAAACTGCCCGACATCGAAGTGATCGCCGAACGCTATCGGGGGCGCCGGGGCATCAAAGCCGCCCGGACGGTGCTGGATCTGGTCGACGGCGGCGCGCAATCCCCGAAAGAGACTTGGCTGGGACTGCTGCTCATCCGTGCCGGCTTCCCTCGTCCCCAGACGCAGATCGCCGTGCGCAACCAATGGGGTTGGGCCGAAGCCTATTTGGACATGGGGTGGGAAGACATCAGGGTCGCGGCCGAGTACGACGGCGATCACCATCTGAGTAATCGCTACCACGTCAAAAAGGACATCCGACGGCACGAGAAGATCACCCACGGCTACGGGTGGATCGTGGTGCGAGTCGTCGCGGGAGATCATCCCGCCGACATCACCGACCGCGTCAGGGAAGCGCGCGCCTCACGGGGCGCCTGATCGTCCGGTGAACCGCCGCGAGGGGAACCTCACCGCGAAATTTACGGGTGGAAATCGCAGCGAGGTTCCCCTCGCGGCGCTCGGCACAGGCGCGCTCAAGACCGGCGCGCACTGCGCAGGACCATGTCCACCGCCGCCTCGATGACGTCGTCATCCGGCACGGTGCCGAACATCAGCGAGGGGCACGCGACAACGCCGGAGAGCATCGAGATCGCCGCTTCCAGTTCCGCACCGTCGAAGGCGTCTTGCAGGATGCCCCGAATGGTCCGCTGACCCTCAGTGTTGATCTTGTTGCGGACTTCTCTCATCATGTCGTCGGTCGCCCATTGGGCCATCGCCGAGAGCACCTGATCGAGCCGGTGGTCGAGCACGGCCTGACGAAATGTCGTGAGCTCACCGATCAGGTCGGCGCGGAGGTGGCCGGTGGGCTGGTGATGCTCGACTTCACCGAGGGCCTCCAGCGCGATGGCGGCGAGATCAAACCGGGTCGGCCAGTGCTTGTAGAGGGTGGTCTTGGAGTACCCAGCGCGCTCGGCGACATGAGCGTGTGTCAGTGCGTCGGACCCCTCCCGCACCAGCACGTCGAAGGCGGTACGCGCGACGTCGGCGCGGGTCCGGATGATCCGGGCGTCCTCTCCGGTCTCACCGGCCTGGGCACCGCGGCCAGGTGTCATTGCAGCGCGTCCTTCCGGCTATCAACGGACCGATCCTGACGAAATTAGCTGATGAACGTCACATCCAGAAGCGTATTGCTCTTTCATTAATGAACTAGTAGTACATTAGTGAAGGATCTGTACTGCAAAGCCGCCGAAGTCAGAAGGTTCGCCGATGAGTCCGAAAATCGATGCCGGCACGGTGCTGGCCCGTCAGGCCGACGGGATCGACACCCGCTATCACCCGTCCGCGGCCCTGCGGCGCCAACTCAACAAGGTCTTTCCCACGCACTGGTCGTTCTTGCTCGGCGAGATCGCGTTGTACAGCTTCGTCGTGCTGCTCTTGACCGGCGTGTACCTGACCCTGTTCTTCGACCCGTCGATGAGCGAAGTCACGTACAACGGCGTCTATCAGCCATTGCGCGGCGTCGAGATGTCGCGTGCCTACGAAACGGCGTTGAACATCTCATTCGAGGTACGGGGCGGACTATTCGTGCGCCAGGTACACCACTGGGCCGCGTTGATGTTCGCCGCCTCGATCATGGTGCACATGGCGCGCGTGTTCTTTACGGGCGCGTTCCGGCGGCCCCGCGAGGCCAACTGGGTGGTCGGGTCGCTGCTGCTCATTCTGGCCATGTTCGAGGGCTTCTTCGGCTACTCGCTTCCCGACGACCTGCTCTCGGGCACCGGTCTGCGGGCGGCATTGTCGTCAATCACCTTGGGCATTCCGGTGATCGGCACCTGGCTGCACTGGGGGCTGTTCGGCGGAGACTTCCCGGGCAACATCCTGATTCCGCGGCTGTATGCCATCCACATCCTGGTCTTCCCTGGCATCATGCTGGCCCTGATCGGCGTGCACCTGGCGCTGGTGTGGTTCCAGAAGCACACCCAGTTCCCGGGTCCCCGCCGTACCGAGCACAACGTCGTCGGCGTGCGGGTGATGCCGGTTTTCGCGGTGAAGTCGGGTGCCTTCTTCGCCGCAATTGTGGGCGTGCTGGGCCTGATGGGCGGGCTGCTGCAGATCAACCCGATCTGGAACCTGGGGCCGTACAAGCCTTCTCAGGTCGCGGCCGGCTCACAACCGGACTTCTACATGATGTGGACCGACGGGCTGGTGCGGCTGTGGCCGGCGTGGGAGTTGTACATCGGCCACTACACCGTCCCGGCCGCCGTCGCCGTCGCGGTTCTGATGGGTGTCCTCTTGGGCGGCCTTGTCGCCTATCCGTTCCTGGAGAAGCGATTCACCGGTGACAACGCCCACCACAACCTGCTGCAGCGCCCCCGCGACGTACCCGTCCGCACCTCGATCGGGGCCATGGCCATCGCGTTCTACATCGTGCTGACGTTCTCGTCGTTCAACGACATCATCGCCTACCAGTTCCACATCTCGTTGAACGCGATGACGTGGATCGGCCGGATCGGCATGGTGGTGCTGCCGCCGATCGTGTATTTCGTCACCTACCGTTGGTGCATCAGCTTGCAGCGCAGCGACCGCGCCGTGCTCGAACACGGCATCGAAACCGGCATCATCAGGCGCCTGCCGCACGGCGCCTACGTCGAGCTGCACCAACCGTTGGGTGCGGTCGACGAAGCCGGTCACCCGATCGCGCTGGAATACCAGGGGACTCCGATTCCCAAGCGGATGAACAAACTCGGCCTGGGCGGACGACCCGGCCAGGGCAGCTTCCTGTTCGCCGATCCGGCGAACGAGGCGGCGGCCCTACTTGAGGCGGCACATGCCAGCGAGCAGCGCGCCCTGACGGCACTACGCGAACGCGGCAATGGCGCCGGTCAGACCAACGGGCATAAGGAAATCACGTCGGAAGGCGGCGGTTGATCAGTAGCGCGGCCAGACCGGCGATCGCCAACACCAAGGCCCCCAGCCGCAGCCAGCCCGTGCTCGCGTCACCCTTGATGGTCTCGTAGCCGATCTGCTGCTGCAGTGACGAGTAGACCGCCTTCAACTCGGCCAAAGTCGCTGCGTTGTAGGCGTTTCCGCCCGAGAGTTGCGCGACCTTCTTCAGCGTCTCGTCGTCGACGGGCACCGGCTGGCGCTGGTCGTTGATCTCGACGAAGCCGTACGGGGTGCCGAAGGAGATGGTCGAGATCGGCACGCCCTGGTCCTTGGCGGTGCGCGCGGCGGTGAAGGCGCCCTTGGGGTTGTCCGGGTTGGTCGGCATCGTCTCCTTGCCGTCGGAGAACAACACGATGCGCGCCGGCGGAGGCGTGTCGCCGCCACCGATCACGGCGCCCACCGTGGCGATCGCCTGCAGGGCGGTGAATATTCCCTCGCCGGTGGCGGTGCGGTCGGCGAACTGCAGCTTGTCCAGCGCCGCCTTGGTGGCGTCCCGGTTGGTCGTGGGCGACACCAGCACCGTCGCGGTGCCCGCGTAGGCGATCAGACCCAGGTTGATACCCGGAGTGAGCTCGTCGGCGAACTGCTTGGCGGCTTCCTGCGCGGCCACCATCCGGTTGGGCTCGACGTCGGTCGCGCGCATGGACTGCGACACGTCGATCACCAGCATCACCACCGCTCGGTTGCGCGGGATCCGCACATCTCTGGTGGGGCCCGCCATCGCAATGGTGAACAACACCAACGACGCCGCGAGCAGGATCGCCGGGATATGCCGCCACTTCGAAGGCCGTTTCGGCGCAACGCTTTCCAGCAACTCCATGTTGGCGAAACGCAGCATGCGCCGCTGCCGCGCCAGTTGCAGCACCACATACAGCGCGATCAGGCCGGCGACCACGAACAGGAACAGGAAGAACCAGGAGTGTTCGAAGCCGGACAGCGACATCGGCCCCAGCAGCGGCAACGTCATAACAGACCCGTCATGTTGTAGAAATCCGTCACCGGCGTCCCGCCATTGCCCCGCGCCGGCGGGAGGAGATGAAACGGACGATGTCGCCGATCCAGTCGCGGTCGGTGCGCAGCGTCATCACCGGCGCACCGCACCCACGAATGGTGCGGGCCACGTCCTCGCGATGTTTTGCCGCAGCCCGAGCGAAATCGGTCTGCAACTGTGCGTCGATGGTGAATTCGCGCACCGCCCCGGACTCGGCGTCCTGCAGCACCACGTCACCGATGTCGGGCAGTTCGACGTCGCGCGGGTCGAGTACCTCGATGGCCAGCACTTCGTGGCGGGCCGCGATCGCGCGAAGCGGACGCATCCAATTGATCGGGCCGAGGAAGTCGCTGATGATCACCGCCATGCCGCGACGTCGTTCCGGCCGGCGCAACGCGTCGATCGCCGCGGACAGGTCGCCGCGAACCCCGACCGGCGCCTTGGGCGTGGTCGCGATGGCGCGCAACAAGGTGTGCACATGCTCCCGGCCCGACCGCGCCGGAACCCGAATCATGTTCTCGCCGTTGGATATCAGCGCGCCAAGCCGGTTGCCACCGCCGACGTTGAGGTACGCGATCGCCGCCGCCGCCGCCACCGCGAGGTCCCGCTTCTCACACACCGAGGTGCCGAAGTCCAGGCTCGCCGACATGTCGACCACCAGCCAGGTTTCCAGCTCCCGGTCGGCGATCATCTGTCGGACGTGCGGGTGGGTGGTACGCGCGGTCACCGCCCAGTCCATCCGGCGCACGTCGTCGCCCGGCTGGTAGATCCGCGACTCCCCCGGCTCGCTGCCCGGCCCCGGAATCAGACCCAGGTGGTCACCGTGCAGGATGCCGTCCAGCTTGCGGTTGATCGTCAGCTCCAGGGTGCGCAGCGCCGCCGACAACTTCGGGTCGTCGATGGTGCCGCGCATCATCGAGGGCGGATGCGCAGGGCGCTTGCCGCCGGGACTGGGCCCTGTCACCGACCGCCCGCCGCGGCGCCTTGCATCACCGGTGCCACCGAATGTCCTTGTTGCGGAACGGCATTCACCTGTGGCAACGCGACCGTCTGCAGCACCCGGTTGATCACGGTCTCTGCGGTGATCTCGTCGGCCAGCGCGTCATAGGTGAGCACCAACCGGTGCCGAAGCACGTCCGGGATGACGTCGATGATGTCCTGCGGAATCACGTAGTCGCGCCCACGCACCAGGCCCAGCGCGCGCGCCGCGGCGATGATGCCCAGCGAGGCACGCGGTGAGGCGCCGAATGCGATCCAGGTCTTGACGTCGTTCATCCCCAGCTGTTCGGGGTGCCGGGTGGCGGTCACGATGCGGACCACGTAGTCGACCAGCGCGTGGTGGACGAAGCTGTTGGCCGCGACTCCCTGCAAACGCAGCAGATCACCGGTGTTGAGGATCTGCTTGGGCTGCGGCGGGGTGACGCCCATCC
The DNA here is from genome assembly GCF_002101675.1 of Mycobacterium gordonae. Lineage (GTDB taxonomy): Bacteria > Actinomycetota > Actinomycetes > Mycobacteriales > Mycobacteriaceae > Mycobacterium > Mycobacterium gordonae. The sequence goes on along the minus strand of NZ_LQOY01000081.1, from coordinate 151,715 downwards.
GGTAGATGATCTCGCGCTCTTCTTCGGGTGAGGGGTAGCCGACGTTGATCTTGAACAGGAAGCGGTCGCGCTGCGCCTCGGGCAGCGGGTAGACGCCCTCCTGTTCGATCGGGTTCTGCGTCGCCATCACCAGGAACGGGTTGGGCAGCGGGAACGTCTTACCGCCGATGGACACGTGGCGCTCAGCCATGACCTCGAGCAACGCGGACTGCACCTTGGCGGGCGCACGGTTGATCTCGTCGGCGAGCAGGAAGTTGACCACCACGGGGCCGAGTTCGGTGTCGAACTCCTCCTTGCCCTGCCGGTAGATGCGGGTACCGACGATGTCGGTGGGCACCAGGTCGGGAGTGAACTGGATGCGCGCGAACGTCCCGCCGACCACGCGCGCGAAGGTCTCCACAGCCAGCGTCTTGGCGACGCCGGGGACACCTTCCAGCAGGACATGCCCCTTGGCGAGCAGGCCGACCAACATCCGCTCCACCAGTTGGTCCTGGCCGACGATGATCCGCTTGACCTCGAAGATGGCCCGCTCCAGGGTGTGCACCTCGGCGGCCAGCCCATCAGCACCGCCCACTGGCGCCTCCTGGGTCGGTGGGCCCGAGTGAGCACCCTGGCCCGGGTAACCGCCACCTGCCGTTGTCATCAATAACCCTCCAGAGCTCATTCGGGACACGACTGCTGTCACGACGACTGTCGCGGGGCAGCGACGTGCCCGCGTTCAACTATTCCAGGCGTCTGGAATTCCGTCGACGTCACCGGTTCGCTATTAGACGACTCTCAGGCTCGTCCAACCGGCTCAGTACTCGATGATCCTAGTCAGATAGGGCGTCATGCCCGGCTTGCGCACCGGGCTGACGGTGACTTTGCCCGCCAGGCTGGATGCCTCCAGCATCTGACCGTTCCCCAGATACATGGTGACGTGCTGGCCGCCGTTCGGGCCGTAGAAGATGAGGTCGCCGCGTCTGGCCTCGTTCTGCGGGATGTGCCGTCCGGCGTTGTACTGGTCGCCGGAGAAGCGCGGGATCAGCACGCCGACGCCGGCGAAGGCGTAGCGCATCAGGCCCGAGCAGTCGAAGCCGGTTATGCCAGCACCGTCGTCGACGCCTTTGCTCGGACCATCCAGCGAGCCTCCGCCCCAGGAGTACGGAACGCCCATCTGGGATCCGGCCCGCCGGATCACGTGCTCGATGGCCTGCCGCCCATTGGCCCGCGGGATCCGGCTGCCGCTGGTGTTGGCTGCCGCCGGAGCCGCCGAACCGCCCAGGTTGATGCCCAACCCGGACAGGAATTGCTGCCCCAGATTGAGCGTGGTCTGGGTTGCCTGCGCGGTGGCTTGCAGCGAGGCGTTGGCGACGGCCAGTGGGTCGCCGGGAGCGCCCGCGCTGATTGCGGCAGGCAAAGTGGGATCCCACTCACCCGGCTCGGCCGAAGCCGGGGCCGGAGCGGCCACAGCGATCAACAGCCCGGCCACCAACGCGGTGACCCAGACCAGGGAGAAACGAAATCGCTTGTGACGCATGAAACCTCGTTAATACTCGATGTAGCGGATCACGAAGGGCGTCATACCGCTGGTGCGCACCGGCGCGGTACGCACCTTCAAACCGATGTCGGGAGCCTCAAGCATCTGGCCGTTGCCGAGGTAGATCGTCACGTGCTGGCTACCGCCGGGGCCGTAGAAGATGACGTCACCGCGGCGCATCTGGGCGGTCGGGATCTTGCGGCCCAGGTTGTACTGCGAACCGGAGTAGTGCGGCAGCTTGATGCCCACTCCGGCAAACGAGTAGAGCACTAGCCCTGAACAGTCGAAACCGGTGATGCCGGCGCCGGAGTCGATCCCTTTGCTGGGACCCGCGGCGTTGCCACCGCCCCAGGAGTAGGGCACGCCGATCTGCGACATGCCGCGGCGGATGACGTATTCGGAGGCCTGCCGGCCGTAGACCCGCGGGATGCGGCCCGAGGTAGCCGCCGTCGGCGCGTTGGTGATGCCGGTGTCGGTGGGCTTGAGGATGCCGAGCTGCTGCAAAAAGTTGCGCCCCATCTGGGCGGTGACCTGCGCCGACGTTGCCGAGTAGCCCAGCACCTGGTTGACGACGGCGACCGGGTCGCCCGGGATGTTGGCGCTGGGCACTTGCGGCAGCGTGGGGTCCCAGCCGTCCCAGCGACGGCCACCGCCGGGTCCGCCGGCCGGGTCCCACATGCCGGACGGCGGCGTGCCCTGCCCGCCGGCCGCGTGCCATGCGACGAGTTGTGCGGCCTGCAGTTTGGCTTCGGCCTGCTCACGCTCGGCGGCCACGCGATTGACCTCTTCGCGCTGCTCGTCGAACTTGCGCCGGGTGTCATCCAGCGCCGCTACCGCCGCATCCTGGCTGGATTTGGCGTCGGCGGCGGCTTTGTCGGCCTTCTGCTTGGCTTGACGCGCGACGGATTCCTTGTTGACCTGCTCGGTGCGAGCCCGCTGCAACCTGGCCATCACCGCCTGCGAACTCGTAGACATGGTCTGGGCGGCCGACGCTGCCGCGATCATGTCCTCGGGGCTGCGGGCAGTCAGGAGGCCGTCCGACGGACCATTCATATTAGGTGGCCGCCGCGAAAGTGTTGAACCGCTGCTGCGCCGCCGCGATGGCCGCATTCGCGTCCTTGACCGACTGCTGGCTGATTTCGAGTTCCCGCCCGGCGACTTCGGCCTGTTCCCGGGCCTCCTCGACCGCCACCAGCGCCTTGTTGACGCCCTCCTGCTCCATCTCGACCGCATTGGCCAGGTCTTCCAGACGCTGGCTGGCTTTGGCGACGTTGGCGATCAGCACCGCCATCGAGTCAGCCGCCGGGTCGGCCCCGGCCACTCCGAGCTCGGGCGTTCCGAACAGCAGCGCGACGCTGAGCACCGTCGGCACTACCAGCCTGGCGGCGGTTCGCGATGCAGAGCCCGGGTCTGTCCGTCTCATGCGACTGAGGTCTCCTATGGGCTAAATCGGGTGTACGACGCGGGTTTTCGGGAAAAGTGCGATAGGTATCACAAGCATCAATCGCACCGTACGTCACAGCTGTCGCTAAAGAAACGCAAGTCACAAATTGCACTCTGGAAGTGCGTTTACTGTGACCGAACAGTGACCTGGAGGGTTTGCCGGGATTAGTGGCAGACGTGTCGTATCAACGCCGGCTAATAGATCAGAGCCTGGTTAAGTGCCCTGGTCATCGTCGCTCGGCGCAACTTCGCTCGATGAAGCCGACGTTGCTGGCTGGCGGTTACCCAGCTGCATCAACCGGGTGCCGACGGCCGCGGCGAACACGCCGATCAGCAAAACAATCGTCAACGCCGTCCAGGGGAACTCGGGCGTGTTGAGTTCGTTGAGAAAGTTCTGCGCGGACTGCACGGGATTGCCGGTCTTCGAGTGGTCCTCACCCGCTTCGAGGGTGACCCGTGGGTAGTGGCTGCTGTAGCTGCCGACGTAGCTCGGACTGAGGACCAGCACCGTGGAGTCCGGGTAGTCGGCGCCGACGACGGTCGCGATATCCCGCAGCGGTGTGTCATTGGGTGGGTTGTGGTCGAGCAGCACGATCTTGAGATTGATGCCGTCTCCACGCGCCTGGCTGACCACTTCCTGCAGACCCGGTTCGACGTTCGGCGTGGCGGCGACGCCGTCGGCGGCAACCTGGGCTTTGATCGAGTTGATGTCGACGTCCTGCGGGATGTATTCGGGCAGGAACGGGATCGTCTGCGGCAAGTAGGTCATCGTCGTCGCTCCTCCCACGGTGCTAGGAGCACCGTACCGGCTCGGTTTCTGGCGGTCGCGCCCCCCGCGCCGCGACACTGCGACCAGGCACACAACACGCCGCCAGCGGTGTGCCTGTGTTCAGTTTCAATGAACAGGGCAGCCACCCTTTCGTCCGGAACCGCACTGGACAAGACTGGGAACTAGGGGCAGCCCCCCGCATTGCAGGACAAGCGTACTGTTAAAGTTGCACCGCACCGTCGACACGGCCCGTCGGCGGCGAGAACTTAATCTTCGGGAGTTGATGTGAGCAGCAAGAATTCGTTCGGAGCCCGCGACACACTCAAGGTCGGCGACAACAGCTACGAGATTTACCGCCTCGACGCCGTTGAAGGCACCAAAAAACTCCCCTATAGCTTGAAGGTCCTCGCCGAGAACCTGCTCCGCACCGAGGACGGCGCCAACATCACCAAAGAGCACATCGAGGCGATCGCCAACTGGGACCCCGACGCCGACCCGAGCATCGAGATTCAATTCACTCCCGCCCGGGTGGTCATGCAGGACTTCACCGGTGTCCCGTGCATCGTCGACCTGGCCACCATGCGCGAGGCCGTCGAAGATTTGGGCGGAGACCCGGAGAAGGTGAACCCGCTGGCGCCGGCCGAGCTGGTGATCGACCACTCGGTGATCCTCGACGTGTTCGGCCGCGCGGACGCCTTCGAGCGCAACGTCGAACTGGAGTACGAGCGCAACGGCGAGCGCTACCAGTTCCTGCGTTGGGGCCAAGGCGCTTTCGACGACTTCAAAGTGGTGCCGCCGGGCACCGGCATCGTGCACCAGGTCAACATCGAATACCTGGCGCGCACGGTCATGGTCCGTGATGGGGTCGCCTACCCGGACACCTGTGTGGGCACCGACAGCCACACCACGATGGTCAACGGACTCGGCGTGCTGGGCTGGGGCGTCGGCGGCATCGAGGCCGAGGCCGCAATGCTGGGCCAGCCGGTGTCCATGCTGATTCCGCGCGTCGTCGGCTTCAAGCTGACCGGTGAGATCAAGCCCGGCGTCACCGCCACCGACGTCGTGCTCACCGTGACCGACATGCTGCGCAAGCACGGCGTGGTCGGCAAGTTCGTCGAGTTCTACGGCAACGGTGTGGCCGAGGTGCCGCTGGCCAACCGCGCCACGCTGGGCAACATGAGCCCGGAATTCGGTTCCACCGCAGCCATTTTCCCGATCGATGACGAGACCATCAAGTACCTGACCCTGACCGGCCGCTCCGAGGAACAGCTCGCACTGGTCGAGGCCTATGCCAAGGCGCAGGGCATGTGGCACGACCCGGACCACGAGCCGAAGTACTCCGAGTACCTGGAGCTCGACCTGTCCACGGTGGTGCCCTCGATCGCCGGGCCGAAGCGGCCGCAGGACCGAATCGCCTTGTCCGAGGCCAAGGTTGCCTTCCGTAAGGACATTCACAACTATGTCGAGGAGAACCACCCCGCTCCGGAGACCAAACTCGACGAAGCAGTCGAGGAATCGTTCCCGGCCAGCGACTCGGTGACGCTGTCCTTTGCCGACGACGGCGCCGGCGAAGCGGTTCCCTCCGCCGCCAACGGTCACTCGGGCCGGCCGTCCAAGCCCATCGACGTGAAATCCGACGAGCGCGGCGAATTCGTGCTCGACCACGGCGCCGTCGTCGTCGCGGGCATCACGTCGTGCACCAACACCTCCAACCCGTCGGTGATGCTCGGCGCCGCCCTACTGGCTCGCAACGCCGTCGAGAAGGGCCTGACCTCCAAGCCGTGGGTGAAGACCAACATGGCGCCCGGTTCGCAGGTGGTGACCGACTACTACAACAAGGCCGGCCTGTGGCCCTACCTGGAGAAGCTGGGCTTCTACCTGGGCGGCTACGGGTGCACCACGTGCATCGGCAACACCGGTCCGCTCCCCGACGAGATCTCGGCGGCGATCAACGACAACGACCTGTCGGTGACCGCGGTGCTCTCGGGTAACCGAAACTTCGAGGGCCGCATCTCCCCCGACGTGAAGATGAACTACCTGGCCTCACCGCCGCTGGTCATCGCCTACGCCATCGCCGGGACCATGGATTTCGACTTCGAGAACGACCCACTCGGACAAGACAACGATGGCAACGATGTTTTCCTCAAGGACATCTGGCCCACCACCCAGGAGATCGAGGAGACGATCGCCTCCTCGATCAACCGCGACATGTTCGCCGAGTCCTACGCCGACGTCTTCAAGGGTGACGACCGCTGGCGGTCGCTGCCCACGCCGGAAGGCAACACCTTCGAGTGGGCCGAGGACTCGACCTACGTGCGCAAGGCGCCGTACTTCGACGGCATGCCCGCCGAGCCGGAGCCCGTCAAGGACATCAAGGGCGCCAGAGTTCTTGCGCTGCTGGGTGATTCAGTGACCACCGACCACATCTCGCCCGCCGGGGCCATCAAGAAGGGCACCCCGGCCGCGCAGTACCTCGAGGAACACGGGGTGCAGCCCAAGGACTTCAACTCCCTGGGCTCGCGCCGCGGCAACCACGAGGTGATGATCCGCGGGACGTTCGCCAACATCCGGTTGAAGAACCAGCTGCTTGACGACGTGTCCGGCGGCTACACCCGTGACTTCACCCAGGAGGGCGGTCCGCAGGCGTTCATCTTCGACGCGGCGCAAAACTATGCGGCTCAGAAGATTCCGCTGGTAGTGCTGGGCGGCAAGGAATATGGATCCGGCTCGTCGCGGGACTGGGCGGCCAAGGGCACTCTGCTGCTGGGCGTGCGTGCGGTGATCACCGAATCGTTCGAGCGCATCCACCGGTCCAACCTGATCGGCATGGGCGTCATCCCACTGCAGTTCCCTGAAGGCGAATCGGCCAAGTCGCTGAAGCTCGACGGCACCGAGACCTACGACATCACCGGCATCGAGGCGCTCAACGAGGGCAAGACGCCGAAGACCGTCAAGGTGACCGCCACCAAGGAGGATGGCAGCAAGGTCGAGTTCGATGCGGTGGTCCGCATCGACACACCCGGTGAGGCGGACTACTACCGCAACGGCGGCATCCTGCAGTACGTGCTGCGCAACATGCTCAAGTCCGGCAAGTCCGGCTAACCGAGCGCCCGCGCCCGCCAGTGCCGAAGGTCAGCGAGGACCATCTGGAGGCTCGGCGCCGTCAGATTCTCGACGGTGCACGCCGCTGTTTCGCCGAGTACGGCTACGACCAAGCCACCGTGCGACGGCTGGAGCAGGCGATCGGGATGTCGCGCGGGGCGATCTTCCACCACTACCGGGACAAGGACGCCCTGTTCTTCGCGCTCGCGCGCGAAGACACCCAGCGGATGGCGGAGGTCGCGTCGCGCTCCGGACTCATCCAGGTGATGCGCGACATGCTGGCCGCGCCCGAGCAGTTCGACTGGCTGGCCACCCGGCTTGAGATCGCCCGCAAGCTGCGTCACGATCCGGAGTTCAGTCGCGGCTGGGCGGAGCGTTCGTCGGACCTGGCCGCGGCGACCACCGAACGGCTGCACCGACAGAAGCAGGCCGGGCGGATACGCGACGACGTACCGGCCGACGTGTTGCAGTGCTACCTGGACCTCGTGCTGGACGGCCTGGTGGCCCGGTTGGCCTCCGGCGAGGATCCGCAGCGCCTGGCCGCGGTGCTGGATCTGGTGGAAAACTCGGTGCGCACGCCGGCTGCGCCGCAGGCATAGCGGTCCACTGCAAGGGCTGGACGGCAGGTGATCTGGCCGGCGAGTTCGCAATATGGGCGAATCCTTGCGGGCATTCGTTGCCGCACCCCATAATCGTCCTGCTGGGGCTTGCTGGGCACGAATCCTCCTCGTTGGACTGCCCATCCGTCATCCCCGATTACAAATCAATCGGGAGGGCTCGAATGAACGATGACGCGACCGCCGATGCCGCCTCGTGCCGCTACCAGTATCCCGAACTTGTATTCGATCTCGAAGCATGGAGTGAAGATAATTGGGAGTGGTTCGACCCTGCCCACGCCCACTCTTTGTTATGGCCGGATCGCGCGTACAAACCCGATCTAGATATATTGATTGCGGGTAGCGACTGCAACCAAGCCGCTGTTTTCGCCTTCACCAACAGAGCCGCGAAAGTGGTGGCGGTCGGTGCCAGCAAGCCGGCGCTGGAACATCTAGAAGTTCTGAAAGACAAGTATTCGCTCAGCAACCTTGAGCTCCCTCAACTTTCGATAGACGAGGTGTCAGCGTTAGGGCTTGATTTTGACCTCATTGTGGCGACCGGCGCCTTGCAATCGCTCGCCGACCCGGCAGCGGGGATGAAAGCGCTGGGCGCTTGCTTGCGCAGGAATGGCGCGATGGGCGTAATGCTTCCCGCAAAGCACGGCCGCATGGGCATCGAAATGTTGCAGACGGCGTTTCGCGACCTGAACTTGGGCGAGGACGATGCATCGATCCAGATGGTCAGGGAGGTGATCTCGGCGCTACCGATGGAACATCCCGTCCATAACTACTTCAAGATCGCGCCGGTCTCGGCGCAGTCCGATGCCGCCCTGGCAGCAACTTTTCTGCGTGGCCCGGAGCGGACGTACAGCGTCGATGAGTGTCTGGATCTTGTTGCGTCAGCCGGATTGGTATTCCAGGGATGGTTCCTGAACGCGCCGTACTACCCGCACGACTGGTTCTTGCCCGGAAGCCCTCTCGATCAAGCGCTGAGCGGGTTGCCCGAGACCAAGCTGTGGTCCGTGGTAGAGAATCTTCACGTATTGAATGCCTCACATTTTTTCATGGCGTGTCGACCCGATCGGCCGGAAGAGTCGTACACGATCGATTTTTCGACGAGTAAGTGCATGGATTATACGCCGAAAATGAGAATGCTCAGTGGGATCGAAGGTCAGGAAATCTATCGGCCGAATTGGCGTACCACAGTAACGCCTTCTCAATTGCTTTTCCTTTACTTCGTCAACGGCCGTCGCACTATTCGGGAGATTGCCGACAGTGTGGCGAAAAGCGGCGAGTCGCTTCAGGTCAGCAACCTCGAGGAATTCGGCCGCAGGCTATTTGAATCGCTGTGGCGCCTCGACTTCGCTGCAATGACGCTCAAAGGAGAAGCCGGTTAGGAAGGATTGACCCTTTCGGTCGAGGCGTAGCGCCCGCCCGTGTTCCTACCTTCCATCCCCGAGGGATTATTTCGACAACCACCGAGGAGTGCTTAGGTGCTCCAAAGCCTCCCGGCGGGATTTTTGTCCTGCAGGCGACGGGGCATGAGCCAACCCCGACCCTCGGATTCACCTCAAAACAGAACCTAAGGTATTTCAGTTCGCTTGACTCCAAACTCCGAGTCATTGGGCCGCATAATCCGCCCTGGCTTTTTCTCTACTGAACGCGGCTAGGTCCAGCACCTCTTGCGGTAATTTGCTCCCATGCGTTTCGCGGTCGCGATCGTGTCGCCGCCTGATCATCATGACATCAGCGGCGGAGCTTTCAACGAGGTCGCCGAGGCTTTGCACCATGGCCTTTTGGCGCTCGGCCACGACTCGGTGCTGACAAACCGCCTCGACCTCGACGAGCGTCGCACCATCGTGCTCGGTGGGAATCTGCTCGTCCAGTACGCCTTGGAGCCGCCAAAGAACGCCATTTTCTACAACCTCGAGCAGTTGGGTGCCGACTTGCCCTGGATGACGATGCCTGAATTCGTCGACCTTTTCCGCCGCTACCCGACCTGGGACTACAGTCAAGCCAACATCGACTACCTCGCCGCTATGGGACTGCCCCGGCCCGCCTACGCGCCGATCGGATACGTTCCCGAGTTGACGCGGATCGCCCCCGCCCGCGAAGACATCGACGTACTGTTCTACGGCGCGCTCAACGGACGCCGTTACGCCGTGCTGCGGGACTTGCGCGATCGCGGTCTTCGTGTCAAATGGCTATCGGGGGTCTATGGAGCCGGCCGCGATGGCTGGATCGCACGCTCGAAGATCGTCGTCAATATCCACTACTGGTCAGCGAAAATCTTTGAAATCACTCGTGTTTCGTATCTGCTTGCCAATAGGCGGGCGGTGGTTTCCGAACGTGGCGCCGATCCGGCGTTGGAGCGCGACTTGGAGCCGGGCATCGCGTTCGCAGACTACGACGGACTGGTCGATCGGTGTGTGGAACTCCTGGGCGACGAATGCGCGCGGCGCGAGCTTGCCGAGCGCGGCTACCAGGTTTTCTCCGCTCGCGACCAGACCGCGATCCTGGACCGTGCGTTGTCGAGCAGCCCCGAGGGTGTCACCCGCAAGACCACTGCGCGGGATGATCCTTGCAGCGAGGTGCGCCGCGGAGTCGAAGACCGCAGCGCAAATCTCAGCGACCGCAGACTTTTCACCTACAACCTGTTCAAGCACAAGTCTGCGCAGGAGCGCGACTGGTTGCTGGCCCAGGTCAGACGCAACCCCGGGGATGCGCGATCGGTCTTCTTCCTAGCCGAGACCTGCTTCCGCATGCAGGATTTCGAGAATGCACGCCGGTGGTACGCGCGGCGGGTTGAGATGGGTGGCTGCGATGAGGAGGTCTACTGGGCCATGTACCGGCTCGCGGAGTCGGCCCAGAAACTCGGTACGCCTTGGCCAGACTGTGAAGATGCCTACCTGAGCGCCTGGCACTTTCGACCGACCCGCGCCGAGGCGTTGCATGCCGTCGCCGCGGCGTACCACGCCATGCAGCGCTACCGGGTCGGCTACCTAATTGCCAAGCGCGCGGCCGAAATCCCACTTCCCGAAGAGGACCTTTTCATCCGCGGAGAGATCGAACAGGTATACGCCTGGCGCGCAACCGATGAGCAGGCGGTGTGCGCATCCTGGATCGGTATGCACGATGAGGCGTTTACGCTGTGTCGCCGCCTGCTGGCCCGAACGGATCTCCCCGATCCTGATCGGCAACGGATTGCGGCTAACCGCGATTTTTCGGTGCCGGCCATGCTTGAGGCGGCCGCACCGTACCCCGAAGCGCTGGTGGCGTCGCTGCCCGCCGGACCCGGCAAGGCCGAGGTCACGGTCAGCCTGCTCGCCGGGCCGGACCGCCAGACCACCGAGCAGACCCTCAACTCGTTCTTGACCTGCTGCCTAGATGTGTCGCGGATCGGGCGCTTCCTGGTGCTCGACACCGGCCTGTCCGCGCCCGACCGCGCCAAGCTGCGGAAACGGTACGCGTTCCTTGAATTCGCCCGTCGCAGATCTGGCGACAAGCCCGCGACCCAACTCGAGGCGCTGCGCGCTCACATCCACGGGCGGTTCTGGCTCCACCTGGGCGACGGCTGGCGGTTTTTCGCCCCCGAAAACCTCATTACCCGCCTGACCGCGGTGCTCCGCGCCGAACCACAGGTGTTTCAGGCGGGCGTCAACTTCGAAGATGCGATCAAACTCACCGGCGCCAGCGCACCAGAGACTGCGGTCCGCCGGACACCCGACGCCGGCCGCTACCTGCTCACCGATGTAATGGCCAGCGGCCCAGCGATGTTCGACACCGCACGCTTCGACCGAGCCCGCGGTGTGCAGGGCAGCTGTCCCGATGCGACCGCCCGACGTAGGCGACGCGCCGCCACCACCAGGCCGCGCACCGCCACCCTCGACGAAGTGCTCTGCGTTTCAGGTCTGGCCCTCTAGTGACAGCCACCCGAAACCGCGACGGCCGCGGATATCCGAGACTCTCGGTCGTATGTGCGAGGGAACGGGACTCGCGGTGACACCGAAACGGATATCAACGAACCCGCCCAAGCTGAGTGTGGTGACGACCACCCACAACCAAGAAGCTTTCGTGCGTCAAGCTTTCGAAAGCTTTGTCGCACAGCAGATTGATTTTCCGATGGAGATCATCGTCGCCGACGACGCCTCGACCGATGCCACTCCGACGATCATCCAGGAGTATGCCGATCGCTACCCGGACCTGTTCCGGCCGATCCTTCGGCGCAAGAACCTTGGGCTCAACAGGAACCTTGTCGACGCCCTGTCAAGGGCCCGCGGCACCTACATCGCCCTGTGTGAGGGAGACGACTACTGGATCGATCCGCTGAAGCTGAGCAAACAGGTCGCGTTCCTCGACCGGCATCCAGGGACAACCGTGTGTTTCCATCCCGTGCGCGTGATCTGGGAAGACGGCCCGGCCGACGACCAAGAATTCCCGCCTGTCAGCTGGCGCCAGGACTTAAGGTTGGATGCCTTAATCAAGCGGAACTTCATCCAGACCAACTCGGTTATGTACCGCCGCCTTCCGCATTACCGGGGCATCCCGGCCGATGTCATGCCTCTGGACCACTATCTTCACGTGCGCCATGCATTCCACGGCAACATCGGGATGCTTTCGGAGACGATGGCCGTCTACCGCCGCCACTCGCAAGGCATGTGGAACACCCGGGTCTTAGACCCTAAGAAGTTCTGGCTGCTGCTAGGTGGCGGGCATGCGGCGACGTACGACGCGATGATCGAGCTGGCCGCAGGGGACCCCGCGCGCGAGGAGGTCATCGGCGAAATGGCTGACTGGGTTTTCAGTGAAATCGGAAATGTTCCGGGCCCAGAGGGTCGCGCCGCGCTCCTGCGCTCCATCGCGCAGCACCCCCGGTGTGCGATGCTGGCCCTGCAGCACCGATGGGCGAACGACCTCCATCGGTTGTTGTCTAAGGTCGAAGGCGATCCCGACGACGGGCGGGCGGTCTTGCATCTAGCCCAACGTTATTTCGAATTGGGCGATTTCCCCAACGCGCGCAAATGGTATTCGCGCCGGGTTGAGATGGGTGGCTGCGACGAAGAGATCTACTGCGCGATGTATCGGCTTTCGGAGTCGATGGCGAATCTCGGCGAACCATGGCCAGACGTTGAGGACGCCTACCTGAAGGCCTGGCAGATCCGACCGACCCGCGCGGAACCGCTGCACGCCATCGCCTTTCGGTGTCGCGTCGAGCAGCGCTACAAGTTCGCGTACCTGTTTGCCGAGCGCGCCGCCAAAATCCCGCTCCCTGAAGAGGACAGAATATGTGTCAGCGCAGACGTCTACGCTTGGCGCGCAACGGATGAGCAGGCGGTGTGCGCATCCTGGATCGGCAGGCACGCCGAGGCGTTCACGCTGTATCGACGCCTGCTGACCCGTCCCGATCTCCCCGAGCCGGATCGGAAACGGATTGCGGCCAACCGCGACCTGTTGGTGCCGGCCATGCTTGAGGCGGCCGCACCGTACCCGCAAGCTTTGGTGCAGTCTTTGGCCGCCGGCCCGGGTGAGGCCGAGGTCACCGTGAGCCTGCTCGCTGGGCCGGACCGCCAGACCACCGAGCAGACCCTCAACTCGTTCTTGACCTGCTGCCTCGATGTCTCGCGGGTCGGGCGCTTCCTGGTGCTCGACACCGGCCTGTCCGCCCCCGACCGCTCCAGGCTGCGGAAACGGTACGCGTTCCTTGAGTTCGCCCGTCGCAGATCTGGTGACAAGCCCGCCGCCAAACTCGCGCAGCTGCGCGCTCAGATCCACGGGCGGTTCTGGCTCCACCTGGGCGATGGCTGGCGGTTTTTTGCCCCCGAAAACCTCATTACCCGCCTGACCGCGGTGCTCGACGCCGAACCACAGGTGTTTCAGGTGGGCATCAACTTCGAGGATGCGATCAAACTGAGTGGCGCCAGCGCAGCAGAGGAGGCGGTGCGCCGGACACCCGACGCCGGCCGCTACCTGCTCACCGATGTAATGGCCAGCGGCCCAGCGATGTTCGACACCGCACGCCTGGACCGAGCCCGCAATGTGCAACACCGCGAGCTGGATCCGCCCGCGCAACGCGGCCGGCGGGCCACCGACACCGGGCAACGCACCGCCAGCCTCGACGAAGTGCTCTGCATTTCAGGCCCGTACCTTTAGATCTACCGGGGGTTCGCCCCGACCTGGCCGCGCAACCCGCTCGCCGGCGCCACTTCAGCCTGGTGGAAGAAGACCCGCAAACTGGTCAATCGCGTCTATCGGTATGTGTCGTTGCCGATCCCATATCTGTCTAGATCGTCTATGGCGGAACGGCTTAGGCCGCATTGAGTCGCGCGCGCGCCTATCGCAGCGGACGTCGCGGATGGACGCGGGTGCTTCCGGGTGGACCACAATTCCGCGACCTGTTGGCGCCGTCGAGACGGCGTCGCTGGTGTGCTCCAAACGCCGCCAGCGGGGGCACGGGCCATCGGTCTGTTTCAGTATCAGCTAACCTGCCCAGCGTCTAAAGGAGAGTTCTTCCACCAGGCAATCCTGCAAGTTAGTCCCCCAGATCGTCGATCAGCCCGCCACAATGCAACACCTCAATCGGCTGTTCAGCGCGGGCGAACGGAACGAACTCCCTACCACAGTTATATGTTCAGTTTGCGCGGGCTGTGCTCTACCTGCGAAAGATATGACTTTATTCGAACAGCTATTGCCACCTGGCCTAAATTGTGTCCAAAGTACTTCGCGGAAAGCGGCTTTATGCCATTGCATTGCAGTTCAGCTATGGCTACCGTTAACTATGCGTTTCCAACCCGGCCGGGGCCAAGGGGAGAGCAAGATCGACAGGTTATTCCGCAAGCCTGGCAAGAACCACTCGCTGCAGCACGAAAAGGAGATTGCATTGGGGGACCAAGACAAACTCGAAGAAGACGTCGAGACCGAGATACTGCGCACCCGGCAGGTCTTAACGAAATGCGTTGCGATCGCAGTGCATCGAACCCTGGCAGCAATGAACGACCGGGGCGAGAGTCCAGATACGGGCCAACTCGCGGACCTCGCCTATGCCGTCGCATGCTTGGAAGCGGGACGGCACGGCGCCCTGCCCAGCACCCCGCCACCGAAGATCAGCGGCGAACCACCATCTTCGAACATGCGCACGACGACTCCTCGGGGCGCAGCGCAGTGGGGCACCGGCACCCGGTAAGCCCCACGCCGTGGCAGGTGATTTCGTCATCGTTCGCGCCAGCCGCCAGTTAGCGCGCCCGCTCGCACATGGCTGGTTTGGGTGTTGATGTCGATCTCGGTGGTTGCATCTTCGCGGTTACTTGGCGCCGATCGCCCCAACAGACCGCACGGCGCGCCGTGCTGGAGATCGGCGACCTCGTCGGCCAGCACCGTGCGGGTTCGTGGTCGCAGATTTAGCCGCGGCGATTCACCCGCGGTTTCGGACAAATCGCGGGCGATGCGCGCCGCATGGCACAGTGAGATGGCATCATGACCGAAAGCATTTCGCCCCGCTCGAATCTCACCTCGACAGCGACCTGCGGCTCGCCCGGTGAACTGCTGCCTCCGCGGAAACTCCAAGATTGGGTGGGGCTCGGTGGCCCCGCTGTGTATAAGGCAACCGGCGATGAATTCCTGGGTTATCTGGTTGACCTATGCGGCTTGCAGCCAAGTGGTGCGGTGCTCGATGTTGGTTGCGGCTCGGGGCGGATGGCTCTGCCGCTCACCGGTTACCTGAACCGCGAGGGCCGCTACGCCGGCTTCGATGTCGCAAGTGAAGCCGTCGCTTGGTGCAGGGAGAACATCTCGGGATCACATCCCAACTTCGATTTCAGAGTCGCAGATGTTCAGAACAAACGGTACAACCCGAATGGGAGATTCAAGCCGTCCGACTTCCGCTTTCCGTATCCTGACGAGTCGTTCGATGTGGTGTTGCTTGCCTCAGTATTCACGCACATGCTGCCACCGCACGTGAAGCACTATATGTACGAAATCGCCCGTGTGCTGAAGCCGGGCGGACGAAGTTTGATCACTTTCTTCCTGCTCAATGATGAGTCGTCAGCCCTGAGCGACGAGGGAAAGGGATGGATCAAATTCGAGCATGAGATGCAAGGAGCACGAACGGCCGACGGCAAAGATCCCGAAGCGGCGATCGCCTACCCGGAAGCGTTCGTCACGGACCTGTTCTGGGAATGCGGCCTTGAGCTTCGGGGACCGTTCCGCTACGGCACGTGGTGCGGCCGAGCCAACGGAATGAGCGGGCAGGACGTCGTGATCGCGGTCAAACCGGTGAGCAGGAATCGTCTAAGCCAAGGAGCCAACATGACTGACATCGAAAGACCGGAGGGGTCGACCACCCGTCCCTTCCTTCCGACGTCGGACGAAACCGTCGCCGTCGCCGCGGACATGGGCGTCGAAGCCGCCACTAGACCCACGTCAGGAGCATCTCAAAGTATGCCGGGCATGAGCCGCGCCGCCGCCGAGGAATATATCCACAGCCTCTACGCCACCCTCCTGAAGCGAGATCCTAGGCCGGATGAGTTCGCTAACTGGGTGACCACCGCTACCACCCTGCCGGCCGAGCAAGTTTATTTCGCCTTCGTCAACTCGAAGGAGTATCAGCTTCAGCAAGAGAAGTCGGTGCGCCCCATGTTTGCGCCCGGTCACTACTACTCACCCATCGTGGATCCATCGACCATTGCCGAATACGTCGAGAAGCAGTATGCGCAGGAGCCTGGCGACATCAAAGGCATCCAGCTCGATGAAGAAGCCATGGTCCGGTTATGGAATAAAAACGCCGAATTCATAAAGAACACGCCGTTCAGCGAGCATGCAGACGGCAAGAATCGCTACTACTACGACAACGGCTTCTATCCGTACGGCGATGCCATGATGCTGCGCGCGATAATTGCCCACTTTAAGCCGAAGAAAGTCATCGAGGTCGGATCGGGGTTCTCCTCAGCGTGCATGCTCGACGCCGTTGACCACGTCGGCCTCAGCGACTTCGCAATGACCTGCATCGATCCAGATGCCGATCGCCTCCGCTGCACGCTTGGCACCGAGGACGGTTCCCGAGTCGACATCATCGAGGGACTTGTTCAGGATGTGCCAGTTTCGACGTTCTCCAAACTCAACAAGAATGACATCCTGTTCATCGACTCCACCCACGTCCTCAAAACCGCCAGCGATGTGCACTACGAGCTATTTTCCATCCTGCCCAGCCTCAACGAGGGCGTGCTGGTACATTTTCACGACATTCACTACCCGTTCGAATATCCACGGCAATGGCTGTTCGACGACAATAGATCATGGAACGAAATTTATGCTCTTCGCGCCTTCCTGACCTATAATTCGGCCTTCGAGGTGGTGTTCTGGAACGGCTTGTTCGCGCACCGACAGCGTGACTTGGTTCACGAGACCAACCCGCTGTTCCTCAAGAACCCCGGCGGCTCGATCTGGCTGCGAGCCCGGACATTCGTGCCGAGCGTTGAGCTGTGACTCTAGCCGTGATTCAGCAAAGATTTGACCGTTAGACCGTAAGCCCCCCGGCGTTCCTGCCCACGGTGAAGATCATCGACAGCCACGGCGTTGGCGCTCGTTCGGTTCGGGCACGTGTCAAGAAGGTGATTGTTCACCCGCAGGCGGTGCGGGTGCTCAGGAGCCGGCGGAAGGCGATGCCGTCCCACCCACGTGATAGTGCTGTTCATAGCCGACGAGCTGTGAGTCCTCGCGGGGCGACACAGTGCGGCGGGCCGCAGGCCGGCCGCTAGGCTTAGCGGAGCGCAAACAAGCGCTGTTCGTATTCGTCCAACATCAATGCGCCATACGCGGCGTTCGCATGCGTCGCATCCTCGTCCCAATACTCGGGCCGCAGATACCCATCTTCGGTCATCGCCGATGCACTGACCGGCCAAAATTCCACAGCTAGGCGCTCCGCGGTCTCGCGCATCATCTGCTGGAGCAGCGACCACAGCTTCAGGCGGAGGAATACGGGCGTGAGCTGCGCCTTTTCAGGATTAAAGCCGAGGTCCGAGGCAAGCTTGGTGAAGAAATCGGCATGGATTTGCATGCCGCGCCGAATGGCTTCGTTGTCAGCTTTCGGGGGTGGCGTTCCCAGGACGATCGGCCGCGGCCCGCTGGCATCCAGCATCCGTGTCAGGACATTGGCGAGGTGGCTCATCGAAGGCAGGAACACTTCGCGCACCTGCAGCTCGGGGACGAGTTCGACCCGTGGGTCCACGACCAATTCCGGGTGCGACGCCAGAGCGAAATCGAACGGTTTGTCGAGGAACATGAAATGTGTGACGTGCTGGTTGCCCTGCCAGCAGACGGCGATGCGGAAGGTTTTGGCCAACTCGACGGCCGCGTCCCAATAATCCAGATTCGCCGGGCTGCCGCCGATCCTCACGAATCCCCGGACTTCGTCGATGGGATTCATCTCGTAGTCGTCGGTTGACCGGCCGAGGTGCCCGCCGTAGCAGTTGACGTGGGAATTGCCGACGATCAGCAAACGCACACCGCGCGGCGCCCTCGGCGCTTCACCCTTGCTCCCACTCCGCTGCAACAAATGCTTCATCCCCTGTCTTCGCGGACGCTCATGCCGGAATCTCTTTCAGGCGCCGCTTAAATTCGTCCGACGAGACGAACAGCTTGACAAGGTCGATCACCGACATGCCACGTGCGGCACCGGTCCAGTCTTTCAGCTCGCGTTCCCCGGGCGAGCGGGCCAGCAGCTCGGAATAGAGGTTCCGGATGGTCTCTTCCGTGACATCGCCGACCGGCCTGGTCGGAATGTCGGCCATCCCCTCCTCGCATTCCACATGGCTCAGCATCTGCGAGAGCCGGCGCGCCGAGTCTCCGTCCTCGCGCGGCGCGTTCACGATGCATGCGTCTTCCGGGGCCTCGCATGCCGCAAGAAATGCGGTCATCACGGTGGCGATGGCCTCCTGCGTGACACTGCGCCGATCGGCCTCGAGGTACGCATCCGGAGCTTGTGGCCCCGTAACGATCTCGAAGGCCGGAAAGTAGTAGACGAAGGCGTGGCGTCTCACAATCTCCTCCGCGCACACCCGCAGGACGGCCTTGCTGTAGGTGGACGAAGGGAGCACGTGCTTCCCAGTTGCGGTGGCCACCAATGGCACCGGCGAGACGGTGAGGATGATCCGAACTCCGCGATTCAAGGTGCGAAGCTCGGTGACGAACGCGTCGAGATCCGAGGTGACCTCTTCCACTGAAAAGTTGACGAACCCATGGAGCGCCTCGTCGAACGTGCCGGCAATCGTCCCGGGACATGCGGGAAAAACCGCTCCGTCGAGCCGCGAGACCCACGCTTCGGTGAGGCCGAGCGTGAAAATGAAGACCTTAGCCTCCTCGAACACCCGCCGGACCGCGCACAGATGTTGCGCACCGAGTAGGTCGAACTCGCGGTCGGTGAGCGCGTGATAGCGAAGTCCCGGACGGAAGGGGTCGATCACGCCGGCGTCCGTGTGCCAGCGGTCTTCGGCGGGTCTGAAGGATCCTCGGCAGCGACGCAGGAGCTGGAGTAGCTGCCGCGGCGTGTAAATGTTGCCGTACGCCGCGCTGAAGTTCTCGTAGCCGAGGTTCTCGGGCCGAACGTTCAAGAACGCGGGGTTACGCCTCTCGATCCGAAGGTATTCGAACCCCGCACGCTCCAGGAACGGCACCAGGTTGGATGCAAAACAACTCCCGGCCGACGCGACAGGTTCACCTGGTCGGATCAGCGGCCCATCATGATCCGCGAGTTGGCGGACGTCGTAACCCGAAGATACCGATCGACTCCAAAAGGAGCGGTCCGGCGCAGAATGGTACGGATGCATGAAATTCCTACACGACAAAATAAATGGAGCAACGGCGGTATCGATACGTCGCGAGCATCGACCGGAACCATTTACGTGGACAAACCCTGCGATCCATACCCCCCGTCACCCTGAAGCGCATAATACCGAAGTGCACAATCCCGTTCCATCTCTTTCCCTCATGACGAGGCGATGATGAGCACCCACCATGCCGGCGGCAAACGTTCCCTGCGCGGGCATGTCGACCGAGTCGACAAGTTTCTCATCGCGGGGTGGGCGCTCTGCGAGGACGAGCCTGCGGAGCGGCCGGAAATCCAATTTGTGCAAGCTGGCGAGGTGGTCATCACTTTGCGGCCCTGCTTCCCACATCCGCAGCTGCGGACGGCCCTGAATCTCCCCGCCTCGCCAGCCGCACCGACGTACCACTGGCGCCTTTGGATGCCCCTCGCCAACGGCCTGAAGCCGGACGTTCCGTTCTCGATCGTCTTCCGCGAGAACGGTGCGCTGCTGACATTGGGCGAGAACCGTCGGCTCGCGGCGATGCAGTCGATCGATCCCGCGGCGCGAGCTGACCTTGACGAAGCCGTCCTGTTCACCCCCACGATTACTCGTCTCGAAGATGCACTGGACGTTTCCGTCGTAGTCGAAAAGCCCACTCCCCCAGGCGACGTGGCAGTGAAGCTTTTCGATCGATCCGAGACGAGAATCCCCTTGCGCCCGGGGTCACCATCCGTGCTTGGGAAGGAAGCCAGTTACGGGAGCCTGCGCATCCCGCGATCACAGGTCATGGCGGCATCCGGCACGAGCCTGCGCATCGGCGTCGACTCGAGCGAACCAGGGGATTCGCGGTCGCAGTTCCACTCGTCGTTACGCAGCCTCTGGATCCCAAAGGCGGTATTCGACGCTTCGAGGCTCAGTGCGCCGCTTCCCGACATCGCCAATATCCATCGCGTCTCGGGTCCCACGTCGGACGCCTTCCAGTACCTCGTCTTCGGAGCCACCACGTTCCACCAGCTCGATCTCATCGCGCGGCGTCACGCCGGGCGGCCGATCGCAGACCTTGGGACGGTGCTGGATTGGGGCGTCGGCTGCGGACGCGTGTTGCGGCAGATCCGGGAGTCGGGTGAGGGACGGGCCAAAATGACGATCGGCCTGGATATCGACGAAGTGAACATCCGCTGGTGCGCCCAGAATCTTGCGACGCATGGCGACTTCGGGGTCCTCTCGCTCGACGGATTCGACCTGGAGGAAAGGTCCGTCGATTTTCTGTATGGCATATCCGTGATGACCCACTTGACCGAGTACCACCAGCTGATGTGGCTGGATCGAATCCGTAGGATCCTCAAGCCGGGCGGGCTCGCGGTCCTCACGGTTCACGGTGAAGGCGTGTACTACCGGCAGCCCCAGGCCCTGTTTGCCCCGTTCGTCGAGCGCTTCGGATTTTTTGACAGCATCGCCGACAACGCCATCGGCGAGGACCGGAGCACGTACTATCGGGCGACTTATCACTCGCGCTCGTATATCCGGCAGACCTGGGCCAAGTACCTGGAGATCGTCGACGTGATTGTCATGGGGCAGCACTTCTCGCAGGACTACGTCGTGCTTCGGCGACCCACAGGGTAGTTCTGCGCCCACGACGTTTACTGGAGCCGGTCTATCGGCCCACTGCCGACGCGACCAAGCTGAGGCGATCCTCATCGCAGATGACCGAACTCGCGCAGCGCCTCAGTGAGCAGTTCGGCGGCCGAAGGCTTAAGGATGCCGGGAAGACGCTGCGCGAGTTTGGTCGAATCTACCTCAGGGCCTCGCGGAAATAGACGCTCGGTTGCGCAGGTGGACAACGGCCAGCAACGTTTAATTCGTGCAGACAGGAAGCAGATTGGTAAGTGGATCTACCGTATCGGCTTGTGGTCGACACGCCAGTACGAACCCCAGTAGTCAATCGGCAATATCGGCGATGTGATCCCGTAACGCTCGCGGAAATCGTCGACGGCCTTCGCGCACGCCGGCAGGAAATAATCGTCCACGATCAGGAAGCCGCCATAAGACACCTTGTGATAGAGCGCGTCCAATGCTTGGATCGTCGATTCATACATATCGCCGTCAAGTCGCAATACAGCTAACTGGTCAATTGGAGCATCCGGCAACGTATCCTTGAACCAACCCTCGAGGAAAACCACGCGATTGTCGAGCAACCCGAAACGGCGGAAATTATCCTCAACGTCCCCACGCGATACCCGGAGCTGAGCACGGGTGTGATGCAGATCCCCTGCATCCGCGGGAAAGTTCTCGACGTCCGGCGGCGGAAGTCCGGCAAAGCTGTCAGCAACGAAGACACGTCGCGTGGCATCGCCGTATGCTTCCAAAATTCCCTTCATAAGGATGCAGGCCCCGCCTCGCCAGACGCCGGTCTCTATGAAGTCACCGTCGACGCCGTCTAGCACTACCGTCTCGCAGGCGTAGCGCAGGTTTCGCATGCGAACGCCTCCAATCATGGTGAAGGACAGTGAAGGCCAGTCCCTCCCCAGGAGACGCGTGTTTGCATCGAACTTGTCACCTGACCAGTAGTCACAGGGAGCATCCTCGAAAAGCATGCCGGTGAGCGAGGCCTCGAGGAGATTGAGATACCGCTGGGCCAATCTGCCGCGGCCGAACCCCTGATCGTTCGACGCTTGTCGAGACACCAGCGTGTTTGCTGGTTGCCGGTCCCCGTCATCCATGTGGTTATCTCGAATTCGATATCCGCGCCGGCCGGTGGGACGGGCTAGGTGCTTTCACCGGTGCATCGTTTCTTGTTGCGACCTTGTCGCGGCTGACCGCTCGCCGCACTGCTGAGCCGTTTGGCTTTTGTTTAAGCCCATAAACGTCGAGGAATCCCGCTACCATTGCCGCCCGAGACGGCGGTTCGGGGATCGCACCGGAAAGACGCTCCCAAAGACCGTTTTCCGTAGCGGCTCTCAGGATGACTGCGGCCAGTGCGTAGGGGTCACCTCGGGTGAAGTGGAAGCCGTCAACGTCATCGGTGATGCGCTCGGCCAGCGCCCCGACATCGGAACAGATGACCGGGCGGCGGAATGCCCACGCCTCCGATACCACGAGGCCGAACGCCTCCTCCCAGAGGGAAGGCACAATCGACCAGTCAACGCGTGCCATTCGGCTAGCGAGTTGATCTACCTGGTAGGAACCATTGAATTGCACGATTCGCTCCGCAAAAGGGCGCTCATTCTCTTCGGCGAGGAACTGCTCAATTTCCGTGGCGAGTGCTGGCGTGGCATAACGGAGGTTGTCGCCGTTTATCTCAACCTTGAAGGTTGTGAAGCCCTGCTCCCGAAGGATTGCCACCGCCCGCAGGATAATTTGAACACCCTTTATGTCGACCAGCTGTCCAAAGAAACCGAAGCGGTTCTTTGGCCCCTCGGGAGCGGGAAGCTCTACACCGCGGGTGCAGTCGGCTTGACCGTTTGACACGTGACGGATCTTTCCCCCGTCGATCCCCCACGCTACATAGCGGTCGATCATGAAACTGCTGGGGCAGGTAAAAACGTCCACCTCCTGCAGGTGTCGCATGAACCACATCTTCCGCAACGAAAAGTGTTCGGGCGGGCGATCGGGAAAGCACTGATGACAGCGGACCGAGCTTGCTTGCGAGCACAGCGATTGATCGCTCGTTCGCACCATATGTCCGTTCGCTTCGCAAATGCTGAGAAATTCGTGGAAGGTGAACACAAGGCGCGCTGTGGGCAGGATTCGCCTGGTCAGGCTGAGCAGATCAATGCCATAAGTCAGAAAATGATGAAAATGAACCACGTCAGGTCGAATGTCCCTAAGAAATTCGCAATAGGCATCGATCAGACGGACTGAAGACGTTCGATGCCAGGCACCGTTGTATTCCTGCGGCAAGAACAGGAATTCGTTTGGCCTCTGGTCGAAGCCGGTGATGCAGGCCCCGGCTTTATACAATGCCGGATATGCCATATCGGTTGAAGCCAGGAGTACCGGTTCGACACCTGGTTCGTCCTGTAATCCCTGGAATAGTTCGTAGGCAATCTGCTGCGCACCGCCCCGCATCAATTCGGGATGGTGGAGACTGACAACGAGGACTTTGGCGTTGCCCGCTCTTTCGGTCATTTCCCCCGCCTCAAATGTTGTTCCCGGTGAGCGCTCAGCGGTGAGCCGGAGTCGAGAAAGCTTGTGGCGCAGGACCGTGGAGGCTCTTCGTCACGGTTTCACCCCAGACTCGGGTGAAGTGCCATCGATTCACCAGGCGTCCACCCTCGGACGCTGGACGGTATGTCGAACCCTTGCCCTCGAAATGCACGAACGGCAGGTAATGAAGCCAAGCCGGCTTACCCGCGGTGAAACTCTTGAGGCACAGGTCGGCATCCTCATAGTGCCCGTAGATGAATTCCGGCGAGAACCCCCCCAACGACTCGAACCACTCGCGCTCGACGGACATGAACGCCCCGCTCACCGCTGGGACCGGGCGTGAGACAAGGAATGGGTTCGTATGCGGCGGCGCGCCCTTGCCGTAGTGTTCCACTCTGAGCATCTCGCAGCGCGTCGCTTGCTGATCGCGAAAAGAGAATTGTATGTCCACTTCAAAATACATACCCCCATGCATCAACGATCCGTCGTCGTAATACAAAGGCGCACCAAACAGCGCAACTTGCTCCGGGGGCATATCGTTCACGATCTGGCTATGCTGCGACGGCCATTCCGGATCCATGGGAAAAATGTCGGGATTCACTATCAGAAGGCGAGCACTGCGCGCGGCGCTGGCCGCAACATTATTGGCGACACCGAACCCCGCGTTGCCCGGCAGGAGAATCAGCGTGATAGGCATTCCATAGATCCGGTTCGCAATCGTAGCGTCCTTGATCAGCAATTCTGCCAGTTCCGGACTATTCGAGACGTAGATGAACTCGTAGTTTTCGATGCCGCGACACTTCGAGAAAAGCGCACACTGAATCGTCAGCAGGTCCGGCCTGCCGTACAAACACACGATAATTGACGCTTCCGGTCGGGCCGGCGCCACGCCGATTTGGACCGTCTGCCCGCCCGCGGCTATCCGCTTCGAAACCTTGAGGTTCAATGCGATCAGCGAGCGTCCTAGTCCGGCGTCGAGGTAGCGAAAGATTTCCGCGGGAGCATGTCCGACGGCTTGGGTCTTAGCCAAATGATCAAGAACTAGCTCGCGGAATTTCTCTTCGTCCACCGGATGGATTCGACACTCGAGTGTCTTGCGCTCGGCCCCAACTAAGAGAGTTACTTGGGCCGGCGCACTCATCGTTTCCGGTCTTTCGATGGTGACGATCGCCCAGAAAGCGAGACTTCTATCCTCCGGCAGCACCAGATGGTCTGTGACATCCTTACGGCGATACCGGTAGAGAGCCGTCGTTGAGCCCCGCAAGCCAAGGGCGTTCCGCAGCACTAGTTTGCTGACGGGTTCCTGTTCGTCGTCGTTCACCCAGCCCAGGACCAGGCATTGCCCATCTTTGCAACCGAAGATTCGGTCCACGCTGGCGGCGGGGAATCCCGGTGTGTCGGCGCGAACGAGCGCCTCGTAACGAGGGTCCTCAAGACGGCCCTCGCGCCTCCCATAGAATTCGTAGTGGTCTAATGCGGACGGAATTTGTCCGGCCTTGATAGATCTTGCAACGTCCGGAAATGCTGCGAGATAAGCCGACTCATCAAAATCTTCCGAGGCAGCGTGGGAGGGAAGTGCCACGCTGATTGGCCCAGCTGGCTCTGAAGGCGACGTTGCCGCCTTCACCTTCGGCGGACTCTCATCTGTCGAAGTGTTCTTGTCAGCACTTTTCGCGGCAGTCATCAGGTAATTTCCGCCGGAGCTGTGCGCGACCTCGACCGAGCGGAGCCCTCAAGGACTTTCGGGCGTCGCGTTGTCCTCTGCGTAAGCACCCGGCATCCGCTCCCTTCAGCATTGAAGCAGCCGATCGGCCATCACCTTATCGGGTCTGCCGGGTGCCGGTCGACCATTTAGTCAGATCCACCAGTACGGTCGGCCTTGCGGCGGCCCGCTCAACCCGGCGACCTTCGCGCGAGGCGTAGTGGTCACCACGGCGGACGGGTTCGCCGAAACCCACAAGAACTTCGGACAGTCAAACGACGCTCCGCCGGACAGTTCCACCCGTATACGCCAAGCTATTTCCACGTTTGCTCCGGCAGCCGAGTGTCACACGATTGCGCTGTAACGCTCATCCATGGTGTAGCCGAATTCGTTCATCTCGGTTTCGCAGTGTTCGCGAAACGTCTTCACCTGCTCTGCCGTCCAGCCGGACTCAGCGAGCGACAATGTCTTGGAGGCGCTTCCTTCTGCGCTCTCCTGCGGGCGATGAGTACTCATCGCGTTGAAAGCGGCTGGAATCACGCTCTCGTCCGCCTGCAGAAATGCGCACAAACTTCGAGCGGTGCGCTCCGGTTGCTGGATCATGTCGCGCTGCTCGACCTCAATGAAACTTCCCGCCGGCAACCGTTGCCGAACGGTCCGCCACTCGGCCATGCTTCCCGCCCAACCGGCACAGTGGTTTTCGAACGACTCGCCGGGAAACTTCTTCATCCGCGAGATTACATTTTCAATGCCGCGCCGCTTGGCGAAGACAATAACGCAGCCCGGCCACAGTTCCCGAAGGATTGGGCTCGCCAAAATCATGCCCGGATCCGCAGTCTTATCGAACCACGGCTCCTTCTGATCCAAATCGTTCACCACCGTGCGAAACGTCACAAAGAGCCTGCGCTTCAAATCGCGCTTGTCGATGTTTCCCAACATCACACCGGGGTCGGGTGGCTTCGCAAACCTAACAAAGTGTTGATCCACTATGGCGTCGATATAGTGAAGCAGCGAGAGGAAGTGCCCCTCCCCGAAGCCTTGGTAGCCCATATGCCACAGCACGTCGACAAGCGCGCTGGTGCCGGAGCGCACGGACCCCGTAACAAACACTGGCGAGCGCATTGCGTCCTACCTTCCGTTGCGGGCGCGGTGGCCTCGGACATCCACCCCGGCGTGACTGGGTCGAGTTGAGACGGTTGTGGCCGGTTGGTGGGTTTTCACAGCATTGCACCTCGATGGTCGGGGGAGCCGGCAGCCTTCCTCCGGATGTGACTCGTGTGGCCGACTGTGATCATGCATGGCCCTGCCATGCGCGCCCCACAACAACAGCCGGCGTGTCACAAACCGCTGAAGCGCCGGCCGCATGCTCACATCGCGCCTGCGCCGGGGCCTAGGGCAGGGCCGTCCCCGACTCAGTCCAGTTTATGAATCCGACCGGATCCAGTTTATGACAAAGAACCGGACCTAATCCAGTTTATAAAGCCACCCGATTCCAGTTTAAGGAATCGGATTCGGACCCATTCCAAGTCATAAATCCGACCATTTCCAGTGTTATCAAATCTATTTCGACGACAGGCCGGCTGCGGTACCGTTTCGATTGGTTAGCCGAATGCCGTTTCGTATCACGCGACTCTGCAGGGCTGGCAATGAAGCACGGGGGTGCAAATGCCATGAGCTCTCCTTTCTACTTCGACCCCGCCGTCATCCAATGGGTGACTGCGAATCTTGACAAGATCGGCACCGACGTGGCCGCCGCCACCGCGGCGGCGGCGATTCCGACCGCCGGAGTGCTGGGGCCAGCGGTCGACGAGGTGTCGACGGCGGTCGCATCGCTGTTCGGCCAATTTGCGGACGAGTATCAGACCCTGGCCGAGAAGGCAGCGGCCTTCCATGACCAGTTCACACGCACCATGGGGGCCAGCGCGGCTGCTTATCAGAGCACCGAGGCGGCCAGTGCGGCAGACATGCTGCAGGCTGCGATTCGCGCGCCGGGTGATGCCATCAATGGGTTTTTCACGCAGGCCACCGGGCGTCCGCTGATCGGTAACGGCGCCAATGGATACACCACAGCCCAGGGCATAGGGACCGCCGGCGGGGCAGGCGGGTGGTTGTACGGGAGCGGCGGTGCCGGTGGTGCCAGCACGGCAGCGGGCGCGACCGGCGGTTCTGGTGGGTCGGCCGGGTTGATCGGTAGGGGCGGAATCGGCGGTCTGGGCGGCCCCGGCGGTGCCGGTGGCGCCGGTGGCGCGGGTGGGTGGTTGTTCGGTGCCGGAGGGGCCGGCGGACCCGGCGGATCAGCGATTATCCCCGGTACGACTGGTGGTGCTGGTGGCGTCGGTGGTGCCGGCGGGTTCTTTATGGGCCATGGCGGTGCCGGTGGCGCCGGTGGGGCGGGCGCCCCGGGTGCTGACGCCGTTATCCCTGGGGCAAGTGGCAGCCCCGGTGGTAAGGGCGGCGCCGGGGGTGCCGGTGGTGCGGGTGGGTTCGTCATGGGCACTGGCGGTGACGGCGGGCTCGGCGGGCAGGGCGGCGTCGGTGGCGCGGGTCTTGGTGGTGGTGCCGGCGGTCCAGGTGGCGTCGGCGGTCAAGCCGGTCCCGGCGGTCCCGGCGGAGTCTTTGGTGCCCAAGGCGCTCAGGGCGCTCAGGGCGCTCAGGGCGCCTTCGGCGCCACCGGGTAGCGCTCATCTTGTGCCGCTGTGTTTGAGCGGGCGAAGTGGACTGTGTTAAGCGCGTCTACTTGAGTTGTCAAGGTAATGGATACCTATCGGATCGTGTATCTAGCGGAAACCGTTGCGAGGCAGACGGATTTGTTCGCGAAGCTGGAGTACCGACTAAAGCAGACTCATTGAATAGCTGAAAGCCGGTCCGTGGCAGAGTATCTGAACGTCGCACTCCTCAGCAACGTGGCCGCCCTGGCCGTGTGCGCTGGGAAGTGGGGCGACACGATTCGCGCCGATGATCTTCCTATGCAGATGTTCAATCATTATCGATGGCAGGCAGATTCAGATCTAGCAGCTGGTTGATCATTTCGATTGCAGGTACCATCGGCTGGCCGGGTCAGGGATCGCTTGATCGACAGATTCCCGGATTGGCAGTTCCAATAGCGCATCCGCCGAGGCCGCCGACGCCGGCTACAATCCTGAGATGATCAGTTCGAGTCAGCCAATGACCTAGTGCAAGAGACACTTTCACTGGCTTAGGGCCGAATTTCGCCATCCTGGTTCAAGTAGGTCGGACGCTGGCTCCGGACCTGGCCGACAGGAACCTGCACCCCAGATCTCCTCCCGCGTCTCCCGAACTGATCGCCACAGCATCGAGGACTACCTGAACGCCCACAACGCCCCAACCTCCAGCCCTACGTCTGGACGACCACCCGCCGAACCCATTCTCGCCACCGTCGAACGCACGCGCCGAATTCCAACACGAAGTTAGCTGGATCTGCACATGAGATCGACCGTTAAGAACCGCCCTGCCGCTCGGAACTATCGAGAGATCCGGTAATCTGCTGCCAGAAATCAACTTTCTGATTACGCACTCCACCAGACCGAGTTGCACGCAATGCCCAGCTTAGCCTCAGAGTCGTTTGCTTCCGGCTGTGGCACTGCAGGCGCGCGGTGCGTCGTAATGGCGACATGCCAGGGGAATCCGTCACGGATCGCGGGGCTTGATCCGGTGTCGTTTTCGCCGGACAGCATGACCAATGATCCACAGCTGCTACTACTTCCGTGCAAATCCGAGCCGCGGCACACGATTGCTATGTAGACTTTGAGCGGTGTCCAACTCAGTGAGCGCACGCTCCGCGATCTGCCTGAACATGATGGTGAAAAACGAGGCTGAGGTGGTCGCGGAGACGCTTGATTCGGTCGCGCCCTACATCAGCTCGTGGGTGATCGTTGACACCGGGTCCACCGACGGGACCCAAGACGTGATCCGCAAACACATGGCCCTCCTGGGCATTCCAGGTGAGCTTCACGAACGACCATGGCGCGATTTTGGGCACAACCGCACCGAGGCACTGAATCTCGCCCAAGGCCACGGCGACTATATCTGGGTCATCGACGCCGACGACATCGTCGGGGGCACACCCGATTTCACCCAACTGAGCGCCGATATCTATCGGGTGCGACTCGGAGATCCCTCCTTCACCTACTGGCGCCCGCAGTTGTTCCGCGACGCAGTGGGCGTGCGCTATGAAGGCGTCGTCCACGAGACGGCCGTGTGGGAGTCCGACTGCGTGGTTGGGCGCCTCGAGGGCGACTACTATGTGGAATCTCGTCGCCGAGGTGCCCGCAGTCAGGATCCGAGAACGTACGCACGTGACCGTGACCTGCTGCTGGCTGAGGTCGAAAGCAACTCCGAGGATGCGCGGTCGGTGTTCTATCTGGCCCAGAGCTACTTCGATCTGGGTGATTTCATCAATGCTCGTAAGTGGTATGAGCGGCGGGCCGAGATGGGCGGCTCGGAGGAGGAGATCTACTACTCGCTGGTCCGGCTCGCAGAGTCGATGGCGCGGCTCGAATGGCCGTGGCTGGTTGTCCAGGACGCCTACCTCAGGGCGTGGGAGTTTCGACCGACCCGCGCTGAGGCCCTACACGCCGTCGCTCGGCGATACCGCGAAGAGCGGCGATACCTGCCCGGTCACTTGTTTGCCCAGCGCGCCGCGCAAATCCCATTTCCCGAGAAGGACCTGTTGTTCATCGGCGCTGACGTCTATGCCTGGCGTGCGATCGACGAGCAGGCGGTGTGCGCCTCCCAGCTTGGCAACCATCTGGAGGCGTTTGTGCTGTGCCGGCGCCTGCTGGCCCTCTCCGCCGTCCCTGACCGTGATCGCCAGCGGATTGCGGTCAACCGCGACGTCAGCGTGCCGTTCATGCTCGAGGCGGCGTCCTTTTATCCAGAAGTGCTCGTGCATCGTCTGGTCGCCGGTCGAGGCGATGCCAAGGTGGTCGTCAGCTTGGTCGCCGGACCGGACCGTGAGACCACCGAACGGGCCATTAACTCGTTTATGAACTGCTGCGTCGATCTCGCCCTGTGGTTCGGGCGCTTTCTGGTGGTCGATGCAGGCCTGTCGGCCCCCGACCGGGCGCTGTTGCGTGAGCGCTACCGCTTCCTTGAGTTTGTCGATAGCAGCCCCGGTGACGCGCCAGCAACACAGCTCGCGCAGCTCCGCGCCCAGATCCAGGGACGGTTCTGGCTACACCTGAGCCAAGGCTGGCAGTTCTTTGCGCCCGAGAATTTCATCACCCGCATGATCGCAGTGCTCGAATCTGAACCACAAGTTTTCCAGGTGGGCATAAACTTCGCCGACGCGGACAAGCTGACTGGCGTTTGCGCAGGCGAGCAGGAGGTGCGCCACTCCCCCGACGCCGGCCGTTATGTCCTGACCGAGGCGGTGGCCAGCGGCCCGTCGATGTTCGACACCGCACGCCTGGCTCGGGCGGGCAACATAGGGAGCGGCGACCCAGACCCCATGGCCGAACTTGGTTGGCGGGCGGTCGCTGTGGGCCTACAGACCGCGAGCCTGGACGAGGTGCTCTGCATTGCCGCGGTCCGACCCGTGCAGCAACCCGAGGCCCCGGCACGGGTCCCGAAGAAGGCCGCGGTCCGACCCATGCAGCAACCCAAAGCCCCGGCACGGGCCGCGAAGAAGGCCGCGGTCCGACCCGTGCAGCAACCCAAAGCCCCGGCACGGGCCGCCAGGAAGGGACGTCGGCCCAAAACGCCTCCTCAGTGACCCGACCGAGGCCCGGCGATGTTCGATACCCATAAACACCCGGCCCACGCCCGAGCACTGAAACGTGAGCGCTACGGCTTCATCGAGTTCCGTTGATGTCGGCTCCGGCGCCGGGCGCGCCCGGTTCAGTTAGATTCTTCGACACCCTCGGACAAAAGCGGATTTCCGTTCCGGCGCCCATAACCTGTCAAGGCCGCACCAGCGACGTCGAAGCTAATTAGCAGGGCGTTGGCCGGCGGGCCAATCCTCCCTCCGGCCGCTGCCGGCGATGCGGTATTCCCCAACGACGTCGAACCCCACTGCCCCGGTTGCGTCGCTGGCGCTTGTACGGGGAGGCCGTCGCGTGGCGGCACCGGCGGCGCATCGCTCACGAAACGAAGTTCGTCGCGGAAGGATTTCGCGGGTTCCCGGTCGCCTAGGGCATGCGACGCGTCTTGTTCGGAACACTTCGGGCATCGACCCCAGAAGATGACCTCCGCCTCGTCAAGCGCGAAACCGTCGGTATTGGAGGCAGTCAAGCAGGGCATCGCACCAACGGCACAGTCGACATCTGCAATGGCACCGCAAGACCGGCAGACCATGTGATGGTGGTTGTCGCCGACCCGAGCCTCATAACGCGCCACCGAACCGGCGGGCTGCACCCGGCGAAGGAGGCCTGCCGAAGTCAGCACATGCAAGCTGTCGTAGACAGCCTGTCGCGACACATCGGGCAGGCAGTGATGCACCGCTCGGATAACAATGTCCGCCTCAGAGTGAGGTGCTGAATGCACCGCGTTCAGCACCGCGATTCGCGGACGGGTCACGCGCAGGCCAGCCGCCCGCAGCCGCTCGGCGTACTCGGCTGCCAGAGATACTTGCAGGAAATGCAAGTCCCGTGTGGGTTGAACCAAGCCTCTTCCCCCTTTCTGGAAGGACCGTGATCCGGCCTCCCCGAGGGCCGACTCTCGGGAACGCTACGCGATCATTCAAATTATGCATCCGTTTTCGGAATGTTCACCGAATCATCCAAAAAAACCTGGGCACATTCAAAAGGTATCGAAACTTACGGATTTCCGAAACGCCACTCAGGCCGGAGGGCAAAAGTACAGTTCAACAGGGGTGTATCGCCGACGAGAGCGTGTCCAATACAGCGAACACAGCCGATTATCATGCGGGCCGCAGCAGCCCACGCCAGTAAGAAATAAGCGAGTATGAGACCACCTCCAAGAATCGCTTTAAGGATAAATTTCGTTTTTGGGATAAGCTATTTTCGGAGAATGTTCGTTAAACTATGCATCACATGTCGCCTAAAAGTTAGACCGGCTGACATTCAGAGTGGCGCATTTCGGCTGAAATAGAATGCGAATCTTCGATCGAGATGGCAAGCGCCCCCGGCCGTTCGGCGCGTGGGACGCCGCGAGCCACAGCACCCTGAGCTCGCCGGGCCCCTTTTTCAGAGACCGCTTTGGTGGAAATCGGTGCCGCGAACGCTCACGCCAACTCGATGAGGTCTCGGTATTCCTCTGACCAGTAGTCCTCGGTGCCGTCGGGCAACAGCACCACCCGCTGCGGATCGAGCGCCTCGGCCGCGCCCGGGTCGTGGGTCACCAGTACCACCGCGCCCTGATAGCTGCGCAGCGCGTCGAGCACCTGTTCCCGCGAGGCGGGGTCGAGATTGTTGGTCGGTTCGTCGAGCAACAGCACGTTAGCGGTCGAGGCGACCAGGCCGGCCAACGCGAGGCGGGTTTTCTCGCCACCGGACAGCGTGCCGGCGGGCTGGTCGAGCTGCGGACCGGTGAACATGAACGCCCCGAGAAGTCCCCGGAGCTCCTGTTCGCCGGATTCGGGCGCGGCGTGGCGGATGTTCTGCCAGACCGTCGCGTCATTGTCCAGAGTGTCGTGCTCCTGGGCGAAGTAGCCGATCCGCAAACCATGTCCGGGTTCCAGACCGCCGGTGTCGGGCGTCTCGACTCCCGCCAACAAGCGCAGCAGCGTGGTCTTGCCGGCGCCGTTGAGTCCCAGCACCACCACCCGCGAGCCACGGTCGATCGCCAGGTCGAGCCCGGTGAACACCTCGAGTGACCCGTAGGTCCTGCTCAGCCCCTTGGCCACCAACGGTGTTCGCCCACACGGAGCCGGGGTCGGGAACTTGATGCGTGCCACCTTGTCGGCGACCCGCTCTTCGTCGAGGGCCGCCATCATCCGGTCGGCACGACGCAACATGTTCTGCGCCGCAACAGCTTTGGTGGCCTTGGCACCCAGCTTGGCGGCCTGGTTGCGCAGGGCGGTGGCCTTACGTTCGGCGTTGGCCCGTTCCCGGCGGCGGCGTTGTTCGTCGGTGGCGCGGGCGTCGAGGTACTTCTGCCAGGTCATGTTGTAGACGTCGACTTCGCCGCGCACCGCGTCGAGGAACCACACCCGGTTGACTACGTCGGCGAGCAGTTCGACGTTGTGGCTGATGATCACCAGGCCGCCACTGTGGGAGCGCAGGAAATCCCGAAGCCAGCCAACCGAATCCGCATCGAGGTGGTTGGTCGGCTCGTCGAGCAACAACGTGGTGGACGATCCGGAGCCGCTGTCCGACGCCGCGAAAAGGATGCGCGCGAGTTCGACCCGACGGCGCTGGCCGCCGGACAAGGTGCGCAGTTGCTGGGTCAGCACACGGTCGGGCAGGCCGAGACTGGCGCAGATGCGGCCCGCCTCGCTTTCGGCGCCGTAACCGCCGAGCGCGACGAACCGCTCCTCGAGCTGGCCGTAACGGCGGATGGCACGGTCGCGCGCGTCGTCGTCGGCGACCTCGGCCATCAGGGCCTGCTGCTTCTCCAGGTCGGTGAGCAGCACGTCGAGCCCGCGCGCCGACAGCACCCGGTCACGGGCCAGCACGTCGAGGTCACCCTCTTTGGGATCCTGTGGCAGATAACCAATTTCACCCTTACGGGAGACCGAACCGGCATACGGTTGGCCCTCCCCCGCCAGGATGCGCATCGTCGTCGTCTTGCCCGCGCCGTTGCGGCCGACCAGTCCGATTCGGTCACCGGGTTGCACGCGCAGATCGGGACCGTCGGGCGAGAGCAGGATGCGCGCACCAGCGCGGACCTCGAGGTCCGTAGCCGTGATCACATTCGCTCCTTAGTCATTGGCGCTACTTGTCGTCGGTGAATACCGCCGGGCGCTTCTCTGCGCGTGCCGCAACCGCTTCTTCGAAATTGGAGGTGAGCAGACGGACGAAAAGCTGTCCGAGGCCTTCGGCCTGCATGTGTCCCTCAAGGCTGCCAGCGTCCAGTCCACTCCATAGCGTGCGTTTGGTCAACTCGATACCCGGCCGGGAGAACGCCGCCATGCGCGCCGCAATCGCATAACAGGTGTCCAGCAGCTGGGCTCCCGGGACCTGGCAGGACACCAATCCGATCCGCTCGGCCTCTTCGGCGGAGACGTCGCGGCCGGTCATCATGATCTCGAATGCGCGCGAGGAGCCGATCGCCCTGGGCAGCAGGTAACTGAGGCCCAGTTCGCTGGCGGTCAGGCCGTTGTTGATGCCGGCAGCGCGGAAATAGGCGCTGGTGGAGGCCACCCGGATGTCGGCAGCCAGCGCCAGACAGAGCCCGCCGCCGATGGCGGCGCCGTTGACCGCGGCGATGACCGGTTGGTGCAGCCGCCGTAGCTTCAAAATGATCTCGTCGAGGAGCTCCATGGACCGCAGCGCGTACGTCGGCCGGGTGAGGTCCTCGACATGCGGAACGGTCCCGGCGGACTTGTGATCCGCGCCTGAGGAAAAGCCACGGCCCGCGCCGGTGAGCACCACCACACGCACCGAATTGTCGTAGGTGACTTCATCGAGCGCCTCTTTCAGCGGCACCATGACGTCGAACGCCATCGAGTTCATCCGCTCGGGACGGTTCAGGGTGATCAGGGCGATCTCGGGCCGCGGGTGTTCCAGAAGGACCAAACTCACCTGGAAACGGTAACGCAGGCCGGGCGCAGGGCCGCGAACATAACCCCGGCGGCGGTTTCGCTCAGACCTCGGTCGCCTCTTCAAACTCGTAGGCTTTGAGCTGCTGAACCAGGTCCTCCAACGCCGCTGGCGGCAGCGCGCCGGCCTGATTGAACAGCAGCTGGCCCTTCTTGAAGGCCATCAGCGTGGGAATGGACCGGATCTGGGCCGCGGCAGCCAACTCCTGTTCGGCCTCGGTGTCGACCTTGGCGAAGATCACGTCGGGGTGCTTTTCCGAAGCCGCCTTGAAGGTGGGTGCAAAAGCGCGACACGGCCCGCACCAGGAGGCCCAGAAATCGACGAGCACCATATCGTTGCCGTTGACGGTTTCGTTGAACTGCGCAGCAGTGAGGTCTTGGGTAGTCACATCCGCCCTAACGCCGAGGTGGTTGTTGTTGTTCCCCAGCCGTTCACAACAAGCTGGGTGTTGTTGATTTGTGCCGATACGTTCGCAGCTGGTTCACCAACTCGGCCATGACCGCCGGATTCGCGATGCCCGGCTGCTTGAATACCAGTTTGCCCCTCTTGAAAGCCATCAGCGTGGGCAGCAATTTCACGCCCGCCGTCTCGACCAAATCCCGTTCAACCGCGGAATTGACTTTGGCGTGCACGATGTCCGGGCAATGCTGCGCCGATGCCTCGTAGGTGGGCGTGAAGACCTCGCAGGGCGTGCACGACGGCGCCCAGAAGTAGACAAACACGTTCTCGTTGCCCCGGATCGCCTGCCGGAAATCGGCCGCAGTCAGGTCCCGCGTAGATCCAGTGTCCATCAGCACTAGAGCGTACGTCAGCCCGCCGCGGCGGACCGCCAGGTTCGGTTACCCAGCAGGCGCATCCCGTTGAGCGCAACGAGCAACGTCGAACCCTCGTGACCGGCCACCCCCAGCGGTAGCGGCAGTTGCCCGAAGAGGTCCCACAGCACCAGCACGGCGATGACGCTGCCGGCGAAGACGAGGTTGGCGGTCGCCACCCGGCGCGCCTGGCGGGCCATCCCGATGATCGTCGGGATGGTGTGCAGTTCGTCGCAGACGGTCACCGCGTCGGCGGTCTGCAGGGCGAGGTCAGAGCCGGCGCCCATGGCAATCGAGGCGCACGCCGTGGCCATGGCCGGTGCGTCGTTGACCCCGTCACCCACCACCAGCACCCGGTGTCCTCGGGCCTGCAGGTCACGCACGGCAGCGACTTTCTGCTCGGGCAGCAGCCCGGCCCGTACGTCGACGATCCCGGTGTCGCGGACAACGTGTTGAGCCGCGCGGGGATTGTCACCGGTCAGCAGCACCGGGGGCCCTGACGTCAACTCCGTCAGGGCAGCGACGGAATCCACTGCGTCGCAACGGATCTCATCGGTAAGACCCAGGACGCCGGCGGCGACCCCATTGATGACGACGACAGCGGCAGTGGCACCGGCGTCGACGAGGTCTGTCACTTCCCTCGGCAGCACCCCGCGAAAACCTTGCGGACTGCAGACTTCTACAAAATCGCGCCCTACCGTAGCGCGAACGCCGCGGCCCGGCACCGCGCGGAAGTCGTCGGCGGCTGGGATGGCGACACCGCGCCGGCGCGCTTCCCGGACAATCGCCCGGCCCACCGGATGCTCACTGAATTGTTCTGCTGCAGCTGCGAATTCGAATAGCTTCGACCCGTCGATCAGCTCCGGCCGAAGCACCTCGACTGCGGTCAGCCGCGGCATTCCACAGGTCAGCGTGCCGGTCTTGTCCAAAGCGACGATGCTGATGTCGGCAAATCGTTCGACGACGGCCGCGGACTTCAGCAGGATCCCGTGCCGGCCGGCGTTGGCGATGACGCAAAGCAGTGGCGGCATGGTGGCCAGCACCACCGCGCACGGTGATGCGACGATCATGAAAGTCATGGCGCGCAAC
The DNA here is from genome assembly GCF_002101675.1 of Mycobacterium gordonae. GTDB lineage: Bacteria > Actinomycetota > Actinomycetes > Mycobacteriales > Mycobacteriaceae > Mycobacterium > Mycobacterium gordonae. The sequence goes on along the minus strand of NZ_LQOY01000081.1, from coordinate 115,059 downwards.
AGAGCTGGCTGCAACGCGGCGCCCAGCATCAGTGGGATCGCGATGAGCGCGACGGTGGCCGCCACCACTGCCACCGAGTAGCGCCGTTCGATCTTCTCGACGAACAGTTGATATTGAGCCTTGGTGGCCGATGCCTCGGACACCAACTCCACGATCCGGGCCACCACGCTGTGCGACGAGTCGCGGGAGACGGCCACCCGAAGCACACCTGTTCCGTTGACCGTGCCGGCGAACACGTCGTCACCGGCGGCCCTGACGACCGGCACCGATTCCCCCGTGATGGAGCACTGGTCAACGTCGGATTCTCCGGAGAGCACCACGCCGTCGGCGGGTATCCGCTCCCCCGGCCGCACCACCACGCGGTCGCCCACCACCAGCTCACTGGCGGGTACCACTCGCTCGTTGCCGGCGCCGTCAACGAGCACGGCCTGCTCGGGCGCGAGACTCAACAGGCCTTTCACCGAGTCTGCGGTGTGCCTGGTGGCGACTTCGTCGAGGGCGCCCGACGTCGCGAAAATTACGATCAGCAGCGCTCCGTCGAAGATTTGCCCGATTGCGACCGCGCCGATGGCCGCGACGATCATCAGCAGATCGACGTCGAGCGCCTTGTTGCGGAGTGCCTTCGCGCCTGCCCATGCCGAGCCCCAACCACCGGCCAGGTAACACCCAAGGTAAAGCGTCCACCACAGGGCCATCGGCGCGCCGTTGACCTGAGCCACCAACCCGGCCAGGAACAGCGCCAGCGCAACGGCCGCCCACCGCACCGACACCACCGACCACAGTGCAGCCCGCCAACTAGTCGCCCGGGCAGTGCGGTTCCGAACGCGGTCGAAGGAGACCTCAGGGGCGGTCACTTCGAAGGCGGTCAAGGTCATTCCGGCGGCCTCACAAAGGGTGACAGTGCGTCAGGATGCACCGAGTCTATTGACGCGGGTGTCGACGGAGGTCTCGGTTTGATTCCGGTATGCCATTGAATTGGCTTATGGCACTTCAACATACGGAAGCAACCTCGGCCCGTCGCAGATGACCTGCCACCCCCGCGCGCGGGGACCCGAGACCTTCACCGGGCTATTGCACATTCGCCAAAAAAGGCTTGCCAAAATGGATTCATTGTTGCCGAATCGCGATAGGATTCTGGGATCGCCGACTCGTCGCTGTGGAGGTGCGAGATGTCGTTCGTGGTCGCCAATACCGAATTCGTATCCCAAGCGGCGGGCAATCTGGCCCGGGTCGGATCTCTGATCAGCGACGCCAACAATGCCGCAGCAGCCCAGACGACCGCCGTCGCGGCCGCCGGGGCCGATGAGGTGTCGGCCGCCGTCGCCGCCATCTTCGGCGCCCACGCCCAGACGTATCGAACGTTGAGTGCCGGTGCCGCTGCGTTCCACGAGCAATTCGTGCAGCTGCTGGCTGGTGGTGCGCAGCAGTACGCCCTCGCCGAGGCGACCAATATCGGCCCGCTGCAGCCGGTCCTCGACCTGATCAATGCGCCGACTATCGCCCTCTTCGACCGGCCGCTGATCGGCAATGGCGCCGATGGAACGGCTGCGAAACCGAACGGTCAGGGCGGCGGCATTCTGTTCGGTAATGGCGGAAACGGGGTCAACGGCGGCAGTGGTGGGTCCGCCCTGTTCCTCGGCAGTGGTGGGGCCGGCGGCACGGGTGTGCCGGGCGGAACCGGCGGTGCCGGCGGCAACGGCGGGTACCTATGGGGCAACGGCGGTGCGGGCGGAGCGGGCTTCGCCGGCGGCGGCGCAGGCGGCCGGGCCTGGTTCATTGGAACCGGCGGCGCGGGCGGCAACTCATTGTCGTTCGGCGGCGGTGGGGCCGGCGGCGCCGGCGGATTCTTTGTCGGCGACGGCGGCAACGGCGGAGGTGGCGGAGCCACCAGCAATGGCGGGATTGGCGGCCAGGCCGGTTTGTTCGGGGACGGCGGAGACGGCGGCAATGGCGCAGGGCCAACGGGTAACGGCGGAAACGGCGGCAACGCGCTGTTGATAGGCAATGGCGGAAATGGCGGTCACGCCGCTATTACCGCTACCCCGGGCCTCGGCGGCATGCGCGGGCTGCTCTTCGGCCAGAACGGCGCCAACGGCTGACATCTGCAGCAGGTCAGCGAGGTATTTCCCTGGTTACGGTTGCGTACGTTTTCTCTCAGCAGCAAGACTGTGCCCGATCATCGGGCCGATCAGTCTGAGTGGAAGGAACCACCGTGGGGCACTACATCGCCAACGTGCGCGACCTCGAATTCAACCTATTCGAGGTTCTTGACGTAGGCGCCGTCCTCGGCACCGGGAAATACGCTGACCTGGACGACGACACGGTCCGCACCATCCTGTCGGAGGCCGCCCGATTGGCCGAAGGTCCGGTGGCCGAGTCCTTCGCCTTCGCCGACCGCAACCCCCCAGTCTTCGACCCGGCCACCCACTCCATCAGCGTCGCACCGGAATTGGTGAAGACGGTGCAGGCGATCAAGGACGCCGAATGGTGGCGCCTGGGTCTGGCCGAGGAGATCGGCGGCATGGCCGCGCCGCCGCCGCTCAGCTGGGCCGTCAACGAGATGATTTTCTGCGCCAACCCGTCCGTCTGCTTCTTCAACCTGGGTCCGATTCTGGCGCAATCCCTGTTCGTCGAAGGTAACGACGAGCAGAAGCGTTGGGCCGCAATGGGAGTCGAGCGGGGATGGCAGGCCACGATGGTGCTCACCGAGCCGGACGCCGGCTCGGACGTGGGCGCGGGCCGCGCCAAGGCTATCGAACAACCGGACGGCACTTGGCATATCGAGGGCGTCAAACGCTTCATCTCTGGTGGCGATGTCGGCGACACGACCGAGAACATCTTCCATCTGGTGCTGGCTCGGCCCGAGGGTGCCGGACCGGGCACCAAGGGCCTGAGCCTGTTCTACGTGCCGAACTTCCTGTTCGACCCGGACACCGGAGAACTCGGCGCACGCAACGGGGTGTACGTCACCGGCGTGGAACACAAGATGGGGCTGAAGTCCTCCCCCACCTGCGAGCTGACCTTCGGCGCCACCGACGTCCCGGCCGTCGGGTATCTGGTCGGCGGCGTCCACGACGGCATCGCACAGATGTTCCACGTGATCGAGAACGCGCGCATGACGATCGGCGTCAAGTCAGCCGGGACCCTGTCCACCGGTTACCTCAACGCACTGGCCTACGCCAAAGAACGCGTGCAGGGCGCTGATCTGACGCAGATGACGGACAAGACCGCGCCGCGGGTCACGATCATGCACCACCCCGATGTGCGTCGCAGCCTGATGACGCAGAAGGCGTACGCCGAAGGTCTGCGGGCGGTGTATATGTACGCCGCGGCACATCAGTGCGATGCTGTGGCGCAACACGTTTCGGGAGCAGACCACGACCTGGCGCACCGTGTCGACGATCTGCTGCTGCCCATCGTCAAGGGCGTCGGCTCCGAGCGGGCCTATGAGGTCCTCACCGAATCGCTGCAGACGCTGGGCGGGTCGGGCTTCCTGACCGACTACCCGCTCGAGCAGTACATCCGCGATTCCAAGATCGACTCGCTGTATGAGGGCACCACGGCGATCCAGGCGATGGACTTCTTCTTCCGCAAGATCGTGCGCGACCACGGGCAATCCCTGCAGCACGTGACGACTCAGATCAACAAGACCATCGAGACCACCACCGAGTCGTTGAAGGACCAGGCCGAGCTGTTGCAGGCTGCGGTCGAAGATGTCACCGCCATGACGGGTGCGCTGATGGGCTACCTGATGTCGGCCGCCCAACATCCCACCGACATCTACAAGGTGGGTCTCGGCTCGGTGCGCTACCTGCTCGCCGTCGGAGACCTGCTCATCGGCTGGCGGCTACTGGCGCAGGCGAACGTCGCTGCGGCGGCTCTGGCAGGGGAGCCGTCGGCCGCCGACAAAGCTTTCTACGAGGGCAAGGTCGGCGTCTCTGCGTTTTTCGCCAAGAACATGCTGCCAAAGCTGGCCGGCGTGCGGGCGGTCCTGGAAAACATCGACGACGAGGTCATGCGCGTTTCCGAAGAAGTGTTCTGAACGCTCCCACGCTGAGGAGGCACGGAGATGGCCCCGTTGTTTGTGGCGGTACTGCCGGACGCGCTGACTGCGACAGCAATCAACCTGAGTGGAATCGGTTCGGCGATAACGACGGCCAACACTGCGGCGGCAGCATCCACCACCGGTGTGCTGGCCGCGGGTGCCGACGAGATATCGGCGGCGATCGCAGCCGTTTTCTCCGGTCACGCGCTGGACTACCAGGCCTTCAGCGCGCAGGCGGCAGCGTTCCACCAGCGGTTCGAGCAGCTGGTGAACACCGCGGGCAGCTGGTACGCAACCGCCGAGTCGGCCAACGCCTCGCAGTTGCAGATCTTGGAGCAACAACTGCTCGATGTAGTTAACGCACCCACTCAGACGCTGCTAGGGCGTCCGCTGGTCGGCAACGGTGCGAACGCTCCGGCTGGAAGCGGACTGCCCGGCGGACCCGGCGGCCTGCTGTACGGCAACGGTGGAAACGGGGGTTCCGGGGGCACCGGCCAGCCGGGCGGTGCCGGTGGGGCCGCCGGTTTGATCGGAAGCGGCGGCAGAGGCGGCGACGGCGGCCAGGCTGTACCCGGACAGATAGGTCAGGCCGGCGGGCGGGGCGGCAGCGGTGGGCTGCTCTTGGGCTCCGGCGGCGCGGGCGGCAACGGCAGCAATGGACCCGTCGCCACCGGCGCTCCGGGCGGTGCCGGCGGCGCGGGCGGGCAGGCGGGGCTCGTCGGCGCGGGCGGTGCCGGCGGTATCGGTGGTAGGGGCTCGGCCAGCGGCGTTGGCGGATCCGGCGGTGCCGGTGGTAACGGCGGTTTGCTGTACGGCAGCGGTGGTGTCGGCGGAGCCGGTGGAGACGGCGGAGCAACCACCGGAGACTTGTTCGGCGGAGCCGGCGGTGCGGGCGGCGCCGGCGGCAGCGCCGGGCTGATCGGCAACGGCGCCGTCGGCGGAGTCGGGGGTGCTGGTGCCACGGTAGACACCACGGGCTCCAACGTCGGCGCCTTGGGCGGAGTCGGCGGCCACGGCGGGAACGGCGGGGACGGCGGGTGGTTGTACGGTTCGGGCGCCGTGGGCGGGGACGGTGGAGGCGGCGGTGACGGCATAGGCGCCGGCACCGGGGTCGGCGGTGCCGGCGGAACTGGCGGGGCAGGAGGCAACGCCGGGCTCATCGGTCAGGGCGCCGGTGGCGGCGCCGGCGGCATGGGAGGCACCGGCAAAGGGGTCGGTGGAACCGTTTCGGTCGGCTACGGCGGCGCCGGCGGCGCTGGCGGCACTGGCGGCACCGGCGGGCGGCTGTACGGTTCCGGTGCAACCGGCGGGATCGGCGGCACTGGAGGCACCGGCGCCGCTGATGGCACCACTAACGGCAGCGAAGGCGGTGCCGGAGGCACCGGCGGCGCCGGAGGTCGCGCCGTGCTGTTCGGTGATGGTGGCGCAGGTGGGCAGGGCGGCGTTGGTGGTGACGGCGGCGCCGGCGCCGGCGGCGCAGGTGGGCCAGGTGGCGACGCCGGGCTGATCGGCAACGGCGGCGAGGGCGGGCTGGGCGGCGCCGGCCAGATATTCGGCCCCCTCCTCGGCCCCTTTGGCGGCGTCGGCGGCAACGGCGGGGCCGGCGGTAACGGCGGCTGGTGGTACGGCTCCGGCGGCACCGGAGGGGCTGGCGGTGCGGGCAGCGACAGCTTCGATTTCGGCGGTGCCGGCGGGGCTGGCGGCAGCGGCGGCAACAGCCGTCTGATAGGCAACGGCGGGACAGGCGGGCACGGCGGCGCCGGCGGGTCAGGCGGCTTGTCCGCCGGCGCGGACGGACCTGGCGGCGGCGGCGGCGCAGGTGGTGCGTTGTTCGGCACCGATGGTGCCAACGGCGCGCCGTAGGCAGATCACACCGCGACAGTGCGCCGGTAAAGCTCGGCGCGCAGCGGCCGCCTAGACCGTGAAGCCGAGGGCGCGCAGCTGCTCTCGGCCGTCCTCGGTGATCTTGTCCGGTCCCCACGGCGGGTTCCAGACCCAGTTGATCCTGAGCTCGTCGACCAGGCCGCTGCCCACCAGCGCCGACCGCGACTGGTCCTCGATGACGTCGGTGAGCGGGCAGGCCGCCGACGTCAGGGTCATGTCGACCAGGGCGACGGTTCCCTCATCACCCTTTTCCAGATTCAGGCCGTAAACAAGGCCGAGGTCGACGACGTTGATGCCCAGTTCCGGGTCGACGACGTCGCGCATCGCCTCTTCGACGTCGGCGAGCAAAAGCTCGTCAGGCGTGGTGGTTTCGCTCATTGTGCAACCTCCTCGTAGCCGGCGTGCGCCTGCGCCAGCGCATCCTTAAACGCCATCCAGCCCAGCAGCGCGCATTTCACTCGCGCCGGATACTTGGCCACTCCGGCGAACGCTACTCCGTCGCCCAGCACTTCCTCGTCGCCTTGCACGCTGCCGCGCGAGGAGACCATCTCGGCGAAGGCGTCGATGGTCTTGAGCGCGTCCGGAACACTTTGCCCGATAATCTGTTCGGTGAGAACCGAGGTCGCCGCCTGGCTGATCGAACAACCCTGCCCGTCATAGGAGATGTCGGCGACGGTCTGGCCGTCCTCGGAGAGCGCGACGCGCAGCGTTACCTCGTCACCACAAACCGGGTTGACGTGGAACACCTCGGCGCCGAAGGGTTCTCGCAGCCCGCGGTGGTGCGGGTGCTTGTAGTGGTCCAGGATCACGTCCTGGTACATCTGCTCGAGACGCAACGTCATTCTCTCCCAAAGAATTCCAGGGACCGTCGCACGCCCGCTATCAGGCGGTCGACCTCCTCGTCGGTGTTGTACAGCGCGAAGGACGCCCGGGCGGTGGCCGCCAGACCGAACCGCCGGTGCAGCGGCAACGCGCAGTGGTGCCCGACGCGCACGGCCACGCCCTCGTCGTCGAGCACCTGCCCGACGTCGTGCGCGTGCACGCCATCGACGATGAAAGAGACCGGCGATCCCCGGTTTTCCATCGAGGTGGGCCCGACGATACGCACACCCTCAATACCGGACAGGCCCTCGATGGTCTTGGCCACGAGCTCACGTTCGTGCGCCTCAACGGCTTCCATGCCGACGGCGTTCAGATAGCGGGCGGCAGCAGCCAGTCCGACCACCTGCGAGGTCATCGGAGTGCCCGCTTCGAAGCGCTGGGGGGCGGCCGCGTAGCTGGAGGTCTGCATGGTCACGGTCTCGATCATGGAACCGCCGGTAAGAAACGGAGGCAGGGCGGCCAACAGGTCGCGACGGACATAGAGAACGCCGATCCCGTTGGGCCCCAACATCTTATGCCCGGAGAAGGCGGCGAAGTCGACACCGAGCGCGTGGAAATCGACCGGCTGGTGCGGCACCGACTGGCAGGCGTCCAGCACCGTGAAGGCGCCGACGGCCCGGGCCCGCTCAACCAGTTCGCCGACCGGCGCCAACGCGCCGGTGACATTCGAGTGATGGCTGAAGGCGACGACTTTGACGCTTTCATCAAGCCGCAACGAGTCAAGGTCGATGCGACCGTCTTCGGTTACGCCGAACCATTTGAGGGTGGCGCCGGTCCGCCGGGCCAGTTCCTGCCAGGGCACCAGGTTGGCGTGATGCTCGAGTTCGGTGGTGACGATCACGTCGCCCGCTCCGACCGCACCCTCGAAACGGCTGTCGCCCAACACATACGACGCCAGATTCAACGACTCGGTGGCGTTCTTGGTGAACACCAGCTCGTCGGGCTCGGCTCCGACGAACGCGGCGATATCGGCCCGGCCCTGCTCGTAGGCGTCGGTGGCCTCTTCCATCAACTGGTGCGCACCGCGGTGAACGCCGCCGTTAGAAGTGACGAGGAACTCACGCTCGGCGTCGAGCACCTGCAGGGGGCGCTGCGACGTCGCTCCGGAATCCAGGTACGCCAACTGATTTCCGCTGCGCATGATGCGCTTGAGGATCGGGAAATCGGCGCGGATCGCCGTGAGGTCCAACATGCCTACGCGCCTGCGGTGGCCTGTGTGAAGCGCACGTAGCCGTTCTGCTCGAGTTCGTCGGCCAGCTCGGAACCACCCGATTCGGCGATGCGGCCACCGACGAACACGTGCACGAATTCCGGCTTGATGTAACGCAAGATGCGGGTGTAGTGCGTGATCAGCAGGATGCCACCGTGCTCCGCTTCGGCGTAGCGGTTCACACCCTCACTGACCACCCGCAGCGCGTCGACGTCCAGGCCGGAGTCGGTCTCGTCGAGGATGGCGATCTTGGGCCTGAGCAGCTCGAGCTGCAAGATCTCGTGGCGCTTCTTCTCACCACCGGAGAAACCTTCGTTGACGTTGCGCTCGGCGAACGCCGGGTCGATCTCGAGGGCGGACATCGCCGCCTTGACCTCTTTGACCCAGTGCCGAAGCTTGGGCGCCTCACCGCGAATAGCGGTGGCGGCCGAGCGCAGGAAGTTCGACACCGAGACGCCCGGCACCTCGACGGGGTACTGCATCGCCAGGAACAGTCCGGCCCGGGCCCGCTCGTCCACGCTCATCGCCAACACGTCTTCGCCGTCCAGGGTGATCGAGCCCGAGGTGACTACATATTTCGGGTGTCCGGCGATGGCGTAGGACAGGGTCGACTTGCCGGAGCCGTTGGGCCCCATCAGCGCATGCTTCTCCCCCGATTTCACGGTGAGGTCGACGCCTTTGAGGATCGGGATCTCGCGTTCGCCGTCGGCCCCGCTCGGGTTGACGACGCTCACGTGCAGGTCTCTGATTTCCAGGGTTGTCATGCAGTTGCTGCCTTCTCCGTCTGTTCCAGTTCGTGTTCGATGGCCGCGGTGAGGCGCTCCCGTATTTCGGGCACCGCGATCTTGGAGATGATCTCGCCGAAGAAGCCGCGAATCACCAGCCGGCGGGCCTGCTCTTCGGGGATGCCGCGGGAGCGCAGGTAGAACAGTTGCTCGTCGTCGAATCGCCCTGTCGCACTGGCGTGTCCGGCGCCCGCGATCTCGCCGGTCTCGATCTCCAGGTTGGGCACCGAGTCGGCGCGGGCGCCGTCGGTCAGCACCAGGTTGCGGTTCATCTCGAAAGTGTCGGTGCCGGTGGCTTCGGCGCGGATCAAGACGTCGCCGATCCACACCGTGTGCGCGTCGGGCAGCTTGGATGACGGGTCGCCTTGCAGCGCACCCTTGTACAGCACGTTGGACTTGCAGTCGGGCTGGGCGTGATCGACCAACAGCCGCGATTCGAGGTGCTGGCCGTCGTCGGCGAAGTACAGACCCATCAGGTCGGCGTCCCCGCCCGGACCGGTGAACCGCACGTTGGCCGTCATCCGCACCACCTCGCCACCCAGGGTGACGGTGACGTGCCGCAGTACCGCGTCCTTGCCGAGGCGGGCGTGGTGGGCGCTGACCTGCACGGCGTCGTCGGCCCAGTCCGCGATCCAGATGACGGTGAGCCGGGCGGCGTCGCCGACGACGAATTCGGCGTTGTCGGCGTAGGTTCCGCTGCCCCGGTGGTCGATGACGACGACGGCCTCACCGAGCTCCTCGACCCGGATCTGCAGGTGGCCGTAGGCGGTCGCCCCCTGGCCGGGTCCGGTGACGGTGATGTTGATCGGGTCGGCTACCTGGGTGTCGCGCCCGACGGTGACCAGCGTCGCCGCGTTGAACGACGAAAACGCCTGTGCGGCAACGCGGTCCGCGGGCACCCCGCCCTGCCCCAGGCGTTCGTCGCCGCGGCGCAGGGTGTCGGTGCGCACGCCGTCGTGCTCGCTGACCGTGACGGTAGCGGTGCCGTTGGCGACCGCGGTACCGTCGTGCAGTCCGCGCAGGCGCTTGAGCGGGGTGAACCGCCAGAGTTCGTCGCGGCCGTGCGGAATTTCGAAGGCGTCGACGTCGAAGGACGCGAACAGTTCGCCTTTGTTGAGCGCGGCGGTCATCCGACCGCACCCTCCATCTGCAACTCGATCAGCCGGTTGAGCTCGAGTGCGTATTCCATGGGCAGTTCCTTGGCGATCGGCTCGACGAACCCGCGCACCACCATCGCCATGGCCTCGTCCTCGGTCATGCCGCGGCTCATCAGGTAGAACAGCTGATTCTCGCTGACCTTGGAGACCGTGGCCTCGTGACCCATCGTGACGTCGTCTTCCCGAATGTCGACGTAGGGGTAGGTGTCGCTGCGGCTGATCGTATCGACAAGCAGCGCATCGCATTTCACGCTCGACTTGGAGCCGTGCGCACCCTTGTTCACCTGAACCAGGCCGCGGTAGGACGTGCGGCCACCGCCGCGGGCGACCGACTTGGACACGATGTTGCTCGACGTGTTCGGTGCCAGGTGCAGCATCTTCGCGCCGGTGTCCTGGTGCTGGTCCTCACCCGCGAACGCGATCGAGAGCACTTCGCCCTTGGCGTGCTCACCGGTCATCCAGACCGCCGGGTACTTCATGGTCACCTTGGATCCGATGTTGCCGTCGACCCACTCCATGGTGGCGCCGGCCTCGGCCCGGGCGCGCTTGGTGACCAGGTTGTAGACGTTGTTCGACCAGTTCTGGATGGTTGTATACCGGCAGCGGCCGCCGGGCTTGACGATGATTTCGACCACGGCGGAGTGCAGCGAGTCCGACTTGTAGATCGGCGCGGTGCAGCCCTCGATGTAGTGGACGTAGGCGTTCTCGTCGACGATGATCAGCGTCCGCTCAAACTGGCCCATGTTCTCGGTGTTGATCCGGAAATACGCCTGCAACGGGATGTCGACGTGCACGCCCGGTGGCACGTAGATGAAGCTGCCGCCCGACCACACGGCCGTGTTCAGTGCGGAGAACTTGTTGTCCCCCGCCGGAATCACGGTGCCGAAGTACTTCTTGAAGATGTCGGGGTGTTCGCGCAGCGCTGTATCCGTGTCCAGGAAGATGACGCCCTGCTTCTCGAGATCCTCACGGATCGAGTGGTAGACGACCTCTGACTCGTATTGGGCGGCGACACCGGAGACTAGCCGCTGCTTCTCGGCTTCCGGGATACCCAGCTTGTCGTAGGTGTTCTTGATGTCCGCGGGCAGGTCGTCCCAGGTCGCAGCTTGCTTCTCGCTGGAGCGCACGAAGTACTTGATGTTGTCGAAGTCGATGCCCTCGAGGTTGGAACCCCAGTTCGGCATGGGCTTCTTGTCGAAGATGTTCAGCGCTTTGAGCCGAATGTTCAGCATCCAGTCCGGCTCACTCTTCTTCGCCGAGATGTCACGCACGACCGCCTCTGAAAGACCCCGGGTGGCCGAGGCGCCCGCGACGTCGGAGTCGGCCCAGCCGTAGCCGTACTTACCCAGCGACTCGATGGTCTGCTCCTGGGTCAGTGGCTCGACCGTCCGTGCGGCTTCGAGTGTCATGAGGACGCTCCTTTGGTGCTCGTTGCGGTGTGGCGCGGGCTGGGCGCCGGGCTGAGTGGTACGTGGGTGGTGCAGGCGCAGTCACCGTTGACGATCGTCGCCAACAACTGCACGTGGGTACCGAGCACCTCGGACATGGCCTGCTGTTCGGCTTCGCACAGTTCCGGGAATTTCTCGGCGACATGGGAGACCGGGCAGTGGTGCTGGCAGATTTGCACACCGTGGATGGGACCGCCCACCCGGGTGGTGGTGGCGACATAGCCGGCTTTGGTGAGCGCCTGCGCGATCCGGTCGGCGGTGGCTTCGATGGCGTCCTCGTCGGGGCCGTCGGCGGGTTCGACACCCGACAGAATCGCGTCGATACGCCGCCGCGCGAAGGTCTTCACCGCGTCCTCGCCGCCGATTTCCCGCAGTTGTCGCATTGCGGCAGAAGCCAAGTCGTCATAGGCGTGGTCGAGCTTGGCGCGGCCTGCCGCAGTCAAGCGATAGCGCTTGGCGGGCCGTCCGCGTCCCGCCTGCTGCCATGACGCCGACGCGAACGATTCCGCGTCGCCGGCGTCGATCAGCGCGTCCAGATGCCGACGCACGCCGGCCGGCGCGAGGCCCAGCCGGTCACTGATTTCGGTGGCGGTGATGGACCCGGATTCGACGAGCAGGCGGACGATTGAGCGCCGGGTGTGTCCGTCCGATCCGACAGCAACGGCTGCGGGCACGGCAGCCGGCGATTCGGATTGGATTTTCACAACACCAGTGTGTCGCAATTCCGGGGATCGGTCCAGCAAGGGTCCCCTTAGGTGACGAGCGCAACACTGCCAGGGCGGCCGGCCTACTCGGATGGCCCCAGCTCCTCAACCGGCCGCATTGCGCGGCCGGCATTGTCGCCGGGGCTAGTCTGCTCTGATGGCAGCCCGCCACCACACTCTGAGCTCGTCGATCGCCAGCTTGCATGGCGACGAGCAGGCGGTGGGCAAGCCGCTCAACGCCACCGAGTTCACGGCGATGAAGCGCACCCGGCTGTTCGGCGCCACCGGCACGGTGTTGATGGCGATCGGCGCCCTGGGCGCTGGGGCCAGGCCGGTGGTCCAGGATCCGACGTTCGGCGTGCGTCTGCTGAATCTGCCGTCGCGCATCCAGACGGTATCGCTGACCATGACCACCACCGGTGCGGTGATGATGGCGCTGGCCTGGCTGATGCTCGGCCGGTTCGCGTCCGGCAAGCGCCGGATGTCGCGCGGCGAACTCGATCGCACGCTCGTGTTGTGGATGTTGCCGCTGCTGATCGCGCCGCCGATGTACAGCAAGGACGTCTACTCCTACCTCGCCCAGAGCCAGATCTCCTTGGAAGGACTCGACCCGTATCGGGTGGGGCCGGCCTCCGGTCTGGGCCTGGGCCACGTGTTCACGCTGTCGGTGCCCAGCCTGTGGCGTGAGACGCCAGCGCCCTACGGGCCGCTGTTTTTGTGGATCGGCCGGGGCATTTCGGGTCTCACCGGGGAGAACATCGTCGCCGCGGTCCTGTGCCACCGACTGGTGGTCTTGTTCGGTGTGGCATTGATCGTGTGGGCCACGCCGCGGCTGGCGCGCCGGTGCGGCGTGGCCGAGGTCAGCGCGCTGTGGCTGGGCGCGGCGAATCCGCTGCTGTTCATGCATCTGGTCGCCGGCATCCACAACGAGGCACTGATGCTGGGGCTGATGCTCACCGGCGCCGAGTTCGCGCTGCGCGGCATCGAGTCCGACCGGCCGCTCAAGCCGCAGTCATGGCGAATCGGGCCGGATTGGCAGCCCCTGGGACTGCTGTTGGGCGGCTCGATTCTGATCGTGCTGTCCTCGCAGGTGAAACTGCCGTCACTGCTGGCGCTGGGCTTCGTCACGATGGCACTGGGCTACCGCTGCGGCAGTACCGTCAAGTCTTTTCTGTTGTGCGGCACGGCGATGGCGGGCTTGACGCTTGCGGTGATGGGACTCGTCGGCTGGGCCAGTGGCCTGGGCTTCGGCTGGATCTACACGCTGGGCACCGCCAACGTGGTGCGCAGCTGGATGTCGCCGCCGACCCTGTTGGCGTTGGGCACCGGGCAGGTCGGCATTCTGCTGGGCCTGGGCGATCACACCACGGCCATCCTGTCGCTGACCCGTGCGATCGGCGTCCTGATCATCATGGTGATGGTCTGCTGGCTGCTGCTCGCGGTCTTCCGCGGCCGGCTGCACCCGATCGGCGGGCTCGGGGTCGCACTGGGCCTTACGGTGCTGCTCTTCCCAGTCGTGCAGCCCTGGTACCTGCTGTGGGCCATCATTCCGCTGGCCGCCTGGGCCACCCGCACCAAGTTCCGGGCCGCCGCCATCATCGTCACCCTCATCATCGGCATCTTCGGTCCTACCGCCAACGGCGACCGCTTCGCCCTGTTTCAGATCGTCGACGCCACCCTGGCCAGCGCCTTCATCGTGGTAGTACTCATCGCGCTGACCTATCACCGGCTGCCGTGGCAAGCCCTTCCGGAAGAGACCGCCGAACCCGAACCGTCGGTGACACTCGTCACTCCCGATCCCGCCGAGCAGCCCGGGAAGGCCACCCCGGCTCCCGAGGCAGCGCCCGACGCCTACGCTGATTCCACGTGAGCTCCGTCCCCCACGACCGCAACATCGCGGTACGACTGCGCGGGGTATGCAAGCAGTACGGGTCGGTGAAAGCCGTTTCGAGCCTCGATCTCGAGGTGCATGCCGCCGAGGTGTTTGCGCTGCTGGGTCCCAACGGCGCCGGAAAGACGACCACCGTCGAAATGTGTGAGGGCTTCATCCGCCCCGACGCCGGCACCATCGAGGTGTTGGGGCTGGACCCGAGCACCGACAACGCGCGACTGCGCCCCCGAATCGGCGTGATGTTGCAGGGCGGCGGCGGCTACCCGGCAGCCCGCGCCGGCGAGATGCTCAACCTCGTGGCCTCTTACGCCGCCGACCCGCTGGACCCGCAGTGGCTGCTGAAAACCCTTGGCCTGACCGAGGCTGCCCGCACCACCTACCGGCGGCTCTCCGGCGGGCAGCAGCAACGGCTGGCGCTGGCATGCGCGCTGGTCGGACGGCCAGAGCTGGTGTTTCTCGACGAACCCACCGCCGGCATGGACGCGCACGCCCGGCTGTTGGTGTGGGAGCTGATCGACGCGCTGCGGCGCGACGGCGTGACCGTGGTCTTGACTACGCACCAGCTCAAGGAGGCCGAGGAACTGGCCGACCGGCTGGTCATCATCGATCACGGCACGACGGTCGCCGCCGGCACACCGGCGGAACTGATGCGCAGCGGCGCGAAGGACCAGCTGCGATTCACCGCGCCGCCGAAACTCGATCTGTCGCTATTGACCGCCGCGCTGCCCGAGGACTACCGGGCCAGCGAGTTGTCACCGGGTGAATACCTGGTCGAAGGGCCGGTCGGACCGCAGGTGCTGGCGACCGTCACGGCATGGTGTGCCCGGATCGACGTGCTGGCCACCGACCTGCGCGTCGAGCAACGCAGCCTCGAAGACGTCTTCCTGGATCTGACTGGCAGGAGCCTGCGATCGTGAGCGACGTTTTCCCCGCCGGAACCTTCACCCCGGACCCCCGGCCCAGCGCCGTGCCTCGGATGCTGGCCGCCCAGTTCGGCCTCGAAGCCAAACTGCTGCTGCGCAACGGCGAGCAATTGCTGCTGACCATGTTCATCCCGATCACGTTGCTGATCGGGCTCACGCTGCTGCCGTTCGGGTCGTTCGGCGAGCATCGCGCGGCGGTGTTCACCCCCGCGATCATGGCGCTGGCGGTGATCTCGACCGCCTTCACCGGCCAGGCGATCGCGGTCGCGTTCGACCGCCGCTACGGCGCATTGAAGCGGCTCGGGGCGACCCCGTTGCCGGTGTGGGGAATCATCGCCGGCAAGGCGCTGGCGGTGGTGTTCACCGTCTTCCTGCAGTCGGTTGTGTTGGGTTTGATCGGTTTCGCGCTGGGCTGGCGTCCGCCGCTGGCGGCCTTGGCGCTGGGGGCCGCAGTGATCGCGCTGGGCACCGCGGGGTTCGCGGCTCTGGGCCTGTTGCTCGGCGGCACCTTGCGCGCCGAGATCGTGCTGGCGCTGGCCAACCTGTTGTGGTTTGCCTTCGCCGGGTTCGGTGCGCTGACCCTCGAAACGGGGATGATTCCGACGGGGGTGAAATGGGCGGCGCGACTGACGCCGTCCGGCGCGCTCACCGAGTCGCTGTCGCAGGCCATGAATTTGTCGGTGGACTGGTTCGGCCTGGCTGTGCTGGTGGTGTGGGGTGGATTGGGAGCGCTGGCGGCGCGGCGCTTTTTTCGGTTCACCTGACTTCTTGCCGCGACACTGCCACCACGTACACGACACGCCGTCGTGGCCGTACGTGGCTTCAAACTCGGTGGAACCGGCGGATTGTCGGGGCTCATCCAAGCCCGTGTGGACAGAGTATGCATCGGCAGCGAGGTGTTGCAGCAAGGAAAGGTCAGCCGATACCAGCTACGCACGCAGTACCGGGCGATCTACCCCGACGTGTACGTGCCGCGCGACACGCACCTTTCGTTACGCGTTCGCTCGGCGGCCGCATGGTTGTGGTCGGGTCGCCGCGGGACCTTGACTGGACTGGCCGCTGCGGCATTGCACGGCTCGGATTGGGTCAACGAAGACGAGCCGGTCGAATTGATCTGGCGCAATCCCCGGCCGCCCACCGGAATACTCACCCGTAATTGCCGGGTGGGCATCGACGAAGTCACCCGGGTTGCCGGTCTGCCTGTGACCACACCTGCCCGAACAGCCTTCGAACTGGGGTGCCGACGGACCGCCGCCGATGCGATGGCACGCCTTGATGCGTTGATGCGGGCAACCCCGTTTTCCACTGAGGCGACGAGGATGCTGAGCAACCGATACGCCGGCGCCCGAGGGGTGCGACAGCTCAGGACGCTGCTCCCAAGGATCGACCCGGGCGCCGCATCACCGAAGGAGACCTGGCTCCGGATGCTGCTAGTCGACGCGGGTCTGCCCACACCGGAGACCCAGATTCCTGTCGTAGTCAACTATCGAACAGTCGCGATGCTCGACATGGGTTGGGAGCAGTTCAAGGTGGCCGCCGAATACGACGGTGACCAGCACCGCACGAACCGGCGCCAATACGTGCGCGATCTGCGCAGATTGCAGGAGCTTGCCGAGCTTGGCTGGATCGTCATCCGGGTGATCGCCGAGGATCGACCCGACCAGGTTGTGCGGCACGTATCTGAAGCGCTGCGGCGCCGCGGCTTCCGCGACACTGACACCACGCACACGACACGCCGTCGCGGCTGTGCGTAGCGTCAGTCTCGCCGCAGCTGAGCGCGAGGCCGCTTCTACTACGTGACGTAGTCGTCGCTACGATCGGGCGGTGGCTGTCGGACGAGCGCTGATGCGGTTGGTGGACCTGCTCCCCAACCCCAGTTTGCGTCTGCAGCGCATCATCGCCGCGGCCGTCATCCTCACTCAGGGCGGCATCGCGGTCACCGGCGCCATCGTGCGCGTCACCGCCTCCGGGCTCGGTTGCCCCACCTGGCCGCAGTGTTTCCCCGGCAGCTTCACCCCGGTAGCGGTTTCCGAAGTGCCGCGCATCCACCAGGCCGTCGAGTTCGGCAATCGGATGATCACCTTTGCGGTGGTCATCACCGCGGCTCTGGCCGTGTTGGCGGTGACGCGGGCACGCCGGCGCCGCGAGGTGCTGGTGTACGCCTGGCTGATGCCCGCTTCGACGGTCGTGCAGGCGGTCATCGGAGGCATCACCGTTCGCACCGGGTTGTTGTGGTGGACGGTCGCAATTCACCTGCTGGCATCGATGACGATGGTGTGGCTGTCGGTGCTGCTGTTCGTCAAGGTTGGTGAACCCGACGACGGCGACGTACATCACCGGGTCGTCAGGCCATTGCGGTTGCTGACGGCTCTGAGCGCGCTGAACCTGTCCGTAGTCCTGCTGACCGGCACCCTGGTGACCGCGGCGGGACCGCACGCCGGCGACAAGAGCCCGAGCCGGACGGTGCCGCGACTCAAGGTCGAGATCAACACCCTGGTGCACGCACACTCGTCGCTGCTCGTCTCCTATCTGTCGCTGCTGATCGGCCTGGGCTTCGGCCTGTGGGCGGTGCAGGCCGGGCGCGTGGTGATGCGTCGGCTGGGAGTGCTGGTCGCGGTTGTGGTGGCCCAGGCCGGCGTGGGCACCGCCCAGTACTACACCGGGGTCCCGGCGGTGCTGGTCGCGCTGCACGTGGCCGGCGCGGCGGCCTGCACCGCGGCCACCGCCGCGCTATGGGCCTCGATGCGAGAACGGGCCGAGCCCGAGGCGCTCCAAGGCTGACTCGACCGCCAGTGCGAATTCGCGCTGGGCCAGGCCGCGCGTTTCAGCGTCCAGTCGCAGCCAACCCAGCGACGGATCCACCAGCTGCAGTTCGAGCAGCCGTCGCCCGGCCAGGTGTGCACGCGCATACAGCAACTCACCCGGGGCAGCCTCTACGGCAGCCATACCAACGTCCCAGAGTTCAAAATCCGCCTCCCCCTGATGCAGGCCGCCGCCCTGGGTCGTGAAAGCGTGCGACGGCTTGCCGCCAATGAAAACAAGCACGGTTTCCGGCTCGGGGTCTGACTGGATGAACACGCTTTCGTCGCGCCCTTGGATGTACGCCTCGGCGTCCAACCGGTCGGTGAACCGCCGCAGCCCCGGTCCCGCGCCGACGTAGACCGGGCCGGCCGACGGAAGCCGCAGGTGCTCTCCCGGCGCGTGCATCTCGCCCGGCACGATGGGAACCCCCCGTTGCGCGAGATCGTCGAGGTAGCCGCGCTCGGTGTTCCAGGCAATGACCGGCGGAGAGTTGAGCAGGTTCTGCATGCGGGTGGTCCAGGTGAGGAACTCGCCCAAGCGCGCGAGGTAGTCGCCGGAGTCTCGCAGAATCACCAGGTGCGCCTCGGCCGTCTCCGGGTCGTCCCAGGCCAGCCACCGGGCATGCAGCCCACGGGTGCGCAGCGCGGCCACCAACCCGGCGTCGTCGCCCGCGGCTCGCGTCGGGCCACCCGCGAGCACAATGCGCGGATGGAAGGTGTCCGGTCGGGCTAACTTCATGCCCGGGCATGATATCGGCATGCATGCGATCGAAGTCAGCGAAACCGGCGGCCCTGAAGTCCTTAGCTATAACGACATCTCCCAGCCCGAGCCGGGACCGGGCGAGCTGCTGATCCGCGCCGAAGCCATCGGCGTCAATTTCATCGACACCTACTTCCGCTCCGGTCAGTACCCGCGCCCGCTGCCGTTCGTGCTGGGCTCGGAGGTGTGCGGGACGGTGGCGGCGGTAGGGCCGGACACCGCGGGTCACATCAACGTCGGCGACCGGGTGGTGAGCGCCTCGGCCAACGGTTCGTATGCTCAATCATGCACAGCCCCAGCATCTTTGACGGCCAAGGTGCCCGATGACATCAGCTCGGAGGTGGCCGCGTCGGCTTTGTTGAAAGGGCTGACGGCGCAATACCTGTTGAAGTCGGTGTATCCGGTGCGCAGCGGAGACAGTGTGCTGGTGCATGCCGGCGCCGGAGGCGTCGGGCTGATTCTGACGCAGTGGGCGACTCATTTAGGGGCACGGGTGATCACGACGGTGTCGACATCGGAGAAAGAGCGGCTCTCGCGGGAGGCGGGTGCCGCCGAGGTACTTTCCTACCCCACCGACGCCTATCAGTTCGGGCAGGAGATACGCGGACTTACTGACGGCGCCGGTGTGGCCGCGGTGTACGACGGCGTGGGCGCCACGACGTTCGACGCCAGCCTGGCCAGCTTGGCCGTCCGCGGGACGCTGGCGCTCTTTGGTGCGGCCAGTGGACCGGTTCCGCCGTTCGATCCCCAGCAACTCAACTACGCCGGGTCGGTGTACCTCACCCGGCCGTCGCTGGCTCACTTCATCCGTAGCGGTGAGGAGTTCAGCGAGCGAGCCGCAGACCTGTTCGATGTGATCGGCAGCGGGGCCGTCCGGGTCGAGGTCGGCCACACCTATCCCCTCGCTGAAGCCGCGCGCGCCCACACCGACCTCGAGGGCCGCAAGACCACCGGCTCGATCGTGTTGCTGCCTTAACCTTCTTCGGGTGGTTCGGCGTCCCACGTCGTGGGGATCATCGGCAACGTCGGGCCGCTACCGAACGGATCGCCCGCCAGGGTGATCAGGCCGGCCGGCCGGACACCCTCCTTACGCACGGTGCCGGTGAAACCGAGCGGGCCCGCGCCTTGCTCGGACACTTCCGGCCCGGTTGCGGAATCTGGTGTCATGTCGGCGAATTCATCGGCGTAGCCGCGCTGCGGCTCCCCCTGTTGCCGACGCTTGCGCGCCTTTCTGCGCGCCGCGGTGGCCGCCGCGACGGCGGCGCTGTCGGGTTCCGGGGCTTTTGCGCGGACGCTCGCGCTCGTGTTGCCGCGATGCACCGGCCCGAAGCCGACTCCCGGCCCGCCGCCGATCGCATAGGGCAGGAGGGCTTGACCGGCCGGCGCGGTCGGCGGTGCGGAGGGCGGTGAGGGGCTGATCGCGCTTACCGTCGACGCGGGTGCGGCCGGAGCGACACTCGGCGCGACTGACCCCGCAAGGGCGGGAGCGAAACCGGCCGGGGCCGGCGCAATTACGTCTGCGACGGGTGCCAGCGCCGGCACGACCACGGGCGCCGCGGCCGGTATGGCGGCCAGCGCCGCCAGCGCGGCAAGACTGGCTGCGGCGGCTGGCAGCGTTGCCAGCGTCGACCACAGCGGCGACGTGGCGAGGGCCGCGGCCAGCACGGGGTGGGCCACCAGATACACGATGATTTGCGCCGGTGTGATGCCGCCGAGCGATTGCAGAGCCGCCACCGGATTGGTCAGCAGCAGTTGGATCCAGTTCTGCAGCCCCTGAAAGTCCTGCGCGAACAGGAACAGCCGAGAGATCCAGTAACCCGGTTGCCCGGGCACCGTGTAGGAGGCGTACGGGATTCCGTTCAGGGTGCCGGCAGCGGGATCCCAGTTGATCCCGATCAGGCGCAGGGCGAATTGGAAAACCTGCTGCGGGATCTGTTGGAGTTGCTGCCAGGTGTCAGACGCCAGGGCCGCGGGTGCTTGGACGATCGGCGGCGCCGGACCGGTCGGGGGCGTCGCGGCGACTGCCGTCTCGGAAACGGTGTCGTAAGAACCCATCGTGGTGGCCGCCTGGATCCACATGCGGACGTAGTCGGCTTCGTTGAGGGCAATCGGAATGGTGTTGACACCGAAGAAATTGGTAGCGGTCAGCACCGCGTGGACAGCGTGGTTGGCCGCCAGCTCGAACAGCGTCGGCATGGCGGCGAGTGCGGCGGTGTACGCGGCGGCGGCCACCTGGTGCTGAGCCGCGGCCGAGGCACTTTTCGCGGCGGCCACCGTCAGCCACTGCAGGTACGGCGCGTGGGCGGCTGCATATGATTGCGCGCTCGGCCCCTGCCAGGCACCGGCTTGCACGGCGGCCAGGATTGCGGCCAGTTCATCTGCGGCAGATGCATATTCGGCACTCAGTGCGGTCCAGGCTTCCGCTGCGGCGAGTAGTGCGCCGGGGCCCGGCCCGCTGCTCAGCAACGCCGAATGCACCTCTGGAGGCGAAGCCATCCAGATGGGAGCGGCCATTGTCAGCGGGTACTGGGCGGATAACCGGCAGCCGCACAGGAGGTGCACGGCCTTGTGGGAACGACGCATAACGTCATGCCGGCACTCCTCTCGTTGTCGGGCACAACAGAATTCGATATCGCGACGGGGAGTAGCGCAAATGGGGCGCGGCCCGGCGTGCTCGCTTTTGTCTGCCTAGGACTGGCCGCGAAGAGACGAAAGGTCTTGCCGGCGGCGGTATTTGAACGGCGGGGCGGGCTGGGCCGCTGCCTAAGCGAGGTTTGGATCGCGCTGGTTCTGGATGGTCCGCCTGCGCCGCGAGCGTGCACGCAATAACGGCCCCACCGGCGTGTCGCCGTACCGCAGCGCACGCTCGCGCAGCAGCAGGCGAAGCTCAGAACAGCGTCGGCAGCGCGATCGCCGAGTCCACCGCCAGCGCGCAGAACACCAGCGCCAGGTAGTTGTTCGACTGCAAGAACAGCCGCAGCGGCTTCACCGGCTCCCCCGCGCGTACACCCGCGTATAGCTGGTGGGCCATCGCCAGGAACCACACCCCGGCCACCACAGCCACTGCGGCATACAGCCATCCGGCCGCCAATGCCAGCACGAAAGTTGCCAGCACCGTCAGCCAGGTGTAGATGACGATCTGCTTGGTGACCTGACGCTCAGTCGCCACTGCCGGCAGCATCGGCACACCGGCGACTTTGTAGTCCTCCTTGTACCGCATCGCCAGCGCCCAGGTGTGCGGCGGAGTCCAGAAGAAGATGATCGCGAACATCGCCAGCGCCGGCCATCCGATCGTCCCGGTGACAGCCGACCACCCGATCATCACCGGCATACAGCCGGCCGCACCGCCCCACACCACGTTCTGCGCGGTGCGCCGCTTGAGCAGCAGCGTGTAGACGAACACATAGAACGCGATGGTGCCCACGGCCAGCAGGCCCGAGAGCAGGTTGGTGGTCCACCACAACCAGCAGAACGAGGCCACACTCAACGCCAGGCCGAAGATCAGGGCGTTGCGCGTGGGCACCGCGGCCCGGGCGAGCGGACGCCTAGCGGTCCGCTTCATCACCTTGTCGATATCGGCGTCGGCCACACAGTTGAGCGTGTTGGCGCCCCCGGCCGCCATCATGCCGCCGACCAGCGTGTTGAGGATGAGCAGCGGGTTGACCGAGCCGCGGTGCGCCAGCAGCATCGCCGGTATCGCGGTGACCAGTAGCAGCTCGATCACTCGGGGTTTGGTCAGGGCCAGGTATGCCAACAGCATGCCGGTGATCCGGCCTGAAGTCCGGCCCGGCGCCGCAATTTCTTGGCGGCCGCGAACGCTCACGCATTAACTCCTCGGGAAAATCGCAGCCGCGCGCAGCTTCTACTACGCATGATGGTAGACCGCGCCGGCACGGCCACGGCCCCGCAGGGTCGATCTACCCGAATTATCTCGACCTATCTGCCCGCCGCGGCGCTGATGCCAACCAGCAACCCGCGACACGATATTTTCACACAGGCTTCGGCGGGTACCCGCAATCTGGGCCTGCATGCGCCAGCAATCCCGCACTAGGGTGGGATTGATCAGTTTGATGACCCCAGGACTGAGGACTGAATGACCACACTTGAAGAGATCTCCGAGCTCACCCGCCCGCGCCACCCCGACGACTGGACCGAGATCGATTCGGCTGCGGTCGACACGGTCCGGGTTCTGGCCGCCGACGCCGTTCAGAAGGTCGGAAACGGTCACCCCGGAACCGCGATGAGCCTCGCTCCGCTGGCCTACACGCTGTTCCAGCGCGCGATGCGCCACGACCCCAGTGACGTGCACTGGCTCGGCCGCGACCGGTTCGTGTTGTCAGCCGGCCACAGCAGCCTCACGCTCTACCTGCAGCTGTACCTGGGCGGCTTCGGCCTCGAGTTGGAAGACATCGAGGCGCTGCGCACCTGGAAGTCCAAGACCCCCGGCCACCCGGAATTCCGGCACACCGCCGGCGTCGAGATCACCACCGGTCCGCTGGGACAGGGATTGGCGTCGGCCGTCGGGATGGCGATGGCGGCCCGCTACGAGCGGGGCCTGTTCGACCCGGACGCCGAGCCCGGCACCAGCCCCTTCGACCACTACATCTACGTGATCGCCTCTGACGGTGACATCGAAGAAGGCGTGACGTCCGAAGCGTCGTCGCTGGCCGGAGTGCAGCAGCTCGGAAACCTGATCGTGTTCTACGACCGCAACCAGATCTCGATCGAGGACGACACCAACATCGCCCTGTGCGAAGACACCGCCGCGCGCTACCGCGCCTACGGCTGGCACGTGCAGGAGGTGGAGGGCGGCGAGAACGTCGTCGGCATCGAGGAGGCGATCGCCAACGCCAAGGCCGAGACCGGCCGGCCGTCGTTCATCTCGCTGCGCACCATCATCGGCTTCCCGGCACCCAACCTGATGAACACCGGCAAGGCACACGGCGCCGCGCTCGGCGACGACGAGGTGGCGGCGACTAAGAAAATCCTCGGCTTCGACCCGGACAAGACGTTCGAGGTGCGCGACGAGGTCATCGCCCACACCCGCAAGCTGGTGGATCGGGGCAAGGAGGCGCACGCCAAGTGGCAGACCGACTTCGACGCCTGGGCGGAGCGTGAACCCGAGCGCAAGGCGCTGCTGGACCGGCTGACTGCCGAGGAATTGCCCGAGGGCTGGGACGCCGACCTGCCGCACTGGGAGCCGAGCGACGACGCCGTCGCCACGCGCAAGGCGTCCAACGAGGTGCTCAACGCGGTGGGCCCCAAACTGCCGGAGCTGTGGGGCGGTTCGGCCGACCTGGCCGGCAGCAACAACACCACGATCAAGGGCGCCGAGTCGTTCGGTCCGCCGTCGATCTCGACCAAGGACTACACCGCGTCCTGGTACGGCCGGACACTGCACTTCGGCGTCCGCGAACACGCGATGGGCTCCATTTTGTCCGGCATCGTGCTGCACGGACCCACCCGCGCCTACGGTGGCACGTTCCTACAGTTCTCCGACTACATGCGTCCGGCCGTGCGGTTGGCGTCGCTGATGGATATCGACACCATCTACGTGTGGACGCACGACTCGGTGGGCCTGGGTGAGGACGGCCCGACGCACCAGCCGATCGAGCATCTTTCGGCGCTGCGGGCCATCCCGAATCTTTCGGTGGTGCGCCCAGCCGACGCCAACGAGACGGCCTATGCCTGGCGCACAGTGCTCGCCCGCGGCAATGGCAGCGGGCCGGTCGGCCTGATCCTGACCCGCCAGAACGTGCCGGTCTTGGAAGGCACGAACCTGGATGGCGTGGCGCGCGGCGGCTACGTGCTCGGCGGCGCCGAAGGCGATGAGGAGCCCGATGTGGTGCTGATCGGCACCGGCTCCGAGGTGCAGCTCGCCGTAGAGGCGAAGAAGCTGTTGGCGGACAAGGACATTCTGGCGCGGGTCGTGTCGATGCCGTGCGTGGAGTGGTTCGAGTCGCAGCCCTCCGAATACCGGGACAGCGTGCTGCCCCCCTCGGTGTCGGCGCGGGTGGCCGTCGAAGCCGGCGTCGCGCAGTCGTGGCACAAGCTGGTCGGCGACACCGGCAAAATCGTGTCGATCGAGCATTTCGGGGAATCCGCCGATTACAAGACGCTGTTCCGCGAGTACGGCTTCACCGCCGAAGCCGTCGCTGCCGCTGCGGAAGAAGCAATGGATAACTGAGAAAAGGTGATCAGATGACCCAGAATTCAAACCTCGCCGCGCTCAGCGCCGCGGGGGTATCGGTCTGGCTCGACGACTTGTCCCGGGACCGGATCAAATCGGGCAACCTGCAGGAACTGATCGACACCAAGAGCGTCGTCGGGGTCACCACCAACCCGTCGATCTTCCAGAAGGCGCTGGCCGACAGCGACACCTACGACGACCAGATCGCCGAACTCGCCGAGCGCGGCGCCGACGTCGACGCCACCATCCGCACGGTCACCACCGACGACGTCCGCAACGCCTGTGATGTGTTGCGGCCGCAGTGGGAGTCCTCCGACGGGGTCGACGGCCGGGTGTCGATCGAGGTCGACCCGCGAGTGGCCCACGACACCGACAAGACGACCCAGCAAGCGGTGGAATTGTGGAAGATCGTCGACCGGCCGAACCTGCTGATCAAGATTCCGGCCACCGAAGAGGGCATTCCCGCGATCGCAACGACTCTGGCAGAAGGCATTTCGGTCAACGTCACGCTGATCTTCTCCGTGGAGCGCTACCGCGCGGTGATGGGCGCCTATCTGGACGGACTCGAGAAGGCCAAGCAGGCCGGCCACGACCTGTCCAAGATCCATTCGGTGGCATCGTTTTTCGTCTCCCGGGTGGACACCGAGATCGACAAGCGGCTGGAAGATATCGGCTCCGACGATGCACGCGCGCTGCTCGGCCAGGCAGCGGTCGCCAACGCCCGGCTCGCCTACGCGGCCTACCAGGAAGTATTCGAGGGTGGCGAGCGTTTCGCAGCGCTGCAAGCTGACGGCGCCCGGGTGCAGCGGCCGCTGTGGGCGTCCACCGGCGTCAAGAATCCCGACTACTCCGACACGCTCTACGTCACCGAGCTGGTGGCTCCCAACACGGTGAACACCATGCCGGAGAAGACGATTGACGCGGTCGCCGATCACGGCACAATCCACGGCGACACCATCACCGGTACCGCGTCGGAAGCCCAGGCGGTGTTCGACAAACTCGACGCGATCGGGATCGATCTGACCGACGTGTTTTTGGTTCTGGAGAACGAAGGGGTAGAGAAGTTCGAGGCGTCCTGGAGCGAATTGCTCGAGGAGACTCAGGCGCAGCTCGACTCCGCTGACAAATGAGCCCACCCGCCGAAGCGCAGTGGCAGAACCCACTGCGCGACAAGCGGGACAAGCGGCTACCCAGAATCGCCGGCCCATGTGGCATGGTGATTTTCGGGGTGACCGGTGACCTGGCCCGCAAGAAGGTGATGCCGGCGATCTACGACCTGGCCAACCGCGGACTGCTGCCCCCCACGTTCTCGCTGGTGGGTTTTGCGCGCCGGGACTGGGACACCGAAGATTTCGGCCAGGTGGTGCACGACGCTGTCAAGCAGCACTGCCGCACCCCGTTTCGGCAGGAGAACTGGGACCGGCTGGCCGAGGGATTCCGTTTCGTGCCAGGCGCATTCGACGACGACGACGCGTTCCACCGGCTCGCTGAAACGCTGGAGAAGCTGGATGCCGAGCGCGGCACCGGAGGAAATCACGCGTTCTATCTGGCGATCCCGCCCAAGTCGTTCCCGGTGGTCTGCGAACAACTGCAGAAGTCGGGATTGGCTCGCCCGCAAGGCAATCGGTGGAGCCGGGTGGTCATCGAAAAGCCGTTCGGCCACGACCTGAAGAGCGCGCAGGACCTCAACAGGACCGTCAACTCCGTCTTCCCGGAGGAGTCGGTCTTTCGCATCGACCACTACCTGGGCAAGGAGACGGTGCAGAACATCTTGGCGCTGCGCTTCGCCAACCAGTTGTTCGACCCGATCTGGAACGCCCACTACGTCGATCACGTTCAGATCACCATGGCCGAGGACATCGGCCTCGGTGGACGGGCCGGCTACTACGACGGCATCGGCGCCGCGCGTGACGTGATCCAGAACCACCTGATGCAACTACTGGCGCTGACCGCGATGGAAGAACCGGTCAGCTTCACTCCGAAGTCGTTGCAGACGGAGAAGATCAAGGTGCTCTCCGCGACACAGCTCGCGCAGCCGCTCGACGAGACCACCAGCCGCGGCCAGTACACCGCCGGCTGGCAGGGCGGCGAGAAGGTGGTCGGACTGCTCGACGAAGAGGGGTTCGCCAAGGACTCGGTAACCGAGACGTTTGCCGCGATCACCCTGGAGGTCGACACCCGGCGCTGGGCCGGTGTGCCGTTCTATCTGCGAACCGGTAAACGGTTGGGCCGCCGGGTCACCGAGATCGCGCTGGTCTTCAAGCGGGCGCCGCATCTGCCGTTCGACGCGACCATGACCGACGAACTCGGCACCAACGCCATGGTCATCCGGGTGCAGCCCGACGAGGGCATCACGTTGCGGTTCGGTTCGAAAGTCCCCGGCACCGCAATGGAAGTCCGCGACGTCAACATGGACTTCTCCTACGGTTCAGCGTTCGCCGAGGAGTCGCCGGAAGCCTACGAGCGGCTGATCCTGGACGTGCTACTCGGTGAGCCCTCGCTGTTCCCGGTGAACGACGAGGTCGAATTGGCTTGGGAGATACTCGATCCCGCGCTGGACAACTGGGCGTCGCACGGCAAGCCCGATCCTTACGAGGCAGGCACCTGGGGGCCGGAGTCGGCGTTCGACATGCTGCGCCGCACCGGCCGCGAATGGCGGCGGCCATGATTACCGCTGAGGAGTGGCGCAGATGATTGTCGAACTGCCTGACACCACTACCACTGCGGTCAACAAGAAGCTCGACGAAATGCGCGAGATGGCAGGCGTTGTCACCATGGGCCGGGTGTTGACGCTGATCATCGCGCCGGACAACGAGGCCGTGGTGGAGGATTCCATCCAGGCGGCCAACGACGCCAGCCACGAGCATCCCAGCCGCATCATCGTGACGATGCGGGGCAACGCCTACGCCGACGAACCACGTCTGGACGCGCAGATCCGCGTGGGCGGTGACGCGGGCGCCGGCGAGGTGGTGGTGCTCCGTCTCTCCGGACCACTGTCCGGGCATGCCGCCAGCGTCGTCATCCCTTTTCTGCTGCCCGACATTCCGGTGGTGGCCTGGTGGCCCGACAATGCTCCTGCGGTTCCCGCCCAGGATCCGTTGGGCAAGTTGGCAATTCGGCGCATCACCGATGCCACCAACGCCGTCGACCCGCTCGCTGCGATCAAAAGCCGGTTGCCCGGTTACACCGCGGGTGACACCGATCTCGCCTGGAGCCGCATCACGTATTGGCGCGCGTTGCTGACCTCGGCCGTCGACCTGGAACCCCACGAACCGATCGAGTCGGCCCGCATCAGCGGCTTGGAGACAGAACCCGCACTGGATGTGCTGGCGGGCTGGCTGGCCAGCCGGATCGACGGCCCGGTTCGCCGGGAGGTCGGCGAGCTCACGGTGGAGCTGGTACGCAAGAGCGAGACAATAGTGCTGAGTCGGCCTCAGGATGGCATCACGGCGACACTCAGCCGCACAGCCAAGCCCGAAGCGCTGGTTCCGTTGGCGCGCAGGGTAACCGGTGAATGTCTGGCCGAAGACCTCCGTCGACTCGATGCCGACGAGATTTACCACGCAGCGCTCGAGGGCATCAAGAAGGTGCAGTACCAATGAGTCTCGACATCGAGGTATTTCCCACCAGTGAGCGTCTGGCGCACGCCGCGGCCCACCGACTGGTCGAAGCTATCGCGGCCGCGGTGACGGCTCGGGGGCAGGCGCTGATCGCGTTGACCGGTGGCGGTAACGGCGTCGCACTGCTGCGCGAACTGGCTTCCCACCCTGTCGACTGGTCCGCGGTGCACCTGTTCTGGGGCGACGAACGCTACGTGCCCGAGGACGACGAGGAGCGCAACGAGAAGCAGACCCGCGAGGCGCTGCTCGATCACATCGACATCCCCGACAGCCAGGTGCACCCGATGGCGGCCAGCGACGGCGAATTCGGTACCGACCTCGACGCTGCGGCCCTGGCGTACGAGCAGATCCTGGCGGCCTACGCCGCGCCCGGTGAGCCGGCGCCGAGTTTCGACGTACATCTGCTGGGTGTGGGACCCGAAGGCCACGTCAACTCGCTGTTCCCGCATACCCCCGCAGTGCGCGAGACCAGTCGCATGGTGGTCGCGGTGGACGACTCCCCCAAGCCCCCGCCGCAGCGAATCACGTTGACGTTGCCGGCAGTTCAGCGTTCACGCGAGGTCTGGCTGCTGGTGTCGGGCGAGGGCAAGGCCGACGCGGTGGCGGCGGCCATCGGTGGAGCCGATCCGGTGTCGCTGCCGGCCGCCGGAGCCATCGGGCGCGAGATCACCCGGTGGCTGCTCGATGAGGGTGCCGCGGGCAAACTGTCCCGTTGACAGCGCGCGGATCCTGACAGGCCTGTATCCCGCGGTGTCAAGCTGGTAATAATGACCGTCATGGCAGACAGAAGCGGCGGCCGCCCCACCCCGGCTCGGCAAAGAATGAAGACGCTCACCCAGGCGGCATTGAATGCCGACAAGACGGTCGAGCAGGTCGAAGACGTCCTGGACGGGCTCGGCACTTCCCTGGTGGAACTGAACAGATCGCTCTCGGCGCTCAACAGCACGGTCACACGGTTGGAGACCGGCCTGGATCATCTGGACGGGACGCTGTCCAGCCTCGATGATCTCGCCAAGCGCCTGCTCGCGGTGCTGCAACCGGTGGAGGCCATCCTCGAACGGATGGACAACATCGTGAGCTGGGGCGAGACGATGATGATGCCGCTCAACGCGACCGAGCACGTGATGCGCGGGGTGATGGACCGACTCCGAAACCGGGGCGTGCGCTGACGCCGTGACGCGCACCTACCCGTGTCCCGCTCCGCCGTTCGCGCAAGCGACCGGCCTGCCGTGGGATGAGGCCGTCGACGATGCGGTCGCCACCATCGCGGCCGCCCGCGATCACTGTGGCGACACGTTCATGTTGGAAAGTGGTGCCGACCGCTACCTGTTCACCTTCTCCCCCGCCGGCGTCGAGTCGTTCTACGCCTTGCCGGAAGACCAGGCCAGCAAGGGAGTTGCCGACTTCTTGATGTTGCGGCGCAAACTGCCCGACGAGATCTTCGCCGGGCGTCGCGTGCTGCCGGGCAATCTGTTTCGCCGCGACGACGTCGCCGGCTATCTGGCGAATCTGGATCGGGCCTTGGAGCAGACGGCCGCAGAATTGGGTTTGTCCGGATCGGTGGACGTCTTCGACCTCACCCGCCGACTGGGCCACCGGATGGGCCTCGCGTCGTGGGCCGGCCCCGGATCGTGTGACGGCGAGGCTTTTGAGCGGCTGGTCCGCGCCTTCGACACCCTGGACGGCTCCGAGGCGTTCGTGCACCCCGACCGCATGGCGGCGGTGGCCGCCTCCGGCAAGCGCGACGAATGGGCCGCGCTGAACGAGGTCACGGACATCGTCTCCGCCGCGCTGCGGCGATACGACGCCGGCGACGTGAAAGACCAGGATCTGTTCGGCAGGATCGTCGACGCGTGGTCGGACGAATCGGGCGAGGCACGCGTCCGCGGCATCGCTCACGACGTCGCCCTGATCCACATCGCGTCCATGTCGAACCTGGCGGCCGCACTGGGCTGGGCGCTGGTCGATGTGATCGAACGCCCGGCACACCAGGAACGAATTCGCAACGGCGACAGAGATTTCGCTCAGCGATGCGCATTGGAGTCCACACGCCTGGCGCAGCGTTCGATCATGAGCCGAACGGTGCTGTCGCCGGTGGAGTTCGACACCGGCGAGGTCACCTACCACGTGCCGCCCGGCTGGACGATCGCAACCCTGCTGCCGTTGCTCAACACATCTGCGGCGCCGGGATTGGACACCTATGACCCGGACAGGTGGACCCGCCATCGCCTCACCGCACCTGATCTCCCGTCGCCGATGCTGGTGACGGCCTTCGGTCATGGCCGGCATTCGTGTCCGGCGCAACCCTTTTCACTGGCCGCGATGACCGCGGCCATGGCGCATCTGCTGCGCGGCTACGACGTGACCGCAGGCTGGCAGGCGCATCCGCGGCCCGTCCCGGCTCAGATCGGCGGCGTGGCCCGGGCCGAGTGCCCCTGCCCGGTCGACTACGTGGCCGTTCGCTGAGACATGTCCACCGTCGTTGCCTTCCACGCTCACCCGGACGATGAGGTGATCTTGACCGGCGGCACGCTGGCCAAAGCGGCCGCGGCCGGCCATCGGGTGGTGGTGGTCACGGCCACCGACGGACGGATGGACAGCGCGGATGACCCTACCCGTCTGCACGAATTGCATTCGAGCACCGCTATTCTCGGCGCGCAGCGGACGGAGTGCCTGGGCTACGCCGACAGCGGGTACGGTCCCGACTTCTACCCCGACCCGCCGGGCCGGGTGCGTTTCGGCAGAGCCGATGTCGAAGAGGCCGCGCAGCGCCTGGCGGCGATCCTTCGCTCGGAGAACGCGCACTTGCTGCTCAGCTATCAGGCCAACGGCGGGTACGGTCACCGCGATCATGTGCAGGTGCATCACGTCGGCAAGCGGGCCGCGGAACTGGCCGGCACACCAAGGGTTCTCGAGGCGACGATGCCGCGTGAACTGCTGCGCAGGATCAACGACCTCTGTCACCTATTGCGCCTGCCCCCGCCGTACGACCCCGATGTGCTCGGCGACGCCTACGCGCCGCGTGCCACCATCACTCACCAAATCGATGTCCGCAGGGCCGCCCGGCAGAAGCGGGATGCGGTCGCCGCTCATCGCTCGCAGCTGGGCACCGGCTTGGGTGCTCGTGTCTACGGGGCCTTGTTACGCCTACCACCCCCGGTGTTGGGCGCGATCTTCCGGTACGAATGGTTCGTTGATCCGGCGGCCGCGCCGGCGCCCTTGCGCGACAACATCTTCGACGATACGACCTCCGGACCCTCACATCTTGGTTGATCGAGCCAAGACGAAACTGTAGAGGCCGTAGGTCATGATGCCCGCGCCGGCGGCGATCAGCAACACTGCTCCATAGGGCTGGGCGCCCAGGGTCTTGAGGGCCCCGTCGAGTCCGGTGGCCTTGTTCGGTTCCGAGCGGGATGCGGCGATCACCACCAGCACACCCGCGGTGGCGATGACGACGCCTTTACCGACGTAACCTGCCACCCCGAGCCGGCGCACCAGCTTGCCTGACCTGCCGTTGAGGTCGTCGACGAAGTGGCGGCCGGCGCCTTTGTAGACGTGGTATCCGCCGATCCCGACGACGCCCAGTCCGCAGATGATCAGCGCGATGGTGCCGGCCGTGCTCTGCATCAGCCGGGCGCTCAGGCTCGAGCTCTGCTCACCTGCGGATCTCCCGGCGCCTCGGGCGAATCCGAAAGTGGAGTAGGCGAACCCGAGATAGACGACGGCCACACCGAAGGTCTTCACCCGCTGCATGCCGCCCGGCGAACCGTGGGAATCGCGCTCGACCGCGCGCCCGAGAACCGTTTCGATCAGCCGCCATAGACCGAGCGTCACTAAGGCGACAGCGGCGATCCAGAGGACGAAGGGCCCACCGGGTCGGGCCGCCAGCGTCGCCAGGGCCCCGGACTGGTCCGCGGTGCCGCCGTCACCGAGCGCGACTCGTATGGCGAGGTAGCCGATGATCAGATGCAGTATCCCGCTCACCACGAATCCGGCGCGGGCGAACTTCTCGAAAACGCCGTTCTGAGCCACCTGGGCCGGGGAGACCGCTGGCGGTGGGCCGTTCTTGAGGTCAGACATCTGGCTCCCTTCGCCTGAAGGGATTGCCCGCTATCCGCTGTTACGTAACGCGCTCGCCAGACCGTTCATGGTCAGCAGGATGCCGCGCTGCACCAACTCGTCATCCTCACCGGAGCGGTAGCGACGCAGCAGCTCCACCTGCAAGTGGTTCAACGGCTCTAGATAAGGGAACCGGTTGAACACCGAACGCGCCAGCGCAGGGTTGTCGGCGAGTAGGTCCTCCTGGCCGGTGATGCGCTTGTACATCGCGATGGTGCGATGGTGCTCGTCGACGATCTTGTCGAAAACCCTGCTGCGCAAGGCCTCGTCGTCCACCAACTCCGAGTAGCGGGCGGCCAGCCCGAGATCACTCTTGGCCAGCACCTGCGCCATGTTGGACAAGACGCTGCGGAAGAACGGCCAGCGCTGGTACAGCTCGTGCAGCACCCCCAACCGGTCCTCTTCGCTTTCCGGTCCCGCGCCGATCCATTGCTCGAACGCCATTCCGGTGCCATACCAGCCCGGCAGCATCACCCGCGACTGGCTCCACGCCAGCACCCACGGGATGGCCCGCAGGTCCGAGATCGATTGCGTCGGTTTGCGGGACGACGGCCGGCTACCGATATTCAGCGACCCGATTTCACTGACTGGGGTGGATGCTTTGAAATACTCGACGAACCCCGGTGTGTCATGGACTAATTCGGCGTATGCGCGCTGCGCCAGGGTGGCGATCTCGTCGAGCACCGCGTAAGCCGGCTCGGCCGCGTCACCCAAGCCTTCGACGTCGAGCAGCGTGGACTCCAGCGTCGCGGCCAACAGACTTTCCAGGTTGCGCCGGGCCGTCTGCGGTTCGGCGTACTTGGCGGCGATCACCTCGCCCTGCTCGGTGAGCCGCAGCGATCCGTTCACCGCCCCCGGAGGCTGGGCCAGGATCGCCTGGTAGCTGGGGCCGCCGCCGCGGCCCACCGTACCGCCGCGACCATGGAAGAGCCGCAACCGAATTCCGCCTTTGCGAGCGGCGTCGACCAGGGCCAGCTCGGCGCGGTAGACCGCCCAGTTGGCGGCCAGGTACCCGCCGTCCTTGTTCGAATCGGAGTATCCGAGCATGACTTCCTGCATGTCGCCGCGGGCGGCCACCATGGCGCGGTAGAGCGGAAGATCAAGCATCGCCTGCAGAATCGCCGCGCCGTTGTGCAGGTCGTCGATGGTCTCGAACAGCGGCGAAATCCCGACCGGACAGTAGGGCTCGTCTCCCGAAGCGTCCAGCAGCCCGGCCTCTTTCATCAGAATGGCCGCCTCGAGCACGTCCGACACCGACCGGCACATCGAGATGACGTAGTTGGGAACGGCTGCGGGACCGTAAGTTTGGACCGCGAAGGTAGCGGCACCGATGATGTCGAGTTCTTTGCGCGCCAGTTCGGACAGCTTCGCCCCCGGGCTCACCAGCGGGCGGCGGGTGCCGAGCTCAGTGACCAGCAACTCGACGCGTTCGTCTTCGGACAGCGAGGCGTAATCGGGATGCACCCCCGACCATGCCAGCAGTTCGGCGACCACCTCCTCGTGCACGTCGGAGTTCTGCCGAAGGTCCAGGGCGGACAAATGGAAACCGAATACGTGCACGCCTTCTCGCAGCAACGCCAGCCGGTCGTCGGCCAGCACCGCGCTGCCGTGCGTGCGCAGTGAGGCGTCGATGGTGTCGAGGTCGGCGCGCAATTCGGCGGGCGTGGCGTATGCCGGCAGCCCGAGGTCGAGTAGGTGCTGCGGCTGCTCGTCGAGGATTTCGCCGGCCGTCGCGCTCAGCCGGGAACGGATCACGCGCAACGCCCGCCGGTAGGGTTCGTCGTCGCGCGCCTTGTCCTGACACCCTTCGGCCAGTTCGGCGAGCTCCGGGGTCACCGTGAGCAGCCGCGACGACATCGACAATTCCTGCTCGAGCTGGTCGAGTTCGGCCAGGTAGTGGGACAGTGCCGTGTAGGCGGCGCTGCCGGTGGCCAGGCGGACCACGTCGGCGGTGACATTCGGGTTTCCGTCACGGTCCCCCCCGATCCAGGAACCCGGCTGCAACATCGGTCCCGACAGCAGGTCAGCGTCGGGCCAGCGCGCGCGCAGCGCCTCGCGCACCTCGGCGTTGACTTTGGGCAGCACCTCGAAGAACGAGGCCGGGTAATAGCGCAGGCCCGCGGCAATCTCGTCGCTGATCTGCAGCCGGGACAGCCGGATGATCGCGGTCTGCCACAAGGTGAGAATCTGGCGGCGC
This sequence comes from Mycobacterium gordonae, assembly GCF_002101675.1. Classification (GTDB taxonomy): domain Bacteria; phylum Actinomycetota; class Actinomycetes; order Mycobacteriales; family Mycobacteriaceae; genus Mycobacterium; species Mycobacterium gordonae. The sequence continues at coordinate 80,443 of NZ_LQOY01000081.1, read as the reverse complement.
AATTCGGTTTCGATGCTGCGGCCGCTGTCGGTCTGGGTGTGCCCCTCGGCGTGCAGGCGCATCAGCTCGGTGATCCGGTGCTGGGTGACGAAGACGGTGCGTCGCCTGGTCTCGGTGGGGTGGGCGGTGATCACCGGGGCGACCAGCGCCCCTTCGAGGGCTTTGGCGACCGTGGTCGAATCCAGTTCGGCGCGGTCGAGTTTCGCGTAGGTGGCGGCCAGGCTGCTGTCCTGGGGCGGCTCTCCTGCGGTGACGTGAATGCTGCGGCGGCGTTCGCGGTGGATGTCCTCGGCGACGTTGGCCAGCAACGCGAAATGGGTGAACGCCCGGATGACCGGAATGGCCTGGTGAATATCGATGCCGTCGAACATGCGGGACACCTCAGTGCGGTCGATCTCCGAGCGCCGCACCCGAAACGATTCCACCCGCGCACGTTCGACGAGGTCGAACACTTCTTCACCGTTCTGCTCGCGCACGGTGTCACCGAGGATGGCGCCCAGCATCCGGATGTCGGCCCGCATCGGCTCGGTCGCCTCACGCCCCAGCTTGGTGCGATGGACGTCGCCGATCGGGTCTAGGGCGGTATCGGTCACCTCAACCATGTGTCTAAGTATCGGTGCAGACCCTCGAGTCGGCCATTTGGGCACGGGTGCGGCCCGACCGGGGCGAACGGCGGCGAGTTTGAGCGGCCGGGACCCGGGTAAAAGGCCGCATGCCCGAAACCAGAAGTCGCCCACTCGTATCAGCCTGGCATTGGATCCTTTCGCTGGTGCTGATACTCGTCCTTGGGACGGCTGGACTGAACGCCGCGCACCCGGCGTCGGCCGATGTGAAGTTGGCACCGGGTCTGGTGGTGGATACCACTCGGGTAGAGCCGGGCGTCGTGCGCATCGACACCGCAATCCCCGCTCAACGCGCGGTTGGCACCGGCACGGGCGTCGTGCTGAGCCCGGACGGTGTCGTGCTGACCAACAATCACGTCATCCGCGGCGCCGCCACGATCACGGTCACGAATACCGGCAACGGACAGGTCTACCCGGCGGACGTGATCGGCTACGACCGGAAAAACGACATCGCCGTGTTGCAGCTCCGCGGCGCCGCCGGTCTGCCGGTAGCTCCCACCGCCGACTCGTCGAGCGTGCGGGTCGGCGACCCGGTCACGGCCGTCGGATTCCCGGAGGGCGCGGGATTGACCCCCGCATCGGGCAATGTGAAAGCACTGAACCAAACGATCGTTGCCAACGACCAACTCACCGGAAGCAGTGAGCAGCTCTCCGGCCTGATCGAATTCGGCGCGAACGTCCGGCCAGGAGATTCCGGCGGACCCTTGGTTGACCGCAACGGCCAGGTCGTCGGCATTGTCACCGCCGCTTCGGAGACCTACCAGATGACCAGTACCGGCGGCTTCGCGATTCCGACCAACCGCGCCTTGCCGATAGCCGACTCGATCCGCGCCGGCAATTCCGCGGGATCGGTGCACGTCGGGCCGACCGGCATCCTGGGCGTCGCGGTCACCAACGGGGGACCCGCGGGCGTTCCCGTCACCGGCGTGCTGGGCGGATCCCCCGCCGAGGCGGCTGGTCTGGGAAGCGGTGACACCATCACCGCGGTTGACGGCACACGCCTTGCCGACGCAACCGCGCTGACCGACCTGGTCGACCGGCATCATCCCGGTGACACCGTCTCGGTGACCTATGTCGACGGTCAGCGTGTCAGCCACACCGTGCCGGTGACGCTTGCCGACGGGCCTCCCAACTGACCCATCGCCGGCCTGTGCCGCACGTTCGGTAGGCTGCCCGTTATGGAATTGGCTCTACAGATCACCCTGGTGGTCACCAGCGTGCTGGTGGTGTTGCTGGTGCTGCTGCACCGCGCCAAGGGTGGCGGCCTGTCGACGCTGTTCGGTGGCGGCGTGCAGTCGAGCCTGTCCGGGTCGACGGTCGTGGAGAAGAACCTGGACCGGCTGACGCTGTTCATCGTGGGTATCTGGCTGGTGTCCATCGTCGGCATGGCCCTGCTGATCAAGTACCGCTAGACGCGTCATGAGCCTGCGGGCCTGACGGGGTCGCTGGTGCGTCGACCGAACCTTTAGCGGCGGTCAGCTGCACAGGCGAAGATCGACTACTGCGCGGGTCAACAATTCACGCAATTCAAATCATGCACAATTGTGAGCTTTCGTTCCCCAGGTGAAATCTCGGAAGGTCCTGAATCGGGCATTGCATTCATTCTTTTGCGCTCCAGCGCACCCGCAATCGCCGTGCTGACCGGCGCCAGAAATTGGCGCAGTGGGACTATTGGTATGCCGCGAGCGATGAATTATGGTTGACCGCCATGAGCGATCCCTGGCAGCCGGGGCCCAACGCCCCGAATCCGCCGCACCCGTCAACTCAGCACCACTCTGGGTATCCCCCGCCGCCGGGCCAGGGCATCGCGGTCACCGCCCGTTACTTTCCCCCCGCGATCACGATGGCCCTGTTCAAGCCGAAGATACTGGTCGATGGGTATCCCGCCCCGCCGGCCAAGTGGGGTCGAAATGTGGTGCCCACCCGACCCGGCCCGCATCGCGTAGAAGTGCATGTCGAGTACTGGTTGCCGCCGCAGGCGGGCCCGGCGTACACCGACGTCGACGTCCCCGCCGGCCACCTGGTCGAACTTGAATATAAAGTCCCGATATGGGCTTACGGCTTCGGTTCGCTCGGTCCACCGCCACAGAAATACAACAATGTCGGCGCCACTATCGCGACGGCGGCGATATTCGCGTTTTTCTTCATATTGATGCCACTATTACTCGTGCTGCGCATGGTCGGCATTCTGCCCTGACAATCCCTACCGTGCACCGGAAGGCAACGTGATCGGGCCACGCCCGAATCACGACGGGCCGTGATCAGGGCAGCGGTCCCCCGGCAGCAATAGCCGCCAGCGTCGCGAACTGCTCCCCGTCCAGCGACGCCCCGCCGACCAGACCGCCGTCGATATCGTCCTGAGCGACCAGGTCGCCGACGTTCTTCGCGTTCATCGAGCCGCCGTAGAGCACCCGCACCGACTGGGCGATCTGCGGCGAGGCGAGCGTCGCGAGTTCCTCTCGGATCGCCGCGCATACCTCCTGAGCGTCGGCCGAGCTGGCCACCCGGCCGGTGCCGATCGCCCAGACCGGCTCGTAGGCGATGACGACCTTGGCGATCTGCTCGGCCGAGAGGCCGGCCAGCGAGCCCCGCAGCTGTTCGATGTTGTGCGACACGTGGTTTCCGGCTTCGCGGACTTCAAGGTGCTCGCCGATGCAGACGATCGGGGTCAGCTCGTGCTTGAGCGCGGCCGCGGCCTTGGCGGCCACCAACGCGTCGTCCTCGTTGTGGTAGGTGCGGCGCTCGGAGTGGCCCACCACAACGAAGGTGCAACCCAGCTTGGCCAGGAACGCCCCGCTGATCTCACCGGTGTAGGCACCCGAGTCGTGCTGCGAGAGGTCCTGTGCGCCGTAGGTCAGCCGCAGTTTGTCGCCGTCGACCAGCGTCTGCACGCTGCGCAGGTCGGTGAACGGCGGGATGACGGTGACGTCGACCTTGTCGAAATACTTGTCCGGCAACGAGAAAGCGATCTTCTGCACCAGCGCGATCGCCTCGAAGTGATTCAGGTTCATCTTCCAGTTGCCGGCGATCAACGGCTTGCGGCTCACGAGTCACCTCCGGTCGGCTGGGGCTCACCAAGCACCTCGATGCCCGGAAGTGATTTGCCCTCAAGGTATTCCAGCGACGCGCCGCCGCCGGTGGATATGTGCGAGAACGCGTCTTCTGGAATTTTCAGGGCGCGCACCGCAGCAGCGGAGTCGCCGCCGCCGACCACGCTGAACGCGCCTTTGCCGGTCGCCGTGACGATCGCCTCGGCGACGCCCCGGGTGCCCTCGGCGTAAGTCGGGAACTCGAAGACGCCCATCGGTCCGTTCCAGAAGACGGTTCTGGCGTTGGACAGCAACGTGGTGAACCGCTTGACCGACCCCGGGCCGATGTCCAGACCCAGCAGATCATCGGGGATCTCGTTGGCGGGCACGGTCTGCGGCGGCGAATCGGCGGCGAAGTTCTCGGTCACCACGATGTCCACCGGCAGCCGCAACACGTCGTGATAGGTCTCCAGCAGTCTGCTGCAGGTGTCGACCATGTCCTCTTCGAGGAGCGACTTACCCACCGAATAGCCCTGTGCTGCAAGGAATGTGAAACACATTCCGCCACCGATCACAATGCTGTCGGCCTTGGTGGCCAGTGACTCGATGACGCCGAGCTTGTCCGACACCTTCGATCCGCCCAGGACCACCGCGTACGGCCGTTCGGTGGAGCTGGTCAACTGCTGCAGCACCTTGATCTCGTCAGCGACCAGGGTGCCCGCGTAGTGCGGCAGCAAGGTGGCGATGTCGTACACCGAGGCCTGCTTGCGGTGCACCACGCCGAAGCCGTCCGACACGAAAGCGCCACCAGGCCAGACCAATTCGGCCAGTTGCTTGGCCAGAGCGCGGCGTTCGTCGTCGTCCTTGCTGGTTTCGCGCTTGTCGAAGCGGATGTTTTCCAGCAACAGGATGTCCCCGTCGGTGAGTCCCTCGGCACGGGCCAGCGCATCGGTGCCCACGACATCCCCGGCCAGCTGCACGTGCCGGCCGAGCTGTTCGCCGAGCGCCGCGGCCACCGGCGCCAGCGAGTACTTCGGGTCCGGACCGTCCTTCGGCCGGCCGAGGTGAGCGGTGACGACCACCTTGGCGCCAGCATCCAGCAGTGCCTTCAACGTCGGCACCGAGGCCGTGATCCGTCCGGCGTCGGTGATGTTGCCGTCCTCGTCGAGCGGCACGTTCAGATCGGAGCGCACCAGCACGCCGCGGCCCGAAACACCCTCGGCGAGCAGGTTTTTCAGATTCGGGACGGCCACGGCTAGAGCGACTTGCCGACGAGCTTGACCAGGTCGATGAGGCGGTTGGAGTAGCCCCATTCGTTGTCGTACCAGGAAACGACCTTGGCCTGGTTGTCGATGACCTTGGTCAGTCCGGAGTCGAAGATGGAGCTGTGCGGATCGGTGACGATGTCGCTGGAGACGATCGGGGCGTCGTAGTACTTCAGGATGCCCTTCATCGGCCCGTCGGCGGCAGCCTTCATCGCGGCGTTGATCTGCTCGGCGGTGCCAGGTTTGGCCAGCTCGGCGGTCAGGTCGGTCACCGAACCGGTCGGGATCGGCACCCGCAACGCATACCCGTCGAGCTTGCCCTTGAGTTCGGGCAACACCAGCCCGATGGCCTTGGCCGCCCCGGTCGAGGTGGGCACGATGTTCAGCGCCGCCGCCCGCGCCCGGCGCAAGTCCTTGTGCGGGCCGTCTTGAAGGTTCTGGTCCTGGGTGTACGCGTGGATGGTGGTCATCAGGCCCTTGACAATGCCGAACTCGTCGTTGAGGACCTTGGCGATCGGGCCCAGGCAGTTGGTGGTGCACGACGCGTTGGAGATGATGTTCTGGCTGCCGTCGTACTTGTCGTCGTTGACTCCCAGCACGATGGTGATGTCCTCATCGGTGGCCGGGGCGGAGATGATCACCTTTTTAGCTCCGGCATCGAGGTGGCCTTTGGCCTTGGCGGCGTTGGTGAACAGCCCGGTGGACTCGACCACCACGTCCACCCCGAGGTCTCCCCAAGGCAGTGCGGCCGGCCCTTCCCGCACGGCCAGCGCCTTGATCTTGGCCGGGCCCACCACGATGGTGTCCTCCCCCTCCAAGCTCACGTCATAGGGCAGCCGTCCCAGGATCGAGTCGAACTTCAACAGATGCGCCAGGGTGTGGTTGTCGGTGATGTCGTTGACGGCTACCACCTCGAGGTCCGCGGTGCCCTGCTCCTGCTGAGCCAGAAGGGCCCGGTAGAAGTTGCGTCCGATTCGACCAAAGCCGTTGATGCCAACTCGGACCGTCACGTGTCTCTCCTCATCCCTTGTGTCCGCTGGTAAGCGCTCGTGATCAGCCTAGATCAGTGCCTAAACCGCGGTGCGGCCTGACCGGTGGCGGCCGTTGTGATTTAACGATCACAACATGTGGCTGGGGCTAAACGTTCCCGAACGTCACCATTTGGATACGGCACGGTGCGGCGCGGTTTGTCTGTTGCATCGGCGTCTAACAATCAAGCCGGTCGTCCGGAGCGGCCAGACGGATCTGCTGGAGCGCGAATGAAGGAGTTGACGTTGATGACGATCTTCGATCGATTCAACCTCAAGGTGATTGCTGCCGCCGCAGGGGTGTGCGGCGCCGCATTGTCGCTGAGCCCGATCGCGGCAGCGGTACCGCTGAAAACGGGCGGCCACGCGTGCATCCAGGGAATGTCGGGCACCGCCGACGGCGTCCCCGCCGGAGTCCCCGGCGCCGGGGTCCCCGCAGCTGGTGCCCCCGGAGCGGGAGCCCCCGGAGCCGGCGCGGCAGGCGCGGGCACGGCCGGAGCCCCGGCATGCTGCGCTTACGGCGGCCCCGCAGCAGCGGGAGGTGGCGCCGGTGCCGGTGGTGGGGCAGCCGGTGCCGGTGGAGCGCCGGCCGGCGGACCGGCGGCCCCCGCCGGTGGACCAGCACCCGCGGCCGGAACAACGCCAGTGGAGAACTGCGGCGCGGCGAGCGCTCCTATCACCGGCATGTCGGGTGTGGGTGCGCCCGTAGTGGTGCCTGGGCCGGTGGGCGCGGCTGCCGTGCCGGCGGTCGCGCCAGTGGTGGTACCCGGTCCGATCGCGGCTCCGGTGCCGGTCGGCGCGCCGGTCCCGGTAGGTGCGCCCGTGCCCATCGGCGCGCCCGTACCCATCGGCGCACCCGTCCCCATCGGCGCACCCGTGCCGGTCGGCGCACCCGTCCCCATCGGCGCACCGGTGCCGGTCGGCGCACCCGTCCCCATCGGCGCACCGGTGCCGGTCGGCGCACCCGTCCCCATCGGCGCACCTGTCCCGGTCGCCGGACCTGTCCCTGTCGGCGCACCCGTGCCGGCCGGCGCACCGGTTGGCGCTCCCATCACCACCATGTCCGGGACCGGCAAGGGCGCACCCACTGGGCCGGCGCCCGCGGGTGGACCGGTGGCCGGCCAGCCGGTCCTCCCCGGCCCCAACGGGTGACGTCTGAAGAGGACGGTCAGGTCAAGCCGTGCGCAACCACCGCAACGCTGATTCGGCGGCGTGGTAACCGCACAGTCCGTGAATTCCGGCTCCCGGCGGTGCGGACTGTGAGCACAGGAAAACCCCCGGCACGCCGATCCGATAGGGATCGACCGCGATGCGCGGCCGAAACAGGATCTGCAGCTTGTCGTTGGCGCCGCCGATGATGTCGCCGCCGATGTACGTGGCGTTGCGCGCCTCGAGTTCGGCGGTGCTGGTACTCACGGTGGCGACGATGCGGTCGCGGAACCCGGGGGCGAACCGCTCGATCTGGCCGACAATCGCCGCGGTCGCGTCACCGGTATAGCCGAACGGCACGTGCGCGTAGGCGTAGATCGGGTTGATGTTGCCCGCAGAACGGGACCGGTCGGCAAGGTACTGCTGCCCCAGCAGCACGAACGGGCGCTCCACCATGGTGCCTTGCGCGCGACGGCGTTCGGTGTCGGCGATCTCCTCGAAGCTGCCGCCGAGATGCACGGTGCCCGCTCGGGCGCAGTCCGGATTCGTCCACGGGATGTCGCCTTCGATGGCGAAGTCGACTTTGAACGCCGAGGACCCCTCGCGATAGCGGCGGTAGGACCGTTTGATGCGGGTGGGCATGGCGTCGCCGTAGATCGCCAGAACCTGGGCAGGGCTCAGGTCGAGCATGACGATGTCGGCGTTCGGAATGTCGCGACGACTGGTGACCTTCACTCCGGTGGTGACCCGTCCCCCTTCGGCCTCCAGGGCCGCGCCCAGGGCCCTGGTGATCGCCCCCGATCCGCCTTCGGCGACCGGCCAGCCGTAGCGGTGTCCGCTGGCCAGGATCATCAATCCCAGTGAGGCGGTCAGCGGACGGTCGAGCCGGGTGAACGCGTGTGCGGCCGCACCACCGTAGAGAGCGCGTGCCTTCTCGGTGCGGAAGTAGCCGGCCACAGCGGTGGCCGGCAACACCGCGCGTGGTCCGAACAGCGCGAGGCGAACCGGATGCCGCGGAATGTTGATGACGGGGCGCAGCAGGTCATCGGCCAGGTCGTCGAAGCCTTTGGCAAGTCCGCCGACGGCCGCACGCCAGCGCCGCCGGTCGGCGCCCAGTCCGTTGGCCGTCTTGGCCACGGACTGGTACAGCATTCCGGCAGATCCGTCATCGAGCGGGTGAGCGCAGTCGGCCTCCGGCCATTTCCAGGCCAGCCCGTAACTCTCGAGCTGGATCTCCTTCCAGAACGGCGATCCGACACCCAGGGGATGGAAAGCCGAGCAGTGGTCGTGAATGACGCCGGGCACCGTCAGTTCGCCCGAGCGCACTCCCCCGCCGATGGTGTCCTGGGCTTCCAACACATGCACGTCGATGCCCTGCCGGGCCAGGTGGATCGCCGCGGCCAGACCGTTGGGCCCGGCGCCGACGATGACGGCTTTATTCTTCGAAGCCCCGGTCATGAGGTGCCGTGGACGACGGGCTGCGTCGTGACGTGCACCGGAAATTCGTCGCCCGGCTCGGGCCAGGGTTGGCGACTCAGCATCTCGCTGACGTCGACGTAGCCGGATTCGATCAACCCGGTCTTGGCGTCGACGATTCGGTACCACTGCTTCTGAAGGTGGATCGGCTGACCCTCCAGCACGATGACGCGGACGTCCCCGTCTTCGAAGTTGCACCGCCGCTGGAGCGCCTCCAACAGTTGCTCGTTGTGCAGGTGGCCTTCTCCGAAGTTCCACCCGACCAGTGGTCCGGCCACGATCTCGCCGTCTCGCACGCGGTAGTCGGCTTCGTTCTCGATCGCCCGGGGCAGTAGGCCGTTAAGCGCGCGCCCATGGGTGTGCATGGCGCGGAAGGCGCCGACCTTGTCCGACATCACCTCGGCGGTCGCCGCGCCGTATAGCTTGGTGAGCTGATTGACAACCAGCGCAGAGCTTTTCACCACGTTGGCTTCGATCTTGTCCTCGGCGCCAGCGCGGAAACACCAGGTGCTGGTGGCCCAGTTGCCGGCGTAGTAGCGCATCGCCGGCAAGAATGAAATCTTCTCGGGGAACATGTTTCCCGCGATGACGATGGCCACGGCGATCGCGATGAGGGCCAGCAGCAGCGGGGATCTGAGATCGGTGGCACGGATCGCGCCGTAGTGTCCGAACAGATAGAACAGCGAGAAGATGAAGAACACGTTCCACTCCAACGGAACCCCCATCGGGAGGTTGGACAGGATGTTGAGGTGGAAGATGACCATGAACCCGATCAGGAACCACCGCCACGGGTGATCCCCGGCGAAGAAGACCAGCACCGTGGGAACGATGAATTCCGCTGTGGTGCCGCCGACGTGGGCCATCAACTTCGGTAACCAGGTCGGGCGCAAATCGTTGACGTGGTCGCGATAGAGCAGGTGCTTGAGCGGGCGGAACAGCCTGCTGCGCAGTAGCGCATTGTTGCTCGTCATCACCGCCACCACGTAGGGGAAGTGATGGTTGAGCTTGGAAGTCGCGGCGCCCCACCACAGGAAGAGCATGATGATCTTGAAGGCCGCGATCTGGTCGGTGAACGGGAAGAAGAAAACGAACAGCTTCAGCCAGTAGTGTTCCCCGCGCGCGGCCAGGAAGACGGTCTTGTCGCGCAGACCCAGCAACGCCAGCGCGACGATCGTCGGAATCACCAGAACCGGGTCGATCAGGCCGACGTCGCCGGCGCCGGTCACCGGTCCGCCATGCCCTGGTGACAACAACGCCCACACCGCGCTGCCCAGCACGATCGCGTAGAGCGCGACATCGATGATGCTGCGCGAATCGCCGCGCGTGAAGGGGACCTTATCGGGCCAGGCTGGCAAACGAATTGTGTTGGGCCGCAACCAGTACAGAACACCGCCGATCGGGGGCATGAAGCGCCCCGTGAGCGGCCCGGACCCGCAACCCAGGCCGAGTACCTCGAAGAGCAGGGTGAAGATGATGACCTTCTGGTACACGATCGGTTGCGTCCACCAGTCGGCGATGTGGCCGAGTCCGCCCAGACCGCGAGTCAGCGAGATGATCGCCGCCGGAGCCGCGACGTAAAGGCCGATCTTGAGTAGGTACAGCAAGTACACCGCGTACGGCGTGCCGAACCCGTTTTCCGCCCAGTGCCGGGTGACGACCTGTAGCCGCGTCGCCCGTGGCAGCTCTAGCCAGGTGTCATGATCGACATCGGGCAGGTCCGGTGAGATGAATCCCATGGCTGGCCTCGTTCCAGGAGGAATCTGTCTGGCCAGTCCAATGTATCGGCACCACCCGACCGACTTGTAGACCTACCGTAGGCATTTTCGGAAATTGTTGCGGTCCATCGTTTTTCGCCTATCGTCTGGTCGAGGACGGCCGGGTCCGCCGGGAACTCCGCCAGCGGCAACGCCATCCGCGTGACCCCTCATCACACCCGGATGGCTTGCCCGCTGGGTCCCCCGCCGACTGGTTGCGGTCGAGCAGTTCGCGCAGGAGCTTTCGGTCCTGACACTGCATCCCCAGAAACCGCCGAAGATCACGCGCCTGATCGGGACGGCCCTGCTCTTCGGCGACGGCGATCGCCCGCTGATAGACGTCCATCTGCAAGTTGGTTCGCTTGCAGATCTGCGTGATCAGTCGCAGCGCACAATCGGCCTGGCTGCTGGTGGCGGCGGGCCGGTCCATGTCTGCCTCTTTCGGTTGGCGCTTGACGTGGTCAAACGCTAACTCGCGAGGGCCGCAGCCGGTTTATGCGCCAAAACCGAACCTGTCGACTACTTTTGTGCGCGCAGCACGGCCGGCGCCATCCACCGGCAAGCTTCGAGCGCGGTCTGCACCTTGAACACCGCGTCGGGATCGTCGAAGTCCTGGCCGCACAATTCCATTGCCTGCCCGACCCGGTACTGAATTGTGTTGCGGTGCAGAATCATTGCCTCTGCCGTGGCGACGTAGCTGCGGTTGCGGACCAGGAATTCGCGCAAAGTCTCGCGCAGCCATTCGTTGCGTTCGCCGGCGCCGGCGAGATCGCCCAGCACGTCGCCGACGAAGCGGCGCAACTCGTCGACGTCACCGGCCATCAGTGCGACCGGAGCCACGTCGTCGTAGCAGACGACCGGCACGCGGTGGCGGTCTCCGCCGGCCAGGACCACCGCCTTGACCAGCTCGGCCTGCTTCATCGAGGCCCGGAAACCGCTCAGCCCAGTGCCGAACCGGCCGCACGCCACCCGCGCCCCGGTGCTCGCGGACTCGAATGCGCCTCGGATGCTGCACAGGTCGGCGGCACCGCCGACCGAGAACCACAGCCGCGCTTCGCGTTCGTCGGTCGGCACCAGCAGCGATCGGCCGGCCGCGTCCAATTCGGCCGCCATCAGGCAGCGCACCTCGTCGAATCTCGCGACCACCTGGTCAAGCGGAACCGCGGCATCCACCCACACCACAGCCGCGAGGTGCCGGCCGTCAAGCCCGTAGCGCAGCACCTTCTCGGCGCGCTGCACGTCCACGGGGGTCCCCGCCAGCACCTCGGTGACCCAGTGCTGCTGCATGCCGCCACGCCGGCTCAGCCACCGGTCGTGCTCCTCCTCGTACGCCAGGATCATCTGGTCGGCCACCAGATCGACGACACGGGCCGAACGGTTCACCAGGTCGACGAGCGTGGGCACCTGCTGTCTGGGCTCCAGGAGCGACACATACTTCATCGCCACTTCCAGGAATCGCGCGTGCCCCAGGCGATGCGCCCGAACCAGTGGGGCCAGCGGGATGTCGCGCTGCGCGGACGCCCGTGCATACGCGAGCGCGGCGCCGGGCGCCTCGAGCAGCGCCGTCGGCGTGTCCCGTTCCAGGTAGTGCACCGCCGCGACGAAGTTCTCGGTGAGGCTCGCGCGCCACAGCTCCATCATTCGAGGATCGTGCTTGAGCCCCTGAATCTCGCCCTTCATCATCTCGAACAACTCGGCGGTGAACGCGTCGCGGATTGCGTCCATCTGGCGGGCGATCAACGCAACGCATCCGGAACCCACCGCATTTCCCGCTTCGGTCACCTCGGGTGTCCCTTCTCCAGCAGCGCGAACCTGGAACCAAGCACACTGTGCACCTTCGGCGGCTTGGACGGGACGGTTTCACCAACCATGCCGGCACACAACCGCGCGGGTGGTCGCTACGATCTGAGGGACTCGACGGCAAGGGAGCCTCAGTGAGCAACGACAACGACGACCCGAACCGCGGCGATATCGCGAAGTTCGATCCGGGAATGACCCGGCGCATGATCAGCGTCATGCGGCCGATTCTCAAGACCTACTTCCGGTCGGAGGTCCATGGCCTCGACGGGTTCCCGCCTGGTGGTGCACTCGTCGTCGCCAACCACTCCGGTGGTCAATTCCCGATGGACGTCCCGATCTTCAGCACCGATTTTTACGACAAATTCGGCTATGACCGGCCGGTGCTGACGCTGAGCCACGACATCCTGTTCATGGGTCCGACGGCTGACTTCTTCCGCAAGACCGGCTACATCCGGGCCAACCGGGAGAACGCGGCCGCGGCACTGCGCTCCGGAGGCGTGGTCGTCGTCTTCCCAGGTGGCGACTACGACGCCTACCGCCCGACGTCGGTGGAGAACGTCATCGACTTCAACGGCCGCAAAGGATACGTCCGCACCGCGATCGAGGCGGGAGTTCCCATCGTGCCCATGGTGGGCATCGGTGGCCAGGAGACCCAGCTGTACCTCACTCGCGGTACGTGGCTGGCCAGGAATCTGGGCATCAAACGGTTGCTGCGCAGCGACATCCTGCCGCTCTCCTTCGGATTCCCGTTTGGGTTCAGCGCCGCCATCCCGCCTAATGTGCCGCTGCCGGCCAAGATCAAGATGCAGGTGCTCAAACCTATAGACATCGCAGCGCAATTCGGCGATGACCCCGACGTCGACGAAGTCGACGAGTATGTTCGGTCGGTCATGCAACAGGGGCTCGACGAGCTCGCCGCCAAGCGTCGATTCCCGATTGTGGGCTGAGCCATGGCATCTCGTCTCGAAGAGGTACGTGGTGTGGTCACCACGCTGGTCCGCGCGGGCATGATCGCGCCGATGCGCCCCGACCGTTATGTGCGGGTGGTCGCCGCGATGGCCCGCGAGGGCGTCGGCTTCACGTCCGGCTTCGCCGGTGCGGCGCAACGCTGTCCCAATCGCCCCGGCCTGATCGACGAACTCGGCACCCTGACATGGCGCCAGCTCGACGAGCGCGGCGACGCGTTCGCTGCCGCGTTACAGGCCCGACCGGGCGGACCGCCCAAAGTCGTCGGCATCATGTGCCGCAATCACCGCGGTTTCATCGATGCGCTGTTGGCGGCGAACAGGGTCGGCGCCGACGTCCTGCTGCTCAACACCTCGTTCGCCGGTCCGGCGCTGGCTGAGGTGGTCAGCCGGGAGGGTGTCGACGCGATCGTGTACGACGAAGAGTTCACCGCGACGGTAGACCGGGCGCTCGCCGATGCGCCGAACGCGACGCGGATCGTGGCCTGGGCCGACGAGCCGCACGACCTGACGGTCGAGAAGCTCATCCAAGCCCACGCCGGGCAGCGTCCTCGGCGCACCGGCGGCAAGGGCAAGCTGATCCTGCTCACCTCCGGAACCACCGGAACTCCCAAGGGCGCCAAGCATTCCGGCGGCAGCGGGGGGATCAAGACGCTCAAGGGTGTGCTGGACCGGACGCCGTGGCGGGCCGAAGAGCCGATCGTGATCGTCGCTCCGATGTTTCACGCGTGGGGTTTCTCCCAGCTGGTGCTGGCCTCCTCGCTGGCTTGCACGGTGGTCACCCGGCGCAAGTTCGATCCCGAAGCGACGCTGGCGCTGATCGACCGCCACCGGGCGACCGGACTCGCGGTGGTGCCGGTGATGTTCGACCGCATCATGGAGTTGCCCGAGGAGGTGCGAAACCGGTACAGCTGCAAGTCATTACGGTTTGCCGCTGCGTCGGGTTCGCGAATGCGCCCCGATGTCGTCATCGCCTTCATGGACCAGTTCGGTGATGTGATCTACAACAACTACAACGCCACCGAGGCGGGCATGATCGCGACCGCCACTCCCACGGATTTGCGCGCGGCGCCGGATACCGCGGGCAAGCCGGCCGAAGGCACCCAGATCCGAATTCTGGATCCGGATTTCAAGGAAGTGCCGACCGGTGAAGTCGGCACCATCTACGTGCACAACGGGAGTCAGTTCGACGGCTACACGTCCGGAACCACGAAGGACTTCCACGCCGGCTACATGTCGTCGGGCGACGTGGGATACCTCGACGCGAACGGCCGCCTGTTCGTGGTCGGCCGCGACGACGAGATGATCGTCTCGGGCGGGGAGAACATCTACCCGATCGAAGTGGAGAAGACGCTGGCGGCACACCCCGAGGTGGCCGAGGCATCGGTGATCGGTGTGGATGACGAGCAGTACGGCCAACGCTTGTCGGCGTTCGTGGTACTCGAACCGGGCGCCTCGGCAACCGTCGAGACGCTCAAGCAGCACGTCCGGGACAACCTCGCCAACTACAAAGTGCCCCGCGAGATCACCGTGCTCGACGAGCTCCCCCGCGGCAGCACCGGCAAGATCCTGCGCAATGAACTCAAGGCCCGGGTGAGTGGTTCATGAACCGGTTGCTTCGACAACTGCGCCGGCCGCGGCCGCTGACCCGCGCAACGGTGGAACTCGTCAACGCAGCCAACGGATTACGCCCGATCACCCGCAACCCGTATGCCTCACCGACGGTGTTCTGGTTCGGCTGGCCCACCTCCGAGGTACCGGGCCTGTACGCGTCGGTGTCCGCGCTGGACGCCGTGCGCCGCGGGTGGCGGGGCGACTTCGCCGGAGCCAAAGGAAAAGTGGCGCTGACGCTCACAGCGGCGTCCTGGGCGATCCTGGCCGTCATCCGCTACCGCGGGATAACGACTCCGGGGCCAATTCTCGAAGCTGGGCTGACCGAGCAGCTGGGGTCCGACTACACCGACCAGCTCAAGGCCCTGCCCACCGAACCGACCCGGCGGGGACGACGCAACCTGCCGCTGCGCACGACGGTGGCGCGGCGCCGCTTCGTCGACAAGCAGAACATCGTCTCCTACGGACCCCACGGGCGGGCCAACCTGGCCGATGTCTGGCGCCGCAAGGACCTGCCGATGGATGGCAAAGCGCCTGTGCTGCTTCAGATCCCGGGCGGAGCGTGGATGATCGGGTGGCGCCGTCCGCAGGCGTATCCGTTGATGAGTCACCTGGTTTCGCGTGGCTGGGTGTGTGTGTCGATGAACTACCGGGTCTCGCCGTGGCACACCTGGCCGGCCCACATCGTCGATGTCAAGCGCGCGCTGGCGTGGGTCAAGGAGAACATCGCCGCCTACGGCGGGGACCCGAATTTCGTTGCGCTCAGCGGTGGTTCGGCCGGCGGTCACCTGACAGCCCTGGCGGCACTGACCCCCAACGACCCCAAGTTCCAGCCCGGCTTCGAAGACGCCGACACGTCGGTGATGGCGGCCGTCCCGTTCTACGGTCGCTATGACTGGTATTCGACCGAGGCCCCGGGACGCGCGCAGTTCGTGCAGGTGCTCGAACGATTAGTGGTCAAGCACAAACTCGACACCCACCGAGACATCTACGAAGAGGCCTCGCCGCTGCGGTACGTGCATGTGGACGCGCCACCGTTCTTCGTCCTGCACGGAACCGACGACTCCCTCATTCCGGTGGCCGAGGCGCGGGAGTTCGTCGGAGAGCTGCGTGCGGTGTCGAAGGCCCCGGTGGCATACGCCGAGTTGCCCAACGCCCAGCACGCGTTCGACATCTTCGGTTCGCCGCGCGCGAACAAAGCCGCGGAGGCCGTCGCCCGGTTTCTGTCCTGGGTCTACGTGACCAACTACTCCAACGACCGGTAGAAACTACAGTCCGGCGGCGCGCTCCAGCTCGGCCAGCGCCGGCTCGATGGCGTCGGCCATCTCGTCGATGTCGTTGGCCACCTCCGGCGTCGTGACGAACCCGAAGTCCAGGTACTTCTGGTAGGAGAAGCAGGTGATGTTCAGTGCGACGTCCATCACCGGCGGCCCCAGCGGAACCAACGAGTCCAGCTTGGCTCCGGCCATGTACAACGGGATGGGCGGACCGGGCACGTTGGAGACGACCAGGTTGATCGGCGCGAAATTGTGTGACAGGCCACTGGCGGTATAGGCCCGTGCGGCCAGCTGTAGCAGCCCGGGCGGCGTGGTCTCGGTCAGGCCCATAATCTGGTGCGCAGACAGCGCTTTCGCCATTTCCTTGGCGTTCTGCGTGCTCTCGTGGATGGCCTTGAGCCGTTCAGCCGGGTCGTCGATGTCGGTGGCCAGCGATGCCGTCATCGAACTGATCTGGTTGCCGACGTCGGACTTGTTCTCCTCGGTGCGGGTGGATACCGGGATCTGGGCGATCAAGGGCTTGTAGGGCAGCTCGTCGCGCTTCTGCAGATATTCCCGCGCCGCGCCGGCCACCAGCGCGAGCACCACGTCGTTGAGCTTGACGCCGAAGGCGTCTTTGACGGCCTTCACCCGTTCCAGTTCCACGCGGCAGCCGGTGATGCGCCGGTGCGGCGACACCTGCGCGTTGAAGCGGGTCTTTGGTGCCTCGAAGTAGCGCGGCGGGCGCGCGCCCACCCCCAGCGCCGCGATCTGCTGACGCACGGTCTGCTCCAGCAGCCGGGCGATGCGGAACGGTGTCATGATGCCGACGTTGATCAGCGCCCCCAGCGCCCGCCGCTCCAGGCCGGGGATGGTGAAGCCGACGAATCCCACCGTTTCCTTCTGCGGCGCGCGAGGTTCGGGGGTGATGTCCAGCAGGATCTCACCCAGTCCGGCGCCCGAGACGCCGTCGACGATGGCGTGGTGCATCTTCGTCAAGGTGGCGATGCGGCCGCCTTCGACCCCTTCGATGACCCACAGTTCCCACAGCGGGCGAGAGCGGTCCAACTTGTAGGACATCAGCCTGCCGACGAGCTCCTCGAGTTCGCGTCGGCCACCCGGCGCCGGCACCCCGATGCGCCGGACGTGAAAGTCGATGTCGAGTTCCTCGTCCTCGACGAACCACGGCCGGTCCAGCCCCAGCGGGGAGCCGGTCACCCGCCAGCGCAGTTGCGGGATTTCGGGCAGCCGCTCGATGAGCAGTTCGCGCAGGCGCTGGAAACTGTAGTCGGGCGCCTTTCTGGGATCACAGATCGCCAGCGCACCCACATGCATGTGCCAGCCGGCGGTCTCGGCAGACCAGAAAGCCGCATCAACACTCGAGAGCCGTTTCATCCCACGACCGTAGCCCGCAGCCACCTTCCGAAGCCAATACTTCTTTCTCACACCGCAGACCAGTTAGGGCGGGCTGGGGGCCACCCCCGAGTGCGAGCAGACGCAAAAACCCCTAAATACGTGCCGTTTCAGGGGCCTTTGCGTCTGCTCGCGCAAGGTGCCGCCCTGCTCGGCCCAACTAGGCGTCTTCGAGCAGGTCGGGGGTAACCGCGGACTCGGTGTCGGGAATCCCTTCCACTTTCGCCTTGCGGTCGGCCATCGACAATAACCGCCGAATACGGCCTGCCACAGCATCTTTCGTCATCGGCGGGTCGGCCAGCCGGCCCAGTTCTTCCAGCGACGCCTGCCGGTGTTCGACGCGCAACTGACCGGCGGTGGCCAAGTGGTCGGGCACCGTGTCGCCGAGTATCTCCAAGGCGCGTTCCACCCGGGCGGCGGCGGCCACGGCGGCCCGTGCCGAGCGGCGCAGGTTGGCATCGTCGAAATTGGCCAGCCGATTGGCCGTAGCGCGAACCTCACGGCGCAGCCGGCGCTCCTCCCAGACCAGCCGGGTGTCCTGGGCGCCCATCCGGGTAAGCAGGGCGCCGATCGCCTCGCCGTCGCGCACCACCACCCGGTCGGCGCCGCGCACCTCGCGGGCCTTGGCGCTGACCCCGAGCCGTCGCGCCGCACCGACGAGCGCCAGCGCCGCCTCCGGGCCGGGGCAGCTCACCTCCAGCGCCGAGGACCGGCCGGGTTCGGTCAACGACCCGTGCGCCAGAAAAGCTCCCCGCCAGGCGGCTTCGGCGTCGGCGATGCTGCCGCCGACGACCTGCGCGGGCAGGCCGCGTACCGGACGTCCGCGCATATCGAGCAGACCGGTTTGCCGGGCCAGCGCTTCGCCGTCGCTGGCCACCCGCAACACGTACCGAGTGTTCTTGCGGATTCCGCTGGCCGACAACACATGCACCACCGCGTTGTAGCCGTACAGGTCGAAGATGTCCTTGCGCAACCGCCGCGCGATGCTGCCCAGATCGACCTCGGCCTCGACGACCACGCGCCCGGCCACGATGTGCAAGCCCCCGGCGAACCGCAGCAGGGACGTGACCTCCGCGCGCCGCGCGCTGACCGACTTGACCACCAGACGGCTCAGCTCGTCCTTGACTTCAGTCGTCATCGCCACGCGTCGTCACCCCTCGGTCGTACACCGTCGATCGGTATCTCTTCTGTGGCCTTCACCGCGGGCGCCGCCGGATCCCTGTCCCGCACGCGCACCCCGCCCAATGCTGCCGCCAGCTTGCCCGGGTCATGTAAAGGTGTACCAGGTCGGGCCACGTCGGCGAAGTGCACCTCGGCCTGCAGCAGGGTCGCGGTGCGCCGCAGTTGGTCGCGCTCCCGGTCGCTGGGTACTCGTTCGGCATCGATGATGATGTCGTCCACGGTGAATCCCGGCGCATGTTGGGCCAGCACGTGCAGGTGGCGTTCCACCGAGAAACCCGCCGTCTCACCGGGTTCGGCGACGAGATTGAGCACCAGCGCTTTGCGGGCCTCGGTGGCCTGCAACGCCTGGTGCAGCCCCGGCACCATGACGTGTGGGATCACGCTGGTGAACCAGGAACCCGGGCCCAGCACCACCAATTCGGCCGACATGATGGCGTCGACGGCCTGGCGGGTCGCGGGCGGGTCGGCGGGCAACAACCGCACCCGGCGCACCTTGCCCGGCGTCGAGGCGATGGCGACCTGACCCCGGATCACCCGGAACATGCGCGGATCGGATTCCAGACCGGAGACGTCGGCCTCGATTTGCAGGGCGATCGGGCACATCGGCAGCACCCGGCCTTTGACACCGAGGATGCGGCCGATCTCGTCGAGGGCCGCCACGGGGTCGGCCAGCAGCTCGGAGATTCCGGCCAGCAGCAGATTTCCGATCGGGTGGCCGGCCAGTGCTCCGCTGCCGCCGAACCGGTGTTGCAGGATTGTCGCCCACAACCGGCCGTGCGGGCTGTCGGATGCCAACGCCGCCAACGCCATTCGCAAGTCACCGGGCGGTACCACGTCCAGCTCGCCGCGCAGCCGCCCCGAGGAACCGCCGTCATCGGCGACGGTCACGATGGCGGTGACGTGCGGGGTCAGCCGACGCGCCGCGGACAGCGTCGCATACAGCCCGTGGCCGCCGCCCAACGCGACGATGTTGTCGGTCATTCGCGACCCAGATCCCGGTGCAGCGCCCGTACCGTCAACTGCGGATCCGACCGCAACAGACCCATCAGCGCCTCGGCGATCGCCACGCTGCGGTGCTTGCCGCCGGTGCAGCCGATGGCGACCGTCATATAGCGCTTTCCCTCCCGCCGGTAGCCGTCGACCACGAGCGCCAGCAACCGATGGTAAGTCTCGAGAAACTCCGCCGCGCCGGGTTGGCTCAGCACGTAGTCGCGTACCGGTTCGTGCTGACCGGTCAGCGGGCGCAGCTCGTCCACCCAGTGCGGGTTGGGCAGGAACCGGACGTCCATCACCATGTCGGCATCCATCGGCAGGCCGTACTTGAAACCGAAGGACTCGACCGTGACGCTGGTGGTCGCGCCGCCATTGCCGCCGAAGGCGCGCTCGATGCTCTCCCGCAAGCTGCGCACCGACAGGGTCGAGGTGTCGATGATCAGGTCGGCGGTGGCCCGCACCGGAGCCAGCATCCGGCGCTCGGCGGCGATGCCTTCGGCCAGCGTCTGCTGGCCCTGCAGCGGATGGCTGCGGCGGTTGTTCTCGTAGCGGCGGACCAGCATGTCGTCGGAGGCCTCCATGAACACCACCCGAGGCGTGATGTTGCGGGTGGCCAGTTCGTTGCGCACCTCGTCCAGGTCCCCGGTGAACCCGCGGGACCGCACATCCATGACCACCGCGAGCTGCGTGATCCGTGATCCGGCGGCCAAACCGAAATCCACCATACGGGTGATCAACTGGGGCGGCAGATTATCCGCGACATACCAGCCGAGGTCCTCGAGCACCTTGGCGGCGGTACCGCGTCCGGCCCCCGACAAGCCGGTCACCAGAACGACATCGATGCCCGCGGAGGTGTCACTGTTCGTCATTCCGAAGCTCCCGTCGCGTCGGGCCGTAACGCCTCGAGGACGGCCGTGGCGGTGGCCACTCCGATACCCGGAACGGCGGTGATCTGGTCGACGGTGGCCTCCTTGAGGCGGGCTATCGATCCGAAGTGGGTGACCAGTGCCTTGCGCCGGTGCTCGCCCAATCCAGGCACGGAGTCCAGCGCTGAGGCCGTCATTCGCTTGGATCGCTTGCTGCGATGGTAGGCGATGGCAAAGCGGTGCGCTTCGTCACGCACCCGCTGCAGCAGATACAGGCCCTCGCTGTTGCGGGGCATGATGACAGGGTCCGGCTCTGCGGGCACCCAGATCTCTTCCAGCCGCTTGGCCAGACCGATCACGGCGACATCGGTGATGCCCAACTCCTCCAGCACGGCGCTGGCCGCGTTGACCTGCGGCGCGCCACCGTCCACCACGTAGAGGTTGGGCGGATAGGCGAAACGGCGCGACTTGCCTTCCGCGGACAGCATATTCGGGTCGCTCTGGTCGCTCAGATGGCGCAGGAACCGGCGCCGCGTCACCTCGGCGATGGACGCCACATCGTCCGAGCGCCCCTCCCCCGCGGCCTCGCGGATGCCGAAGTGCCGGTAGTCGGATTTGCGCGGCAGGCCGTCCTCGAAGACCACCAGCGACCCGACGACGTCGGTGCCCTGCACGTGGCTGATGTCGACACACTCGATGCGCAACGGGGCCTCGGCCAACCCCAGCGCATCCTGAATGTTCTGCAGCGCAGCCGATCTGGCATTGAAGTCACCGGCCCGCTTCAGCTTGTGTTGCTGCAGCGCCTCTTTCGCGTTGCGCTCCACCGTCTCGGCGAGCGCCTTCTTGTCACCCCGGCGGGGCACCCGCAATCTCACCTTGGCGCCGCGCAGGCCGGACAGCCAACTGGCCAGCTCGTCGTGATTAGACGGCAGGCACGGCACCAGCACCTCACGCGGCACCGGGTTGGCGGCTTCGTCGGCGGCACCTCCCAATTCGGCCTGTTCGCCGTAGAACTGGGTCAGGAATTGTTCGACCAGTTGTTCGGCACCGGAATCACCCGGATCGGCGGACTTTTCGACGATCCAGCCGCGCTGACCTCGAACCCGTCCGCCGCGGACATGGAAGACCTGTACCGCGGCCTCGAGGTCGTCGTCGGCGAAGGCGACCACGTCGGCGTCGGTACCGTCCCCGAACACCACGGCCTGCTTCTCCATCGCCCGCCGCAGCGCGCCCAGGTCGTCTCTGAGCCGGGCCGCCCGTTCGAAGTCCAGGTCGCCGGATGCCGCGTGCATCTGTTGCTCAAGTTCGCGCGCGAAGCGCTCGGTCTTGCCGGACAGGAAGTCGCAAAAATCTCCCACGATCTGGCGGTGCTGCTCGGCGCTGACCCGCCCGACACACGGCGCGGAGCATTTGTCGATGTAACCGAGCAGGCAGGGCCGGTCGATCTGATTGTGGCGCTTGAAGACTCCGTTGGAGCAGGTGCGGGCCGGGAACACCCGGGTAAGCAGGTCCAGTGTCTCGCGGATCGCCCAGGCGTGGGAGTAGGGCCCGAAGTACCGCACCCCCTTGCGCCGCGGTCCGCGATAGACCATCAACCGCGGGTATTCCTCGTTGAGGGTGACGGCCAGTACGGGGTAGGACTTGTCGTCGCGGTAGCGGACGTTGAAGCGCGGGTCGAACTCCTTGATCCAGTTGTATTCCAGCTGGAGCGCCTCGACCTCGGTGGTGACCACCGTCCACTCGACCTTGGCCGCGGTGGTCACCATCTGCCGGGTACGCGGATGCAGTCCGGCGACGTCGGCGAAGTACGACGTCAGCCGGCTGCGCAGGCTCTTGGCCTTCCCCACGTAGATGACCCGGCCGTGGGCATCCCGGAACCGGTAGACGCCCGGCTCGACCGGGATGGACCCGGGCGCGGGGCGGTAGGTGGCGGGATCTGGCACGCATCCAGGCTAGTGGTCGCCGGGATCGCGGCGGGGCATAGGGATCGGCGCCCGCAGCCCGTGGGGTGCCGCGGCCAGGATCACCCGGGGCAGCGGCTCAAGACACCGGCGCAAACACAAGTGAAACACCAGCGAAGCGCGCATCCATTCACTATTTTGGTAGTTGCCAACGGGGGCAGGCACGGGGACTCGTGGGGGGTCAGATGTCGTTTATCGCTGTCGGGCCAGGATTGCTGGCGGGGGCAGCCGCCGACGTCGACGGCATCGAATCGCTGCTTCGCCGGGCCAATCAGGCAGCGGCCGCTTCCACCACCGAGGTGCTGGCCGCGGCCGGTGACGAAGTGTCCGCGGCGATCTCCGACCTGTTCTCCGGATACGCGCAGCAGTACCAGTTGCTCAGCGCCCGGGCGGTGGCGTTCCAGACCGATTTTGCCCGTGCGTTGAACGCGGCCGCGACCCACTACGCGGCTGCCGAGGCCGCGGCCGCGAGTGATCTGTCGGCGCAGAGCATCGAGCAGGGGCTGCTCGACGTCGTCAATCTGCCCACCAATGTGCTTCTCGGACGGCCGTTGATCGGGGATGGCGCCAGCGGGACGACGAACGCGCAGGGTGTCGGAACGCCCGGTGGCGGCGGCGGCCTGCTGATCGGAAACGGCGGCCGGGGCGGTGACAGCATCGCGGTCGGTGTTGTCGGCGGCGCCGGTGGTCCGGCCGGATTGCTGGGCACCGGCGGCACCGGCGGCATGGGCGGCTTCGGTGCCGCCGGCGGGATCGGCGGCACGGGCGGGTGGCTCTACGGCAACGGAGGAACCGGCGGCATCGGTGGTCCTTTCAGCGTCGGCGGCACCGGCGGCTCCGCGCTGTTGTTCGGCGCCGGCGGAACCGGCGGCCTGGGAGGGGCACTGGGCGGCGCCGGCGGTGTCGGCGGCCGTGGCGGGTGGCTGATCGGAGATGGCGGCACGGGCGGCACCGGTGGCGTTTCCGGCGGTCCGGGCGGGGTCGCGGGCGGCCCAGGCGGCGCCGGGGGCGCTGCCACGTTGGGCGCGCCCGGCGCCACCGGTGCCACGGGCGGCGCACCGGCCATTCCGGTGACCGTGGATTACCAGCTACATCGGCCGTACGTGACCGTGTCCATCGGTGGTGGGCCGGTTTCTCAAGTGGTCCTCGACACCGGGTCGGAAGGCCTGATCGTCCCCCCGCAGAACGTGAACTTCACCTCTCTCGGCCCGATCGTCGATTCCGGCTACGTCATCACCTACGGCGACCCCAGCAATCAGATCACCGAGACCTACAACACGTATACGACGACGGTGAACTTCGGAAATGGAATCATCACCGCGCCCACCAAGATTGGCGTGATCACTTCCGTCATGCAGACAGTCAACGGCGTCACCACCATTCTCCCGGCGTCGGCGGGGGTGCCGGTGCTGGGCGTCGGAGCCACCCAGTTGGGCGGTTCACCCATTGCCGCTCCGGTAGAGGCGCTTCCGGGCACATTGAGCCAGGGAATGCTGATCAACGAGCCCGCGGGACTCGTTCAGTTCGGCGCCAACCCGGGCACCGCGTTTGCCGTCTCGAGTGGTGCCCCGATCACCAATCTGTCGGTGAGCGTCAACGGGGGCTTTCCGTTACCCGTCTTCGGCGCAATCGTCGATACCGGCGGTCTGACGGGTCTCCTGCCGTTTTACCTGGGGACCGGGGCTGTCAACGGAGTGGTGCCGGCGGGCACCCACCTGACGTTCTACAACGAGGCCGGGGTGTTGCTCTATCAGCAGACCGTCGGCGCGGCCGCCGACGCGCCGCGCGTCGGATTCTTGAGTATGAATACCGGCAACACGCCCTTTGAACTGATGCCGATCTATTTCTCCTACGGCACACCGTCGGGAACGATCTTCTACAACAGCTGAGCGTTTCGCCGGCCGCCCTCAGTGCGCGTGCAGGTCCGGCCGGTAGCGGGCCAGCTGCTCGCGCACGGCGTCCATCGCGTGCACGGCCCGCTCCTTGTCCACCGCCTGGATCGCCATGATGGGGATGTATTCGTCGTCGGGCAAATCCACCCGGGCCCAGCGGCTGCCCACCGGGAAGGACACCCCGACCACGTCTCCCCACGGGATCAGCTTGTCGCTGAAGACATTACGCACCGAGAGCCCGGCCGCGCCGACGCGCAGCCGGGGGCGGGTGAACAGCAGCGCCAGGCCCGCCAGAACCACTCCCAGCACAGCCATCGCCACCTGGTCGGCGGTCTGGAAGACCACGCCGCTGGAGCCGATCTTGAGCACCACGCCGATTGCGATGTGGGCCACCACGAGCACCACCGCCGCGGCGTAGGCGAACATCGGGGTCAGGTGGGCGCGGCACTCCAAGTCCCAGTCGGTCGCTTGGGATTTCGTCACTGTTGAGCACGCAGGTTGCGCAGGGTCAGGGCGGTGGTCAGGGCCGCCGCGGCCGCCTGCGCGCCCTTGTCTTCGGCCGAGGCGGGGAGGCCGGCCCGATCCAAAGCCTGCGCCTCGGTGTTGGTCGTCAGTACCCCGTTGGCGACGGGAGTCGAGGCATCCAGTGAGACCCGCGTCAGGCCCTGAGTCACCGCGTCACAGACGTAGTCGAAGTGTGGTGTCTCACCGCGGATTACGACTCCGAGCGCAACGACCGCGTCGTGATTGCGGGCCAGCTCCTGCGCGACGACGGGAATCTCGATCGCGCCGAGCACCCGGACCACGGTTGGGGAGTCGATGCCGGAATCAGTTGCTACCTTGCGGGCACCGGCCAACAGAGCATCGCAGATCGTGTCGTGCCAGGTGCTGGCGACGATGGCGAGCTTGATGTCCGACGCGTCGAGTACCGGGATGTCCGGCACGCCGGCGCCTCCGCTCATAAGGCCCCACCGAATTCGCCTGGCAGATGCACGGATTCGTGGAAGTCGTCCAGGCCGGCGAGGTCGTGGCCCATCTTGTCGCGTTTGGTCATCAGGTAGCGGATGTTCTCGGCGTTGGCACGCACCGGCAACGGCACCCTTTCGATGATATGCAATCCGTACCCGTCCAGGCCGACGCGTTTGGCCGGGTTATTGGTCAGCAATCGCATGGAACGGACACCCAGGTCGACAAGTATCTGGGCACCTATGCCGTAATCCCTTGCATCGGCGGGTAATCCGAGCTTGAGGTTGGCGTCCACGGTGTCTTCGCCGGCGTCTTGCAGCTGATAGGCCTGCAACTTATGCATCAGGCCGATGCCCCGGCCCTCGTGTCCGCGCATGTAGAGCACCACGCCACGGCCCTCGCGGGCCACCATGGCCATCGCGACGTCCAGTTGGGGCCCGCAGTCGCAGCGACGCGACCCGAATACGTCGCCGGTGAGACACTCGGAGTGCACGCGGACCAGCACGTCGTCGCCGTCACCGGTGGGCCCGGCGATGTCGCCGCGGACCAGCGCGACGTGTTCGACGTCCTCGTAGATGCTGGAGTATCCGATCGCACGAAATTCTCCGTGCCGGGTGGGGATGCGTGCCTCGGCGATGCGCTCGATGTGCTTCTCGTGCTTACGGCGCCACTCGATCAGGTCCGCGATGGTGATCAGCGCGAGCCCGTGTTCGTCGGCGAACACCCGCAACTCGTCCGTCTGGGCCATCGCGCCCTCGTCTTTTTGGCTGACGATCTCGCAGATGGCGCCCGCCGGTTGCAGGCCTGCCATCCGGGCCAGGTCGACCGCGGCCTCGGTGTGACCGGGGCGGCGCAACACCCCGCCGTCCTTGGCGCGCAGCGGAACGACGTGTCCGGGGCGGGTGAAGTCCGCGGCGATGCTGGCCGGGTCGGCCAGCAGGCGCATCGTGGTGGCCCGGTCGGAGGCCGAAATCCCGGTTCCCACACCAATTCTCGCGTCCACAGTGACGGTGTAGGCGGTGCCGTGCTTGTCTTGGTTCACCGCGTACATCGGCAACAGTCCCAGCCGGTCGCAGATCTCGCCGTCCAGCGGCACACACAGATATCCCGAGGTATAGCGGACCATGAAGGCGACCAGTTCTGGGGTGGCCTTTTCGGCGGCGAAGATGAGGTCGCCTTCGTTCTCGCGTTCCTCGTCATCGATGACGACGACGGCCTTGCCCGCCGCAATGTCGGCAACCGCCCGCTCGACGGAGTCCAACCTCGTCATCTTGTGTCCTCACTGGCTGCTATTGCTCTTAAGTATGAACCACCGCGGGCCCGCATTTGCTACCACTTTGCTGTGTACGGGCCCCGGCCTCAGGTCCCGGCTCGCAGGAGCCGTTCCACATACTTTGCGATCACATCCACCTCGAGGTTCACCTGGGTGCCCACCGGCGCGGAGCCCAGGGTGGTCAGCTCTCGGGTGGTGGGAATCAAAGAGACCTCAAACCAGTCCCGCGGTTCGGCGCCCAGGCCGGAAACAGTCAGCGAAATCCCGTCGACGGTGATGGAGCCCTTCTCCACCACATAGCGCGCCACCGAGGCGGGCATCTCGACCCGGACCACCTCCCAGTGCTCCGAGGGGGTGCGGGCCACGATTTCACCGGTGCCGTCGACATGGCCCTGCACGATGTGCCCGCCCAGTCGGCTATTGAGCGCGGCGGCGCGCTCCAGGTTCACCCGGCTGCCCGGCCGCAGTTCACCCAGGTTGGACCGGTTGAGCGTCTCGGCCATCACGTCGGCACTGAATTGGCCGTCCGGCAAGACGTCGACGACCGTCAGGCACACCCCGTTGACGGCGATCGAATCCCCGTGGCCGGCGTCGGAGGTGACCGTCGGACCGCGAATGATCAGTCGGGAGGCGTCGGCCAGCGCATCGCGGCCGGTCACCTCACCGAGTTCCTCGACAATTCCGGTGAACATCGCACCAGGTTAATGACTATCCGAGCGACGTTGCACCCGCCTGGTTCCCCGGTCGGGTCAGGGGCACCCTCTACGATGCAGGGTATGCAAAAATCCCGCCGTCTTCTGGCTGTCCTGGCTGCGCTGAGCGTCGCGATCACGCTCGCCGCAGGGTGCTCGATCAAAAAGAAGGACAGCGGCGGGCCACTTCCCGACTCCAAGGCCACCCAGCAACTGGTCACCCAGGCCACCGAGGCCAGCAAGGGCGTCAAGAGCGCGCACATCGTATTGACGGTCAACGGCAAGATTCCGGGCCTGTCCATCAAGACACTGACCGGGGACCTCAACACCGAGCCCACCGCCGCCAAGGGCAACGTCAAGCTGACGTTCGCCGGCTCCGACATCGATGCGGACTTCGTGGTGATCGACGGAATCCTGTACGCCACGCTCACCCCGAACAAGTGGAGCGATTTCGGTAAGGCCTCGGACGTCTACGACCCGTCGCAGATCCTGAGCACGGACAAAGGCGTAGCCAATGTGCTGGCGAATTTCAGCGACGCGAAAGCCGACGGACGCGAGACCATCAACGGCCTGAACACCGTCCGGATCACCGGGAAGACCACACCCCAGGCGGTGAACGCGATTGCGCCGCCGTTCAGCGCGTCCGACCCGGTGCCGACGACGATCTGGATTCAGGACGGCGGTGATCACCAGATGGTGCAGGCCAGGTTGGAGCGCGGCACCGGCAACTGGGTCCAGATGACGTTGTCCAATTGGGGCCAGCAGGTCCAGGTCACCAAGCCCCCGCTGAGCTGATGGCCATGAAAGCGGGACGCCGAATCGCGATCAGTGCGGGCAGCCTGGCGGTGCTGCTCGGTGCCCTCGACACCTATGTCGTGGTCACGATCATGCGCGACATCATGAGCAGCGTCGGGATCCCCGTGAACCAGCTGCAGCGGATCACGTGGATCGTGACGATGTACCTGCTGGGCTACATCGCCGCGATGCCGCTGCTGGGCAGGGCCTCCGACCGGTTCGGGCGCAAGTTCGTACTGCAGGCCAGCCTGCTCATGTTCATCGTCGGCTCGGTGGTGACCGCGCTGTCGGTGCAGATCGGCAACTGGACCATCGAGGCCGGCGACTACATCCTGCTGTCCCCGGACCCGAACCGCGCATTCCATGTGCTGATCGCCGGCCGCACCATCCAGGGCATCGCCAGCGGCGCCCTGTTGCCGGTGACGCTGGCGCTAGGTGCCGACCTGTGGTCGGAGCGCAACCGCGCCGGGGTCCTTGGTGGCATCGGCGCCGCTCAGGAACTGGGCAGCGTGCTGGGTCCGCTGTACGGCATCTTCATCGTCTTCCTGTTCCACGACTGGCGCCACGTCTTCTGGATCAACGTCCCGCTGACCCTGATCGCCATGGTGATGATCCACTTCAGCCTGCCCTCGCACGACCGCAGCGACTCGCCGGAGAAGATCGACATCACCGGCGGCCTGCTGCTGGCCCTGGCGTTGGGCCTGGCGGTGATCGGTCTCTACAACCCCAACCCGGACGGCAAACAGGTGCTGCCGAGCTACGGGTTGCCGCTGGTGATCGGGGCGGTGATCGCCGCCGCCGCCTTCTTCGCCTGGGAGCGTTTCGCGCGCACCCGGCTCATCGAGCCGGCCGGCGTGCACTTCCGGCCGTTCCTGTCCGCGCTGGGCACCTCGGTCTGCGCCGGCGCCGCCCTGATGGTGACGCTGGTCAACGTCGAGTTGTTCGGTCAGGGCGTGTTGCAGATGGACCAGACCCAGGCGGCGGGCCTGCTGTTGTGGTTCCTGATCGCGCTGCCGATCGGCGCGGTCCTGGGCGGGTGGATCGCCACCCGGGCCGGCGACCGCGTGGTGGCTTTCGTCGGAATGCTGATCGCGGGCGCCGGCTACTGGCTGATCTCGTACTGGCGCGGTGACCTGATGCAGCGCAAGCACGACATCCTCGGACTGATGCTGCCGGCGGTGCACACCGACCTGCTGGTGGCCGGCCTGGGACTCGGCCTGGTGATCGGCCCCCTGTCGTCGGCGGCGTTGCGGGTGGTGCCCGCGGCCCAGCACGGCATCGCCTCAGCGGCGGTGGTGGTCGCCCGCATGACCGGCATGCTGATCGGCGTGGCTGCATTGAGCGCCTGGGGGCTGTACCGGTTCAACCAGAACCTGGCTCACCTCTCGGCGACCATTCCCCCAGACGCAAGCGTGCTGGAGCGTGTCACCATTCAGGGGCATCAGTACCTGCAGGCGTTCGCGCTGATGTACGGCGACATCTTCAAGGTCACCGTGGTCATTTGTGTGGTGGGCGCGCTGCTCGGGCTGCTGATCGGTGGGCGCAACGAGCACGCCGACGAGCCGGAAGCCCCTGAGCAACCGGCCCTGGAGCCTGGAGCGCCCCAGCCCGTTCGCGAAGCCGCTAGCGAGCAACCAGGCTGAGCAGCAAGTCCGGTCCCACCTGCTCGACGCTGTCGAACTGCCAGCGCAGCGCGTGCGCCATGCTGGACACCCCGACATCGTCGACGGCGGTCACCGGGCCACCCAGCAGGATCGGCGCGACATAGGCCAGGATCCGGTTGATCGCCCCGGCCCGCAGGAACGCCCCGGCCAGCGTCGGACCGCCTTCCAACAGCACATCCGTGCGGTCCGACAGCGCCCTGAGCACCTCGACGGGTTCGCGGGTGCGGATCACCATGGTCCGCGAGTCGTCGTTGAGGACATTGGCTTCCGGCGGGATCTCACGTCTGCCCACCACCACCCGCAGTGGCTGCTGCGGCGACAGCGAACCGTCGGGCAGCCGGGCGGTCAGGGTGGGGTTGTCGGCGAGAACGGTTCCGGTGCCGACCACGATCGCGTCCGCAATCGCGCGGCGCCGATGCAGGTCGGCGCGAGCGGCCTCGCTGGAGATCCACTGACTCGATCCGTCGGCCGCGGCGCTGCGGCCGTCGATGCTGGTCGCGTACTTCCATGTCACGTGCGGCAAACCGGTGCGTTGCTTGTGCAGCCACTCGCGGAGCGGACCGGCCGCCACCTGGTCGGCCATGATGCCCGAGCGCACCTGCAATCCCGCCGCCGTGAGCCGGCCGGCCCCGCCGCCCGCGATGCCGTTCGGGTCGTTGAGGGCGTAGATCACCGTCCCCACCCGCGCCTCGATGAGGGCGTTCACGCAGGGCGGCGTCTTGCCGTAGTGGTTGCACGGCTCCATGGTGATCACAGCGATACCACCGGCGGCCAGACCGCCGGCCCGGCGCAACGCGATGACCTCGGCGTGGTCGCCACCGGCCGGCTGGGTGGCGCCGACGCCGACCACCCGGCCCTCCTGGTCGACGATCACCGCTCCTACCGGCGGATTTGGATAGGTGGTGCCCTTGACCTGATACGAGTGCTCGATGGCCAGCTTCATGGCCTCTTCGATGCTTTTGACCTGCTCGACTCCGGTCATGAGCGGTGCCCCAGGTGACGCGACGCCGCGCTGGCCTGTCGCCGCAGCGCTTGGACCGCGGCGGCGGGATCCTGCGCGCCGTAGACCGAAGACCCCGCGACGAAGCAGTCGACACCGGCTTCGGCGGCCTGCTCGATGGTGTCCTCGTTGATGCCGCCGTCGATTTCGACCAGGATGGTCAGCTCCCCCGCGTCGATCAGCTTGCGGACCGTACGCACCTTGCTCAGCACCTCCGGAATGAAGCTCTGGCCACCGAAACCGGGCTCGACCGACATGATCAGCAGCGTGTCGAACTGAGGCAGGATTTCCAGGTACGGCTCGAGCTGGGTACCGGGCTTGACGCTGATTCCGGCCTTGGATCCGGCGGCCCGGATGTCGCGCGCGACCCCGACCGGGTTGTCGGTGGCCTCGGCGTGAAAGGTGACGTTGTAGGCGCCGGCCTCCGCGTAGGGCGGCGCCCAGCGGTCGGGGTTGTCAATCATCAGATGGCAGTCCATCGGAATGCTGCTGGCCGCCAGCAGGCTCTCCACCACCGGTAGACCGATCGTCAGGTTCGGCACGAAGTGGCCGTCCATCACGTCGACGTGCAGCCAGTCGGCGCCGTGCACCGCGGCGGCTTCGTCGGCGAGCCGAGCGAAGTCAGCCGCCAAGATCGACGGCGCTATCAGCGGACCCCCCGTACCAGGCATGTGCGACAGACTACTAATCCTCCGGAAGCCGGCGCAGGGCAGCCGCGAACATGGCGTCGGTGCCGTGCCGGTGCGGCCACAACTGCACCGACGGCCCCTCACCCAGGCCGTCGACCGGGTCGAACAGCGGCCGGGTGTCCAGCGCCTGCACCGGGTGGCGGCGCAGCGCGTCTGCGACCACTCCCACCGTCTCGGCGAGGTGCGGGGAGCAGGTGGCGTACAGCACCACCCCACCCGGTCGGGTGAGGGAAATCGCGGCGGCCAGTAGTTCCCGCTGCAACCTGGCCAGTGCCGGCACGTCGGACGGCTGGCGCCGCCAGCGGGCTTCCGGCCTGCGGCGCAGCGCACCCAACCCGGTGCAGGGCACGTCGACCAGCACCCGGTCGAACTGTGCCGGCAAGCCGGTTTCCCGGCCATCCACCCGCAACACCTCGACCGGCAGCCCCCGGGTGTTCTCCACCACCAGGTCCGCTCGATGCTCCGCGGGTTCCACGGCGGTCACGGTGGCTCCCGATTGGGCGCCGAGGGCGGCCAGCAGTGCGGTCTTTCCCCCCGGACCGGCGCACAGGTCCAGCCAGCGTCCGGCGTCGTCGTCCACGGCAGCCAGTGTCAGCGCCCGGGCCACCAGTTGACTGCCCTCGTCCTGCACCAGCGCCCGGGCCTCGCGCACCGGCTCCAGCTGCCCGGGGTCGCCGCCGGGCAGGTAGACCGCATAGGGCGAGTACCGCCCGACTGTGCCGTGCACGGCCTCGGCCAGCTCGGCAGCGGTCAGCACCCCGGGACGGGCCGCAAGATGTATCTGCGGCCGTTCGTCATCGCTGGCCAGCACCGCGTCCAGCTCGCCCGCCGCTGCTCCCAGTGCGTCGGCGAAGGCCTGAGCAATCCAGCGCGGATGGGCGTGCACGAATGCCGCGTTACCGACCGGGTCGTTGCGCGGGGCCAACTCCTGCACCCAGGACTGTTCATCCCGCCCCGAGATGGTGCGCAGTACGCCGTTGACGAAACCGGCTCGGGCCGAATCGAATTCGATGCCGGCCTGGTCGACGGTGGTGGAAACCGCGGCATGAGCGTCCACCCGGGTGCGCAGCAGCTGGTAGGCGCCCAGCCGCAGCAGGTCCAGCAGCACCGGATCGATGGTCTCCGGCGCCCGGCCGGCGGCGGCTCCGATGATGACGTCCAACAGCCCGGCGCACCGGCATGTTCCGTAGGTCAGTTCGGTGGCGAAAGCTGCGTCACGGCCGCTGATTCCGCGCTCGCGCAGCATCGCCGGCAGCACCAGGTTCGCGTAGGCATTGCGCTCGCTGACGGCCCGCAGCGCGTCGAATGCGGCACGGCGCGCGGGGTCCAGCGGCTTGCGGCGTGGCCGCTGCTGCGGCTTTTGGGGTTGGCGGTCGGGACGTTTGCGGTAGGGCCGGTTCTGGGTCATGACGCCCGGATCTCGGGGTCGAGCCGGGCACCCCGCGCCCAGTCGGCGGCGTTCATCGCCTTCTTTCCGGGAGGCTGTATCTGGCCCAGCCGGACCGGTTGGGAAGCGGTACCAACCCACACGCACTTGCGGTCGACCTGTATCGCACCCGGCGCCAAGGCTCGCGGACCTTCCGAATCCAATTGCACCGGACCGACTTTCACTCGGATATCGCCGATGAGTGTCCAGGCACCCGGGTTCGGCGTGACGGCGCGGATCCGTCGCTCGACCACTTGCGCCGGCAGGTCCCAGCGCACCCGGGCCTGCTCGACGGTGATCTTGGGCGCCAGGCTGACCCCTTCGGCCGGTTGCGGACGCGGCGTCAATGCCTGGTCCGCGATCCCGTCCAAGGTGCCCACCAGCAGTTCGGCACCCGAAATCGCGAGCCGCGCCAGCAGGTCGCCGGCCGTATCGGTCGGCCGGATGGTTTCGGTGACGATGCCGTAGACCGGCCCGGAGTCCAGGCTCGGTTCGATCTGGAAGGTGGTGGCCCCGGTGATGGTGTCGCCTGCGGCGATCGCGGCCTGCACCGGCGCCGCGCCGCGCCAGGCCGGCAGCAGGGAGAAGTGCAGGTTGATCCATCCGTGCGGAGGAATCGCGAGCAGCGCGTCGCCGAGCAGCGCGCCGTAGGCCACCACGGCACAACATTGCGGCGCCAGGTCGGCCAGCTCGGCCACGAAGTCCGGCGCGTTGGGCCGGGCCGGCCGCAACACCGGGATTCCGCGCTCCAGCGCCTCTCGTGCCACCGGCGACGGTTCCGGTGTGCCGCGCCGCCCCGACGCGGCATCGGGCCGGGTCAGGACGGCGATCACCTCGTGACGAGGTGAGTCGATGAGGCGCCGTAATGCGGGCAACGCGGGTTCGGGGGTACCGGCGAAGACGAGGCGCACCGGCACAGTCTATGAACTGACCGTCGCCGCCGGGCGCCCGACAGTCCGACAGCGAAGTCACAGCGACTTACAAACTTGCCTATGCATACTGTGTCCGTACGACATAAACATCCAGATCTTCACTCCCCTCAAGGAGATCCACCATGACAATCGACACCCCGATCCGCGCCGACGAAACGCTCGCGGCCACCCACCGGGCCATGTGGGCCCTCGGCGACTACGCGCTGATGGCCGAAGAAGTGATGGCCCCGCTGGGCCCGCTGCTGGTCGCCGCCGCGGGTATCGGTCCGGGTGTTCAAGTGCTCGACGTGGCCGCCGGATCGGGCAACATCTCCCTGCCCGCAGCCAGGACCGGCGCGACCGTCACGTCGACCGACCTCACCCCGGAACTGCTGCAGCGCTCGCAGGCGCGCGCCTCAACGGAGTGCCTGAAGTTGCACTACCAAGAGGCAAACGCCCAGGCACTTCCCTTCGGCGACAACGCATTCGACGCGGTAATCTCGGCCATCGGAGTGATGTTCGCACCGGATCACCAGTGCGCCGCCGACGAGCTGGTCCGGGTGTGCCGCCCCGGCGGGACGATCGGCCTGATCAGCTGGACGCACGAGGGCTTCTTCGGCCGGATGCTGGCGACCATCAGGCCGTACCGGCCCAGCCTGTCGTCGGACCTGCCGCCGTCCGCCCTGTGGGGACGTGAGGCTTACATCACGGGACTGCTTGGGGACCGCGTCACCGACGTCGACACCCGGCGCGGACTGCTCGAGGTGACACGTTTCGACACCGCGCAGGACGTCCACGACTACTTCAAGAACAACTACGGCCCGACGATCGAGGCGTACGACAACATTGGTGGCAACGGGGTGCTGGCCGCCGAACTCGACGCCCAACTAGTCGAACTGGCCGATGAATATCTGACGAACGGCGCCATGGAATGGGAATACCTGCTGCTCACCGCGCACAAGCGGTGAAAACGGGAGCGATCCGGCGCTCACATGTCGAGCAACTCGACGTGGGCGTCGGGTTCGCCGCCGGCCGCGGTGAACGCGGTGAGCGCGCGGACCAGCCCGTGACGTTCGGCTGCCGGCATCTTCTCGACGATGCGAGCTATCTCGCTGCGCCGGTTCGCGGTCACCTTCGCGACCACTTCGCGGCCCCGCTTGGTGAGGGTCGCGAGCAGTTCCCGGCGCGAGGTCGGATGTGGCATGCGGTCAATCAGACCGGCGCTGACCAGCCGATCGACCATGCGGCCGGTGGCCGAGGGTTGCACGCCCAACAGCGTCGCCAGCGTCGCCAGGTTGACCGGACCGCGATTGGACAGGATGACCAGCGTGCGGAACTGCGGGATGGTGATTGTGTCGTCCACGGCCGCAATGGAATTCGCCGAGATTCCGACCAACAGCCGTGACGCCGTCAACAACGAATCGGTGATCATGTCCAGCGACTCGGTCATCGCATTCTCTGTTGCCATCGAAGCCCCCTTCCCCGGTGCCTAGCTAGAGCAGAGAAATTGTAACAGCCTCCTATAATCGAATACCTTAATTGTTGCCCCTTCATATAGTTGCTCACGGATGTTTTGCTGTGGTGGCGGCAACCCCGACCCCGCAGGAGATCCGATGACCAGCTCCGTCTGCGAATCCCCGGTAACGACGCACCGGGCCATGTGGCAGCTCGGCGACTACCCCGCATACGCCGACGAGGTGTTGGCGCCGCTGGGTCAGATACTGCCCACCGTCTCGGGCATCGGCCCTGGTGACCAGGTGCTCGACGTCGCCGCCGGTACCGGCAACGCGTCAATACCGGCCGCCGTGGCCGGCGCCCACGTGACTGCCATCGACCTGACCCCCGAGTTGCTGCAACATGCCCAGCTGCGAGCGGCCGAGCAGGGGCTGCGGCTGAGTTGGCGCGAGGCCAACGCCGAGGCGCTGCCCTTCCGGGCCGGGGAGTTCGATGCGGTGCTCTCATCGATCGGGGCCATGTTCGCCCCCCGCCAGCAGCGCACCGCCGACGAAATGGCCCGGGTCTGTCGCCGGGGCGGCAAGATCAGCGTGCTGAGCTGGACGCCGGACGGCTTCTACGGCCGGTTGCTGTCGGCCGTGCGGCCCTTCCGGCCGACGATGCACCCCAGAGCCCCGCACGAGGCATGGTGGGGATGCCCGAGATACATCAGCGTGCTCTTCGGCGATCACGTCAGCGATATCCGCACCCGAACGGGGGCGTTGCGGGTCGACCGATTCGACTCCCCCGAAGCCTGTCGTGACTATTTCAAGACGCACTACGGCCCCGTCGTCAACGCCTACCGGCAGATCGCCGGCGATCCGGCCTGCGTCGCCGCACTCGACGCCGAACTGGCCGAACTCTGCGCTGAATACCTCAGTGGCGGCGTAATGCGTTGGGAATACTTGATTTTCACCGCACGAAAGCGCTGATCCAGATCACCCGATGTGCAGCGGGTCGATCTGGATCCGAACCGGCTCATGGGTTTGCCGGGCACTGAGCACCCCGACCGCACCACGCAGCGCGGCGGCCAACCGCAGACCGTCTTCCCGACGCACCCGCACCAGCATCCTGGCGACCGCGGCGTCGGCCGCGAGGCCCGCCGGCCGACGCGCTCCGGCGGGCAGCTCCACCGGGCCCAGCAACTCCGCCCCGTCGGGTAGTCGCGCCTCGTCGAGCAGGGCCGCCACCGCCTCGGCGGTGCCGTCCAGGGCAGCGATGTGCACAGCGGGCGGCAGGCCCACCTCGGCCCGGGCCGCGAGCTCGGCGTCGGCGTGACCGACCGGATCCCAGCGAATCAGTGACTGCACCGTCGGCAGCGCCGATTCGGCGACCACGGTCACCACCCCGCCGGCGCCGCGGGACCGTACCAGGGCGGCGGCGTTCATCCAGCGCCACAGCGCGTCCTCCGCCGCGCGCAGGTCCTGCCGCCCCAGCAGCGCCCAGGTATCGAGCAGCAATGCGGCACCGTAGCCGTCCACAGCGCACGGTTCGGCGCCGGGAGTGGCGACCACCAGCGCCGGCCGCGCGGGCACCTGGGACACGATGACATCACCCGCGGAGGTGACCACCGGAGTGCCTGGGAATGCCCGGCCGAGTTCCTCGGCGGTGCGCCGCGCACCGACGACCACCGCACGGACCGCGTCCGACCCGCATCGGGCGCAGCGCAGCGCTGGGTCGGCCCGGCCGCACCACCGGCACCTGGCACCGCCACCGCGATCGGCCAGCGCCAGCGGTCCGGTGCAATGCCGACAGCGCGCGATCGCCCGGCAACGACCGCACGCCAGCGACGGCACATAGCCGCGCCGCGGCACTTGCACGAGCACCGGCGCACCGGATTCCAGCGCGGATCGCGCGGCGCGCAGCGCGATCGAGGGCAGGCGGGCGGTGTGTGCCGCCGGGTCGCGCTCGTCGGCATACCCGCTGTCGTCGAGCGCCACCACCCGCGGCGTGCGGGCGCGCACCACCGGCCGGGCCGCCACGATGTCCTGCGCCCAGCCGGTGCCCACCAGCGCCTGAGCCTCCGCGGTCCGGGAGTAGCCGCCGATCAGTGCGGCGCAGCGCGCCTGGTGCGCGCGCAGCATCGCCACCTCGCGGGCGTGCGGATACGGCGCCCGCGGCTCGGCCAGGCTGTCGTCGGCGTCCGACCACACCATGACCAATCCGAGATCGGCCACCGGCGCAAACACCGCGCTGCGGGTCCCGATCACCACGCGCGCGCTGCCCCGCAGCGCGGCCAGCCACCGCCGGTACCGCGCGGCCGGACCCAGCCCGGCCGACAGCGCCACCACGCTGGCCTCGTCGATCCGCGCCACGGCCGCCTGCCACAACCGGTCCAGATCGCGTTGATCGGGCACGATCGCCAGCGCCGAGTGGCCGGCCGCCACGGTCTGGGCGGCGGCCTCGGCGAACCGGTCCGCCCACGACTCCCCCGGCAGCGCCTGCCACACCGCGCGAGCGGCCCGCGATTGGGCCAGCGCATCCAGGAATTGACCGCCACGACCGTACCCTTGCCAGGCGGTGGGATCCACCGGTTGCACCACCGGCAGCGGCGGTATGGCGGTCAGTTCCTTCTCGACCCTGGCGTGCCGGGCCGGCACCGCCAGGCGCAGCACATCCGGCCTGGTGCCGGCGTAGCGCGCAGCGACCGCTTCGACCAGTCGCCGGATCTCCGGAGTGAGGACGGGTTCGGCGGAAACCACCCGGTCCAGCCAGCCGAGCTTTCCCTGATGGTCGGTGTCGTTGCGTCGTTCCAGCACGAACGCGTCGACCAGCCGACCGTGGAAACGCACCCGGACCCGCACCCCGGGCTGGGCGTCGTCGGATTGCTCAGGGGGCACGAGGTAGTCGAACTCGCGGTCCAGGTGCGGCACCGAGAGCATCGGCAGCACCCGGGCGATCGGCTCCACCTCGGCGACCGCGCCGGCAGTGTGCCGAGTTGCCTTGTCAGACAGACTTTTTCTGGTCACGGTGCGGCCACCGTAACCGCGGGCAGCGACAACTAGTTCTCGGCGGCCGCGGCCACGTCGGTGCGGCCGA
The DNA here is from genome assembly GCF_002101675.1 of Mycobacterium gordonae. Taxonomy (GTDB): domain Bacteria; phylum Actinomycetota; class Actinomycetes; order Mycobacteriales; family Mycobacteriaceae; genus Mycobacterium; species Mycobacterium gordonae. Next base: position 42,231 of record NZ_LQOY01000081.1, on the reverse strand, counting down.
AGAAGAAACCGGCCGTGATGAGGATCTCAGCGGCGGCATACGACCACCAGATCGGCACCGCCAACGCCTCGTTGCCCAGGATGAACCGGCTGATCGCGATCATCGAATCCGACGCCGCGAAACACACCGCGCCCACGGCCGTCCAGATGGTGGGCAGCTTGGCCAGCAGCGCGGTGCACACCATCGCCGACAGCACGGTGATGTAGACGGTGACCGGGAGGGTTAGGTTTTCCTTGCCGTTGTTCAGGTGCGGCCAGAACCAGATCAGCATCGACACCGAGGCCAGCACCATCACCGCGGCGGCCGCCACGCGCGGCCGCGCCGGCGTGACATGCGGAACCAGCGCGCCCAGAAAACAGATGTGGGCCAACAGGAATGAACCCAGGCCCAGGACGAACGACATGGTCCACCACGGGATCGCCAGCAGCCAGTCACCACCGGCGGAGAACAGCAGGGCCGGCACCAGCCAGCGTCGCTCGCGTACGACGGGATGCGCGAACGCGGCCACCATCAGCAGCAGCGCCATCGACGCCTTGAACGGTGGTTGCGCAATCCAATGTCCGGTGAGTTCGCTGCCCGGGGGCAGGCGCAGCGCGATGACCGTCAGATAGACCCCGTAGGCGATTCCCGCCCACCCGGCCGCCACCCAGCCAAAGACCATCAGGCGGGATGCGTACGGTACCTCCATGCCGAATTTCGACGACACCGCCTTGCTTCGGGGTAATGAGAAACCCGGGGTCGATCCCATCCTGCTGAAGGTACTGGATGCGGTTCCCTTTCGGCTATCAACCGACGACGGAATCGATGCCGTACGACAACGACTGCGTGACCTGCCGCGCAGGGCGGTGCATCCCGAACTGCGGGTCGAAGACCGTGCGATCGACGGCCCGGGCGGACCCATCGACATCAGAATCTATTGGCCGCCAACGCAAAACACCGCACCGGTGGTCGTGTTCTTTCACGGCGGCGGCTTTGTGATGGGTGACCTCGACACACATGACGGCACATCGCGCCAGCATGCGGTCGGCGCCGACGCGATCGTGGTTTCCGTCGATTACCGCCTGGCACCCGAACACCCCTACCCCGCCGCCGTCGAGGACGCCTGGGCGGCAACGAGATGGGTTGCCGAGTTCGGGTCCGAGATCGGCGCCGACACCAGCCGGATCGCTGTCGCCGGCGACTCGGCGGGTGGCACGATTGCGGCCGCGGTGGCCCAGCGGGCCCGTGACGAAGGCGGGCCGGCCCTCGCCTTCCAATTGCTGTGGTACCCCTCCACCATGTGGGACACGTCGCTGCCGTCATTCACCGAGAACGCGAACGCGCTGATCCTGGACGCGAAGGCCATTGCCGACTTCTCCCGTTGGTACGCAGGCGAAGTCGACATGTCGAACCCGCCGCCTGGCATGGCTCCGGGACGGGCGGACAACCTCGCCGGCCTGCCTTCCGCCTATATCGCCGTTGCCGGCTTCGACCCGCTGCGCGACGACGGCATCAAGTACGGCGAGCTCCTGGCCGGGGCCGGCGTGCCTGCCGAGGTGCACAACGCCGAGACGATGGTGCACGGCTACGTCGGGTACGCCGGTGTGGTGCCAGCCGCCACGACCGCGATGGATCGAGGTTTAGCGGCTTTGCGCGTTGCGCTGCACGGCTAGTCACCGGCATGCATACGCTGGTTCCATGACGGACCCGACCGATACCCGACCGGAAATCGATCCGCTGCTGAAGATGCTGCTCGATGCCGTTCCGATGACGTTCAAAGCTTCCGACGGCGTCGAGGTTGCCCGCGCTCAGCTGGCCGCGCTGAAGGCGCCCCCAGAATTGCTGCCGGATCTGCGGATCGAGGACCGCACCATCGGCTACGGCGAACACGCCGACATTCCGGTGCGGGTCTACTGGCCCCCCACCGCGGCGGCGGGCAACCTGCCGGTGGTCGTCTTCTACCACGGCGGCGGCTGGGCGCTCGGCGACCTGGACACCCACGACCACGTCGCGCGCGCGCACGCTGTGGGCGCGGAGGCGATCGTGGTGTCGGTGGACTACCGTCTCGCCCCCGAGCACCCGCACCCTGCCGCAATCGAGGACAGCTGGGCCGCCCTGCGCTGGGTCGGCGAGAACGCCGCGGAGCTTGGGGGTGACGCGTCCCGGATCGCGGTCGCAGGGGACTCCGCCGGCGGCAATATCTCGGCGATCATGGCGCATCTCGCGCGGGACCACGGCGGGCCGTCGGTGGTATTTCAGCTGTTGTGGTACCCGTCGTGCATCGGCGATAGGACGCTGCCGTCGTTCACCGAGAACGCCGACGCCCACATCCTCGACGAGGACGTCATCGACGCGTTCCTGAGCTGGTACGTCCCCCACCTCGACGTCAGCGACCACACCACCCTGCCGGTGAACCTGGCGCCGGGTAATGGCGTACTGACCGGGCTGCCACCGGCCTTCATCGGCACCGCTCATCACGACCCGCTGCGCGACGACGGCGCGCGGTATGCGGAACTGCTGAGTGAAGCCGGTGTCCCGGTCGAGCTGGTCAATGAGCCCGACATGGTGCACGGCTACGTCAGTTTCGGCCTGGTGGTACCGGCGGCAGCGGAGGCGACCAACCGCGGCCTGGCGGCGCTGAAGAAGGCGTTGCACCCCTGAAATTGGTTGCCTAAGAACGTTTTTGGCGATTGCTCTGAAAACCCGAATCTAATGACAGACTCGCCATAGGATGATCCGGTCGGGCTTGACGCTACCTGTCGGGAGGTACGCAATGGCGTATGTGATCGCGGCGCCGGAGTGGGTGGCTGCCGCTGCCTCGGACCTGGCGAGCATCGGCTCGACGCTGTCCGCTGCTAACGCCGCCGCAGCGTTTCCCACCACCGGCGTGCTGGCCGCGGGTGCCGACGAGGTGACTGTGCTCATCGCCTCCATGTTCGGCGGCCACGCGCAGGCCTACCAGGCGTTGAGCGCACAGGCGTCGGCGTTCCATGCCCAATTCGTCGAACTGATGACCGGCGGTGCGAACGCCTACGCGGCTGCGGAAGCCGGCAATGTCGAGCAGACCCTGCTCAACGCGATCAACACCCCCACTCAGGTGCTGCTCGGACGCCCGTTGATCGGCAACGGCGCCGACGGCGCGACACCGGGCGCGGCCGGCGGGGCCGGCGGGCTGCTGTACGGCAACGGGGGCAACGGCGCTGCCGGAGTCAGCGCCGGCGTGGCCGGTGGTGCGGGCGGAGCCGCCGGGTTGATCGGCAACGGCGGCGCCGGCGGGGTCGGTGGTGTGGGGGCCGCCGGCGGCGCGGGCGGCAACGGCGGGTGGCTGTACGGGACCGGCGGCGCCGGAGGAACGGGTGGAGTGGGTGCCACCGTCATGACCGGGCCCGGCGGTGCGGGCGGCATGGGCGGCGCCGGCGGTGCTGGCGGCCTGTTCGGCAACGGCGGGGTCGGCGGACAAGGGGGCCAAGGTGGAATCAATCCGGCCGACCTCGCACTAGGTGGCCCCGGTGGCGCGGGTGGTGCCGGTGGAACCGCGTTATTCGGCAATGGTGGCACTGGCGGGATAGGTGGGCTGGGCGGCGCGGGACTCGGTGGCGGTGGCCTCAGCGGAGCGGGCGGCGCGGGCGGTTCAGTACAGCTCATCGGCCACGGCGGAGCCGGCGGGGCCGGCGGGAGCGCCATCGGTGGCAGCAGCCCTGGCGGCGCAGGCGGTACCGGCGGATCTGTTGGGCTGATCGGCGACGGCGGCGCAGGGGGGGCCGGCGGAACCGGCTCGTTCAGCAATGGCGGAGGCGGAGGCAACGGCGGCGTCGGCGGACTGTTGTACGGCAACGGCGGCGGCGGCGGGACCGGCGGGTCGATCGTCACCAACAGCACCAATATCGGCGGTGCCGGCGGTGCCGGCGGTGCGGCCCGGCTGTTTGGTAACGGCGGGGCCGGCGGCGCGGGCGGCAACGGCAATGCCGGGGGCGGCAATGGCGGTGCGGGCGGCGTGGCAGGCCAGTTCGGAAACGGCGGAGCCGGCGGCAACGCCGGAAGTGCAGCCGGAGGACGCGGGCCCGGCGGCATCGGCGGCGCCGGTGGCTTCGCGAACCTCTTCGGCAACGGTGGCGCCGGTGGCGCCGGTGGGACCAGCGGCTTCGACCCGATCGCCTTCACCGGTGTGAAGGGCGGCGCGGGAGGTGCCGGCGGAACCGCCGGCTGGATCGGCGCGGGCGGAGCAGGCGGCGCGGGAGGTGCTGGGGGCAGTGGCACCGCATTCATTAATTCCCCTGGTGGTCCAGGCGGAACGGGTGGCGATGGCGGGGCCGCCAGGCTGCTCGGCAGCGGCGGCGACGGCGGCAACGGCGGTCCCGGCGGAGCGCCCGGGACGGGCGGCATCGGCGGCACCGGCGGGGTCGCCGGCAACGGGGGCGCCCGCGGGCAACTGCTGGGTGGCGCCGGCGCCACCGGGCTCCCCGGCGCTCCGGGCTGACGCGCACTGGTGGACCAGCTGGTCTTCCTACGGCGGGTCTGCACAGTTCGTCGGCAATGTCGGTGCGGGGTGGCTCCGGCGCGCCCAACCGCATCCTGGTAAGGACTTGAGGGGCGGCGAGGCATTCTGCCGGGTTAGCGAAGCCGCACGGCTGACACTGGATCTCGGGCCGTACGCTGCGAATAGCAACAATGCACCACCGAAGTTCGGCGGCGTGCAACGCCATCGGAGGAATGCGCAATGGGTACCGCTCCCGACCACGAAGTCCTGATCGTCGGCGCCGGATTCTCCGGCATCGGCGCCGCCATCAAGCTCGACGAGGCGGGATTCTCCGACTACCTGATCGTCGAGGCCGGCGACGGCGTCGGCGGCACCTGGTACTGGAACACCTATCCCGGTATCGCCGTAGATATTCCGTCGTTCTCATACCAGTTCTCGTTCGAGCAGAGCCCGGACTGGTCGCGCACCTACGCACCCGGGCGTGAACTCAAGGCATACGCCGAACACTGCGTGCAGAAGTACGGCATCAGGTCCCGAATCCGGTTCAACACCAAGGTGATTTCCGCGGAGTTCGACGAGCAGCACGGCCTGTGGCGGGTGCAGACCGACCCGGGCGACGAGATCACCGCACGGTTCATCATCAGCGCCAGCGGCGTCCTGACGGTGCCCAAGCTGCCCGACATCGACGGGGTCGACTCGTTCGACGGCATCACCATGCACACCGCGCGCTGGGACCACACGCAGGACCTGACCGGGAAGCGCGTCGGGATCATCGGCACCGGCGCCTCGGCTGTGCAGATCATTCCGGAAATCGCACCGATCGTCTCGAGCCTCACCGTTTTTCAGCGCACGCCGATCTGGTGTTTTCCCAAGTTCGACGTCCCGCTGCCCGCGGCGGCACGCTGGGCGATGCGGATTCCCGGCGGCAAAGCGGTGCAGCGTGCGCTCAGCCAGGCCTTCGTCGAAGCCACCTTCCCCATCTCGGCGCACTACTTCAAGGTGTTCCCGCTGGCCAAGTGGATGGCCGCGGCGGGACGGCGCTACCTGCGCCAGGAGGTCCACGACCCCGAGGTGCGCGAGCAGCTGACGCCGCAGTACGCGGTGGGTTGCAAGCGTCCGGGCTTTCACAACACGTATCTGTCCACGTTCAACCGCGACAACGTGCACCTGGTCACCACGCCCATCGACAAGATCACGCCGTCGTCGGTCGCGACCACCGAAGGGACCGACCACGAGGTGGATGTGCTGATCCTGGCCACCGGCTTCAAGGTGCTCGACACGGACGACGTGCTGACCTACGCGGTCACCGGCGTCGGCGGGCAGTCGTTGAGCCGGTTCTGGGACGAGCACCGCACCCAGGCCTACGAGGGCGTCAGCATTCCGGGCTTCCCGAACTTCTTCGCCGTATTCGGGCCCTACGGCTACGTCGGGTCGTCGTACTTCGCGCTGATCGAGACCCAGACCCACCACATCCTGCGATGCCTGAAACGGGCCCGCCAACAGGGCGCGACGCGGGTCGAGGTCACCGAAGAAGCCAATGACCGCTACTTCGCCGAGATGATGCGGCGGCGCTACCGCCAGGTGTTTTGGCAGGACAGCTGCCGGCTGGCTAACAGCTATTACTTCGACAAGAACGGCGACGTCCCGCTGCGACCCACGACTACGGTCGAAGCATACTGGCGCAGTAGGCATTTCGACCTCGATGATTACCGGTATACGGGCTAGGTCCGCGCCTCCCGCCCACGAGCGCCCGCGTTTTGCCAACGACACGCCGCGGCGGCCGGCAATTTGGGGACGCTCGCGCCAGTACCGTACGCACCCGCGGCTACGCTCAGACCATGGCGAAAGTGTTTTCCCGTATCGACGAGGCGCTCCGCGACTTCATCGGTGAGCAGGCGATGTTCTTCGTCGCCACGGCCCCGTCCGAAGGTGGCCGAATCAACCTGTCTCCCAAGGGATACGCCGACACCTTCGCGGTGCTCGACGACCACACCGTCGCCTACCTGGACCTGTTCGGCAGCGGCGTGGAAACCATCGCGCACTTACGCGACAACGGTCGCATCACGCTGATGTTCTGCTCGTTCACTCGCAACTCGCGCATTCTGCGACTGTTCGGCACCGGCCGGGCGCTGCGCCCAGACGACGACGAATTCGCCCGAGTGCGAGCACATTTCGGGGAACTGCGGGCGGGCGTGCGGGCGGCCATCGTGGTCGACGTGGAGCGGATCGCCGACGCGTGCGGCTTCGCGGTGCCCTACTACGAACTCGTCGACGAGCGACCGGTGCTCGACAACTATCACAGCAAGCAGCCGCACGAGGCGTACTCCGGCACCATCGGCCGCAATCAGCACAGCATCGACGGCCTGACCGGGCTGGACCCGGACCACCCGCTGCCGCCGCGTTAGCGCGCGAGCAGGGGGGCACCTCCCCCGCGCGAGGAGACGCAAAGGCCCCTCATTTCGGCACGAAATGGGGGCCCTGGCGTCTGCTCGCGAGAGAACGTTAGATCGCGCGCTTGAGGTCGTCGACCTTGTCCAGCTGCTCCCAAGGCAACTCGATGTCGGTGCGCCCGAAGTGCCCGTACGCGGCGGTCGGCGCGTAGATGGGGCGCAGTAGGTCCAGGTCGCGGATGATGGCGCCGGGCCGCAGGTCGAAGACCTCCGGGATGATCTTCTCGATCTTGACCGGGTCGACGGCCTCGGTGCCGAACGTCTCGATGAACAGTCCCACCGGCGCGGCCTTGCCGATGGCGTAGGCCACCTGCACCTCGACCCGCTCCGCCAGCCCCGCGGCTACGACGTTCTTGGCCACCCAGCGCATCGCGTACGCGGCCGAACGGTCCACCTTGGACGGGTCCTTGCCGGAGAACGCACCGCCACCGTGCCGGGCCCAGCCACCGTAGGTGTCGACGATGATCTTGCGGCCGGTCAGGCCGGCGTCCCCCATCGGTCCGCCAAGCACGAACTTGCCGGTCGGGTTCACCAGCACGCGGGTCGACGACGAGTCCAGCGTCTCGTGACCCAGTTCCTCGAGCACCGTCTGCAGCACGTGCCGGCGGATGTCGGGGTCCAGGGTGTTCTCCAGGTCGATGCCTTCGGCGTGCTGGGTGGAGACCACCACAGTGTCCAGCCGCACCGGGACGTTGTCCTCGTAGGCGATGGTGACCTGGGTCTTGCCGTCCGGGCGCAGGTAGTCCAGCGTGCCGTTCTTGCGAACCTCGGTCAGCTTCCGCGACAGCCGGTGCGCCAGCGCGATGGGCAGCGGCATCAGTTCCGGGGTGTCGTTGATCGCGTAACCGAACATCAGGCCCTGGTCGCCGGCTCCCTGGGAGTCCAGCGGGTCCGCCGCGCCCTCGACGCGGGCCTCGTGGGCGGTGTCGACGCCCTGGGCGATGTCCGGCGACTGCGCGCCGATGCCGATGTTGACCCCGCAGGAGGCACCGTCGAAGCCCTTGTCCGACGAGTCGTAGCCGATGTCCAGAATTCGTGCACGCACCGTGTTCGTGATGTCGGCGAAGGCCTCTTTCGCCGACGTCGTCACCTCGCCCACCACGTGCACCTGTCCGGTGGTAACCAACGTCTCGACCGCCACCCGGGAGCGCGGGTCGCCCGCCAGCAGCGCGTCGAGCACCGAGTCACTGATCGCGTCACAGATCTTGTCTGGATGCCCCTCGGTCACCGACTCGCTGGTAAATAGCCGACCCTTCTCGCTCACCCTGGTCCGTCCTTCCAGTCCATGCCCGCCCAACCGTTAGTTAGGCGAATTATTTTTCGCTGCCATCAAGCAAACCGGACCTGGCGGCCAGTCTGCAAATTCTCGGGGCTCCCCGACGGGCGACGCTGCCCGGCACACGTTATCTGTCTTAGGCAGTGTCCCCATGCAGGAACGCGGCGATCGCATCCACGATACGGCTCGCCATCAACGTCTTGGACCCGTGCTGCAGCGCCGACTCGGTTCCGTCGGCAGCCAGCAACCAGCCGTCGTTGCTGTCCACTTCGAAGGCCCGGCCGTCACCCACGGCGTTGACGACCAGCAGATCGCAGCCCTTGCGCCGCAGCTTGGCTCGAGCATGAAACAGCACGTCGCCGTTGGCGTCACCAGTCTCGGCCGCGAAGCCGACGATGGCGCGCATGTTGGGCAGCTGACCGTGGGAGCGGGCCTGGACCGCGCCGGCCAGCACGTCGTCGTTGCGCACCAGCTCGATGGGAGGGGGGCCGTCCAAATTGTCCGGGCTCTTTTTGATCTTGGCGGTGGCAACCTGGGCGGGCCGGAAGTCGGCCACCGCCGCCGCCATCACCAGCACGTTGGCCTCCGGGGCGTGCTTGGACACCGCACTGCCGAGCTGCTCGGCCGAGCTGACATGCACGACGTTCACACCGGCCGGGTCGATGAGCCCGGCGGTGTGCCCGGCGATCAGCGTGACCTCGGCGCCGCGCTGGGCGGCCACCCGGGCCACGGCATAGCCCTGCTTGCCGGAGCTGCGGTTGCCGATGAAGCGCACCGGATCGATCGCCTCCCGGGTGCCGCCGGCCGTCACCAGCACCTTGCAGCCGGCCAGGTCGTACGGCAACGCGTCGTGGCGCTCCAGCAGCAGGTGGGCCAGGGTGGTGATCTCCTCGGCCTCGGGCAGGCGGCCCGCGCCGCTGTCCGAGCCGGTGAGGCGCCCGGACGCGGGTTCGAGCACCACCGCACCGCGCCGGCGCAGGGTGGCGACGTTGTCCACGGTGGCCGGGTGCAACCACATCTCGGTGTGCATGGCCGGTGCGAACATCACCGGGCAGCGGGCGGTGAGCAGCGTTCCGGTCAGCAGGTCGTCGGCCCGACCGGCCACCGCACGGGCGAGCAGGTCGGCGGTTGCCGGGGCGACCACCACCAGATCGGCGTGCTGGCCGAGCCGGACATGCGGCACCTCCGGAACGTCCTGGAAGACACCGGTGCGCACCGGTTCACCGGACAGCGCCTCGAAGGTGGCGGCGCCGACGAAGCGCAGAGCGGAGTCGGTGGGAATGACCCGGACCCGGTGGCCGGCTTCAGTGAGCTGACGGACAACGGTGCAGGCCTTGTAGGCCGCGATACCACCGGAAACGCCGACAACGACGCGTTTGGAGCTGCGCTCACTGCGCTGTCCCTCCATGGCGCGCCAGACCCTGTTACTCGCCCTCGGTGTGTTCGAGCAGGTCGGCGTGGATTTCGCGCATCGCGATCGACAGCGGCTTCTCCTGCAAGCCGGGCTCGACCAGCGGGCCGACGTACTCGAGGATGCCCTCGCCGAGCTGGTTGTAGTAATCGTTGATCTGGCGGGCCCGCTTGGCCGCGTAAATCACCAGCGCGTACTTGCTCGAGACGCGGTCCAGCAACTCGTCGATGGGCGGGTTGGTGATGCCCAGCGGGGTGTCGTAGGCACCTGCCCCACCTGCCGACGGATCGAACTGATCCACGGCGGGGACGGCGGCCAACGACGTGTCGGACTGCGGAATGGTCACGTAGAAAATCTCCTGGCGCTCGGCTGTTCGTAGTGCGTTCAAGCGGTTCTGAACGGGTGGAAAAAATCGGCTTTGAAATTCCGGGATCCGCTAAACGTTGTCTGGGACGGTTCCCACCAGCAAGGATACCAATTCGGCGCACGCAGACTCTAATCGACTGTTGACCACCACCACGTCGAAGTCGCCCTGGGCTGCCAATTCGACGCGCGCGGTGTCCAGCCGGCGCTGGATGACGTCGGGTGTCTCGGTGCCGCGGCCGATCAGCCGGGTCTCGAGATCCTGCCAGCTCGGCGGTGCCAGAAACACCGTGAGGGCTTCCGGCATGGCTTGCTTGACGGCGCGGGCCCCGGCCAGATCGACCTCGATGAGCACCGGAAAGCCGGCTGCCGTGGCTGCGCGCACCGGTTCGGCCAAAGTGCCCGACCGGTGCAATCCCCCGTGGATTTCCGCCCATTCCAGCAGTTCACCCTCATCGATCAACTGCTGGAAGCGGGCGGGGCTGACGAAGTGATAGTCGACGCCGTCGACCTCCCCCGGCCTTGGTGCTCGCGTCGTGGCCGAGACGCTGAAGTGCAGGTTCGGTATCCGCTCACGCAAACACCGGACCACCGTCGACTTGCCGACCGCGGAGGGACCGGACAGCACGACTGTTCTCCCGACAGGCGTCGTACCCTCCGGTCCCCCGCCGGCGCTCACCGGCACCTGGGTCGGTAAACCGACTAGGAGCCGAACTTTTCCAGCAGGGCCTTGCGCTGACGGTCGCCCAAACCACGCAGGCGACGGGTCGGCGCGATCTCGAGCTCGGTCATGATCTCCTGCGCCTTGACCTTGCCGACCTTCGGCAACGCCTCCAACAGCGCAGACACCTTCATCTTGCCGAGAACTTCGTCGCTCTCAGCGTCCTTGAGCACCTGGGTGAGGTTGGTGCCGCCACGCTTGAGCCGATCCTTGAGCTCAGCTCGTGCTCGACGTGCGGCAGCAGCCTTCTCCAACGCGGCCGCGCGCTGCTCGTCGGTCAACTGGGGAAGGGCCACGATTCCTCCGTCTCTCATCGATATCTTTCGGATATCTGTCGATCTACTTTGTCTCGGCCGGGTACTCCAGCCAGCGCAGACGACCGTACTCACGGTTCGGAACGAAATCTAACCCGACCCCCCGGTTTCGGGGTCATTTGTCCAGGTGAGTCCACTCCGCAGGCGCCGGCTGCGGCCGCCCGGCGGTCCGTCCAGCAACGTCGACAGCGGCCGGGACAGCGTCTCGGGGAAGGGTCACCCGGCGCCCCCACCGAGACCACAAAAAGTGGACTGACCTGGGGTTATGTCGGGGTGCGGGGGGTCGCGGCGCGCGCTCGGGAGATCGGCAGGCCCGCTGACAGCAGACAACCGCCGGTCGTAGTGCCGGGGATCACGCATTTGCCTGGCGCTTCGCGCGTGTCGCGCCGTCACCCCGCGTCGAGGTACCTGACGGTGTCGCGCATGCGTTCGGCGGCGGCGCGCAACTCCGCCACGCGGGGCCCGGCCCTCAGCACCTCGCGCGATACCGCGGGCCACAGCTGGTGCGACGCCGCGCCACCAAGGCCCGCCAGCGCCTCAGCATGCCCGCCCTGGGCCCCTACGCCGGGCACCAGGACGGGGCCACCCAGCTCGCTCAGATCGGGCGGCTGCAGCACCGTGGCGCCGACCACGACGCCGACGGAGCCGGCCGCTTCGGTCGCTCCCTGATTGGCCTGAGCGACGTGATCGACGATCAGCTGCGCGACCGTGCGTCCGCCGGCATCGGCCCGCTGCACCGTCGACCCCTCGGGGTTCGAGGTGGCGGCCAAGACGAACACCCCGCGGTCGTTTTGCGCGGCGACCTCCAGCAGCGGCCGTAACGACCCGAACCCCAGATAGGGCGACGCCGTCACGGCGTCGGCGGCCAGCGGCGAATCACCGGCCCAGGCCGTGGCGTAGGCGGCCATGGTCGACCCGATGTCGCCCCGCTTGGCGTCGGCCAGCACCAATACGCCGTGTGCCTGCAGCGCGGCGGTGGTGCGCTCGAGCACCGCGAAGCCCGCAGAACCGTGCGCCTCGAAAAACGCCACCTGAGGTTTGACCATCGCGAAGCCGGCATAGGCGTCGACGCAGACGTCGCAGAACGCGGCCAGTCCGGCTGCGGTGACCGGCAGGTCCCAGGCGCGCAACAGCTCGGGGTGCGGATCGATCCCCAGACACAGGGGACCGCGGCTCGACCGCGCCTGCGCCAGCCGAGCGCCGAACCCGGTCACCTTCTGGTGCCGATGGCGCGGTGCAACTCCTGCAGCGACTGGACGTCGATGTCGCCCCGGATCCCCGCCTCGATGCCCTGCACCGCGGCCGAGGCGCCCTGCACCGTGGTGATGCACGGGATGTTGACCGCCACCGCGACCGACCGGATCTCGTAACCGTCCACGCGCGGGCCCGAATTGCCGTAGGGGGTGTTGATCACCATGTCGACCTCGCCGGCCCGGATCGCGTCGACCGCCGACATCGCCGGCCGGCCCTCCTGCGGCGCTTCGAAATGCTTTCGCACCTCGTCGCATGGAATTCCGTTGCGGCGCAGCATCTCCGCCGTGCCTTCGGTCGCCAGAACCCGAAAACCCAGATCCGCCAGTCGTTTCACCGGGAAAACCAGAGATCGCTTGTCGCGGTTGGCAACCGAGACGAACACGGTGCCCTGCGCGGGTAGCGAGCCGTAGGCGGCGGTCTGGCTCTTGGCGAAGGCGCTGCCGAAGTCACGGTCGATGCCCATCACCTCGCCGGTGGACTTCATCTCCGGACCGAGTAACGAGTCGATCGCCGCGCCGTCGGCACGCCGGAAGCGGTGGAACGGCAGTACCGCTTCCTTGACCGCGATCGGCGCATCCGGGGCCACGCTGCCGCCGTCCCCCGATTCGGCCAGTATTCCCTCTTCCCGGAGCTGGGAAATGCTCTCCCCCAACATGACTCGCGCACAGGCTTTGGCCAGCGGGATCGCGGTGGCCTTGGAAACGAAAGGCACGGTGCGGCTGGCTCTGGGGTTGGCCTCCAGCACGTAGAGCACGTCGTCTTTGAGGGCGTACTGCACGTTGAGCAGGCCCACCACGCCGATGCCGTGCGCGATGGCCTCCGTCGCCTTCCGCACCTTCTCGATATCGCTGCGGCCCAATGTGACCGGTGGCAGCGCGCACGCCGAGTCACCGGAGTGGATCCCGGCCTCCTCGATGTGCTCCATGATGCCGCCGATGTAGACCTCGGTGCCGTCGCACAGCGCGTCGACGTCAATCTCGACCGCATCCTCGAGGAAGCGGTCAACGAGCACGGGATGTTCGGGAGAGAGCTCGGTGGCGCGGGTGATGTAGCCCTTGAGGGTCTCCTCGTCGTAGACGATCTCCATGCCGCGTCCGCCGAGCACGTAGGACGGCCGCACCAGCACCGGGTAGCCGATGTCAGCGGCGATGCGACGGGCCTGCTCGAAGGTGGTTGCCGTGCCGTACTTGGGCGCGGGCAGCCCCGCGGTGTTCAACACATCGCCGAACGAGCCGCGGTCCTCGGCCAGGTCGATGGCCTCCGGCGGGGTGCCGACGATCGGCACACCGGCGTCGGCCAGCCGTTGCGCCAGCCCGAGCGGGGTCTGGCCGCCCAGCTGCACGATGACACCCACCACGCCCGGTCCGCCGGCGCCGGACTGTTCTTCGGCGTGATACACCTCAAGCACGTCCTCGAACGTCAGCGGCTCGAAGTACAGCCGGTCGGCGGTGTCGTAGTCGGTGGACACCGTCTCGGGATTGCAGTTGACCATGACCGTCTCAAAACCCGCGTCGCTCAACGTGGTTGCGGCATGCACGCAGCTGTAGTCGAACTCGATGCCCTGCCCGATGCGGTTGGGCCCGGAACCGAGGATCAGCACCTTGGGCCGCTCGGTCTGCGGGGCCACCTCGGTCTCGGCGGCCGGGTCGAGTTCATAGCTGCTGTAGTGATACGGCGTCTTGGCCTCGAACTCGGCGGCACAGGTGTCCACCGTCTTGTAGACCGGGTGGATGCCGAGGCGTTCCCGCAGCGACCGAACCCCGTTCTCGCCGGCCAGCTCCGGCCGCAACGCCGCGATCTGGCGGTCGGAGAGTCCGCAGTGCTTGGCATGGCGGAGCAGTTCGGCATCCAGGACGGGGGCATCGACCAATTCGGCGCGCAGCGCCACCAATTCGTCGATCTGGGCGACGAACCAGGGGTCGACGCCGCTGGCCTGGGCCACCTGCTCCACCGACCCGCCGAGCCGCAGCGCCAGCTCGATGTCGTAGAGCCTGCCCTCGGTCGGGGTCTGCAAGCGGGTCAACACGTCGTCCACTCGACCTTCCGCGTCCGGCTTCGTCCAGAACCCGGCGCGGGTGGTTTCCAGCGAGCGCATCACCTTGCCGAGCGCCTCGACGAAGTTGCGGCCCAACGACATTGCCTCACCGACGGACTTCATGGTGGTGGTCAGAGTGTCGTCGGCGCCCGGAAACTTCTCGAAGGCGAAACGCGGCGCCTTGACCACGACGTAGTCCAGCGTCGGTTCGAAGCAGGCCGGGGTTTCCTTGGTGATGTCGTTGACGATCTCGTCCAGGGTGTAGCCGATGGCCAACTTGGCGGCGATCTTGGCGATCGGGAATCCGGTCGCCTTGGACGCCAGCGCGCTCGAGCGCGACACCCGGGGGTTCATCTCGATGACGATGAGCCGGCCGTCTTTGGGGTCGATCGCGAACTGGATGTTGCAGCCGCCGGTGTCGACGCCGACCTCGCGCAGAATGGCGATGCCCAGATCACGCATCCGCTGGTATTCGCGGTCGGTCAGCGTCATCGCGGGCGCCACGGTGACCGAGTCGCCGGTGTGCACGCCCATCGGGTCCAGGTTCTCGATCGAGCACACCACCACCACGTTGTCGTGGCCGTCGCGCATCAGCTCGAGTTCGAATTCCTTCCAGCCGTAGATCGATTCCTCGATCAGCACGTTGGCGCTGGGGCTGGCGGCCAGGCCGGCGCCGGCCATCCGGTCAACCTCCTCGACCGACCGGGCCATGCCCGAACCCAGCCCACCCATGGTGAAGCTGGGCCGCACGACCACCGGCAGCCCGACTTCCTCGACGGTCTCGCGAACCTCGTCCATGGTGAAACACACGCGGCTGCGTGCGGATTCGCCGCCGACCTTGGCGACGATGTCCTTGAACTTCTGCCGGTCCTCGCCGCGCTGAATGGCCTCGAAGTCCGCGCCGATGAGTTCGATCCCGTAGCGGTCCAGCGCGCCGTTCTCGTAGAGAGCGACAGCGGTGTTCAGGGCGGTCTGCCCGCCCAGAGTGGCCAGCAGGGCATCGATCTTGTTCCCACGCTCGGCCTGCTGGGCCATCACCCGCTCCACGAACGCCGGCGTGATGGGTTCGACGTAGGTGTGATCGGCGAACTCCGGGTCGGTCATGATGGTGGCGGGGTTGGAGTTGACCAGGCTGACCTGCAGTCCCTCGGCCCGCAGCACCCGACAGGCTTGGGTGCCGGAGTAGTCGAATTCGCACGCCTGCCCGATCACGATCGGCCCGGAGCCGATCACCAGCACGTGGTTGAGATCCGTCCGGCGCGGCATCAGATTTCCCCTTCGCGAGCGTTCACTTCCGTACACCGTTTTCGGCGTGTCGTTGTACGCACACGCTCCCCCGCAAGCGGGAAGTACCCCCAGCTCGCGGTCACCGTTGACCCTCCATCAGGTCGACGAACTGGTCGAACAGGTATGCCGCATCGTGCGGTCCGGCGGCGGCCTCCGGGTGGTACTGCACCGAAAATGCGCGCCCGTCAACGAGTTTGACGCCTTCGACGACGCCGTCGTTGGCGCACGTGTGACTGACCTGCGCCGCGCCGAACGGGGTGTCGAAGGTTTGACCGGCCTCTCCCTCGAGGGCGAAGCCGTGGTTCTGCGAGGTCACCGCCACCCGCCCGGTGGCATGGTCGATCACCGGGATGTTGATGCCACGATGGCCGAACACCATCTTGTAGGTCGACAACCCGAGCGCGCGGCCCAGAATCTGGTTGCCGAAACAGATTCCGAACAGCGGGATCCCGGCGCCCAACACCTCGCGGGTGAGCGCGACGGTGTGGTCTGCGGTGGCCGGGTCGCCGGGGCCGTTGGACAGGAACACACCGTCGGGCTTGATTGCGGCGATCTGGTCGAAGGTTGCCGACGAGGGCAGCACATGGCTGCGAATGCCGCGCCGGGCGAAATTCCGCGGCGTGTTCGTCTTGATGCCGAGATCCAGAGCGACCACCGTATAGCGCTGCGTGACTTCGGGTTCGACGATGTAGGTCTCGGGTGTGCTGACTTCGCCGGCCAGGTCGGCGCCCAGCATCGGCTGCTGTCCGCGAACCCGTTCGACCAGCTCTTCGGGCTCGGCCAGAGCCGCGCCGGAGAAGACGCCCGCCTTCATCGAGCCGCGGCTGCGCAGGTGGCGCACCACCGCCCGGGTGTCGATGCCGGCGATCCCGACGATCCGCTGACGGACCAGCTCGGCTTCCAGCGTGCTGGTGGCGCGCCAGTTGGAGGCGCGCGGCGACGGGTCGCGCACCGCGTAGCCGGCGACCCAGATCTTGTCACCGCGACTCTCGGCGTCTTCGTCATTCCAGCCGGTGTTGCCGATCTGCGGGGCGGTGGCCACCACAATCTGACGGTGATAGCTCGGGTCGGTCAGCGTCTCCTGATAGCCCGACATGCCGGTGCTGAACACGGCTTCGCCAAGCGTCTGACCGATCGCCCCGAAGGTGGTGCCGGTGAAGATGCGACCGTCTTCGAGCACCAGTAGAGCTCTACTCATCTGCGCCACTCCTCCTCATCGCTGCGCTCTGCATCGTCGTCGGCGCGAGTCATCTGCGCCACTCCTCACGCGGCTTCCTCCTCTATCCACTGCACGTATTCGTCCCGGTTGTCCGCCCGGAACCCGGTGTCGATCTCGGTGCCCGACGGCAACCGCCAACGGATAACCAGGATTCCGTGGCGCGACACCACCTTGCCGGCGATTCCGCGCTCGGTGCGGATAGCGACGATCGACGATTCAGGAATCCAAATCGGCTGAGCGCGAATGCGTTCCAGCAGAATTCCGGTCGAGTAGCGGGTCAACACCGCTTTGCTGCGGTAACCAAGATCACCGACGGCCACCCGGTCGTTCCATTCCGGCGCTATCGTGCAGCCGCAGTACAGCCCCCGAGTGGTGACAGAAGCTGCGCCGACCTCGTCGGGCATCGCCGGCAGCGTCCCGATCAGATCGGTCTGCCGCTCGGCCCGTCGCCGCCAGCCCCGCATCATCAGGTGAATCGCCACCGCGAGCAACACCACCAGAACCGCCGCGAAGATCAGCGATCCCACCAGGGTGCCTGAATTCATGCCGGGCTCTTCCCGTGCCGGGCGGTGATCTTGCCGCGCAGCAACGTCGCGGTCACCGTGGCAGGCAGCGTCAGCGACTCGTAAGGAGTATTGGCCGACCGGCTGGCCAATGCTTCCCCGCTGATGGTCCAGCTGCCCTCGGGATCGACGACGGTCAAGTTCGCCGGCTCACCCACCGCCAAGGGCCGGCCCTGGTCGGGCAAACCGACGATGCGCGCCGGGTTTTCACTCATCACCCGGGCAACGTCGCGCCAGCTCAGCAGGCCGGGCTCCACCATCGTCTGCACGACGACCGACAGCGCGGTCTGCAGCCCCAGCATGCCGGGGCGCGCGGCGGCGAACTCGACACACTTCTCGTGCTCGGCGTGCGGGGCGTGATCGGTGGCCACACAATCGATTACCCCGTCGGCCAGCGCCTGGCGCAGGGCCAGCGCGTCGGAAGCCTCGCGCAGCGGCGGATTGACCCGATTACGCCCGTCATAGCTGACCAGCCTTCCGTCATCGAGCAGCAGGTGGTGTGGCGTGACCTCGGCGGTAATCGAAATACCTTGCTGCTTAGCCCATTTCACGAGCTCCACGGTGCCCGCGGTGGAGGCATGGCAGATATGCACCCGGGCACCCGCGTCGCGGGCCAGCAGGGCGTCACGGGCGACGATGGACTCTTCGGCGGCCCGGGGCCAGCCGGCGAGTCCGAGCCGGGCGGCGGTGGGCCCCTCGTGCGCGACGGCGCCGACGGTGAGTCGGGGCTCTTCGGCGTGCTGCGCGATCAGTACGCCCAGGCCGGTGGCGTATTCCAGGGCGCGGCGCATCACCAGTGGATCGTGGACGCAGATGCCGTCGTCGGAGAACATCCGCACCTGCGCGGCGCCGGCATTCATCATGCCCATCTCGGTCAGCTCGACGCCGGCCAACCCGACGGTCACCGCGCCGACGGGATGCACGTCCACCAGGCCGACCTGCTGGCCGCGGTGCCAGACGTGGTCGGTCACCACCGGGCTGTCGGCCACCGGGTTGGTGTTGGCCATCGCGAACACCGCGGTGTAACCACCGAGAGCAGCCGCCGCCGAACCGGTTTCGATGTCTTCGGCGTATTCGCGGCCGGGCTCGCGCAGGTGGGTGTGCAGGTCGACGAAGCCGGGCAGCAGTACCTGGCCGGTGGCGTCGATCACGTCCGCGGTGTCGGGAATCGTCAGCCCGGCACCGATCTCCAGGATCTGGCCGTCATCGACGCGGACGTCGACGCGGTCCCCTTCGCCATAGAGCCGGACGCCCCGAATCAGCACACTCATGCCGCGACTTCCTCCGCCCCGACCAGCACGTGGAACAGCACCGCCATCCGCACATGCACCCCATTGGAAACCTGTTGCAGCACAGCCGATTGCGGCGAGTCAGCAACCGACGAGGAGATCTCCATGCCGCGCAACATCGGACCCGGGTGCAGCACCACCGCGTGATCGGGCAGCAGCGCCTGGCGCCGGGCGGACAGACCGTACAGCGTTGAATACTCCCGCACCGACGGGAAGAAGCCGCCGTTCATGCGTTCGGCCTGGACCCGCAGCATCAGAACACCGTCGGCGGCGGGTAGTTCGGCGTCGAAGTCACCTGAGACGGTGACCGGCCAGCCCTCGACGCCGCGCGGCAGCAGAGTCGGGGGGGCCACCAGGACGACCTCGGCGCCCAGCGTGTGCAGCAGCATGACGTTGGACCGCGCGACCCTGCTGTGCAGGATGTCGCCGACGATGACGATGCGGCGCCCCTCGATCCCGCCGAGCCGCTGGCGGATGGTCAGGGCGTCCAGCAGCGCCTGGGTGGGGTGCTCGTGGGTGCCGTCCCCGGCGTTGATCACCGACGGGGCCGAGCTGCCGGCGCCTGCGGTCCAGTCGGCCAGCAGTTGCGCGGCCCCGGATGCGGGATGCCGGATGATCAGCGCATCGGCACCGGCGGCCCGCAGCGTCAGCGCGGTGTCGCGCAGCGACTCGCCCTTGCCGACCGATGATCCCGACGCGCTGACGTTCACCACGTCCGCGCTCATCCATTTGCCGGCCACCTCGAAGGACACCCGGGTGCGGGTGGAGTTCTCGTAGAACATCGTCACCACGGTGCGGCCGCGCAGCGTCGGCAACTTCTTGACGTCACGACCGACCAGCGCCTGGGCGAAGCGGTCGGCGTCGTCGAGGATCGCGGTGGCCTCGTCGCGGGTCAGGTCGCCAGCGGCCAACAGGTGCCTTGGGGTCATCGGGTGATCACCACGCCGTCTCGTCCGTCGTCTTCCTGGAGTTGCACGTGCACGCTTTCGTTGCGCGACGTGGGCACGTTCTTGCCGACGTAGTCGGCGCGGATCGGCAGCTCGCGGTGACCGCGGTCGACCAGGACCGCCAGCTGCACGGCCCGCGGCCGGCCTACGTCGCGCAGCGCGTCGAGGGCCGACCGGGTGGAGCGCCCGGAGTACAGCACGTCGTCGACGAGGATCACCAGGGCGTCGTCGATGCCGCCGGCCGGGATCGAGGTGGCTTCCAGCGGACGTGGTGGTTTGATCATCAGGTCGTCGCGGTAGAGCGTGATGTCCAGCGAGCCGTGGCCGACGTCCACTCCGCTGTATTCCGCGATATTGGCGGCCAGGCGGCTGGCCAGGGTCACCCCGCGCGTCGGGATTCCCAGCAGCACGACCCGGGTGGAATCGGGGTTGTCCAGCGCGGTCTTTTCGATGATCTGGTGCGCCATGCGGGAAATGGTGCGACCGACATCGGCCGCTGACATCAATTCCCGCGGATCACTAGCACCCATGCGAGATCTTGACCTCCTTCTCCGCCTCTCCGGACGGATCGTTAAAGGATGTCGACTGCCGGGCAGCCTAACACGACCCGAGGGTGGGGCTGCGAAGCGGCGACGGGGTGCGCCTCAACGCATTTCGTCACTTGAGCAACTTTTGTCACATCAGTCCCGAATGGCCCGGTCGAGTGCACGCGCACCACCTCGAGTGTGCGACCGCTGCGGCTTAGAGCGAAGAAAGCCGCCATCACCGCACTGTAAAAGCGGTATCCGCACACTCGACTTGCCGGATCCGGGCACCGTTCACGCCACCGGCCTACCCTGGCGGAAATGAGCTCTCTCGGCCCACACATTGATTTCGACGCCCTCTACCGCGGCGAAAGCCCGGGCGAAGGCCTGCCCCCCGTGCACACACCGCCCTGGGATACCAAGGCGCCCAAGGAGAACGTGGTCGCCTGGCATAACGCCGGGTGGGTGCACGGTGACGTGCTCGACATCGGCTGCGGGCTCGGCGACAACGCGATCTACCTGGCAAAGCAGGGATATCACGTGACAGGACTGGACATCTCCCCGACGGCGCTCATCACCGCCGAGCGGCGCGCGCATGACGCGGGCGTCGACATCCGGTTCGCGGTGGCAGACTCCACCAAGCTCGACGGGTACTCAGACAGGTTCGACACGGTCATCGACAGCGGCATGTTCCACTGCCTGGACGACGACGGAAAACGCAGCTATGCCGCGGCGGTGCACCGGGCCACCAGGCCGGGCGCCACCCTGCTGATCAGCTGCTTCTCCGACGCCAACCAGGCCAACGACGACTGGCCGCGCCCGTCGGTGTCCGAGCAGACACTGCACGACGTGCTCGGCGGCGCCGGTTGGCACATCGAGTCGGCCGACCAGGTCACACTCAGCCGCGAGATGGACGGCACCGAGGTCGAGATGACGTTCTGGTACGTCCGCGCGCAGCGGCGCGACTAGCCGTCGGGGTCACACCCGCGGCGCCCTTCGTGGGCCCAGGCGAGCAGGTCCGGCGGCGCCAGCTGGTTGATGCGGTCGTTGTAGCGCCGGTACTCCGCGAACCCGAAATACTGCTGCCACTCCCCGCAGCCCCCGCTACGGAAGAAGCTTTCGTTGCTGTGCCAGATGCCGTCGGTGGTATTCGGCGCCACCTCTGCCGCGCGCGACCGCATCTCATCCAGCGACGCGTAGCGGGCCAATTCGGCTGCCCGGTCGTAACTGACGTCGAAACCGAGGACCGCACCCAGCCGGATCAGCTCACCGACCAGGTCCTGCTGAAAATCGGCGTAGTGGAACAACGCGACGTTGGGCATATGCCGACGTTCCCAGGTCTTGCCGAATTGGTCGAGGATGTTCGCCAACGTCCCGATGCCCTTCGGTGGCGCGAACCCCACTCCCGGAGGCGGGTGCGCCGGTCCTTCCATCCAATCCCGGAACTCCTCGACGGGCCCGCGTTCGGCAGGCTCGCGGAGGGGCTGGGGTCCGGGTGGGCCGGGCCGGTGGTGGGCCGGTACGGCGGCGTCGTGCAGGACCCGCATCCGGTCCCGGTCCATGTTCGCGGTCTGGAACAACATCGACACCGCCGCGTCGCGCGGGTCGCGCCCCACGCAGATGTAAGTAACGCGGTCGTCGAGAATGAGGCCGTCCAACGGGGTGTGGGTCTTCATGAACCGACGATGGGTCTGGGCCTCGAGAACGCCGACAACCTCGTCGAGCGGCCGAATGGTCTGGTCGAACCACGGCGACACCGTCGACAGCGGTCCCGGCAGCTCCGGCCCGTCGAAGACGAGCAGGGACACCAGGCGCTGTGTCCAGGTCATCCCGCACTTCGACGGCGTCGAGATGATGATGTCACCCTCGCGCAATCGCAATGCGTCCCAACGCATGTTGTCGCTCATCAACGAGCGGTACAGGGTCCGAGTCATGCCAGTCACCGCCGAATGATGTCGAAGAGGATGCCCTCGACGGTAACCCCCGGGGCGAACGCGAAGCCGATGCCCGTCGAGATCGGCTTCGGCGATTCCGATTGCCGCACCATCATTTCCAGCACGAAGATCAGCGAGACGCTCAGCATGTTGCCGAACCGGGCCAGCACATCCCAGCTCTGCGCCGCGCGGTCGACAGGAATGCCCAGCGATCGCACAGACTGCTCGATGATTTTAGGTCCGCCCGGATGAACCGCCCACAGATCGATATCGGATTTCTTCAACCCGTTGTCCCGCAACACCTCCGCGATCACCGGTTCGACTCCGCGATAGATGTAGTCGGGCAGATTCTCCGACAGCTCACAGGTGATGCCGTTGTGGTTGACACCCAGCACGATGCCGTCCTCAGCGTCGTCGAGCAGCCGGGAGAAACTGCTGCGGATCACCACACGGCCCGCGGGCAGCGGCTGCTGCACCTGGCTGGCCCCGATCACCAGCGCCCCGCAGCCGTCGCCGAACAGGCTGTGAGTGACGACATCGTTGATATCGTCGGCGAAAACCGCGTTCACCGAACATAACTCGATGCACACCACCAGGGCCTTCATGCTCGGATGGGCGCGCACATAGGTGGCGGCGGTACGGATCGCGTTCATAGCTGCCGCACATCCCATGAAGTTGATCACGACCCGCGACACCGACCGGGACAGCCCCAGTCCCTTGACGACCGCGACATCCACACCCGGCGCGATGAACCCGGTGCTGGTGACGAATACCAGCAGCCCGATCTCGTCGGCCCGGTACGGAAGGTCATCCAGGGCACGCCGGGCCGTGTCGACCGCCAGCGGCACCGCGTTCTCGAAGAACATCTTCATCCGGTCCCGGATGGTCCCTGGGTGGCGCCGGAACGCGTCGAACTCCGGATCGAGCGGATCGACCGCCATCCGGCGCGTATCGATCCGCGTCTTCTGGTACAACCGCGGAATACGTTCCCGCTGTTCACGATCGGCGAAGAACTCGGCTACCCGGGCGGCGGCGTCGGTCTGCTCGACCTCGCGCTGCGGCCCGCCGGTCGCGATGCCCTCGATGACGGCCACCGTCGTCGGTGGAGCCGGCGGCAGTTGAGCCAGATCGATGGCGGAATGCTCTGCGGGCGCCGCTGCGCTCTCGGCCGGGGTGCTCATACCGACCCGATTCCGACGAAGCCGCCAGCAACGTACGCGGCGCTCTCCTTCCAGGCCGTCGGCGAGAAGTGCTCGCGGAGCACCCCCCAGTTGTTCTCCCGGGCAACGCGAGACGGCGAAAACAGATACGTGCGGCACAGCTTGGGCAACCGGTCGGTGAGGAAACTCTTGGCCGGCAACCACTCGACACCGGACTTGGCCGCCTCCTCGCGCAAGACATCCTCGGTGACGATGTTGGCGAATCCGCTGCGCTGGAACGGCAGTACATGGTGGACGCGGTGCGAACTCAGGCCGGCGGACAGGAAGCAGTCGACGTACCGGTTTCCGATCACCATCAGATCGTTGGCGTGCTCGACCTGGTCGACACCCCAGTCCGGCCCAACCGTGTCGTCGGAGTCGTCGTCCTCGAACTCGTGGCTGGCCACCACCAGGAACGTGCTGACCCACAGCGTTGCCACGAATTGCAGTGCCCAGGCCCAGAAGTCGCCGGCCAGCAGGAAGGCGACCAGCTCCGCCACCAGCAACAGGCGTACGCCGGCTGAGCCGAGGAAGTGCGGCAATGCGTTGCGCCAGCTTCCGTAGCCTTCCCGGACACCGACTTTGCGAGTCATGTTCCAAACGTCGGCGAGGCGGATCGCCATGCCGCTGACCAGATGGCCGAACTTGTGCAGAGTGTGGACCGGCACGCGGTACAGCCGCGGCAGCCGCATCATCATCGTGAACACGTTCTTCTTGATGTCGACGTCGCTCTGGGTGTACGGGTGATGCAGCAAGGTGTGTCCGTCGGCGACCACCAGCGCCAAGGCTATGTAGTTCAGGTCAAAGGTGTTGGAAAACACTCGGTTCAGTCCCCGCTGGGCACGGTGCAATGCGTAGTGGCCGTAGCCCACCAGCGAACTGCGCAACAAAACCATCGCAATCACGAAGGCCCACAACGGCATCCACGCCGGTTCGGCCAGTCGCACGCCCTGAACCGCGAAATACGCGACGGCCAGCATGGCGACCACGATGTTGAAAAGCCGGTCCATCCGCTTGATCCGGGCGGCCAGCGCGGGTTCGGTAAGCCGCGCTTTGACACGATGCATCAGGTCGTCTTTGTCGTCGAAGCGGTATTTGGGGGTGTCGCGCCAGCTGTTGAAGTCGTCCCTGAACAGGAACGGTGGCGCGTTGTGCTTCGGATGGATGTCACGCGGAGTCGCGTCGCGCCCCAGCGAGTACTTGCGTTCCAGGATGCGCTCGACGACGGCCGGGTCACGGTGATAGGAGGCGATGATCGCGGTGATATCACGGTTTTTGGTGCGACCGATGAAGAAGGCGCCGCCGGGATGCTTGGCTATCCAATCACTGAGGTCGTAGGCCCGCCCGTTGTACACCCAGACATCCGGAAGCACGGGTGGCCTACCCGGTGGAGGCCCGAGGTGTGGACTCGGACCACGCTCCTGAACGTCAGGGACGTCGTTGGTCATTCGTGCTCCTGCAGGTCTGTTGGGGTGAAATCGGCTGCCCGCCGGCATTTCCGGCGAGTTGGCCCCAATAGTGAGAGCGCGGCCTCAAAGGATTCTCGGCGGATTCTCAAAGCAGGTGCGTCTCGCAAAAACACACGGCGCCAAGCACGCTCACCCGAGCTGAGCGTGGACAGAATCTTCCGTGCCGCCGGCAGGCCGCCCCCGTCGCCGCCGGTCGAGCCGAACCAGGGACGAGAACCGGCCCGCAGTGCGGCCGCTGTCGGCATGCCGCAGTTGCGGGCCGGTCCTCAATCCGGAGTTCACTTGTGGTGGTCCCGTGGTCCCGAAACCTGCTACCCGGCGGGGTTCGGAATGGTTACCGGCGCTCCCCAATTGGACAGCGTGATCGTGACGTGGCCCTGGTCCTTGTCAATGACCATCCGGACCAGGTATGCACTCGGCGGCGTTCCCGGCGCGCCCGGCGCCTTCACGTCGGCGACGTACAGGGTCACCGGGAGCGGGCCTTTGGCGTCCTTGCCGATCTGCGGCACCAGCGGGTCGATGATCGCCGGGTCGATGGTCCCCGTCACCTTCGTGGTGGCTACACCGTCGATCGTTTCACTGCCGCCGGCCTGCGGGTTGGCGACCTTGCCGATCACCGCGCCGATGCCCTTCTCCTTGTCCAGCACGACACCCGGGTCGTAGATCTTGTCCGCCGGCCCCACCGACGTGTAGGCCCCGGCCTCGTTCTTGGTGTACATCGTCTTGTTGGTGACGATGAACTGCTTGGCTACCGCAGGCGTCTTGGGCTGCAGCCTGATCATGGCGTCTCCGACGGCCTGGCCGTTGCCCTCCGGCTGGTTGGTCACGTCAGCGTTGACGGCTTCCATCGGCAAGGTGGTGATGTTGGTGGTCTGCAGGTTGACATGAATTGAGTGCAGTGCAGTGGTCGCCTTCGAGGCGTCCTGCAGGAGTTGCTGCGCTTCCGGCGACGGGGCCGCAGAGGTTCCGGATGCTCCGGAAGTCGCCCCGGACGACGTCGCAGCCGAGGTTCCCGATGAACCTGAAGTCTGGGAGGTCGGAGTTGAGGATTTCTGTCCGCATCCGGCGACTGCGGCGACGAGTGCTGCCGCGAACACGATCGCAACAACCGGAGCCGAGGGCCGACGGGGTCGGTGGGAGATTTGCGCTTGTGACATCAAGCCATTCATGGCCAGCCTTTGCTGAGTTATCCAACCGGGGGTGCTGAGCAGCGAGTCGCTACCTTCGTCGTACGGTATGAACGGGGCCCGGTATCCGGCCCCCGGCCAACGGTCGCGGATCTCGGTGACTGCACACCCGCACCCTGGTTCACCAGCAGCGACGGTGCGGTCAACCGCACGCCGCCGCCCTCACAGCGCGTTCCCCAGATTGCTTTTTGCCGGAGAGCGCGACAGTAACACGACGTCGGTGCCCTGCAAACCACTTCTCAGAAGTAACTGTCACCGCGTCCGGCCCAGCGCTTCGGGACCCGCCGATCTTTGCCGGAGTTCACAAGAAATTCACATCGGCAGTCCGGTGATCCCTCCTCCCTGCCGATTACTTCGAGGGTCTAACCTCATTTCAGTGAACCTCGACGGCAATCAGGCGGCAATCCGTGAAGTCTGCGATGCCGGGCTGCTACCAGGTGCGGTCACGGTTGTCTGGCAGCGCGGAGAAGTGTTGCAGGTCAACGAGATCGGCTACCGCGATGTCGAGGCGAAACTGCCGATGCAGCGCGACACGCTGTTTCGTATCGCCTCCATGACCAAGCCCGTCACCGTGGCCGTGATCATGAGCATGGTCGACGAAGGCAAACTCGCGCTGAGCGATCCGATCGCCCGGTGGGTTCCGGAGCTCGCGAACGTGCGGGTGCTCGACGACCCGCACGGCCCGCTGGAGCGGACCTATCCCGCCCGGCGCGCCATCGTGATCGAAGATCTGCTCACCCACACCAGCGGCCTGGCTTACGGCTTCTCGGTGTCCGGGCCGATCGCGCGGGCCTATCTGCGGCTGCCGTTCAACCAGGGTTCGGACGTGTGGTTGTCCGAACTGGCCGCGCTCCCCCTCGTACATCAGCCCGGAGAGAAGGTGACCTACAGCCACTCCATCGACGTGCTGGGTGTGATCGCGTCCCGCATCGACGGCAAGCCGCTCCACGAGGTGTTCGAGGATCGGGTGCTGGGTCCGGCTGGGATGCCGGACACCGGTTTCTTCGTGACACCCGCGTCGCGACCACGGGCGGCGACCATGTACCGGCACGACGAGCACGACCGATTGCGCCACGACGTGATGGGGCCTCCGCACGTCAAACCGCCGTCGTTCTGCAACGCCGGCGGCGGGTTGTGGTCAACCGCCGACGACTACCTGCGCTTCGTGCGAATGTTGCTGGGCGACGGCTTGATTGACGGGGTCAGGGTGCTGTCGACGGAATCGGTGCGCCAGATGCGCACCGACCGGTTGACCGAAGACCAGAAACGGCACAACTTCCTGGGCTCGCCGTACTGGGTGGGACGCGGGTTCGGGCTGAACCTGTCGGTGGTCACCGATCCCGTCCGGGCCACGCCCTTGTTCGGGCCGGGCGGCATCGGCACGTTCAGCTGGCCCGGCGCGTACGGGACGTGGTGGCAGGCCGATCCGAGCGCGGACCTGATATTGCTGTACCTCATCCAGTACTGTCCCGACCTGAGCGTCAACGCCGCGGCGGCGGTCGCGGGCAACCCGGTGCTGGCCCGACTACGAACCGCGCAGCCCAACTTCGTCCGCCACACCTATCGCGCGCTCGCGCTGCTATGAGCGGTTACTCCTACGTACTGCCGCCGACGCATCTGGAATGCCCCCGGCTGGTGCTGCGCCCGC
Organism: Mycobacterium gordonae; assembly: GCF_002101675.1. Lineage (GTDB taxonomy): Bacteria > Actinomycetota > Actinomycetes > Mycobacteriales > Mycobacteriaceae > Mycobacterium > Mycobacterium gordonae. Next base: position 14,685 of record NZ_LQOY01000081.1, on the reverse strand, counting down.
CGGGGGTGGAGGACGCCGATGAGATCTTCGAGAGTGTGTCCGGTGATCCCGAAGTCACCCGGTTTCTGCTGTGGACCGCCCATCCGGATGCCCTCGAGACCCGCCGGGTGCTCATCGAGCAGCTGATCTCGACGAAGAACGACCGGAACTGGGTGATCACCTTGCGCCGCACCGGCGACATCGTCGGGCTGATCAGCTGTCGCCGCCCGGTCAGCCACTCCGCCGAGATCGGCTACTGCCTTGGCCGCAACTGGTGGGACATGGGCTACATGTCCGAGGCGCTCAAGGCGGTGCTGACCGAGCTCGCGGCCGACTCCAGCGTGTTCCGGGTGTGGGCGACCTGCCACGTCGACAACGCCCGGTCTGCGCGACTGCTGCAGCGGGCTGGGTTCGCCCTGGAAGGGCGGCTACGCCGGCACGCGGTGTACCCGACGATGGGACCCGACCCGCACGACAGCCTGATCTACGCCAGGATCCTGCGCTGAGATCGTCCCTTCCTGCACGCGGTCCGAGCGCGGGGCGAAATTGACGACCGTTCCGATGCCCTGGACCCGCCGGACTCATTGCGGCGGCGGGAATTTGAGCAAGAAATTGCTTCCCTGGTCGGTGACCAACACATTGCCGGCAGTGTCGACTGCCACATCGTAGGGATCGGTGAGCCCGTCGAATAACAAGTCGGTGGCGGCTGGCGAATTCGTGTTCAACTTCATGACTCGGTGATTGCCCGCATCGACGACGTAGACGTTGCCGGCGGTGTCCACCGCCACCCCCTCGGGATGCGAAATGCCCTGGAACGGAAGCTCTCTCGGGACGCCGTCCACCGCGATCCTGAATATCCGACTGTTTTTCGAGTCGGTGACATACACGTTGCCCGCGCTGTCGACCGCAACGTCGGTCGCCCAACCATCGTCCGGGGCTCTGAAAAATTCGGTCGCGGTGCTGCCTTCGGCCGGCAGTTTGAGCACCCGGCCGGATGATGATTGTGTAACGTACACCGTCCCAATCGAATCCACCGCAACGTTGATTGCTGTGGTACCACGCAGGGGCGTGGCCCCGGTGAATCCCGAGTCTGCGGAGTACGCGTACACCCACAGTTGGCCACGATCGGTGACGTACATCTTTCCGCTTGTGTCGATCGCCAGACCGCTGGGCGACGCCAGCAGAGTTCGGGGCACCTCACTTTTGGCGTCAGTCAGGGCTGGCGTCAGCCGAAGTACACGACCGTCCGCCTGTGCAGACGGGGCATTCGGCATCCCCGGAATCGGCATCATCGTTGTCGGTAGTCCCGGCGGCCCCGGAACCGGCGACGGCCCCAGCGGCCCAATCGGCGTGATCGGCGTCCACGACGTCTTGGGCGGTCCGTCGCACACATACACCGCACCATCCGCAGCCACCGCGACGCCTCTGGGGTTGTTCAGTGCGAAGTACGGCACGTTCGGCAACGGTGTCTGCTCGGCCACCTCGGGTCCCTCGGGCGCCAGAACTGGTCGAATCGTCGTCGCCGTGAAAAATAATCCGACGGCAAGGTACGCCACCGCGTAACCTGCCCTCGAATAGATCTTGCGCCCACCACCGGGAATCAAGACTGCCGTCGCGGGGTCGGCCGGATCGTAATGGACCTCCACCTCGGTTCCAACCGCGTAGCGATCCACCAGCTCCTGGTCTATCGCGCTCGATTTCTGCGGATGGCCAAATTGGAGGACGTCACCGCGGTGTCGAACACCCGCGACCTCAAAGCGGTACTCGACCTCAAAGACTTCACTGCCGTCGTCGGACACGACCTCTGCGTGCGTCACGCAACCTGGCACGGTCGGCCACGTACGGGTGCGCGCTGCCAGTCGCATCTCCCGAACAGCTTTGACAAGAATCCACACGCCAACCAGCGTGGTGATGACACCCACGATGAGATACGGCAGGTTTCTCATCCCAGACCTCTCGAAACCGGTGCGCTCAATGGTCGCACCTCCCCGGCCGGAACGGTGACCACTTCTGTCAGAAGCTGACGAATTGCGCGACACCGATGCCGACACCCGCCGGGCATCGCCCCGGACATAGGCCACGTTGTCCGTCGAACGCGAAGCAGGACAACGTGTTCGCCGATCTAACGGTTGCAGCCCAGGAGCGATGGGGAGACTGGCGAGATCTCAATCTGCCGAGAGCGACCGCCAATCCCCTCAGTTCACCGGAACCGTATGCTCATTGGCCACCAGCGGCGCTTCGGGCGCCCGAGCCGACTCGGACGACCCATTGCCCGACGCTTTGGTGGCGCGGGTGACGGCGGCGCGCGCGGCCTCCATGCGGGCCAGCGCCTCCTGGGTGAACACCGACAAACCGAGCTCGTGGTTGTAGCCGTGGATCTCTTTGACGTCGAGCTGGGCCAGGAAGTACACGATCTCCTTGGACACCACCTGACCCGGCACCAGCACCGGGAAGCCCGGCGGGTACGGCACCACGAATGTGGTGGACACCAACGTCTTTCCCTCGGCGATGCGTCGCCCCGCCGTGCCGATCAGCACGTATTCGCGGTCCTTCTCCTCGTAGCCGGCGTAGAAGGCCGACCGGGTGTCGCCGTACACGCTGCCCTCGTCGGGGCGGAACGCCACGTCGAATTGGCTGAAGTCGGGCAGGTGCGGCAGGTCTTCGGTGATCTCCTCGACCCGGCGCTCGTGCAGTTTCCAGTCGGCGGCACTGGCGGCGGCCTGGGTGCGGTCGAAGTCGGTGGCCACCCGGCGCAGCACGTCGAGTAGATGGTGGACGCTGGACCAGGTGACGCCGATGGTGAAGATCAGCAACACGCTGTTGATCGACGTCTTGTTGATCTGGATGCCGAAGCGGTCCATCAGGATCTTCTCGCGGAAGTCGTATCCGTTCATCCCGGTCTTGCCGAGGAACAGCGTGACCCGCGTCGGGTCCAGCACGAATTGATCCGAGCGCCAGGCCTCGTTCCACTCATCCAGCGCGCCCTGCCTGACTTCGCGGTAGGAGCTGACATGGGATGCCCGGTACTCCTCGGGCACCAGGTCGGACTCGTCGAGGATGCGGAACCACTTGCTGATCAAGCGGTCTTTGCGGACCCGGTGCCGGAACACCAGCGCCATATCGTAGGTCTGCCGGACCAGCTGGAAGCCCTCGATGTCGACCTGGCGGCGGGCCAGATCCAGCGACGCCAGCAGTTGCTGGTTCGGCGATGTCGAAGTGTGCGTGAGGAACGCCTCACCGAACGCGTCGCGGGCCAGCGCGTTGAAGTCCTGATCGCGGACGTGGATCATCGAAGCCTGCCGGAACGCCGACAGAGACTTGTGAGTGGAGTGGGTCGCGTACACCCGAACCCGGGCCTTGGCGGGGTCTGGCAGCAGCCGGTGGTTGGCCCACTCTTCGCGCGCGACCCCTTCCATCGAGGCCTGCCAATCCCGGTATTCCTGAGCGTATTCCGGTGACGACAGCATCTGCTCGAGACGCTCGGCCGACACCATCGCGGTGCGCTGCCGGGCCCAGGGCACCGCGGTGGCGAACGCGTACCAGGCCTCGTCCCACAGGAAGACGATGTCCGGCTTGATGGCCAGCACCTCCTCCATCACCCGCCGCGGGTTGTACACGACACCGTCGAAGATGCAGTTGGTGAGCAGCAGCATGCGCACCTTGTCCAAGTGCCCGGCCGCCTCCAGATCCAGCAGCGCCTTCTTGATGGTGCTCAGCGGCACCGCACCGTAAATGGCGAACTGTGGCAGTGCGTAGGACTCCAGATAACGGGGGTACGCCCCGGCCAGCACCAGGCCGTAGTGATGGGATTTATGGCAGTTCCGGTCGATGAGCACGATGTCGCCCGGCCGGGTCAACGACTGCACGACGATCTTGTTGGCGGTTGAGGTTCCGTTGGTCACGAAATAGGTGTGGTTGGCGTTCCAGGTGACCGCCGCCTTGTCCATCGCCTTCTTGATGTTGCCGTGCGGGTCCAGCAGCGAGTCCAATCCACCTGAGGTGGTGGATGTTTCGGCCATGAAGATGTTGCGGCCGTAGAACTCGCCCATGTCCTGCAACGACTTCGAGTTGAAGATGCTGGCGCCGCGCGCTACGGGCAGCGCGTGAAACTGACCGACCGGCGCCGACGCGTAGGCCCGCAAGGCGTCGAAAAACGGCGTGGAGAACCGGTTTCGGAGCCCGGCGATCACCGTGCTGTAAAGATCCGTGACGTCGTTGAGCCGGTAGAAGGTGCGGTCGTAGACGTCGGGCTCGTCGTCGGTGCCCGCCGCGATCGACTCGTCGGTAAGCAGATAAAGGTCGATGTGGGGCCGCAGTTCGCGGATCCACTCGCCGCACTCGACCCAGTCGTGCGAGCGGTCGGACACCCTGGATATCGAAGTGTCGTCGTTGGCGCCCAGCAGCGTGTTCATCAACGGCACCCGGTCGCGCGAACGCAGCGGCAGGTCGTGGCGGATGACCGCGGCCTGGATCTCACCGTTGAGCGCCACCGCCGTGATGGCGTCCTCCACGCTGGGTGCGATGAGGACCTCGAACTGAATGTCTTCGGACGCGGTGCGCAGTGCGCGCAGCGCTTCGGCCAGGCAATCCGGTGCGGTGCAAGGGGAATCGTCGGCCAGCAGCACGGTGTAGAACTGCTGCTGTTTGGCCTGGGCTACCAGCTCCTGATCGGCCAGTGGCGCCGAAAGGTCGAATAAGGCTGTGCGGTCGCCGTATTCGGAGAGCAGCCGTACCGCCAGCGACACCTCCTCGGCGAGGCGCACCGTGGACAGGCTTTCCAGGTGTTCCCGGAAGGTGGCCAAGTTCGCCGCGCCGGGGTACAGCCAGTACCGCTCGTAGGCGCCGATGCGGTCCATCAACCGCTTCACCTTGGCCAGGTCGTGGGTCTTGTCCAGTCCGGCCAGGTCCACCTCGGCCAGGTGACGGCAGGCGTCGTCGAGCAGATTCCAGGTGTCAACCCGCGTGTACGACGGATTGGCTACCGCCGCAAGGGCGGACACGCGAAGCCGTCTGGTGCGGGCGCTGTCTCGGTTCATGTCGTCACCTGTTCTCGAGCGTCAGTGCAGCTCGTAGGTATCGCGGGAAAGTTGGAAGAAGTGGCCGGTCCCGGTGTCGGTACACGTGATGCCCGATTGCTGACTTTCGCAGGTTACCGAGTTCAGTGAGCGCGTCTGACCGTATTGCAGCACCGGGTATCCGGTTCCTCGCACGGTATCGCCGTGGCAGGTCAACCTGGCCGCACTGCCCTGCCGCATGCTGATCCGGTCGCCGAAGGCTCCCATGCAGGGATTCGGGCGCGCCGGTGCCGACCAGGTGTGGTCGCTGATCTCGCACTCGACGAGGGCCGAACCGTCCAACAGACCCATCGCACAGTCGATGTTCCCCGACGGCGTCTGGAAGAAGTCGAAGCCGTCGGCATGCGCTTGCGCCGGGGCCAAGACTGCCAGCGCCGACGCGGCGGAGGTCAGCATGACCATGGCAATGATTGACTTCACTGTCGACAGCTTTCCGTTGTAACCAACGGCCATTCTGTCGCGCCCGCGCGCAAAGCGCGATGATTTCGATCGGGAATGTTGGTTGGCCCGACCGGGCAGAGGATCAGCCGTCCAGCTCGTCGTCGCTGTCGATGATCTGCCGATTGCCTTTGCCGAGCGGGTTTTCCATCCACTTGAACAGCGGCAGCTGGGGCAGCTCGAAACGCTTGCCGGGAAGGTCGGTGACGTCGCCGAGGGAGCGCACCACACCCTGGGTCAGGCCCATGATGGCGGCCATCACCGGCAGTAGTGGCTGCAGCGGCTTGGCGGCCGTGCGCACGGTACTGATGCGGCGGGCCAGAATCAGCCGTTCGACCGTGTGATACACCGCGGCACCCACGCCCAGCCCGAAGATGGCCAGCACCGAGGCGACGATGGTCCAGCCGAATGCGGCACTGATCACCGCTCCCACGACCACCGTCACCGCCGCCAGGACGGCCAGGACGACACGCAGCTCGAGCCGGGTCATGAGGCACCCCCTCGGACAGCCTGGGCGGCCGCGCGGATCTGCGGCGTTACCAGCATCACCTGGCCTAGTACGCCGTTGACGAAACTAGGGGACTCGTCGGTGGACAGTTCCTTGGCCAACTCCACCGCCTCGTCCACGGCGACCGGTTCGGGAACGTCGTCGGCATACAGCAATTCCCAGACGGCAACCCGCAGAATCGCGCGGTCGACCGCGGGAAGGCGGTCCAGCGTCCATGACTGCAGGTGCGAGGTGATCAGCTCATCGATGTGCGCCGCGTGCTCGGCGACGCCGCGTGCGACGACCGCCGCGTACGGAAGCAGCGGGGTCACGTCCGGATTCGACTGGGCCAGCGCGGTGCGTAGATCGACCATCTCCACCGGGCTCAGCCCGCGGGCCTCTGCCTCGAACAGCAGGTCGACGGCGCCTTTACGCGCCAGATGCCGGCCTTTAAAGGGCCGCGCGGGCCGGGTGGGCCGCTGTTTGCTCGCTTTGTCCTCTGGCATGGTCAGGTGTTGACCCGCCCCAGGTAGCTGCCGTCGCGGGTGTCCACCCTGAGCTTGTCACCGGTGTTGATGAACAACGGCACCTGGATTTCCGCGCCCGTTTCCACGGTGGCCGGCTTGGTGCCCGCACTGGACCGGTCGCCCTGCAAGCCGGGCTCGGTGTGGGAGACGACGAGTTCGACGGATACCGGGAGCTCGATGTAGAGCGGCGCGCCGTTGTGGAACGCGACCTGCACCGGCAGACCTTCCAGCAAGAACCGGGCGGCGTCGCCGACCAGCGACTCCGGCAGCGGGTGCTGCTCATAGTCCTGGCTGTCCATGAACACGAAGTCCGAACCGTCGCGGTAGAGGTAGGTGGTGTCGCGCCGGTCGACAGTCGCCGTGTCGACCTTGACGCCGGCGTTGTAGGTCTTGTCCACGACCTTGCCGGACAGCACGTTCTTCAGCTTGGTCCGCACAAAGGCGGGACCTTTGCCGGGTTTGACGTGCTGGAACTCGGTGATGGTCCACAGCTGGCCGTCGATGACCAGGACAAGTCCGTTCTTGAAGTCAGCAGTGGTCGCCACGTTCTTTTAAATCTCCTACAAAATGGCCAGTTCCTTGGGGAACCGGGTCAACAATTCCGGGGTCTGCCCGGGGTGGTGCGGGGTGTCGCTTGGCACCACCAGCGTGTCCTCGATGCGGACACCGCCACGGCCGGGTAAATAAACGCCGGGCTCCACCGTCACCACGGAGCCCGCAAGTAGTGTACCGGCGGATGTCGCTCCGATGCCCGGCGCTTCGTGTATCTGCAGGCCGACTCCGTGTCCCAGGCCGTGGCCGAAGTGATCGCCGTAACCCGCGTCGGCGATCACCTGCCGCGCGGCGCCGTCGACATCGCGCAACTCAGCGCCCGGGTGCAGCGCCTCCCGGCCCGCTCGTTGGGCCTCCGCGACCAGCTCGTAAATCTCCAGTTGCCAGTCGGCGGCGTTTCCCAGCACGAAGGTGCGGGTCATGTCGGAGTGATAGCCCGCGACCAACGCGCCGAAGTCAATCTTGACGAAGTCCCCCGACGTAAGCACCGCGTCGGAGGGCCGGTGGTGCGGGATTGCCGAATTGGGCCCGGCCGCGACGATCGTCTCGAAGGAGATCGCGTCGGCGCCGTGATCGAGCATCAAGCCTTCCAGTTCGCGGCTCACCTCACGCTCGGTGCGGCCCGGCCGCAGCCCGCCGCGCTCCACCAGGTCGGCCAGCGCCGCGTCGGCGGCTTCACAGGCGAGCCGCAACAGCGCCAGCTCACCGGCGTCTTTGATCTCGCGCAGGGTCTCCACCGTTCCCGACGCCCGCACCAGTTCGGTGTTGCGGCCCTCCAGTTCACCGGCCAGCGCGTCCAAGCCGTCGACGGTGACCACATGGCTTTCGTAGCCCAGTTTTCCGACGTCGTCACGCCCGGCCCGGCCGGCCAGATAACGGCCCACGGCACGCTCGATGGCCACCTCCAGGTCAGGTGCCTGCTGCGCCGCCTGGGTGCGGTACCGGCCGTCGGTGGCCAGCACGGCCTCGCGGTCGTCAGCAAACACCAGCAACGCGCCGTTGGATCCGCTGAAGCCGGATAGATACCGCACATTTATCAGGTCCGTGACCAGCATCGCGTCCAGTCCTGCGGCACTGATTTTGGTTTTGAGGTTGTGTCGGCGCTGGGAATGTGTCACGACCCTTGACCGTACTCGCTACGCTGTTTGCCCATGAACAAGTGGATGCTGCGTGGATTGGTCTTTGCCGCCGGGATGGTCGTTCTTCGCCTGTTTCAAGGGGCGCTGATCAACGCGTGGCAGACCCAGTCGGCGCTGATCAGCGTGGTGCTCCTGACGGTCTTCATCATCTGTGCCGCGGTGTGGGGGTATTTCGACGGTCGCGCCGATGCCAAGGCGAACCCGGACCCGGACCGTCGTGAAGACCTCGCCATGGTGTGGTTGCTGAGCGGACTGGTGGCCGGTGTGGTCAGCGGCCTGGTGTCATGGATCATCGCCTTGTTCTACAAGGGCATCTACACCGGCGGTTTGCTCAACGAGCTAACTACCTTTGCGGCATTCACCGCGCTGATCGTGTTCCTGTTCGCGATCGTCGGCGTGGCGATCGGCCGCTGGCGCATCGACCGCAACGCTCCCCCGGTCGAGCGGCCCGACCATGACCCGAACCGCGACCGCTCCGCTGACACCGACGTGTTCTCCGCGGTGCGGGAGGACGACAGCCCCACCGGAGAAATTCCGCGACAGGGCCGGGGCGCCCAAACCGAGGAACGAACCTCTTCTGTCGCGACGGTGGAACGTGAGGAACCCACCGAGGTCATCCGCACCGGCGACCACCGCGACGACGCCAAGACCGAAGTGATCCGCACCGGCAACCACGGTCACGAGGACAAGACCGAGGTCATCCGTACCGGCGATCACAGCAGTGACGCCAAGACCGAGGTGATCAACCTCGACAAGCCGGACAAAAAGTAGCTAGGTAGCCGCCAGGTAGCGCAGGGCCAGCAGATAGCCCTGCACTCCCAGTCCGACGATCACCCCGGTCGCCACCGGGCTGAGGTACGAGTGGTGCCGAAACTCTTCGCGCGCATGCACATTGGAGATGTGCACCTCGATCAGCGGTGCACTCAACTCCGCGCAGGCATCGCGCAGGGCCACCGAGGTGTGCGTCAGACCGCCTGCGTTGAGTATCACCGGTTCCGACGCGTCCGCCGCCCGGTGAATCCAGTCCAGCAGTTCGGCTTCACTGTCGCTCTGCCGGACAACCACTTTCAGACCGAGCTCGGCGGCTTCGGACTCGATCAGGGCCACCAGGTCGTCGTGAGTGGTACTGCCGTACACGGTGGGTTCGCGCTTACCGAGGCGGCCCAGGTTCGGGCCATTGATGACGTTGATGGTCACGGCGCGCAGACTCCGGCGTAGGCCGTCACGAGCAGACCGGGGTCGGGTCCCACCAGCCGGCCCGGCTTGGCCAGCCCGTCCAGCACCACGAACCGCAACACACCCGCGCGCGTTTTCTTGTCTCCGGCCATGTATTCCAGCAACTGCGGCAGCGCGTCGGGGTCATAGCTGACCGGCAGGCCCAGTGCGGTGAGGATGTCGCGGTGACGCGCGGCGGTGGCGTCGTCGAGGCGGCCGGTGAGCCGGGCCAACTCCGCCGCGAATACCAGGCCGACCGACACCGCGGCGCCGTGCCGCCACTGGTAACGCTCGCGGCGCTCGATCGCATGCGCCAATGTGTGACCGTAGTTGAGGATTTCGCGGAGTTCCGATTCCTTCTCGTCGGCCGCGACCACTTCGGCTTTCACGGCGATCGCGCGCCGGACCAGTTCCGGCAACACGTCGCCGTCGGGATCCAGCGCCGCCTGCGGGTCGGCCTCGATCAGGTCCAGAATCACCGGGTCGGCGATGAATCCGGCCTTGACCACCTCGGCCATCCCCGCGACTATCTCGTTGCGCGGCAACGTCTTCAGTGTCGACAGATCAACCAGGACGGCCAGCGGCTGATGGAACGCGCCGACCAGGTTCTTGCCCGCCTCGGTATTGATGCCGGTCTTGCCGCCGACGGCCGCGTCGACCATGCCGAGCAGCGTGGTCGGCACGTGCACTATCGACACACCGCGCAGCCAGGTGGCCGCCGCGAACCCGGCGACGTCGGTGGCGGCCCCGCCCCCCAGGCTGACCAGCGCGTCCTTGCGTCCAATACCTATGCGGCCCAACACTTCCCAGATAAAGCCCACGACGGGCAGCTCTTTACCCGCTTCGGCGTCCGGAATTTCCACCCGGTGCGCGTCAATCCCGCTGTCGGCCAGGCGGGTCCGTATTTCCTCGGCGGTGTGCGCCAACACCGGCTGATGCACGATGGCGACCTTGTGCCGCCCGGCCAGCAGCTTGGCCAGCTCGTCGAGCAGCTCGGTGCCGATCACCACGGGGTACGGCGGATCCACGGCTACCTCGACGGTAACCGGTGCGTTGTCAGTCATTTGGTGGCCTCTACCTGGGTTTGCAGCCGCGACACGATGTAGCGGACCACCGCGCCGGGGTTGCGACGGTTGGTGTCCACCCGGATGGTCGCGACACGGCGGTACAGCGGGATGCGTTTGGACATCAGTTCTCGGAACTTCTCGGCGCGGTCGGGCCCGGCCAGCAGTGGCCGCACCGTGTTGCCGCCGGTGCGCCGCACCCCTTCGGCGGCGCTGATCTCGAGGTAGACCACGGTGTGTCCGGCCAGCGCCGCGCACACCCCGGGACTGGTGACCGCGCCGCCGCCCAGCGACAGCACGCCGTCGTGCTCCTCGAGCGCCGCACGGATCACCTCCTCCTCGATGCGCCGGAACTCGGCCTCGCCGTCGGTGGCGAAGATGTCGGCGATTGTGCGACCGGTCCGCTCCTCGATCGCGGCGTCGGTGTCCAGCAGGCTGACCCCGAGCGCCTTGGACAACCGCCGACCGATGGTCGACTTGCCGGAACCCGGCAAGCCCACGAGTACCGCCCTGGGAGCCACCTGCGCTAGCTTCCGGCAGCCCGGGTGGCCGGCGCCTCCCGGTCGGCGACCGTGCGCAGGTAGGACGCGATGTTGCGGCGGGTTTCCGTCAGCGAATCGCCACCGAACTTTTCCAGCGCCGCGCGGGCCAGAACCAGCGCGACCATGGTTTCGACGACCACTCCGGCAGCGGGCACCGCGCACACGTCCGATCGCTGGTGGATGGCGACGGCCTCGTCGCCGGTAGCCATGTCGACGGTGGCCAGAGCCCGCGGCACGGTCGAGATCGGCTTCATCGCCGCGCGCACCCGCAGCGGCTGGCCGTTGGTCATCCCGCCTTCGAGTCCGCCGGCCCGATTGGTGGAACGCACCACTCCGTCGGGCCCGGGATACATCTCGTCGTGCGCGCGGCTGCCGCGGCGCCGGGCCGTTTCGAACCCGTCGCCGATCTCGACGCCCTTGATCGCCTGGATGCCCATCACGGCGGCGGCCAGTTGACTGTCGAGCCGGTTGTCACCGCTGGTGAACGAACCGAGGCCGACCGGCAGACCCGACGCCACCACCTCCACGACGCCTCCGAGGGTGTCGCCGTCCTTCTTGGCCGCCTCGATCTCGGTGATCATGGACTTCTCGGCCTCTTGGTCATATGCCCGGACCGGGCTGGCGTCGATGGCGGCCAGGTCTTCCGGCCGCGGCGGCGGGCCGTCATACGGAGTCGACGCACCGATTGAGATGACGTGCGAGAGCACCTCGACGCCGAGCGCCTGACGCAGAAAGGCCCGCGCGACAGTGCCGGCCGCGACGCGTGCGGCGGTCTCGCGGGCGCTGGCGCGCTCCAGCACCGGACGGGCGTCGTCGAAGCCGTACTTGAGCATGCCCGCGTAGTCGGCATGCCCCGGCCGGGGGCGGGTCAGGGGTTCATTGCGCGCGCTGTCTGCCAGCAGCGACGGGTCGACGGGGTCGGGGGCCATCACGGTTTCCCACTTCGGCCACTCGGTGTTGCCGATCTCGATCGCGATGGGGCCGCCCAGGGTGACGCCGTGGCGCACCCCGGACAACATGGTCACCGCGTCACGCTCGAACTTCATCCGGGCGCCGCGGCCGTAACCGAGGCGGCGGCGGGCCAGCTCGTCGGCGATCTCGGTGGACGTCACCTCGACGCCGGCGACCATGCCCTCGACCATGGCCACCAACGCGCGGCCATGGGATTCCCCGGCAGTGATCCAGCGCAACACCCGAACATCTTCCCACGTGCGCGGCCATGCCCCGATCCGCACCCGTGACCAGGCATTTGACGTTTCGTACGGGGAATCCGGTCACTTCGTTCGCCGACCCTGAAAAATTGCAGGCCGCCACTCGCGTTTCGGCTGCGAAAGTTCAGTCTCGACGGCGGCACGGCTACCCATTTCCAGCTCTCCAGGGCTCTCTAGCTGGCGATTCCATCTTTATCCCACCGTTGCTCAGGACCCGCCCGCCACTCTCAGGGCCAGGCATCGGCTCGGCGGGAGATCTCATGTCATTTGCGGTAGTGGCACCGGCGTCATTGGCGACAGCGGCGGGCGATCTGAGCGGCATTGGTTCGGCGGTCACCGCGGCCAATGCGGCAGCAGCTTCGCGGACCACCAGTTTGGCCGCGGCAGCTCAGGACGAAGTGTCGACGGCCATCGCGTCGTTGTTCACCGGCTACGCCCGGGAATACGAGGCGCTCAGCGCCCGGGCCGACGCGTTGCGGGCCCGATTCGTCGTCGCGCTCAGTGATGCCGCCGCCGCGTACGCCACTGCTGAGGTCACCAACGCCTCACCGCTGGAGGCTCTGCTCGGCGCGGTCAATGCCCCCGCTGCGGCGGTGACGGGACGCCCGCTGATCGGCAATGGGGCGGACGGAAAAGCACCCGGACAGGCCGGCAGTCCGGGCGGCTTGTTATTCGGCAACGGCGGCAACGGCGCGGCCGGCACGGTCGCCGGGATGGCCGGTGGAGCGGGCGGTGCCGCCGGGCTGATCGGCAATGGAGGGCGGGGCGGCGCCGGTGGCGCGGGCGCTGCCGGCGGTGCCGGCGGGCGGGGCGGATCGTTCATCGGCAATGGCGGCGCCGGTGGTGCGGGGGGCGCGGCGACCTCGGCGAACATGGTGGGCGGCCGCGGCGGGGACGGCGGTGCGGCCGGTCAGTACGGCAACGGCGGAGCCGGCGGGCAGGGTGGGGCCGGAGCCAGCGGAAAGGCGGGTGCGTCGGCAACCGTGGCGGGCGGTTCTGGCGCTGACGGCGGCGTCGGAGGGAACGGCGGGGATGGCGGCCGCGGCGGAGCCGGTGGGAGGGTGTCGGGGTATGCCGGGGACGGTGGCGCGGGCGGCGCCGGTGGAGCCGGCGGAGCAGGCGGCCACGGCCTCGCCGGTGTGGACGCCAGCGCGGCGGGCGGCAGCGGGACCGACGGCGGTAACGGCGGCAGTGGCGGAGCCGGCGGCGCGGGCGGGAACGGCGGCGCCGGTGGAACGTCGACCATCGGTCATCCCGGCCAGCGGGGATACGCCGGCAACGGCGGGGCGGGCGGTACCGGCGGAAACGCGGGCAACGGCGGGTCAGGTGCGGTCGGAGTCGTGGGAATGAACGACGGCGCTGGAGGCAACGGCGGGGCCGGCGGCAATGTCGGGATGGGGGGCCTGGGTGGCGCTGCGGGTGCGATCGGGGCCCACACCGCTTTGAGCGGGGTCGCTGGTCTCACCGGAGCGCACGGCACCGGCGGCGACGGCGGAAACGGCGGGGCCGGCTACGACGCTGCAACAGGCACGGCGGCCGGCGTCAATGGCGGCAAAGGCGGCGACGGCGGCGCCGCGGGCAATTATGGCAACGGCGGCAACGGCGGCAAGGGCGGCAACGGCAGCGCCGGAACCGCCGGAGCCAACGGCACCGTCACCGATTCGATCGGCGGCAGCGGCGGTACCGGCGGTCAAGCCAGCGGCGGTCAGGTTGGTGGCGGAGGCGACGCCACCAGCGGAGGTGCCACCGGCGGGATCCTGTCCGGTACGAACGGCGGCGGCACCGCCACCCCCATCGGCCTTCCCGGCCCCGTGGCCGGACCAGGCGCGGACGGCACCAACGGCGGTCACGGCGGTGCGGGCGGCAACGGCGGCACCGGCGGCAGCCACTCCGGCAACGGCGGTGACGGCGGTGACGGGGGTCACGCGGGAGCGGGCGGCAATGGAGGCGCCGGTGCGTCAGCCGTCGGAGCCGGAGACGGCGGCGCCGGCGGCACGGGCGGCAGCTCGGGTGCCGGCGGCAGCGGCGGAAGGGGTGGTGGCGCCCTGGGGGCGGGCACTGGCGGTGCTGGCGGAAACGGCGGCAATGGTGCGGCCGGCGGTAACGGTGGTAACGGCGGCAACGCCGCTGGTGCGGGCGCCGGCGGCAACGGCGGCAAGGGCGGAGCGGTCGGAGCCGGGGGTGACGGCGGCGACGGCGGCAGCGGCGCCGGCGGCGGGGCCGGAGGAACCGGTGGTGACGGCGGGACCGGCGGCAACGGCCAGAGCCGCACTGCCCAGCAAGGCAGCGGCGCCAGCGGGAACGGCGGAAACGGCGGAAATGCCGGACAGGACGGGAACGGCGGCAGTGGCGGATCCGGAGGCACCGTCGGCGCCGGCGGGAACGGCGGTCACGGCGGCGCGGGCGGTGCCGCCGCCACACCCGGCGGGGCGGGTGGCAACGGCGGTGCCGGGGGC